>JARKNW010000057.1 GCA_029976075.1 Pleomorphomonas sp.
TTCTTGTCGACGGTGGCCTCGGCGAGCTTGATCGGGTTGAAATAGCTGGCAACCGCCTCGCGCGTCTTCTGGTCGGTGGCGTTCAGCAGCCACATGACCAGGAAAAAGGCCATCATGGCCGTCATGAAATCGGCATAGGCGATCTTCCACACCCCGTGCTGAGGCGCCTCTGTTCTTCGATGCAGCGACCGGCGAACAAAGATGATTTCCGGGGGCTCGGCACTCATGGTGCTTACTCTTCAGTGGGAAGGAGGCGGGCGACCCATTCCCGGAGGCGGGTCTCGATCAAGGTTTCCCCTGCCGTTACGACGATGTCGGTACGGTCGTCGGGCCGGAAGGAAACGGCTGCGGCATGTTCGCCAAGCTTTTCGGCGAGCCGTTCGAGCAGGTCGGCCGGACCGGTTATCTCGAAGACCGGTGCCGTACCGTCGGTGGTGAGACGTTCGACGCAGGCCGCCAGATCCGTGACCGACCGTTCGATCAACTGCTCGAAGAGGAATGGCCTGAGGGCGCGGGCAGCGGCGATGCCGAGCTGTTTGTTGAGCGCTGCGAACCTCTCTTCCATAGCGGCGGCGATCCGGTCGGATTGCTCCTCGACCCAGGTCTTGCGGTCTGTCTCGTACTCGGCACGAAGCGTTCGTGCCTGTTCGGCCAGAGCCTCGGTCAGCTGCCACTCGGCGTCGGCACGCTCTTCGGTTCGCACGGTGGCCACGGCTTCCGCGACCCGGCGCTCGATCTCCTCGGCCACCGAGTAGCCAAGCGGTTCGATTGGAGGTTCGGCCTCAAGCGGAACCGGTGGCGGATCGGGACGATCGAGATCGAAGATGGCAATCACGTCGGTGGCCGAGCGAAGCATCAGGCGGCCTCCTCTTCGCTCATCCACTGCCTCAGGATGCTTGCTGCCTGCTCCTCATCCATCTCAACGAGCTGTTCCAGCACCTTGAGGGGCGAGTTGCGCATGCGCGCGTTCATGTCCTCGATCAGATGCTGCATCGAGCCAGTGGCTTCTCCGGACGGAAGCGCTGTCTGAGGAATTCCGGCGAGAGCGGCGACCGTGTCGCCGGAAGCGTCGGGCAAGGCGACAGCGGCTTCCTTCTCTTCGGTTTTTGTCTCAAGGCGCGGCAGGAGGGCATTCATCGCCGGCCTCAGGCCGAACCAGATGAGCAGCAGCGCGACTGCGAGGATGGCCAGTGCGTTGACGACCGTCCCGGCCTGGCGCAGCAGCACGTCCTTGAAGGTCAGCGGTGGCACGGGCTGCATGTCGGCATAATTGTCGGCGAAATCGACGGCGGTGACCTGGATGCGGTCGCCGCGTCCCTCGTTGAGGCCGGCTGCGGAGGCCGCGAGGTTGCGCATCTCCGTGACCCGAGCCTCGACCGCTTCAGGCTTGGGGTTTTCGCCTAGCGACTGCGCGATGCGGGCGCGGTTGACGATGAGGGCGACCGACAGCGACTTCACCTGATAGCCGTCGCTGATCACCTCCTTGGTGGTGGTAGATATCTCGTAGTTGGTCAGATCCTCGCGACGCTGGTTTTCCTCGCTGGAACGGTCGGCGGGATTGGTGGACTGCACGGTCTCCTCAGGCAGGTTTTGCTCGACGGTCGTTGGCGGATCCTGACTGGAGTTCTGTGTGTTGCCGCTTTCGCGCACGGTGCGGACCGAGCGTTCGACCCGCGACTCCGGATCGTACAGGGTTTGATTGGTGTGCGTGCGATCGGTGTTGAGTTCGGCAGCGACACTGATCTGGAAGTTGTCAGCTCCAAGGTAGGGCGTCAGAGCGTGGCGGATGTTGGCTTCGATGCCGGTTGCGACGGTACGTTCCAGACGATTGGTCTTGCTTCCCGGCAGTGTCGTCGCATCTTCACCCGAGGCCAGCACGCTGCCTTCGGTATCGAGAACAGTGATATGATCGACACCAAGTCCCGGTACGCCGCCGGCCACCAGTTGGCGGATCGCTTCGGCCATCCTGACGTCTTCAGGAACGTCGGTGCGGATGATCACCGAAGCTGAAGGCGGCTGTTGATCGCGGCGGAATGAGGCTCGGTCGGGCAACACGATGTGAACGCGCGCCGCCTTGACCCCCTTCATCGTCTGGATGGTACGGGCGAGTTCGCCCTCGAGTGCCCGCACGCGCGTTACCTCCTGCATGAAGGAGGTAAGGCCGAGGGAGCCGAGTTCGTTGAACAGCTCGTAGCCGGCTGCGGCACTGCGAGGCAGACCTTTTTCGGCAAGCAGCATGCGCGCCTGCGAGGTCTGGGCCGGCGTCACGTAGACGGTACCGCCATCGGCGCTGACGTCGAACGAGATACCGGCGTCTGTCAACGCAGAGCCTATACGCGAGGCATCTCCGTTCTCCAGACCGGTATAGAGCACCGTGAACTGAGGTCGGCTCAGATAATAGGCGGAGCCGGCGATCAGCCCCATCATGGCGACAGCGATCATCGCAAGGGCGGCGAGCCGTCGCGGGCCGAGGTCGAGGAGATTGATCCAGAGAGTTTCAGCGTGTTCGCGAGCGGTCATCTGTTGATCTCGATGCGGTCCGTTGCGTCAGGGGCGAAGCCGGCCTGCAGCCGGGTGTCTGCTTGCCAGTGTCGACCGGCAAACTTGCGCGAGCATTGCTTCCAAGGAAAAAGCCACGCCCCAGTGGGACGTGGCTTCTACGGCTTCTAGCGGGTGGTGATCGCTTAGCCGCGGAACAGCGACAGAATGTTCTGGCTGTTGGAGTTGGCGATCGACAGCGCCTGGATACCGAGCTGCTGCTGGGTCTGCAGAGCCTGGAGGCGGGTCGATTCAGCGTTCATGTCGGCGTCGACAAGCTGGCCGATACCACGACCGATGGCATCGGTCAGCGACTGCACGAAGTCCTTCTGCGTGTCGATGCGGTTCTTGACGGCGCCCAGGTTGGAGGCGCTGTCGGTCAGCTTGCTGAGCGCGCCGTCGACGATCGAGATATAGGCCGACAGTTTTTCCTGGTCACCGGCCGAGTCGGTCAACGCGGAGATGTCGAGGTCCTTGATCTTCAGCGTCTGGGCCGTATAGACCGGCGTTGCCGCACCGTTGGAGGTCGTAATACCCCACGTAGAGTCGAACAGACCTTCTCCGCCGATCTTTACCGCACCAGCAGCCATGCCAGCGGCATCGGTGGTGGGAGCGGTGCCAGTGGCGGTCGCAGTCGTGCTGGCGTCGTAGAGCTTGATCTGGTCGACGTCGACCTTGATCGTCTCGATGGAGATCGCATCGCCGACACGCGAGAAGGACGCGACGACCGATTTGTCCTTGTTATAGTTGGCAGCAGACGAGTCGACCGAAAGCCAGTTCTCGCTGTTGAACACCGACGACGAGGCGATGGAGTTCATCTGGCCGAGACGGGCCTTGATGTCCTGCTGGATCTGGCCGCGGTTGACGCCCGGGGTCTTGGCGCTGACGAGCAGCTTGCCGATTTCGGTCAGCTGGTCGACGGTGGCGTCAAGGGCGGTGTACTGCACGTCCACCGTAGCGGCGCCGAGCCCAAGGCTGTCCTGCACGGCAGACAGCGACTTGTTGTCGGAACGCATGGTGGTGGCAATCGACCAGTAAGCGGCACCGTCGGAAGCTGACGAAATACGCAGGCCGGTGGAAATGCGGTTCTGCGTCGTGTCGAGCGACTTGTTGGTGGACGCGAGGGTCTGGAGGGCGGTCATTGCCGCTGCGTTGGTCAGAAGGCTGGCCATTTTTGTATGTCCCTTTTGTAGATTAGTGAGATGGGACATTCCGGGTTTTCACCGGGATGACAGGAGCGGCATCATGCCCTTGGATCCTCCTGGTTCGCTGAGCGATCCAACCTGCCATGGCTTCACCTTGCTGGATCAGGCTTGCGCGAAGCTGACGCGTTGCGATTGCGCCTTGAGCCTGTTCGGTGACGGTGGATACCAGGCGGAAATGCAAAAGCCCACTCCGTTCAGGGAGCAGGCTTTCGTGAATCGAGGCGTTCCGGGCTAGAAGAAAGATCGAACCAAGCCGCCCACAAGCATGTTCCAGCCATCGATCAGTACGAAGAACAGCACCTTGAAAGGTAGCGACAGCACGGTCGGGGGCAGCATCATCATGCCCATGGACATGGTGAGGGTAGCCACGATCATATCGATCACCAGGAAGGGCAGGGCGATCAGGAAGCCGATCTCGAAGCCGCGCCGCAGTTCCGAGGTCATGAAGGCGGGAATGAGCACTCTGAGGGGCGTCGCGCCGCCATTGGACTTGATGCCAAGATGCTCGGCGGCAAGGTCATCGAAAAGCTTGAGGTCCTTGTCGCGGACACGCTGAGCCATGAAGTCCCGGAACGGATCGGCGATCTTTCCGAACGCGACTTCTTCTGAGATCTCGTTGCGCGTCAGCGGCAATACGCCATCGTTCCAGGCTCGGTCGAAGGTTGGCGCCATGACATAGAAGGTCATGAACAGTGCGAGACTGATCAGGATGAGATTGGCGGGCGTGGTTTGCAAGCCAATGCCGGAGCGCAGGAAGGACAGCGCGACCACGATACGGGTGAAGCTTGTCACCATGATCAGCAGCCCGGGTGCGACCGACAATACGGTCAGCAACGCAACAAGCTGGACGATGCGCCCCGAAGCGGTTCCTTCGCCTGCAGGTATCAACGAGCTGAGGTCGGGGACTCCCGTTCCTAGACCCGGGATCTGAGCGAGTGCCGGCGCGCTCGTGACTGCGAGCAGCGAAACGGCCAACAATGGGGCGGCGAGCAGGTGTTTTTTCACTGGACGACCAGGCTTTCGATGATGAGTTCCTTCACGTCGCCGCCCGACCGGATGGCAACTCGATCCTTGAGGTCCTCGCGCAGATGCTGGAGTTGTGTTGCGCCCTCCAGCTGTCCGACTTTCAGTGTCTTCAGAAAGGCGAGCAGATCCTCGGAGACCTCCGCGGAAACGATCTCGGAGTTGGGCATCTCGTCCTCGAAGACGACCGCGGCGTCGAGACGCAACCAGATGTCGGCTGGCTCGGTGAGGTTGGTGACGATTGGCTTCAACCGGTAAAGCTTGGACGGGCGGGTGTTGCCATCGGCTTCTGTCGTTACGCTCTGCTGTTTGGTGGCGTCGGCAATCTGTGCATAGCGGACGAGGTGAACGCCGAGACCGAGACCGGCCGCCACGGCCAGAACAGTCAACAGAAGCGCCGGCTTCAGCACGGCACCGCGTTCGGGGGGCGGCAGACGGCGCACCTCGGTGTCGGTCTCGGCGGGGGGCGCTTCGTGGGCGGCGGGGAGTGGGAGCTTGGCCATGCTGTCTCTCAGAACGGAGCCACGCGATCGTAAAGCTGATGGAGCACACCAGGCTGTTGCACCTCGGTCAGCCGACCTCTGCCGCCATAGGAAATGCGAGCCTCGGCGATTTTCTCGTAGGGCACGACATTGTTGCCGGAGATGTCTCGCTGGCGAACGATGCCCTGGATGTTGACGACCCGCATTTCGTAATTGACGCGCATTTCTTGCGAGCCGGAAATGATCAGGTTGCCATTGGGCAAAACGCTGGTGACCACCGCGGCGAGGGTAACCTTGATGGCTTCCGAGCGCTCGATGGCGCCTTCGCCCTTCGATTTCGAGGTCGAGTTGGTGCTGCCGTTGAGGCTGGCGTCAGATCCCTCGCCGTCGACCGAGAAGCCGAAGCCCGCACCGAAGCCGGCACTGGAGACACGCGAACGCTCCGACGAGTTGTCGAGAGCCGCCTTGTCGTTCATCTGGATCAGGACGGTGAGAACGTCGCCCACCTGGTGGGCGCGGGAGTCTCGGAAAAGGCCTTCTCCACCACGGACATAGGTCGAGTTGGGATCGCGGAACATCGCCGTCTGCGGCGTCAGCGCATTGAGTGGCAAGGCGGCGCCTACCTGCGACATGGCCGGCTCTGTATTGAGATCGTTGGATGTGTTGCAGCCGGCGAGCGTCAGGCCGGCAATAAGAAGCAGGGCGCGCTTCAAGGCGTATCTCCTTTGGCGGACAGCTCCGTCATGCCGGCAAGCGCGCTGGCGAGCTGTGAGGCGCGGGCGGGTTCCATTTCATTGAGAATGGCACTGGAGGCACGCGCATTGAGCCGCGCGAGCACGGCGGCAGCCATATCGTCATCGAGGGCGGTCAGCTGACCGGCCGCCGCGTCGGGCCGCATCTTGGCGTAGATCGCGACAACGTCATCGCGGGCAGCGGCGAGGAAGTCCTGACGCTTCTTGAGCCAACTCTCATATTCTGCGCGCTTGGTCTCCAGGGCGGCAATGCGCTCGGCGAGGCGTTTGTCGAGCGCTTCCAGTGTCGATTTTTGCCAGGCATAGCGAGCATCGGCGGCCACATCGCGAATATTGACGCAGTATTGGCGCGCCTCTTCTGTCAGCGCCCGCATCTCCAAACCGGAGTGACTGGTGGCGTCGGTCTCAACCGGCGAAATGGTCTTCGTTTCGGTTTCCGTTGCCTGTGCGGCAAGCAGGCCCAGTTGAACCGTCATGGTTGCCGCGAACAGGCGAAACAATATGCGCCGTCGGATCGACGTCATGTCGATACCCTTTCAGTCCTTGATTTCACGCGGGAAAGATCGCATCGCAGTCTTGCGCGGGGCTGGCTCCGCGCTTGGATGCCGTTACTGCACCACCAGATCCGCCTGGAGCGCGCCCGCCGTCTTCATCGCCTGGACGATGGCAATGATCCCGGTTGGCTTGAGGCCGATCTGATTGAGGCCACGCACGAGAGTCTGCAAATCAGTCCCGCCGATGATGGCGAGTTTGCCGCCGCTCTCGCTGGCGTCGACCATGGTGCGCGGCAGGACCACGGTTTCACCGTTTTCCGAGAAGGGCGCGGGCTGCGAGGCGACCGGCGTTTCGGTAACGCGGATACTGAGATTGCCGTGGGTGATCGCCACGGTCGATATGCGAACGTCGGCACCCATGACCACCGTACCCGAGCGCTCGTCGATGACGACGCGAGCCGGCGTATCGGGTCGCACCGGCAGGCCCTCAATTTCCGCGATGAAGCGTGCCGCCGACATACCCCGAGGCTTGGTGAGGGCGACGGAACGATAGTCGCGCTCTTCGGCGACGGCCGCACCGTAGCGATGCCGGCTGTAGGCATTGATCGCGTCGGTGATCCGGATGGCCGTACGGAAATCGGGATTGCGCAGTTTGAACGTCAAGGCTCCAAGACCATCGAGACTGGTCTCGAGTTCGTGCTCCACCAATGCGCCGTTCGGGATGCGACCGGCCGTCGGGGTTCCCTTCTGGACGCTTTCCGCCATGCCGGCGGCGCTATAGCCGGTCACGGCGATCGGTCCTTGAGCGACCGCGTAGACCTCGCCATCCGCCCCCGCGAGCTGAGTGATCACCAGCGTGCCGCCCTGAAGCGAGCTTGCGTCACCCAAGGATGCGACGTTGACGTCGATGCGAGAGCCTGCCCCGGCGAAGGCGGGAAGCTCGGCAGTGGCGATCACCGCAGCAATGTTACGGGTTCTAAGCGCACTGTCCCGTACGTTGACGCCGAGACGCTCCAGCATGGATTGGAGCGATTGTTCTGAAAAAGCCGCGTTGCGCAGCGTGTCGCCGGTGCCTTGGAGACCTACGACGAGACCGTAGCCGACAAGCTGGTTTTCGCGGACGCCCTCGACGTCGGCAATGTCCTTGATGCGGACATCGCCAGGCGCAAGCGTGTGCACGAGATTGTCCGGCGTGGTGGGAGCTCTCGGCTCCGGTCCGCTTCGTGGAACGATTGGGGAAATCGTGGGCGGCAACTGTGCGCTCGGAGGCATGTCTGCGGCAAGCACCGTCGGCGCGTCCTGATTGACAAAGGGCAGGGGGGCGTCGGCGGTACTGACCACCTCGCCGGTCTGCGGATCGAGGGTGATCGGCATCCGCTGCCTGTCCTGAGCGGCGGCCGGCTGAAAGGCGAGTAGGCTGGCGACGAGGCCGGCGAGAAGGATGCGCATCAGCTATTTCCCACGACGATGCTGCCGTCGGTCTGGACGACGCCGACGATCACGGTGCCGGATTCGGTGTTGCGCACGCGGATCACCTCGCCGGCGCTGCCGGACTGCATCGGCTCGGCATAGGTGATGATCGTGAGCCCGCCCTCGGTAAAGACGATGCGCACCGGGACTCCACGTCGTACCAGCTTGGGGCTCTCGACCGCGTTGATGGTGATCGGCTGGCCGGGCAGCAGGGTGCGTCGTGCCACCTTGCCCACCAACATCTCGCGGCCGGCGACAACTGCCTCGAGCGAGGCGCGCGTCAGGCGAAAGCGGCGCTCGGTCAGCATCTCGTCGGTGATCGGATCGCCCGGATAGATGGTGATGCCCGGTACCGGTAGCGTCGAGACCATCTGGGCACTGGCCGGCCGGAGAGCGAGGAGGCCGCCGACGAAGATGAGAAGACCGGCGAGCAACAACAGACGTTTCATGGCAAGGCCTTTCCGGCGTCAGCGCAGCCCGTTCGAGATGGTGCCTGCCATGGAGTCCGCTGCCTGGATGACCTTGGAGTTCATTTCATAGGCACGCTGGGCGGAGATCAGTTCGGTAATCTCGGAGACCGGATCGACATTGGACGCTTCGAGATACTTCTGACGGATCTTGCCGAAGCCGGGATCGGTCGGCACGCCGGCGACCGGTGTCCCCGAGGCGAGCGTCTCACGATAGAGGTTACCGCCGATGGGCTCGAGGCCGACATCGTTGGTGAAGTTGGCGAGCGAGAGTTGTCCGAGCGATTGCGGCGCCGGCTTTCCGGGAACCGTGGCAAAGATTTCGCCGGACTCGTTGACTGATAGGTCCGTGGCATCAGTCGGAACCATGATCGCGGGCTGCACGGCGTAGCCATCCAGCGTGACCAGTTGGCCGTCGGCATTCTTGTTGAAGGCACCGGCGCGTGTGTAGAGCGTTTCGCCGTTTGGTCCGTCGACCTGGAACCAGCCGCGACCATCGATTGCCATGTCATAGGTGTTGCCGGTGAGTGTCAAACCGCCCTGCAGATGCAGGTTGCGGATCGCGGCGGCACGGACGCCGAGCCCCTGCCTCACGCCCTCTGGGATTACCGACTGGCCGCCCTGGTTGGGAACGCCTTGCATGCGCTGGGTCTGGTAGAGCAGGTCGGTGAACTCGGCCCGCGACCGCTTGAAGGCTGTCGTGTTGATGTTGGCGATGTTGTTGGCGATGACTTCGACGTTGAGCTGCTGGGCCGTCATGCCGGTGGCGGCAATGGAGAGCGCTTTCATGTCTGGCTCCTCAAATGGCCATACGGCCGATTTCCTGATAGGCGGATACGACCTTGTCGCGAACGGCGAGGGCGGTTTGCAGTGACTTCTCTGCCGACATCACGGCCTCGACGACCTGCTGCACGCTCATCTTGCCCTCCATGCCGGCAATCGAAGCCGCCTCGCCGGCTCTGAGATCGGAGATGGCCGAGCCGGAGACTTGGGCAAGCACGTCAGTGAAGTCGACAGGTGGAGCAACGGCCGAAGTCGCCGCCTCGATGGGGGCGGCGGCGCGAGCGACCGGATTGCTCGCGGTTGGCGGCGACAGCCGATCAAGATTGAAGTCGAGCGAGGAAATGGGGTTCAGCATCACGAGTTCCTCAGAAGGTCGATGTTCATCGTCAGCATCGAGCGGGCCTGCGTGATCGCCTCGATGTTGGCCGAGTAGGACCGATTGGCCTGGCGAAGGTCGCTGAGCTCGATGAGGACGTTGACGTTGGGCATCTTGACGTTGCCATTGGCATCGGCTGCGGGATTGCCTGGATCATGCTGCACCGAAAAGGGGCTGCGATCGGCGCCGATATCCTTGACGATGACCGTCGGCGTTCCCATGGCGCGATCCATTTCCTCGGCAAAGGTCACCGTCTTCCGGCGGTAGGGATCGGCACCGGGAGTCCGCCCGGTCGACTGGGCGTTGGCGAGGTTCTCGGAGACGACGCGCATGCGCGTCGATTGCGCCTGCATGCCGGAGCCGGAGATCTTGAGGGCGGCAGTCAGCTGGTCCATCTGGGTCAGCCCTTCACGGCGGAGGTCAGCATGCGGCCAAAGGCGGCGACGATGCTGCGGTTGAGGGAGAAGCTGGTGTGAATGTCACCGGCCTTGATCATTTCCTGCTCAAGGCTGACCGAGTTGCCGGAATGGCTTATTTCCCAGGCCTTTTCGCGACGAACGTCCGTCGCGGCTGCATCGAGGCCTGACGGCGCCATGTGGCCCGGGTTGGTCGCTGCGAGCTCAAGCCGGGTCTGGGAGAGAACGTCGTTGAACGGCTCTACGTCGACGGCGGCATACTTGGGCGTGTCGGCGTTGGCGACGTTCTGCGCGACGGCGGCCTGACGGACGGACAACCAATCGGCCTGCCGAGAGGCAAGAGAGAATAGATGGATGGGCTGCAAGACGATCCCTCCGAGTTTTCGAGAGGGATCATGAGGGGGAAATCTTGCCCGAGGCTGGTCTCCCGGCCTCAGTCGTGCCGATCAGCCGATCGGAACGAGGCGGGCGTCGGTGATCGCGTCAACGAGGCGTCGCGTGTTTTCTTCCGGGTCTTCGGACGAGCCGGACACTGCGAAGTAGTGGATCTCGACGCCGGCATTGAGCGGACCGAGGATCAGGCTGAAAAAGACCGTCACGCCCTGGTTCTGGAACTCCATGTCGAGCGTCACGGTCGTAGGGCCGGACCAGTCCGTATCAACGGCAGCACGCCAGCCGTAACGAAGCGTGTCGGGCTTGAAATAGAGCTCGACCGAGGATGCAACGAGGTCGTCCAGGTTGCCGTGCTTTTCGAGCTGGATGTAGACGATCAGGTTGACGATATCGATCAGGCGCAGTTCGGCCGCGACGTCCTTGACGCCTTCGGCAATCGCCTTTTCCCGAGCAAGGGAACGATGGTCGTGTCGCGTTTCCGTCATGGGTGACCGTTGACGATGGCGGGTAGATGACTGTCAGACGACCGGACCTGAAGCAGATAGATGATTTCTGCCACGGCTCGGTAGAACTCGACCGGGATCATCTGGTCGAGTTCGACCTTACCGTACATCGCCCTGGTTAGCAATTTATCCTCGACCACGGGGATTCCGTTCTGCTCGGCGATCTCCCGGATCTTCAAGGCAACGAGATCCTGCCCCTTGGCGAGCACGACCGGCGCGCCGCCCTCTTCGTAGACATAGCGCAGGGCGATGGCGTAGTGGGTCGGGTTGGCCAGTACGAGTGTCGCCCGTGGCACGTTCGCCATCATGCGATGGCGGATGCGATCGCGCGCCAAGGAGCGCATGCGCGCTTTGACGAGCGGGTCACCCTCGGTATTCTTGAACTCGTCCTTCACCTCTTGCTTGGTCATGCGCAGGTTGCGCCGCCATTGCAGGCGCGCCCACACGAGGTCGGCAGCCACCAGGAGCACCGTGGCGATGCAGACGGCGGAGAGCAGGTGGATGGCGATGCCGACGGTGGAATCGACGAGTGTACCCGGGTCGGAGAACATGGCGTTCACCATCCGATGCTGTTCGGTTTTGAGGATGATGGAAACAACAAGGGCAATGGCGCCAAACTTGAACAGCGCCTTGCCGAATTCAACGACGCTCTGCAGGCCAAAGACCCGCTTCCAGCCCTTGGCGATCGACAAACGGCTGAGTTCGGGCTTGATGCGATCGAACACCATCTGCGGCACGTTCTGGACGAACGATCCCGCCAGACCGGCGACCGTGAAAATGACGATGGCCGGCACCAGGAATCGACCCATCTCGAGGCCGATGGCATCAAGTAGCAGAACGGCATCCTGTCCTTGTTCAAGGCGGACGTCTCCGGGGTTATCCAAAAAGCCTCGAAGGGTTACCGCCAACCGGGCGGCGCCGCTGCCGAGCACCCACACCATGACGATCAGCATGGCGCCCAGCGAGAACAGGACAGGCAACTCGCGCGAGGTCGCGATGTTGCCCTTCTCTATGGCGTCCTGGGTCTTTTTAGGGGTGGCTTCCTCGGTTTTGCTGTCTTGATCCGGCTCGTCGCTCATGACGCACCTCAGCGCACGTAGGTGTCGTCATCCTGATCGGAGTTGAGCTCGATCTCGCCTCGGCCCGCCATGTCCAAGGCAAGGTCGGCAATCACCCGGCGCGCCTCGAGAACGTCGCGTTGCGGCGAAGGCTCGCTGGTGGCAAGTTC
This sequence comes from Pleomorphomonas sp., assembly GCA_029976075.1. Lineage (GTDB taxonomy): Bacteria > Pseudomonadota > Alphaproteobacteria > Rhizobiales > Pleomorphomonadaceae > Pleomorphomonas. The sequence continues at coordinate 12,131 of JARKNW010000057.1, forward strand.
GTTTTCGACAATGCGACGGGCGCGGGTCGCCAATGACGACAAGATGGCATCGCGGAAATCGAGATCCGTGCCCTTGAGGGCGAGGACCACCCGCTCGGTCGGGATCTGATCGAAGATCGCCTGCCTGGCCCGTGGGGCAAGGTTGATAATGTCGTCGAAGGTGAAAAGCAACCCCTTCAGCATCTCCGCCGATTCCGGTTTTACCTTCTTGATGCCCTCCAGGGCATCCTCCATGTCCTGCCGCTCCATCTTGTTCAGAATGTCGGCCATGCGGGCATGCGTGTCGGCGCCCATGTTGCGCGAGAAGTTCAGCATGAAGTCCTCATGCAGCGTGCGCTCGGCAATCGCCACCGTGTCCTCGACAATCGGCTTGAGGTTCAGCATGCGGCGCATCAGTTCATGGCGCAGCGGCTGCGGCAGATGGCTCATGGTGCGGGCGGCAAAGGTTGGTCGCACCTTCGAGAGGATGAGCGCTGCGGTTTGCGGGTGTTCCTTCTGGAGATAGTTGGCGAAGATCGCCTCGGATACTGAGGATATCCGGTCCCAGATGGAGCGATTGGCATATCCGAGCACGTCCGACATGATGTCGGACACCTGATCGGGAGGCAGGATCCCGGTCAGCATTTTCTCGACGTCGCTCACGGTGCCCAGCAGGTTGCCACCTGTGAAGCGCGTCGCGAACTCCTCGACGATGTCGGAAATCTGCTTGGCCGACACGGCGCCGAGGTCGGCGATCGAGCGGGTGACCTGCTTGATTTCACCAGTATCGAAATGGGAGAGCAATCGGCCCGACAGAGGCTGGCCTAGGGCCAGCAGAAGGACCGCGGCCTTGTCGGGACCCTGGAGAGCGCGGTCGCTCTTGTTCTTTTTCGCCGAAGCCGTGGCTGCCATGATCTCCCGTCCGCAATTCAGGCGTTGGAGGCGTTGCCGCCGACGATCTCGGTGAGCGAGATGCCGAAACGCGAGGTGTCGTCCTCGACCACCACGACTTCGCCGCGGGCGACGGTGCGGCCATTGACGACGACGTCAACTGGCTCGCCGACGCGGTGATCGAGCGGGATGGCCGAACCGCGCCGCAGTTTCATCAGGTTGGCAACCGGCATGATCGCCGAACCGAGGACTACCTGGATCGTCACGGGAATACGCATCACCGCTTCGAGGTTGCGAACGGCGCCGAAGCTGTCTTCCAGGCTGGGGCCGCTTTCCTCATGAGGCTCTTCGTCTGCGTCGATGTTTGTCGTCGCTTCGACGGCGACCGCCTCGAGAACGTCGCCTGCCGGCGTTGGAGCTGGCGTTCCGTCCATCTCGGCCATGATTTCATCAATGTCGCGCTGGGTTTTTGAACTGCGGGCCATGATCTTGTCCTTTACCTGGAACTTGCGCGGGGGAGGCGGTTAGCGGCCGGCGGCGCGAACGCCGCTTCGGAGAGGTTCGGAAGTCGGGCTGCCTGCCTTCTCCAGCTCGTTGAGCATGGTCCGAGCGCGCTCGATCTCGACGATCAGGTTTTGGAGAGTCGTCAGACCCTGCATGTTGATCTCGCGAATGGCATTGCCGACGGTCATGAGGGCAACACCGGTCTCGTCGAGCGAGGTGGCGTAGTTCGCCTGGTTGGATTTCAGCTCCCGCAGTTCGCGGCGGAAGACAAGCAGGCCGGCAATGGTGCCGATCAAAGCGACCAGCAGGATGCTTTCAACGAGATAGGATGTCATTGAGGAATTCCTGATCGGCATCGACGTGTTCGTCGATCTTGATGGTGTAGAGGCCGTTGCTTTGGCCAAGCTGGCACCAGAACAGAGGCTCGCCGCGGCAGGTCAGCTTGACGCGGCTGCGCGGTGTCGCCTGCAGCTCGATGACCTGTCCGACCTCGAAGTTGGAAACGTCCAGGAGATCGATCAGGCGCTCTTCCAGAATGGCGTCGACGCGCATTTCGGTGCGCTGCACCTCGCTCTGGATCTGGCGCGCCCAACGCGGATCGCGTGGGGCCGCTTCGCCGGCCATGGTGTTGGCCAGCGTTTCGCGAACGGGATTGAGAGCTGACTGGGGCAGGATGACGAACATCTCGCCGCCGCGATTGAGCGCCTGCAATAGGAACTTGGCGACCAGCGCCTGGCTGTTGCGTCGGCCGATGATGGCAAAGTCCATGCGCGTTTCGATGCGCTCGAACTTGAAGACGGTTTCATGCTGGGCGCCGAAGGCCAACGGCAACACCTTGGCCATGCGTTCGAAAATCGCTTGGGCGATGTTGACTTCGATGTTGGAGAAGGGTCGCTCGACATCGATTGGCGGCTCGCTACCATCGGCTCCGAACAGCACCTCCACCATGGAGAAGATGAAGTCGCGGTCGAAACCGACGAGAATGCGCGAGTCCCAGGCCGGTACATGGAAGACGCCAGCGATGGCGTTGGCCTCGTACTCGTCCAGCACGTCGTCAATGCGCGACGGTGCGATGTTGGAGAGCGAAAAGTAAGCTGGCGAGGCCGACATCTGGCGGAGGCTGTCGGCACAGTGCGTCGCCAGCCTGTCGAAGGCGACGTGAAGCATGGGGATGCGATCGACGGAAATGCCGCTTGCATCGAGAAGCTTGTCGGAAACGGGACGGGTGGCGGTATGCAGGCTGGCCATCAGGCGGCACTCCGCTGGGCGGTCTCGGTGGTTTTGGCTGCGGCAGGTACCGGCGAGGAGATGACTTCATCCTCGACGTCGTCGATGGTCGGCCGCTGATAGGCGGGGATGGTCTTGCGACCGTATTCGAGGGCGATCTGCGGCACGGCGCCGTTCATCGATGCGATCAGCGTCTGCTTGATCAAAATGTATGGAGCGAGCTGGCGTTCCCGCGTCGCCTTGATCTTGCCGGCGATCGGCGCCACGACGCCGTAGGACAGGAAGATGCCACCGAAGGTGCCGACCAGAGCGGCTCCGATCAATGCGCCAAGGATTTGCGGTGACTGGTCGATCGCGCCCATCGCCTTGATGACGCCGAGCACGGCGGCGACGATGCCGAGCGCCGGCAGCGCCTCGGCGATCGCCCCCAGAGCGAGATAGGGCATGAGCCGCTCGTGGGCGATCGTCTGGATTTCTTCGTCCATCAGTTGCTCGACTTCGTGCGGCCGTGCGTTGCCGACGATGATCAGGCGGAAGTAGTCGCAGATGAACGCACGCATTTCCGCATCCTTGGCGACATAGGGAACTTTTTGGAAAATCTCGGAATTCTCGGGATCTTCGATGTGCTTCTCCACATCGCTGCGGCCCTTGGAGCGCAGCTCGCGCATCAGGGCGTAAAGCACTTCCAACACGCCGAGATAGTGCTGCCTCTTCGGTACGTTGCCCAGCACCGCTTCAAGAACGCCGCGACCTGTGTCGCGCACGGTGCGCATGGTGTTGCCGACAATGAAGATGCCGAGGGCGGTGCCTCCGATGATCACAAACTCCCAGGGCTGCCACAGCACGGTGAGGTGTCCGCCGAGTGCCGCGTAGCCGCCGAGCAAGGAGCCGATCGCGATGATGAAGCCGATCAAACTACCCAAGGCCCTGCTCCTTCTCGTGGTTGCCTGCCGTCGGGTCTAGGTGGCGAGGCTTGTGCGAGGCTTGGGGCATGTCTCGCCAGCCACGAGCAAGGTTCGACCGGCAATCATTGAGACAAGACAAGGAGAAAGGTCATGCTTTCGACGCCGCTCAGCTATCAGATGATCACGCGCGATATGGCGACGACGCTGAAACGCACGGCGGCTCAGCCGGACGTCAAGCGGGCGACCGAGTATTACAAAGAGAACATCGGCAAGGTGACCAGTGTCGACGATTTTCTCGGCGATCAGAAGCTCTACGCCTACGCGATGAAGGCCTACGGTCTTGAAGATATGACCTATGCCAAGGCGTTCATGCGCAAAGTACTGGACAGCGATCTCAGCGATGCGGCGAGTTTTGCCAACAAGCTCGTCGACAAACGTTATCAGGATTTTGCCAAGGCATTCTCGTTTCTGAAGCCTTCGGCGCAGAGCAAGGATGCGCTGAGCGATATCGAGAAGAAATACGCGGAAAAGGCCACCGAAGACGGCGACTCGAAGTCGTTCATCAAGCTCGGTACGCTGGCCTACGAAAAGTCGTTGTCGAAGGTGAAGACCGTCGATGACTTTCTTGCCGACGATACGCTGGTCGCCTATGCCACCAGAGCGTTTGGCGTCGATCCGCCCGGTACGCCGGCCAACGAGAAGATCTTCCTCAAGCGCATTCTGACCTCCGACCCCGCCGACTCCAAGAGCTTTGCCGCCCAACAGACCAAGGCGGCCTGGAAGGATTTTGCCGCCGCGTTCAACTTCTCGAAAAACGGCAACGTTCGGGTCCAGACGAGCAGTCAGGCGACGAGCACGGTATCGAGTTATCTTCGCCAAACGGTAGAGGGCCAGGCAGGCAAGCAGAACGAGGGAGTGCGCCTCGCGCTCTACTTCGAACGCAAGGCGCCGACCATTACCTCTGCCTATAGCATTCTCGCCGACCCTGCATTGTTGAAGGTGGTGCAGACGACGCTCGGCTTGTCCTCGCAAAGTGGCAACGCCGATATCGACGTTCAGGCCAACTACATCAAAAGCAAGTTGGACATCAAAAGTCTCTCCGACCCCGACAAACTCAAGAAACTGCTCACCCGCTTTACCGCCATGTGGGAGGCTGCGAACCCCAGCAGCACGGAGACAACATCCGTTGCCACTCTGATCACCGGGCGAAGCAGTGGAGTGATGAGCGCCAACACACTGATGAGCCTGCAAGGGCTGAAGCTTGGAGGCCGTTGAACCGTGCAGAGTTCGCTTTACGTATCGCTGTCAGCTCAGGTGGCACTTGCCAATCGTCTCGACACGCTGGCAACCAATGTGGCCAACCTGTCGACGGCCGCCTATCGCGCCGACGAGGTGAAGTTCGATACCTATCTGTCGCGGGCCGGCAGTGACCCGGTCGCGTACTCGTCAACCGGCGAAACCTTCATTTCCCGTGACAAGGGAGGGCTGCGCCAGACCGGCAACGACCTTGACGTAGCCGTGGATGGCGAGGGCTGGCTGGCTGTCCAAACACCGAACGGCAATGTCTACACCCGCGATGGACGAATGCAGATCTCTGCAGATGGCGTCCTCCAGACTGTAGCCGGTAATCCGGTCCTGGATCCCGGTGGCGCCTCGATCCTGGTCGACGCCGACGCAGGGCGTCTCACCATAGGTCGAGATGGCATGATTTCTCAGAACGGTCGGGCAGTCGGCGCCATTGGCCTATTCTCCATTCCGGAGGAAGCCAAGCTGACGCGCGGCACCAACTCCGGCGTCATTCCCGATCGACCGGCCGTAGCGGTGGTCGACTTTGTCGGTCAGGGTGTCGCACAGGGTTATGTCGAGGACGCCAACGTCAATCCCATCCTCGAGATGACTCGCCTCATCGACGTGACGCGGGCCTTTGAACAGGTCACCGGCGCGTCGACCAAGTCGGAGCAATCGATGCAGGATGCCATCAAGCGTCTCGGACAGGTCTCGTGACAACAGCGCTCGATATGGAAGACCTTGCCGACTGTATCGCCACGGCAGCTCACGAGCTGGGCTATGTTCGCATCGGTGGTCGGGTATCGGAAGTGGCGCCTGACGCCTTTCGAATTCGCGGTTTGTCGCGGCATGTTCGCCTGGGTGATCGCGTCGAAATCGCCACAGCCGATGGATATCGGCTTGCCGAGGTTCTTCGCATCGATAGCGACGGCGTCACGGTCAAGCCGTTCGCGCCGCGTCTCGATGTCGGTCTCGGCGCAATCGCTTATCATGCCGGTCCAGTGGTTCTCGCGCCGCATCCCTCATGGAAGGGGCGCGTCATCGATGCCATGGCGGCACCGGTGGACGGGCTCGGACCGCTCATGCCTGGCGCAGCTCCAGTTCCGGTCGATGGCCGGCCACCCAATGCGCTTCGCCGGGCTCGCGTCAAGAAGCCGATCCGCACTGGCGTGCGCGCCTTTGATCTGTTCACGCCGATCTGTGCCGGTCAGCGCATCGGTATCTTTGCCGGTTCTGGCGTCGGCAAGTCGACAACCCTTTCGATGATCGCCCGCTCTCGAGCCTTCGATACCGTGGTGATTGCCCTGGTCGGCGAACGTGGCCGCGAAGTGCGCGAATTTCTGGACGATTCCCTTGGCGACAACCGTTGTCGTTCCGTGACGGTGGTCGCGACGGGAGACGAAAGCCCGATGATGCGCCGCTTGGCGCCACGCACCGCCATGGCGGTTGCCGAATACTTCCGCGACCGCGGCGAGGAAGTGCTGCTGATCGTCGACTCCGTGACCCGCTATGCCCATGCCGCGCGTGACGTGGCGCTCGCCGCCGGTGAGCCGGCCGTGGCGCGCGGCTACGCGCCGAGCGTCTTCACCACCCTGCCGGAGCTTCTCGAACGCGCCGGTCCGGGTGAGGAAGGCGGCGGCTCGATTACCGGCGTGTTCGCCGTTCTGGTCGACGGCGATGATCACAACGACCCGGTGGCCGACAATATTCGCGGAACGCTCGATGGCCATATCGTGCTCGACAGAGCCATTGCCGACCAGGGGCGCTATCCGGCGGTCAACGTGCTGGCGTCGATCTCCCGTCTGGCCCAGCACGTCTGGAGTCGCGAGGAACGAGATCTTGTTTTACGCCTCCGAAGCCTGATCGCCCGTTTCGAAGATACCCGTGACCTGCGCCTGATGGGAGGCTATCAGCCTGGACAAGACCCCGAGCTCGATCAGGCGGTCTCGTTGGTCCCGCGCATCTATGAGGGGCTCCGCCAGAATCCAACCGATCCGCTCAGTCAGGATGCTTTCCGGGAGCTTGCGGAGAAGATGCAACCGTCACAGGCGACCAGCTGAGAAGTACGTCTGTTTGTAGCGCATGAAAAAGGCGGCCTCCCTCGGGAGTGCCGCCTTTGCCTTTGGTCTTCGAAGGCTGCCAAGTCACTGTTTCATGGCGTCACGGGAGAAGTAGCTGATCTGATCGACCAGGACTTCCTGAACGATATCGCTTTTCAGGCGGACATTGACATTCTGGCGGATCCCGTTGGCGAAAGCCTTGAGATCGTAGCGCTGAATATGGTCGAGATCGACGCTGTCGTCGCCGTAGAGCGTCCGGAATGCCTCGTCGGTGACGAACAGCTCGGGCGGCACCGTCGCCTCCTTGAGGCGAGTGCTGTCAGCGGTGAACACTAGCTCAAGAACGCTATAGCCCATGAGCTTGCCGTTGCGGATCATGGGCACGTTGATGGGTTTGGTCTTGACGTATTGCAGCCCCTCCCATGTTGGTTCGGCGCTGGGTTTGGCCATGCTGCCATTTACCAGCCACCAGGCGGCGCCATAGGCCGACAGGAGCGTGACGACGCAAACCCAAAGGCCCGTGAGCAACAGGCGGCTCATTGCGGTAACGTCCAAAGGCGCTGCGGCGGTGCGTAGGTGCCGTCGGATTCGGCATCGCGAATGGCGGCGGTCAGAATGGCGGAGATTTCGCGCGTGGCGTCGAGATGGGTCTTGAGAAGCAGGCGGTTGCGCTCGAGCTGATCGCGGAAGCTCTCGAGCCGGTCGCGCAGGTCGTCGCCAATGCCCTTGGGATCGATGAGGCGCATGGCACGCGTCAGCTCCAGGAGGCCGTGGCTTTTTCTGTAATTGAGGTCTTCGAAGGCGGGCGTCTCGCCGGCCCTGAGTGATTGCGTCTCCTGGGCAACCACTTGCTCGAGGCGGTCGATAGCCTTGAGAAGGGCCAAAATCTCTATCGGCGTGCTACCGTCCGGATTGGTCCAAAGGTCGAGAGAAACGGGTAGAGCTGCCGGAGCAGCGCCTTCAACGGAAGTGGCGATAGCGGCGAGCGGTTCATCCATCAGGAAACTCCGAGATGATATCGGACGTCAGATACGTGTGACGGTTGAGAGAAGTGCGGCGAGACGCAGCGGCGAGCCGCTTGCCTTGCCTGGTTCGAGATTGGCGGCGTGCCCTGCGAGGAGGTGATCGGCGATGCCGATGCCTCCGGCCTTGGCCATCTGCTTGCCGAGCTGGTCGGACAACATGGATTTCCAGACATCGCCGGCGGTGCCGGAGCCGTATACATCCTCGGCCCCTTCGGGGAGCATCGAGCCGACGAAGGTGCTGAGTACCATCGCCTCGAAGCTCTCAAGCGCCTTGGCGCGAGGATCTCCGGCCGTCCTCGCCGTGGCGTCGAGACGATTGGCGGTCGCCGTTTCGTTCTGAAGGCGCAGGCGAGCGCGATGAAGGTCGAATGGGGCCGAAGGCGACGGATCAGTCGCAGGCGAAGCGTCGGCCAGAGCGGTCAGTGCATTGCCCGCCTCGGAAACGGCCGGCATCAAGCTGGCGAAAGCCGTGCCGGCACTCTCAGCCAACCGGTCGAGTTTGGCGGTGGCCACCTTGAGCCGTTCGGGATCTGCGGCACGGGCAACGTCGAGAATGATATCGGACGGGGGGGAGATGGCCATTGGCGTCCTCCGGAAACGTTGCGGAAAAGATTAGCTGGCCGAGCTTAAGCGAGGCTGGCGTGATGGCGCCGGGCGAGGGCGCCTTCGATGAGACTTTCGAGCTGGCGCTTCTCCTCCGACGCCGCCACGCTGACCTCCAGCCGGTCGATCATTGTTTCCGCGAACCGCGTATGGCGCGCCTCGGTCATGACGGCGGCGATCTGCTGCGCCTTGAGCGGCTCCAGCAATGTCTTGCGTTCGGTAAGGCGCCTGAGACGGTTTGCCATATGACCGGCAAACAGTCCGTGCAGAGGCGTGTCGTCGTTCATGGTGGCGATCAGGGCCGTGCATTTTTCATCGATTTCGGCCTCCTCCCGCGTGACCCGGGCGAGACGCAGTTCCTCGATCCGCTTGAGCTGCCGGCGGAGCTCAGCGATACGACGCATGCCATCGAGACGCTTTTGGTCGGGCGCGCTCATTGAGAGGCCAACCAGTCCGAAAAGCCGAGCACAAACAACTGCTGGAACTCGACGGCAGTGAAGTAGAACAGCATCAGCCCGCCGAATAGCACGAAGGGCATGGAGATGAAGTAGACCGGGATTGAGGGAGTCATCTTGTTGACGAGCCCCAAGGTGAAGTTGATCACCAGGCCATAGATGATGAAGGGACTTGCGAGGCGCAGCGCCAGCCAGAAGGCAGCCGACAACGTATCTGTCACCTCGATAAGGCTGCCCTGGGGATCGAACACGCCGGCAACCGGCAGCACCTTGTAGGAGGACATCACTGCCTCCAGGACCTTCGCATGCTGGTCGGTTAGGAAGAACATCAGCGTCGCCGTCAGCATGACCAGTGCCGTCATGGCGGGTAGCGCTTCCTGGTCTTCCAATGCCGTGTCGGGCATCGAGAAGCCGACGGTCATGGCCATGGTGTGCGACAGCATCTGCAGGGCGAGGAAGAACAGGCGACCGAGAAAGCCGATGAAGAGACCGGTGAACGTTTCGGCGGCAATAAGACGCAGAAGGGTCGTCGGGGTGTCGTCCACGATGGCGGCGGAAGCCTCATCCACGAGCATGGGAGCCACCGCGAGTGTCAGGCCGAAGGCAAGAAACAGGCGGACCTGCATTGGGACGCGGGCGCTGGAGATGCCGACCATCAGCATCAACGCTCCGCCAATGCGGCAAAACAAAAGACAAACGGCCAAGATGGTGTTCGAGCCTATGCCGATCATGAGATCGTACCGAGCGCTTCCACTTCGACGCCGCGAGCAATTTCGACATGGCTCAGCACCGGAAGCGACGGGAACAGCCTCTCGACGATGAGGCGCACGTAGGGACGTGCCTCGGGCGCGGTAACCACCGCGAAGTTATGTCCCTGAGACAGGCGGCTCCTCACGGCTTCCGAAACTTCGGTTCCAAACTGTTCGACCAGGCGCGGATCGATGTCGAACTCCACGACATCGCCTTTGCTATCGCGCTTCAACCCCTGGTGGAAGGTGAGATCCCATCGGTTGCCGAGACGCAACACCTTGAGCGTACCGCCATCGGCGAGATCGCCGCAGATCTGCTGGGCGATGCGCATGCGGACATGTTCGGCGATCTGTTCGGCGCGGCGGACGTGGGGGGCAATTTCCGCCACGGCTTCCAGGATCAGGTGAAGATTGCGGATGGAGACGCGCTCGGCGAGCAGAAGCTTCAGGACTGCCTGCAGCCCGGAGAAAGAGATCTGCGACGGACAGATATCGTCGACCAGACGCTTGTATTCCGGATCGAGCCGATCGATCAGAATGCGCATGTCCTTGTAGGACAGGAGCTGTGGCAGGTTGTTGCGTAGGACCTCCGAAAGGTGGGTGAGCATCACCGACATGCTGTCGATGGGAGAATACCCCTCACGCGTCACCTCGTTCACATAGTCCTGCGATACCCACATCGCCTTCATGCCGAAGGCGGGCTCCCGGGTTTCGTCGCCGGGAACATCCGGTCCCTGGGTGTCGCCGGTGATCACCATGACCTCGCCGAGCCGCAACTCCTGGGCAGCCAGAACGGTGCCGTGGATCTTGATGCGGTACTCCTTCTGCGGCATGGCGACACTGTCGCCGAGCTTGATGTCCGGAACCACGAAACCATACTGCTGGGCAAACTTGCGGCGCATCTTGCCGACCCGGTGCGCCAACTCGCCATGATTGTTCATCATCCGGGCCGCAATCTGCTTGCCCAGGCAAAGTTCAATTTCGTTGGTGCGCAGCTGTTCCTTGACCGAATCCTTGGTCTCGGACTTCGCCGCCTGTTCGATCTTGGTCTTCTCGGCAGCCTCGGCCGCGGCGCGTTCGGCGCGGCGCTTGGGAATAGCCCGGGCAACGAAACCCATCAGGGCCGCAGGAATAAGAAAAGGCAGAAGGGGCAGACCAGGTACGAGCGACAAGCCGGCCAGAAGGCCGGCCGCCACAACGAGGGCACGCGGATATCCGCCGAGCTGCCCCATGACGGCCTGTTCGGCCGAGCCGCGTGTGCCCCCCTTGGAGACCAGCAAGCCTGCTGCCAGCGAGACGATCAGCGCCGGGATCTGGGTGACCAGTCCGTCGCCGACGGCGAGCTTGACGAAGGCGTCCGCTGCGTCCGACAGCGGCAGGCCATGTCGGGTGGTGCCGATGACGATCCCGCCGAAGATGTTGACGGCGGTGATAATGATACCGGCGATGGCATCGCCGCGAACGAACTTGGAGGCGCCATCCATCGAGCCGAAGAAAGTACTCTCTTCCTCGAGCTCACGACGCCGCTGTTGTGCTTCCTTGTCGGTAATGAGACCGGCCGAAAGGTCGGCGTCGATGGCCATCTGCTTGCCGGGAATGGCATCGAGCGTGAAGCGGGCGCCGACCTCGGCGATGCGAGTGGCGCCCTTGGTGATCACCACGAAGTTGACGATGATCAGGATCGCGAAAATGACCAGACCGATCACGAAGTCGCCACTCATGACAAGGCGTGAGAAGCCCTGGATTATGTGGCCGGCCGCCCCGTCTCCAGCGTGTCCTCCCGACAGGATCTGACGCGTTGTCGCCACGTTGAGGGCGAGCCGCAACAGCGTGGCGATGAGAAGAACGGTCGGGAAGGAGGAGAAGTCGAGCGGTCGCTGGATCCATAGGGCGACCATCAGGATCAGCACCGAAAGCGCGATCGACAGGGCGAGACCGGTATCGATCAGGATCGGTGGAATCGGCAGGAACAGCACGGCCAGGATGGCGACGATACCGATGGCAAAGCCGATGTCACGCGAGCCGGTGGCGCTCTTGGCGCCAGCGTTGGGCGACAGGCTGAGGTTCGACATGCGATGCGCTCCCGAGTGCAGTCTGTCCTAGAAACAAAGCCGATCAGATCGAACCAGCACTCCAGCGGATACTAGAATCCGCTCTCGATGCGGCCGTAGACGATTTCCGTGAAGGCGTAGATCTGGGCACCGATGAACGGGCCGGTGGCAACGATGGTCAGAAGAATGGCGACGATCTTCGGGATGAAGGTCAACGTGATTTCCTGTACCTGGGTCAGCGCCTGCAATAGTGCGATGACCACACCCACCGTCATGGCGGCAAGGACCGCCGGCCCGGAACCGATGATGATGGTCCAGATGGCGTCGCGGACCAGGTCGAGGGCGTCGAACTCGTTCATCAGGTCACGACCACGCCTGGGCCGAGTACCACCGACTTGCCGCTATCGAGATCGGCAAGCGCGCCGCCGTTGACGATCCGCACCGCCGTGACCTTGCCCGATACGCTGCCATCTTCGGAGGTCAGCGTTCGACCGATGACGCCATTGGCCTGCGACAGGGCGAGAGATGACAACATGCTGTCGAGCTTGCTGTTGCTCTGCATCGACTGCTCGACTTGAGAGAAGGTTGCAAACTGGGCGATGTACTCCGTGGAGCTGCTCGGGGCCGTCGGGTCCTGGTTCTTCATCTCCGCCATGAACAGCTTCAGGAAGGAGTTGTAGTCGAGCGATTTGCCTGAGTTCGACGATGTCGATGAGGACGATGATGAAGTCGGGGTCTGGTTGGTTGCAGTGTTGACCTGCATGTCACTTCCTCCTGGTCAGGCGGCGATGAGCCCGCCCAGCACGCCGGCCTCAACCGGAAACAGCGAGCGGATGGTCTTGAGGGCGTCGAATGGTCGTTCCGCGGCAAGCTGCGCCTCGACTGCCCGAAGGCCGGCGCGGATGTCGGCGTTGATCAGCGTCCTGTCGAGCGAGGCAATCAATCCGGCGGCGATAGAACGGGCGCTGCGGTTCTCGGTGCCATCGATCATGATCATCTGCACCGCGAAATAGAGCTGGCGAAGCGGTGTCGTGGTCTCCTCGGGTTGCATCACATGGGCTTCCAGCAGGAAGCTCACGTCATTGAGCAGCTCGATGGACACTTTGCGATCGACGCGGATGACGGCGCCGTTGATATAGAGGCGCTCGCGGGCGCGCAGGCCGAGGTGCATCGAACGGCTGCTCATGCGAGGCCCGCCCGAATGATGCCGTTAATCTCGATCAGACCGTCGAAGTTCTCGGACTCGTTGCGACGGATCTGCTCGGCCTCCTTGATGATCCAGAGGCCGATGGAAATGAGGTCGGCGCGCAGCCTGTCCGGCAGGTCATTGTCCGGACTGGCGAGATCTTCGATGAGATAGCTCCACAATCGGCGGAGATAGAGAATGGCCTCGGTCGCTTCCCGCGACCGGCTGCCCTTGACCTTGGCCCGTTGCAGAAGCTCGACGGCATGATCCATCGCCTCTGCCTCGTGCTGACGCGCGAGACTGACGGCATCTTCGACGATCTCAGCGTAGGAAAACTGATGCATGAAACACCCTGCGAGTTGTGAAGGAACGGACCGTCCAGCGGGCCAGAGGTGGTCAGATGTAGTTGAGCAGGCTCAGCTTTTGCACGCGGCTGGTCAGCGCAAACGCCATGTCGAGCTGTGTCTCGAGGGCGGAAATGCGCGTCTGGGTCTCGACCGGATCGACCTGCTCGAAGTCGTTGATATTGCGGTTGAGAATGTCCATTTGCGCTTCGATGCGGCCGTTGGCGTTGCTAAGCCGCTCCTGGGAAGTGCCGAGACGAGCCTTGACCACGGTGAGCCCGACTGTGGCATCACCCATGATCTGGGCGGTCTTGTCGATGAGGCCCTGGTAGGCCTTCTCGGACAGTCCCTTGTTGGCGAGCTCGCTCACCATGGTGTAGGCCATGGCTAGCTTGCGGAAGGCCGGTTCGTTGGCGTTGGACGATGTCTCGATCAGTTCTGAGGTCGAGATTCGGCTCTTGATGTTCTGGTTCGATGCCGACGACCAACCGCTGGCGGGATCGGACCAGTTTGTCGCATCGAACATGTTGGAAAGATTGGTGTCGATGAACGTGTTGAGGTCGCTGGCCGATAGGTCGGCCGGGCTCGCCGCGCCGACACTGGTGCAGAAGTTGGCGAGTTCGGTATCGAAGGCCGTCTTGGTGGCGGAGGTGGGGGTCGAGTAATAGTCGGCAACCGGCCTGACATCGGTGTTGATGCCTGCGAACAGATACTCGCCATTGATCGACGTGTTGAGCGAGGCGATCAACGACTGAAGATTGTTTTTGGCGTCGTCTGCGATGACCTGGGCACCAACGTTGCCGGAGCGGACCGCGATGAGCGAGGCCGCAAAATCCTGAGCGTTCTTCAGCACGCCGTCGAGTGCCGCCTGGCTGGTATCGAGGCGCGAGGCGACAAGACCGTTGGTGTCGCGGATGGCATCGAGACGTTGATAATCCTGACGTAACGAGATCGTCCGGCCGGTCTTGTTGCCCAGTTCCAGGCCGACGTCGGCCCATCGGCCCGAGCCCAGCTCCTTGGTGTTCTTGGCGAGCTCGGTCTGCATTTTAAGAATCGAAAGGCGGGACGCAGTGGATGCCGCCTGGGTCGAGATATAGGTGGTTTTCATGTCTCACTCCTCTCTCAGACGGCGTTGAGCAGGTCCTGAAGCATCTGGTCGACCGCCGAGATGAGCTTGGCGGAAGCCGAGTATGTGCGCTCGATCTCGAGTTGCTTGGACAGCTCGTCGTCGAGGTTGACGCCGGTGGTGTTGGACAGCGCCTCCGAAGCGCGTTGCAGCATGGTCGACTGATAGGTCGATGAGGTGTCGACCTGCTGCCGGTTGAATTCGAGCCAGCTCGCAGAGGACGTGGCATAATCGGCGAGCGTGTTGGTGGGGTCGGCACCCGAGTTGGGATCGAAAACCCGGGCCTCGCCCAACTTTGTGACGAGGGTATTCAGTCGTTCGGCAAACCCGGCTTCGTTTCCGGTGTTGTAGTCATAGGTGATGCCGTCGCGGATCTTGTCGAGGTTGCCGCCCGCGGTCGGATCGATGGCCGGATTGACGGTGATGACGCCGGCAAGACCTGTTTCGATCGTGGCGGAGGCTGGTACGGTGCCCGCTGGCCAAGTGAACAGGCCGGGCACATTCGGCCCCGCGCCCGACGGATCGCTTTCTGCGAAGGCCTCGATCAGGCCTCGGGCAATCTCGTCGAGCTGGCTTTGATAGGTGACGCATGCCTCGTCGCGCAATGTGGCGAGACCGGCAAGGCGGCCGGAGTTGCTCGGCATCGATGACGAGCCACCGACCACGGCGACCCCATCCACATAGACGGCGTTACCGACGGTCGAGGCATTGAACACGTTGGTCGACTGGAAACTGACCTGGCGCGCATGGGTTTCGAACAGCGCCACGCCACCGTCGGTGTAGATGGCAACGTCGTTGTTGTCGCGCGCCACCACGGAGACGCCGATTTCCTCGGAGAGCTGGGAGATCAATCCATCGCGGCTGTCCATGCTGTCGGTGACGTCGGCTCCGGTCACGGTACCATGCACGATCGTCGTGTTGAGGGTATCTATCTTGGCAAGCAGGTCGTTGATGCGCTGCACCGAAGCGCCCATGTCCGCATCGGCGAGGGCGCGTGTTGTCTGCACGGTCGTCGTTGCCTGGTTCAGCGTGCTCGACAAGGTGTTGGCAGAGCTCTGCACCGCTTGGGCGAGGATGGTGTTGCTTGGATTGGCAGCATACTGCTGCAGCTTGTTGTTGAGGTCGCCCAACTTGGCTGCCGGGCTCTGGTTGAGCTCGGGATCGCCGATCGTCTGGGACAACTTGGTCAAGCCGTCGAGCAACGCATCCTGCTTGGCCGAGGCCGAAGTAGCCTTGAGCATTGTCTTGTAGAGGGCGGCATCGGTGGAGCGCTCGATCGACACCACTTGAACGGTACCGCCCATGCCGGTGATGACCGTCGCAGACTTTCGGGAGTAGGAATCCTCCTTGCCGCCGGCGATGTTGCGCGACGTCGTCGCCGTCTGCACGCCGGAGGTCTGCAGCGAGGATTTGGCGACGTTGAGGGCCATCGAGAGGGACATGGGAGTCATCCGTTGGGGTTGGGGGTCAGCGCTTCAGGTTGACCAGGACATCGAGCAGATCGGAGCCGGTCTGGAAAACCTTGGAGTTGGCGGTGTAGCCGCGTTGCGCTTCGATCATCGCGGTCAGCTCATTGGCCATGTCGGCGTTGGACTGTTCCAGCGAGTTGGACTTGATGATGCCGAAGCTCGACGCGCCGGCAAAACCAAGGCTGGGATCGCCCGAGTCCATCGAAACGGAGTAGGCGTTGCCGGCAACCGGCGTCAGATTGTCCGGGCTCGGCACGTTGGCGAGCGGGATCTGGAAGGTGGCCTTGCGGGTGCCGTCGCCAAAGATGGCGTAGACGATGCCCTTGTCGCTGATCTCGACGCTGTCGACCGCCTGGGCGGCATTGCCGTCGGTATCGCCCTTGGGAGAAAACTCGGTGGTTCCCAACTGAGTCATGCTCGATAGATCGAGCGTCATGGTCTGCGACGAGCCGTTGTTCGGCACCGAAAAGGAAGCAATGGCCGGTGCCGTCAGCTTGCCGTTGGTCGGATCGAAGTTGAGAGTACCGGTACTGAGGACCGGACCGACCGCCGGTGTTCCAGTCGCCGTGTAGGGGAAGCTGCCGCCGGTGGCGCCTGCGCGATCGAAGACTGCATACTCCCACTGGTTGGAGCCGGTCTTGGTGAAGTAAACATCGAGCATTACCTCGTTTCCGAGGTTGTCGTAGGTCGTCAGCGAGGTCTTGTTGGTATAGGCGGAACCGGCGACGTTGCTCCCGGCCGAGGTGGCCGGAGGTGTGACAGCCGCGTTCGAGTTGAGCGTTGCGGTAATATACCCTTTGGTCGTCGGCGAAGCCGTCATGCCCAGTGCCTTGACGTTCACCGGGATGAGGCCGTTCAGGCTATTGGCCGAAGGAGTCGGCGTGCCGTTGGCCAGGTCGTAACCCAACAACGTGAATCCGCCAGTGTTTTTCAGCGTACCGTCCGTCTGTTCGATGAAGGAACCGGCGCGAGTCAGATAGGGCGTGCCGCCGGCATCCTGAACCACAAAGAAACCGGAGCCAGTCACTGCCAGGTCGAGGTTGCTGGTGGTCGAAAGGTAGGAGCCTGCTTCGCCAATGGCATAGCGGGTCTGGGTGTTGACACCAGCCGGCTGGTAGTTGCCTGAGCGACCGCTACCAATAACCATCGACGAGAACTCGGTCGAGGCGCGCTTGTAGCCGGGAGTATTGGCGTTGGCGATGTTGTCGGAGGTGGTAGCCAACTTGCTACCTTGGGCGTTCATTCCCGAAACACCGCTGCGCAAGACGCCATAAAGACTCATCGCCGATCTCCTGAAGCACTGTCATTGCTTGCAGGAAACACCGCCACCCTTGCGCGAGGCTTGTCTTTTGATAGCTAAAATTGAAAGTAAAACGCTATCAAAGCGGATATTACTTAGCCTTCTTTTGCCAGCATAGATGGCGTTAACACGCTATTCAGGAACTCTATTGTTCCTGTCAAAAATACCAATGGTCTTGATGATATGTTTAGGACATCGGCGTCCAAAGACGTCTTGCCCGCTCAAGTGAAGGAGGTCGGGTCGCAAAGTGTGCCGGATTGAAACGGTAATGGATATCTCCAGATGTTTATCTCAAATACAACCATTGGTAGTCATTCCCAAGTTCCAGCCTAGGTCGTGAGAGGGGGGGAGATTGCCGGCGGTAGGTCGTGTTTGCCAGTTCCTCACGGCGCAAAATGAACCCTATCGAGAAAAAGAGGTACGACGTGTCGCAGGTCCGGCGGTCCGATTGCCACGGTTGGTGCATTCCCGCATCAGGAGATGACCATGGCTCACAGAGCAGCTGCGACCATAGCAGCCGAACAACAGCGCCTGACGCTGATGAGGCAGAGCCTGAGAAACAGGCCGATCTAAGCCGCCCTGGCCAAGCATGCCAAAATGGCCCAAGGCTTTGCCGCCCAGCCATCGCGGCTCATCCGTCATTTCGTGATCGTTGGCTTGCCGGGCTTTGTCACCATCGAGGCGGGCGGGCATCGTCCAGACCACCGCGCTCCACACCGAGGGCCAATGGAATGCCGCCATCTATGTCGCGCCGTCAAACTACGCCACCTGCCTGAAGCTCAGATCCACTGAGACCGGGCTCGAAGAACACTTAAGCACTGCCGGTGTAGTTCAGTCCGCATATAAGGCGGAGATTACCCGTCGCGCCCGTTCCGGTGAAGTGATCAGCGATGTGGTGTCGGTGATATGGTCGATCGACCCGATGACGGGCAGATCGACAAGAAGCGGGTCGGTTATAGTGGAGGCGAGGTCGGCGCTGATTTCTTCGGCGTTGATCACCAGGAACGGGCGGTCGAAGTAAGGGGCGACCTTCGGCTCCACGGATAATGGGAACCCAGCTCGCGCATGCAACTCCGCCACGGCGAGACCGGCATGGGCGAGGTGAGACTGACGCTCTTCCCACGTGGTGGCGGCCAGCGCCGCACTGAGCAGCGGAGACAGCATTCCTGCGCATGAAAGTCGATTGAAGGCGGTGCCAAACCACTTTGCATAAGGAGGGTAACGGCCCTCAATCAGGAAGCCCACCCGCATGATGTCGCGCGCGATCCGTGCCGCTATGATGCGTGAGCCGAGGTCGTCATCGACATGACCAGTCCGCCCGACAAACGCCTGTTCGTCACTGATGCGACGCCATTGAGCTGCGAGCTTGTATAGCGTGACGTCACGCGGACAATTGCCGAAGGTATTCTTGAGCCGAGCAAGCTCTCCAAGTCCGTTATGGAAGACTTCTCCAGCCGTTATCTCCAGCAGCCTTTGTTCGGGGAGAGATAGCCAAGTCAGCGCGTCTATGGGGTCCTGAAGACTTAGCGCCAATCGCGTCCTCAGAATGCCGCCGGAGGTGAACACCTCGAGGCCATGCTCTTGGCGTCCAAGTGCGTCATCTGCAACGATCGGCGGGTGAGGGCGGGAGCGATAGCCGATGGGCTCCCCCAGGAACATCGGCGGCTTCAACACGTCGAAACCATCGACGATCGACTTGGCGTGCGATGCAAAATCCTCGCCGGTCACCACGAGTTGGACACGCGGCCCCCAGTTGTGATCGCGCGACATCTCATCGTCAAAACCAAGGAGCTCGGACCCGTAGCCGAAAATGCCTGCGTCGTAGAGCAGATCCGGGAATGCCTTGTCGAGCCAAGGGCGCACGACATCCCGATAAAACAACCTCGCGAGATCGATACCCTTCATCGCCGGCCTCAACTCAATGGGTGATATGAGTTTCGCTCACGACATTGGCAAACAACTGGTTCAATACGGCACTGACATCACCAGACGGCGCGACCTCCGCATAAAGCCCATCCGAGGCACAAGTCTTCATGTTGGTCGAGATCTTGGTCTGAAATGGCGCAATCCAGGTATTGTACCAGACATTGCTGGTGATCTTCTGATAGGTCGTATAGAGGCTGGCGATCTTAACGGCATTGGCCTTGATCAGGGCGCAAGGTGCCGTGTCGAGTGGTTCCTGGCATCGGTTGCCGTCGAGTTTTTCTGTACAGTTCAAGGGGCGCTGGGCATCTTCCACGCCGTCGCTGATCAAAAACAATACCTTGATTGGGTCCGATGGCGACAGGCCACTGCCACTGGTGCCGATGATGCCTTTGAGCGTGGTGAGCGCGGTCAACATATCCGTTTCTTGATCGTTATTGTAGTTCTGGTAGGGGATGGTCATCAGGTCGACATTGGCTGCCGCTGCAGCGACGGAAGAGAGAGACGACGACAGGGCGGCAACGGGCGTCAGCTTCGCCGATTGTGCGTCCGATCCCAGCGAATAGACGGCCATTTTGTATTGGCTGGAGACAAGCTGGCTGGTTGCCGCCTGATTGATCATCGATTTCACAGCCCGAGACACCACCTGATAACGCAGAGTAATCCCATCCTTTTGGGCCAGAGCGTAGGTGTCATAAGTGGCGCCGGTGATGTGACAGGCAAAGGCACATCCGCCATTGACCACCTCAAGGGAGGTGATGTCCGTCGCTGTTGCGCCAAGCCCCATGGACGGACTATTATCGATCATCACATAAAAGTTGTAATAGTAGACGGGTCTATTTTGCGCAGTAGATCTGGCTGATATTTTTATGCTGTTTACGCCGAAAATTCGGACGAAATAAGTAGGCACCTCCGAGTTAAGCGTTACATCAGAATTAAAAACACTTCCTGTGTACTGGACCGAAATCTGTGAGGATGTAATTGTCGAAAAATCGGCTTCAGAAAAGTTCTGTTGGGCTATCTTGAACGCATCACTTTCCGCCGCTGTGATCTCGCCCGATGTACCGCTTTGGATGACTTGCTTCACAGCCGTCGAACTCATGGAGATGGCGCCGACGGCTGCTGCATCGGCTGCGTCTTGCAACATCTCCTGCGTGCGAGCGGTGATGGAATAGTCGACCGCAGCTCCGACTGCGATGATCAGTGGCAGGATTACCAGCGCAAAGACGACGCTGATTGCGCCAGAGCGGTTCGTTCCGAACAGCGCCAATACTCGCTGCACTCGTTCGCCGTATCCGGCGCATGGGAACGTAGAGAACACCGAGCACCCCACTGTCGGCGGGGCACGCCTGGCGGCGGCCCGAAGAAATGAGCATTCCGGCACTGGCCGGCAAGCATCACCACAGGCTCATAACCGCATATGTTGATGAAATTTCCGCTAAAGCGCACGGAGCACTGATGCGCGACGGAAATGCGGAGACGATGGACGCGAACTCAGGTCAGCCGAGCGACCGTATAGCCGACTTATAGTTTTCGACGATGCCGGCGTAGTCAGCTTCGGCAGCCACGAGCTTCGACGGATGGCCGTCCCAAGCGTTTGGACCAAATGTATGGCCATCGAGCTTCTGAATGCTTTGACCGATGGCGATCCCCTCCGTGACGACGCGCACAGGCCCCGAGCGCAGCGTGAATAGTTCGGGTTTCACCAGATAGGCTGCCGCCGCCACGTCGTGCAGGCAGCAGCCATCTATCTGGTTTCGTCGTTGATAGAGAGCTTCGTAACCGCGCGAGATATCCCAAAGGAAGCGACCGGCGCGGCCGCTGGCGGCCAGCTCCTCCGCGTCCTCGCGGCTCGCCACGCAGTGGCTGGTCACATCAAGCCCGATTGCCGTCACCGGCCAAGCCGCCGTAAACACCTTGTCGGCGGCATGCGGATCATTGTGGACATTGGCTTCGGCCACCGGCGTGGCATTGCCGCGTCTGCCACCCCATGCGAAGGCGCCCCCCATGATCACCACACCCTTCACCAGCTCCGCAATATCTGGCGCGCGCTCCAAGGCGAGCGCCAGATTGGTCAATGGAGCAACGGCGAGCAGGGTGACCTTGCCGGGGTTGGCCCTGACGATCTCGACGATCCGGTCCGCGGCATGGCCTTCGCTTGGCTGAGCCGAAAAGCTTCGGGTGAACCCGGCGTCACCAAGACCATCATCGCCATGAATGAAAGCCGGCGCCGGCCGGCGATTGATGGTCAGCGGTCGAGTGGCACCAGCGTAAACCGGCGCGTCGATACCGAAGCGTTGAGTGAGGTAGAGCGCGTTTCGCGTTGTGATATCGGTCTCGGCATTGCCAAACACCGTCGTGATGGCGGCGAGCTTCAGGCTCGCCTGCGCCTTCAGGAAGAGCAGAGCCATGGCATCGTCGATTCCCGGATCGGTATCGAAGATAACGATGCTTTTTTCTGTGTCGGCCATCGACGGTTCCCTTGAGCACAAACCTGCAGGCGAAGCCGCCAGAGGCAGCTCCGCGTCCGCATCGGACGGAGATCGAAAAGCTCAGCCGATCTTGGTCCAGATGTTGCCAGCCGCATTGGATTTCAGGCAGGCTTCGACGAACTTCGAACCGCTGACTCCATCACCTACCGATGGCACCGTCGAAGCGATGGCCTTGCCGGCCAGAAGATCCGCAGCGTCGCGATAGAGGTTGGCGAACGCTTCCAGATAACCTTCCGGGTGGGCGGCCGGAACGCGGCTGCCGGCGATGGCCGCACTCGTCGCGCCAGCGCCGTTGCGGCGGATCATCTGGCGCGGCTCGCCGAGCCGGGTGAACCACAGTTCCTCAGGCTTCTCCTGCCACCATTCGAGGCCGGCCTTGTCACCGTAGATTCGGAAGGACACATTGTTGCCGTTGCCCGGCAGCACTTGGCTTGCAAGGATGGATCCCTTGGCGCCAGAGGCGTATCGCATCAGGATCGCCGCATCATCGTCGACCCGACGACCTTCCACCAAGGTAGAAAGATCTGCGAGGAGATGGGTGGGCTGCTCACCGACGACAAACGCAGCAAGGTTCCAGGCATGGGTGCCGACGTCGCCAATGGCGCCACCGGCACCGGCTTTCTTCGGGTCGGTGCGCCAGACCGCGCCCTCCGCTCCCGTATTCTCCACCGGAGCAGCCAGCCAATCCTGCAGATACTCCATCTCGACGCGGCGAAGCTTGCCGATCTCACCGGCGGCGATCATTTCCCGTGCCTGCCGCACCATGGGATAGCCTGTGTAGGTGTGGGTCAGGAAGAAGCGGCGGCCGGTGCTCTCCACCAAGGCGGCGAGCGCTTCGGCGTCGGCGAGCGTCGTGGTCATCGGCTTTTCGCAGATCACGTCGAACCCGGCTTCGAGCGCCGCCTTGGCGACCGGAAAATGCAGGAAGTTCGGCGTGACGATCACCACCGCATCGACGCGGTCAGGACGAACCGACTCCTTGTCGATCAGCTCCTGATAGGTGGCGTAGGCGCGATCCGGAGCGATACCGAGCGTTGCGGCAAAGGCTCGGCCACGCTCGGCGTCGACATCAAGGGCTCCAGCGACCAGTTCGAAGCGGTCGTCCATGCGCATGGCGATGCGATGCACGGCACCGATGAAGGCGGTTGGACCGCCGCCGATCATGCCGAGTTTGATGCGGGTCTTACTCATGACGTTTCCTCAACCGATACCGAGCAGGCGGCGGTTTGTGGCGGCGTCGGCGCCGCTCTGCGCAAAGTCGTCGAAGGCATGCTCGGTGACGCGGATAATGTGGCTTGAAATGAAGGGCGCTCCCTCGGCCGCGCCATCCTCGGGATGCTTCAGGGCGCACTCCCATTCAAGGACCGCCCAGCCGGAATAATCGTATTGCGCCATCTTGGAGAAGATGGACGAGAAGTCGACCTGACCGTCGCCCAGCGAGCGGAAGCGGCCGGGCCGATCCACCCAGGACTGGTATCCGCCATAGACGCCCGAGCGGCCCGATGGGTTGAGCTCGGCGTCCTTTACGTGAAAGGCCCTGACGCGCTCGTGGTAGATGTCGAGAAAGGCGAGATAGTCCAGCGCCTGCAGCACGAAGTGCGAGGGATCATAGAGGATGTTGGCGCGTGCATGGTTGCCGACAGCCCCAAGGAAGCGCTCGAAGGTTGCGCCATCATGCAGGTCCTCGCCCGGATGCAACTCGAAGCAGACGTCGACGCCCGCCTCTTCAAACGCATCGAGGATCGGCTTCCAACGGCGAGCCAGTTCGGAGAATGCCTCCTCGACGAGACCAGCCGGCCGCTGCGGCCAAGGATAGATATATGGCCAGGCAAGGGCGCCGGAGAAGGTGGCGTGGGCATCAAGACCGAGCCGACGCGACGCCTCGGCTGCGAGCTTCAGCTCGCGGACAGCCCATTCGGTACGGGCCGGGGCGTTGCCACGCACCGCTTCCGGAGCAAAGCCGTCGAACAGCTGATCATAGGCCGGATGCACCGCGACGAGCTGGCCCTGGATATGGGTCGAAAGCTCGGTAATCTCGACCCCACTTTCCTTAAGACGCCCTTTTAACTCATCTGCGTAAGTTTGAGATTTCGCAGCCTTTTCAAGATCGAACAAGCCCGCAGTGGTCGGAAGCTGCAAGCCGATGTAGCCAAGGCCGGAAGCCCAGCGCGCCAGCCCGTCTAGACTGTCGAAGGGCGGTGCGGCGCCCACGAACTGCGCGAGGAATAAACCCGGTCCCTTGATCGTCTTCATGGCGGTCCCCTTGTCTCTCAAACTGTGCCGGTCCGCCCGGCCGGCGGCTCACGCGTCAGCTTACATATCGTTTCAAGGGGAGGTAAGTCCTTTCAACGGCGTCCGCACCATTCCCCATGCGAGCGAGCGCAAAGGGCGGAGTTGTATCTCTCCCGGCACTTGGCGGGCATGGGCGGGCAAGCGTGCTTTCTTGCGATGCGTCGCCACCGAATTCCCAAGCAAAATCAGTAATATCACTTATCAAAACCTGCTCGGCTCGTCCGGTTTTCCGGACGGCTTGTAGCGGTCCTTATCCGGAAAACCGGAAAACCCGCTCAGCGACTGTCGGAATTAAATCGATAAAACAAATGCTTAGCCGGCAGGTCGAGTTGGCACGCCTCATGCCATTTCCCGGGCATGCGACGGCCGCCTTCCGAGGAGGGAACGAGGACGGAGGGTCGGGGCATGGTCGGTCCGTGAATGTGGCCCATGCGGGCTCGAAATACTGGATCGAAGCCATTTCGGCGCCGGAAGCATCGGTCGGCCGGACAGTCAGGAGAGAGGCCCGCCGCTTGTTGATGTGCGGGGCAGGAGGAACGAACATGACGGACATCACGCGGAACGATGCTCTCGCGGTGGAGACAGGCAACAGCCTCTTCTCGCGCATTGTCGCCTACAAGGTCGGCCCGGTGCCACTTCCACTCTATATCGCCATAGCGGCCGTCGTCTTTGGGGCATCCGTGGTCGGCAAGCTTCCGGCTGACATGATCGGCGGCTTTGCCGCCATCATGGTGCTGGGCTTTCTGCTCGGAGAGATCGGTGGTCGCATTCCCTATCTGAAGAGTATCGGTGGATCGGCCATTCTCTGCCTTTTCGTGCCTTCGGCCATGCTTGGCTACCAGATCATGAACCCCGCGACGTCCGACGCCATCAAGGCTGTGATGAAGACGTCCAACTTCCTCTATCTCTACATCGCCTGTCTGGTCACCGGCTCCATGCTTGGGATGAATCGCAAGGTGCTGATCCAGGGCTTCCTCAAGATGTTCGTGCCGCTCGCGGTCGGCACCCTTGGTGCCGTGGTGGTCGGCGGTCTGGTCGGCATGGCGTTTGGATATGATTTCAAACACACCTTCTTTTTCATCGTCATGCCGATTGTCGCCGGTGGCATCGGCGAAGGCATCCTGCCGCTGTCGCTTGCCTATTCCGAGATTCTCGGCACCGCACAGCCGGCTTTGATCGCCTCGCTCATTCCGGCCGCGCTGATCGGCAACGTGGTTGCCATCGTCTCGTCGGGCGTCCTGAAGCGCATAGGCGAGAAGAACGCGCGCTTTTCGGGCAACGGCCTCCTGGTTCGCACCGGCGATGACAACGAGCTCCTGAAGGAGATGGCGGTCGAGAAGAAACTCGAACTGCCTTTGATGGGGGCGGGCCTGCTGATGGCTTGCACCATGTTCATCCTCGGTGCCTTCCTGTCTCCCTATACTGGCATTCCCGGCCCGATCCTGATGATCATCGGCGCGGCCTTGCTGAAGGTGTCGAAGCTGATCCCCGAGCGCATGGAGACTGGCGCGCACCAGATGTACAAGTTCATGACCACCAACATGACCTTCCCGCTACTGGTGGGACTGGGCACCCTCTACGTTCCCTGGAACGATCTGGTCGCCGCCTTCACGCCCGCCTATTTCGCCATCTGCGCTGCCACCGTTCTGGCAATGGTGTCCTCCGGCTGGTTCGTCGGCAAGCTGCTCAACATGTATGAGGTCGAGGCGGCCATCGTGACGTGCTGTCATTCCGGCCTCGGCGGTACCGGTGACGTCGCCATCCTCTCGGCGTCGAACCGCATGGGCCTGATGCCCTTTGCCCAGATTTCCACTCGTATCGGTGGCGCGGGCATGGTGGTGCTTGCCGTGTTCCTGTTGAAGGCCTTCGGCTGATCCTCAGGCATCCAGCGTGTGTCGGCCGTCCGGCTTTCCTGCCGGACGGCCTTGCGCTATCGATGGCCTGTGGAGAGCCTGCGGGAGGAGAACCGTATTGGCCGAAGAAAGTGGGAGCCTAGCCGCGAGAAATCGTCGGCTTCGCCTTGCGGCGATTTATCCATTGGCGGGAGCCCTTGCGATTGCCGCTGTGGTGGCCTTCATCGCCTACCGCGTCGCCTTCGAGCGGTCGCTCTCCGATACTCGCGCCAGTGCGGGCCATCGCCTTGATCTCTATGCGGCCAGTTTCGAACGCGAGGTAGGCAAATACGCGAGCTATCCGTATGTGATGGGGCTCGACGGGACCATACTCGCCTTGCTCGATGATCCCGTCGACTCGGTGTTGCGCTATCGGGCCGACAGTTATCTCGAAGCCCTGAACGATCGTATCGGTACGCTCGACGTGTTTCTGCTCGACAAGACCGGGCGAGTGATCGCTTCCAGCAACTGGAACAAATGGGACAGCTTTGTTGGCCGCGATCTTTCCTACCGGCCATACTACCAGAATGCCGGTGTTGGCCGGGTGACTCGCTTCTACGGTATCGGAACCACCAACCTCCAACCGGGCTACTTCCTTGCGACAGCAATCGCTCGAGGAAACGCCACATTGGGCATCGGCGTGGTGAAGGTGAGCCTCGATCAGCTCGAACGCTCCTGGGCGTCGGCGGAATCCCCCGCCATACTGAGCGATGAACACGGTGTCGTGGTGCTGTCTTCGGTGCCGCGATGGAAGTACGGCACGCTGGTGGCACTGGACGACAAGGCTCGTCGCGAAATTGCCGAGGCACAACAGTACAACAATCGCTCGCTGGCGCCGATCGGGCTTTCGCCCTTGCGGGAGCTCGATGAGCGTACGCGCATCGTCCGTCTGCCGGGTGCATCCGGCTCGGATGGCAGTTTCTCGACGTCCGGCCTCTTCCTCTCCGAGAGCCGGGCGATGCCGGAGACCCCCTGGACGCTCACGGTTTTTACTGATCTCTCCGAGATGGACGACTTGGCGCGCCTCTGGGCGGCGCTTGCCGGTGTAGGCAGTCTGCTGTGCCTGGGACTTTTCACGGTCTATCGCCAGCGGAGGCGGCACCTTGGGGAGATTCTGGCGGCGCGGGCAGCACTTCAGCGGGCCCACGACCATCTGGAAAGTCAGGTGGCCGAGCGAACGGCGGCCCTGTCCACCACGAACGAGCGCCTATGCCGCGAGGTGGAAGAGCGCGAGCGGACCGAGCGCACCTTGCGCGACGCTCAGTCCGGACTCATTCAGGCGAGCAAGCTTGCCAGCCTCGGCCAGCTTTCGGCCGGCATAGCCCATGAACTCAATCAGCCGCTCGCTGCTCTCGTCACATTGTCGGGAAACGCCGTGAAGTTCCTGGAGCGTGGCGAACTCGATACCGTCCGCAGCAATCTCGAACGAGTCCGGCCGCTTGTTGAGCGCATGGGCCATCTCACCGGTGAACTGAAGACCTTCGCCCGCAAATCGTCCGGCGAACCACAGCGTGTCGGGTTTCGGAAAGTCGTTGACGACGTACTGTTCCTGCTCAACCACCGCCTGATCCGCGGACCGGTGAGGGTGACGATCGACATTCAAGGGGGCAACATCCATCTTTGGTGTGACCCCAACCGCTTCGAGCAGGTCATCCTCAACTTGGTCGGCAATGCCATCGACGCCATGGAGGGGAGAGATGATCAGCGCATCACCATCTCCGGACAATGCGAGGGTGAGTTTGCCCATATAGACATCCGCGATACCGGTCCAGGTCTGCCGCCGGAAAGGCTCGACCACATGTTCGAGCCCTTCTTCACCACCAAGGCACCAGGCGTCGGTCTTGGTCTTGGCTTGACGATTTCTGCCGGCATCATTCGCGATTTCGGCGGTGAGTTGGTCGCCAGTAACGCGAAAGAAGGAGGCGCCGTGTTCTCGATGAGCATTCCGACCGGCGCTGGAGAGGCGGCATGACGAAGGCGACCAACGAAGACCTTCGGGTAATGATCGTCGAGGATGATCCTGACGTGCTGCTCGGCTGCGAGCAGGCCCTACAGCTCGAAGGCATGCAAACGATCGGCGCCGGTTCGGTTGAAGAGGCGCTGAGACGGATCGCGGAGGCAAAGCCGGGGGTCATCGTTTCCGACGTACGGCTGCCCGGTCGCGACGGCCTTTCGCTTCTGAAGGAAATGCAGGCTGCCGACGCCGACCTCCCGGTCATCCTGATCACCGGCCACGGCGATGTATCGCTGGCCGTTCAGGCGATGCGCTCGGGGGCTTATGATTTCATCGAGAAGCCCTTTCCTCCGGAACACCTCGTCGAAGTGGTGCGCCGGGCACGGGAGAAGCGGGCCCTGACGCTGGAGATCGTTCGCCTGCGCCACAAGCTTACCGACTGCGGCCGGTTGGAGGGGCGTATCATTGGCCGCTCGCCGGCCATCATGAAGCTCCGTCGCGTCATCGCGGACATTGCCGGCACCAACGCTTCCGTGTTGATCAGCGGCGATACGGGTACCGGAAAGGAACTTGTTGCCCGTTGCCTGCACGATGAGAGTCCGCGCCGCAAGGGGCACTTTGTGGCGATCAACTGCGGCGGCCTGCCGGAGCATCTCGTCGAGAGTGAATTGTTCGGCCACGAGGCCGGCGCCTTCACCGGCGCTACCAAACGTCGGATCGGCAAGATCGAGCATGCAAGCGGTGGCACGCTGTTCCTCGACGAAGTAGAGACCACGCCGGTCAGCGTGCAGATCAAGCTTCTGCGCGTCCTGCAGGAACGAACGCTGGAGCGGCTCGGTTCCAACACATCCGTTTCCGTCGACTGTCGGATCGTTGCTGCCGTCAAGGGCGATCTTGGCAAGATGGCGTCGGAGGGACAATTCCGGTCCGATCTCTATTATCGGCTCGCCGTCGCGTCCTTGACGTTGCCGGCGCTTCGAGACCGGCGCGAGGACATTCCACTGTTGTTCGTCCACTTTGCCGAGCAGGCCAGCATCGTGCACGGTCGGCCGGCGCCTGCGCTCGACGACGCCCGTCTCCGCACGTTGATGGCCTATGATTGGCCTGGAAATGTCCGCGAGCTCAGAAATGTCGCCGACCGCTGCGTTCTCGGTATCGAAGCCGGCTTCCCTCCTTTCGCGGAGGCAGCCGCCGTCGAACCATTGTCGCTGACCGAGGCGGTCGTTGCCTTCGAGCGGGCAATGATCGTCGACGCATTGGGGCGTAGCGGCGGTAGCCTCGGCCCCACGGCGCAGATGCTCCGAATTCCGAAATCGACGCTCTATGACAAGATGACGCGCCTCGGCCTCGTCGACGGTAGCCGCGACCAGTAAGCAGGCTCAGGCAAAATCGGGCAGTCTTGGCGTGCTGTCGAGCAGCCGCCGGGTGTAGGGGTGTTTAGGTGCCGACAGGATGTCGCGTGCCGGCCCCTGTTCGACGATCCTGCCCCTTTCCAGGATGATGAGATCCTGGCAGAGGAGGGTCACGAAGCCGATATCGTGCGACACCAATACCAGCGTGGTGTTTTCGGAGAGCGTCTTCAGAAGATCGACGATGCGAATGCGGGTCGTGAGGTCGAGGGCGCTCACCACCTCGTCGGCAAGTACCAGTTCAGGCTGCGACACGATGGCCCGGGCGATGGCAATGCGTTGACGTTGGCCGCCGGAGAATTCATGCGGATAGCGGCTGGCGGTGTCGAGTGGCAGATCCACCGACGCCAACGCTCTCGCAACGGCACCCTCGATATCGGTATCCACCTTCAGCGACCGCAGGGGCTCGGCAACGATGTCGGCAACCTTCTGGCGTGGATCGAGTGATGAATAGGGATCCTGAAACACCGCCTGGACCGACCGACGGAAGCCGCGCATGAAGCGACGATTGCGCAGATCGAGCGGCTCGTCTCGAAAAGAGATCTGGCCTGAGGTAGGCTGTGCAAGGCCAAGCAGCAGGCGCAGGATGGTGGTCTTGCCCGATCCGCTTTCGCCGACGATGCCGAGGTTGCGGCCGGCTTCGATCCGGAGATCGATGCCGTCAAGCACATTGCGGCCGCGCGCGTAAGCGTAAGAAACGGCGGCGAGATCGATGAGACTCATAGCGCCGCTCCGATGGCCCGATCGAAGGCGCGAGCCGCTTCGACAAGGCCAATGGTGTAAGGATGACGGGGCCGACCGAAGACCTCTGGTACCGTTCCCTGCTCGACCAGTTCGCCAGATCGCAGGACGACAACCCGGTCGACCGCCGTGCCGACCACCGGCAAATCATGGCTGATGAACAGAAGCCCCATGTTCTCCTCGCGTACGAGCGTTTCGAGGAGCTTCAGCACCTCGGCCTGGGTGGTGACATCGAGCGCCGTGGTGGGTTCGTCGGCGATCAGCAGACGCGGCCGACAGGCAATAGCCATGGCAATCGCCGCCCGTTGGCGTTGTCCGCCGGACATCTCGTGCGGATAGGCACGGGCTAGACGTGACGGGTCGGGCAGGGCGACGCGGGCCATCAGCGCCTTCGTCTTTTCGGCAACTTCGGTCCGCGAAAGGACTTGGCCATCGCGGCGAGCACGGCGGTGCAACACCTCGGCGATCTGATTGCCAATGCGCATCAGGGGGTCGAGAGCGGTCAATGGCTCCTGAAAGATAGTTGCGACGGCAACACCGCGTAGCGCCACGACCTCGCGATCGGTGGAACCAACTACCTGACGATCCGCCAGCAGAATGGAACCGGAAGCGCTCATGCCCTCGGGCAGGAGCCCGATGGCGGCAAGCGCCGTCAGCGACTTGCCGGAACCGCTCTCGCCAATCAGCCCGACACGTTCGCCCGCGGCGACGGACAGGGAGACATTGGAGACGAGCGGCCGACCGTCATGACGGATGGCGAGGTTTTCGATGCGGAGGAGGTCTTCCATCAGCGCCTCCGCCCGGTCGGATCGGCAACGTCGCGGAGACCGTCGGCAAAAAGGTTGAGACCGATCACCAATGACACCAGAGCGATACCCGGCGCGATGGCGCCAAAGGGAGCGGTGTAGACGGTTGCCTGAGCCTCCTGCAGCAGCCGTCCCCAGGAGGCATTGGGTGGCGGTGCACCGAGGCCAAGGTAGGACAACGACGCTTCGGCAATCACTGCGAGGCCGAACTGCAGGGCGAAGTTGACGATCAACGTCGGCCAGATGTTCGGCAGCACATGAATACGGACGACGCAGGGCCAGCCGGTTCCCGACACGCGGGCCGCGGTGATGTAGTCCATGGCGAGCACACGACGAGCCAGGATGCGGGTGAGCCGGGCGACAATGGACGAAGCGGCAATGCCGATGGCGATGATGGCGGTACCGAGGCTCGCACCGTCGCTTGCGGCCACGATCAGCATGGCAAGCAGCAGGGTGGGGAAGGCGATCAGGATGTCGAGCGTTGCGGCGAGCACGTCGTCGATGGTGCGGGATGCGAAGGCTGCCAACAGCCCCACGGTGACCCCGATTGTTGCCGCGATGGCCACTGCGCCCACGCCAACGGTCAGCGCGATGCGGGTGCCGACCATGATCTCGGTGAAGAGATCTCGTCCGAGCCGATCGGTACCGGCCCAATGGGCGAAAGATGGCGGAGCAAGACGGCCGCCGGTCATCGCCGTCGGATCATAAGGCGTCCAAATGAGGGTCAGCAGTCCAACAACGACATGAAGCCCTACCAGCGTCACGCCGACCAGAAAGGCCGGCGTCAGGCGCGAAGAAGATGGTGGGGCAACGGCGGGCGCTATGTTTGTCATGGACGGGCTCCGCTTGGCCCGCGCAGACGCGGATCGACGAGGCGCTGCACAAGGTCGGCCGCAAAGCCCACGAGTAGCACCATCAGTGTCGAGATGAACAACACGCCCTGAACGCTCGGATAGTCACGTTGCTCTATGCCGCTCAGCAACATGGAGCCGAGGCCGGGCAGGGAGAAGACGCGTTCCACCACCACGGCGCCGAGCAGGGTGGAAGCGAGTTCGATGCCCAGGATCGAGATCACCGGGACCGCTCCATTGCGGATGCCATGACGAACAAGCGCCTCGCCATAGCCGGCGCCGAGCGCGCGCGCCGTGCGGAGATAATCGGACCCGATGACATCGAGCGTCGCCGAGCGAACGTAACGGATCAGCGAGGCCGACATGACCAAGGCAATCGTCAGGATGGGCAAGGCAAGCTGATGCAGGGCGGCGAACGGATCGCGCCATCCCGATGGAGGAAAGCCACTTGACGGGAAAAGGCGCAACTTCACGGCAAAGGCGGTGACCAGCAGGATGCCGATCCAGAACACCGGAACGGCCACACCGAGCTGGGAGATGATCGAGATGAGGCCGCCGTACCACCGATCACGCTTGACGGCAGCCAGTATGCCGAGCGGCAGGGCGATCAGGATCGCACTCGAAAAGGCGAGGGCAGTGAGCGGCAGCGTCAGCATGAGGCGACGGCCGACTTCGTCGAGGACCGGCACGCCGGAAACGAAAGACTCTCCGAGATCGAGACTGCCGAGTTGCCGAAGATAGCGTGCAAACTGGGCGGCTATCGGCAAGTCGGAGCCCACCTGTCGGCGGGCGGCCTCGATCTGCTGTGGGTCGGCTCCCACCGAAACAAGCGCGTTGGCGGGATCTCCCGGCAGGAGACGCAACAGCAAGAAGAGAACTGCGGCGGCAATCAGCACCGAAACGAGGAGGATCGCCGTCCGGCGGACGACATAGGCGAGAATGGCGGCACCTTTTAAAAGTAGCAAGCGCCGCCCGAGATTAGGTCGGACGGCGCGCAGTGTCGAGCAAGGGGAGAGAAGTTACTCGGCCTTCTTGATGCCGTAGGCGAAGAACTGCGAGTTGAGGCCGTTGAGCGGATAGCCGGAGACCGACTTCTTCGACACCACAATCTGCGGATAAAGGTAGAGCCAGTTGCTGGCCGCGTCCTCAGCGATCTGGATGTTGGCTTCCTTCAGCTTCTCGGTCTGCTCGTCGACGGACTTGGCCTCCTCCGACGCCTTGATCAGCTCGGTAACGTTGGGGTTGTTGTAGCCCCAGTAGAAGTCGGGATTGCCGTAGAAGACGATGTCGCGGTGGTTCACGTGCTCCTGCAGGGTCGCCTGGAAGTCATGCGCCTTGTAGACCTTGGTGTACCACTCGTTGGCGGTGATGACGTTGATGTTCACCTTGACGCCAATCTTGGCGAGTTCACCCTGCAGGAACTGCGCGGCGAGCGGGTGCGGATCGTAGTTGGGCGTGTCGATGGTGAAGGTGAAGCCGTTGGGATAGCCGGCCTCGGCGAGCAGCGCCTTGGCGCTCGCCGGATCATAGGCATCGGTCTTGGTGAGATCGACATACCAGGGATCGGTCGGCGGCACGAACGAGCCGATCAGCGTGCCATACTCGCCCCAGACCGCCTCGAGCAGCTTCTTGTCGTCGACGGCGCGCGCCAGGGCCTTGCGGACCTTGACGTTGTCGAAGGGGGCGACGCGATCGTTGTAGGCCAGGATCAGCTTGGTGGTGGACTTGCCTTCGGCGACGGTAAAGTCGGGGTTGTCCTTGAACTGCGCGAGCGAATCCGGGCTTTGCACTGACGTGATGACGTCGACTGCGCCAGTGAGCAGCGCATTGTTGAGAGCCGTCGCCTCGGTAAAATACTTGAAGACGACCTCGCCATTCTCAGGCTTCGCCGCCCAGTACTTGTCGAACCGTTTGACGGCGAGCTGAGAGCCGCGCTGCCAGGCATCAAGTGCGTAGGGCCCGGTGCCATCCTCGGTGGACTGCAGATCCTTGGCCTTGTCGTTGATCACCCAGACATAGGAAAGATTGTAGGGCAGCGAGATCGACCGCGAGGAAAGCTTGATGACGACAGTGGCGTCGTCCGGCGTCTCGATGGAACTGATCGGCTTCAGCGAGTTCTTGCGCGAGCTCTTGCTCTCGGCCGAGGTGACGCGCTCGATCGACCACTTGACGTCGGCGGACGTCAGCGGATCGCCGGAGTGGAAAGTGACGCCCGGCTGCAGGGTGAACGTATAGGTGAGGCCGTCATCGGAAACCTTGTAGTCCTTGACCAGGCTCGGCGACACCGATCCATCGTCGTTGAGGCGGAACAAGGCCTCATAGACGTTGCCATTGAACGCTTCGTTGATGCCCTGACCGGCGCCTGCGGTATTATCCAGATTCTGCGGCTCGTAGAGCGAACCGACGTTGATGGTCGCATCCGGACCGCCATCGGCAGCCAAGGCCGGCGCGATACCCATCAGGAGCAGCGCGGCCGTCGTGACCTTCAGAACCGACTGGAGCGGCCGACTGGCGAGGGCAGGCAAAGCGATCATGTTTCTCTCCTCGGGTGACGGCCGACTGGGCGACCTGTTGGCGGCCAGTCTAGCCGAGGCATGGGAAATGAGAATGTCGTTGCCGTCTTAAATGGCGAGAGGCGCAGAAACAGGTTTGCTAGAAATGGCCAATAGCTAGATAAATTTACTCGTATAGGCATCTCTAGACAAGGTTGCTGCGATTGTCGGAATCTAGAGAAGAGGGTCGCCGTCGATGATATCAATTGCCGTGTGATAGCTGTTGCCGATGGTGCAGACCTTGTGCGCCTCTTCGATCAGGGCTCGCCGTTCGGCATCATTGAAATCGCCCTCGATTGCGAAGCGGCACGTCTGCCGGGCGATGCGTGACGGTGGCTCGGAAGCCTTGGCGCCAATCACCTCAACCGAAACCGAACCGAGCCGGTCGTTGAGTCCCAGGTTGCGCGCAGCGATGCGGACACTGAGGGCCAGGCACCCGGCCAGCGATGAGTCCAGAAGCTCCAGAGGATTGAAGCCCTCCATCGACGGCGAGCCGGCCAACGCCAGGTTGGCGCCCGAGCGGGCCACCACGTTGCCGTGGCCATTGCGATCGAGAGTGGCGGTAGCGCCCATCGGGCGGACCTTGACCTGCGACATGAACATCTCCGTTCCGAGCCATCTGCCCGGCCGGCGCAAGATAGTCGCTTTGCCGTATCGTGGCGAGGCATGCGCGCCGCAAAAAGGAACGGCGGCAAGCCGTCGCCGGTTCGCCGCCGTTGGGTTTGCGGAGGGGAGGAGGATCAGATATCGAACTGGGCGGGCAGGATCACCAGATCGCGCACGATGACGTTGCGCGGGCGCGTCAGCATGAAAATGACAGCTTCGGCGACTTCTTCCGGCTCGATCAGGCCACCGGCCGCCTTCAGGGCCGCCAGCCGCTCCGGCACCCAGTCCTTGAGGAGCGCCGTGATGACCGGGCCCGGCTGCACCGCGCCGACGCGGACATCATGCTTGGCGACCTGGCGGCGGACGGTATGCACGAAGGCCTGAACGGCGTGCTTGGAGGCGGTATAGATCGGCTCGACCATCACCGGCACCACACCGGCGACGGAGCTGGTCATCAGGATGTCGCCATGCTTGCGCTCGATCATGTAGGGCAGAACGGCGTGCACGGTGCGGAAAGCCGCGTTGATGTTGAGGTTCAGCATGCGGTCCCAGGCGTCCGGGTCGCCGGTGGCGGCATCGCCGCCGATATAGGCACCGGCATTGGCATGCAGGATGTCGAGTTTGCCGGCCTTGTCCAGGATCTGCGGCAGCATGGTGGCGACGCTCTTGGGATTCAGGAGGTCGATGCGAACCGGGAAGGCATTGGCACCAATCTCGGCGCAGGCCTTGGAAAGGCCCTCTTCGTCGCGGTCGACGATCGCGACGCGGGCGCCAGCCTCAGCCATGGCCTTGGCGCAAGCCAGACCGATGCCGGAAGCGCCACCCGTGACGGCGGCAACCTGACCCTTGATACTCACAGCCATTTCAGTCTCCTTTCGTCCGTCTGTGACGGGCATTTGCTTTGTTGCTTGGACGTTTCCTCAGGTGTTTTTCATGTCGTTGGCAGAAGACCGCCGAGGCGCATCTGCTCGATCATCCAGCGCCGGGCCGTTGCAATCTCGACCACCGGCTCGTCAGATTTCTCCGTCCACATCTCCATCAGGAAGGGGCCGCGATAGCCAAGGTCGGCAAGCGTGGCGAAGCAGGCCCTGAAGTCGACGCAACCCTCTCCGAAAGGCACGTCTCGGAACTGGCCCGGGAAATCACCGGTGACCTTGCGTGTGTCTTTCAGGTGAATGGCGACGATGCGGTCGATGCCTGCCCTGAGCTCCGCATCGACGTCGTTGCCCCAGGCCGTGAGGTTGCCAAGGTCGGGGTAGACGCAGAAGTAAGGCGAGTTGATGAGCTGGTCATACTCCCGCCACCGCGTAATAGAGTTGATGAAGGCGGTGTCCATGATCTCCACCGCCAGCATCACCTGGGCCTTGGATGCCTCGCGAACAGACCACTGCAGGCCCTCGATGAACCGCTCCTTGGTGCCCGCATCCGCTTCCTCGTAGTAGACGTCATAACCAGCCAACTGGATCGTGCGGATGCCGACGTCGACGCAGAGATCAATTGCCCGGCGCATGATGTCGCGCGCCTTGACGCGCGTCGAAGCGTCGCGACTGCCAAACGGAAAGCGACGGTGAGCAGACAGGCACATGCTCGGCACCGAAACACCGAGGTCGCGCACCGCAGCGCAAAAGGCAGCACGCTCGGCCTTTGACCAGCTCAGGCGGGTCAGGCGTTCATCCGTCTCGTCGATGGACATTTCCACGAAATCGAAGTCCAACGCCTTGGCCAGTGCCAACCGCGCCGGCCAGTCGAGGTCCTTCGGCAGGGCCTTCTCATAAATGCCCAACGGGTTGGGTAGCGCCTCTCTGGTCACGTCGTTCTCCAGATCTTGATGGCAAGTCAGCTTCCGGCCGGCAGGGCGGACAGCGTTTCGGCCAAGCGGCGGAAGGCCGCGTATTTCTCGCGATAGGCAGAGAAGCTCTTGGTGTCCGGCTCGACCATCGCCCCCGACGGGCACATGGCGGCCATGGCCTCCTTGAAGCCTTTATGGGCACCGGTGCCGACCGCGGCGGCGATCGCCGCGCCGAGGCAACCGGATTGCTCGACATGCATCACCTCGACGGGCATTTCGGAAATGTCGGCCACCATCTGCATCCAGGGCTTGGAACGGGTTGGCCCGCCAGTGAGCCGCAGCGTCTTGTCGCGGCCGGACAGCTTGACGATCCGCTCGAGGTGGACGTGTTGCGAGAAGCAGATACCTTCGTAGACTGCCTGCAGTACCTGACCGAGGCCATGGGCGTTGGCAAGGCCATGGAGGCCGGCCGAAAGATCGTCGCCGAGATTGGAGGCGAAGAGATAGGGCAGGAACTGGATGCCGGTACCCGCCTTCGGCAGCGACGAAATCATCAGGTCGGCTTGGCGATAGCAGTCGGGCATGCCGCCCAGGAAGGTGCGGACGAACCATTCGAGATTACCGGCCGAGGTCGGGCTTCCCTCATGAACGAAGTAGCGATCGGGCATGCAGTAGCGACCCCAGATGTAGGGCCACTTGTCGCCGGCCGGCTTGAGGATCCGGTCGGTCGTCCAGGTGACGATGGTCCAGGTGCCCATGATCACGTTGACGAAGTTCGGGTCGGCGAGGCCGGCGCAGACCGCTGCCGATACCACGTCGAAGAAACCGCCGAATACCGGCGTCCCGGCCTTGAGCCCGGTCTCCTCGGCTGCCTTGGCGCTCAGGCCGGCAACGCATTCCTCCGAACCGACGACCGGCGGCAGGCACCCCTCCATCTCTTCGATGCCGAACATCTTGAAGAGAGCCGGGTCATAGGCACCCTTTTCAACGTTGTAGAGGTTACTGCCGGAAATGTTGGTGACTTCGGCCGCGAAAACACCAGTCAACTTGTAGCGGATGAAATCATGGGCCATCAGGACATGGCGCGTCCGGCGATAGTTGTCTGGCTCGTTGGCTTTCATCCAAGCGAGCAGAGACACAGGATGGCCGGTCCACAGCTGCTGATAGCCATAGGGGTAGCTCGCAGCGTCGAGTCCCTTCGCCTTCCAGTCCTTGACGATGGACAGCGAGCGGTTGTCCGAGGAGATGATGCCGTTGCGGACCGGCTGACCGTCGACATCGAGGGCGTAGAGACCCTTGCCGTGGGCAGAGAAGCTCACGCCTGCGACTTCTTCGGCGGAGACACCTGCTTCGGCAACGACACGGCGGATGGTGCCGGCGACGATCCGCCACATTGCGTTCATGTCGCGCTCGGACCAACCGACGTGGGCGGCGACGCCATTGTCGACTTCGGAGGCTACGGCCTTTTCATGTCCTTCGGCGTCGTAGAGCCCGCTCTTGATGACGGTTCCGCCGATGTCGATTCCGAGAAAGTAGGTCACGGCTCTGGTCCCCTGGAGAAACGCGAGACTGGTTCGGCTAGGTGCCGGTTAAAGACGACCCATTCCGCTGGACAGCTTGTCCGGCAGTCGGGGCATTGTTGATGTCGGGACGGTCGAAGGTTGATCAGTTGGTCGCGAGAATGCCGCGATACTTCAGCTGGTCACCCGCCATCTCGCGGAAGACACGATATTTCTTGTCATGGAAGGCTGCGGTTTCAGATCTGGGTGTGGTTGTGGACACCTCGCCGGACATTGCCAGCATGGCATCGGTGAGTTTGGGATAGAGGCCGGCCGCCGTCGCGCCAAGCATGGCCGAGCCAAGCAACATCGCCTCGCTTTCCGAGATGATCTCGATCGGCAAGCCGGTAACGTCGGCGAACTCGCGGACCCAGAGCGGGTTCTTGGCGCCGCCACCGCACAACCGGATCCGCTTGATGGCGTAGCCGTTGCCGTTCATCGTCTCGATGATATGACGGGTACCGTAGGCTACCGACTGGAGCGCCGCGAGATAGCGGACGGCAAGGCTCTCGAGCGTGTCGTCAAGCTTCAGGCCACAGATCATGCCGGTCAGGGTCGGATCCGCAAGCGGCGATCGGTTGCCGAGATAGTAGCCAAGAAGATGGAAATCGCGGGTCGGGAATGGATCCCGCGCCTCGATCTTTCTCACGAGATCGTTGAGGTAGGCATAGGGCGACTGGCCGGTGCGCGCGAGCTCTTTTTCCAGCGCAGGCCAGGCGGCGCTGTCGCGCACGACGAAATCAACCAACGCTCCCGCCGCGCTCTGACCACCTTCGGCCAGCCAGTAACCCGGGACCATGGCTCCATGATAGGGGCCCCAAACGCCTGGGACAAAGTGACGATCGCGGTTGGATGCCATGTGGCAAGCCGAGGTGCCGGCAATCACGGCCAGCGCTTCTTCCGGCCGGTCGCCCAACACGCCGATACCGCCGGCATGCGCATCGATCAAACCAACGGCAACAACGACATCGGACGAAAGGCCAAGTTCGACCGCCGCGGCTGCAGTCAGCTTGCCCGCTGGATTACCCGCCTCGACGATCGTGTCTCCGATACGGTCTTCATCGATCAGCTCGGCGAGGTCGAGCGCCTCGAAGAAAGGCCGCGACCAGCGCTTCTCGTGATGAAGATATGTCCACTTGCAAACGGTGGTACATGCCGAGCGAACGGTGCTGCCGGTCGAGCGCCAGCTCAGAAAATCGGCAAGGTCGAGGAAGAGACCCACACGCTTGTATTGAGCCGGCAGATGGGTCTTCAGCCAGCGGATCTTCGGGATTTCCATCTCGGGCGAAATGGAGCCGCCAACGAAGTCGAGGACCTCATAGCCCCCCTTGTTGATGGCTTCCGCCTCGGCCAGGGCGCGGTGGTCCATCCAGACCACGACATTCCACTGGTCATCGCCCGTCTCCGACACGGAAACCGGCTTGCCCTTGGCATCGACCGCCACCAGCGAACAGGTGGCGTCGTAACCGATCGCCTTGATGTCGCTGACCGGAACACCGGCGGCAACCACCACGGCGCGGACGCACTGCACAACGCCGGCCCAGATGTCTTCCGAGGATTGTTCGACATGCAGCGGCCGGGGCTTGTTCATGCGGATCGGGCGATCCGCGACCGCGAGGCGACCGCCGCGCTCGTCGAATAGGGCAGCTCTCACGCTGCCGGTTCCGACATCAACGCCGATGACATAGGAAGTCATGGTCAACCTCTGGATGCCGCTTTGTTCAGACTGGCCTTGCGGCCTTTCCTGGTTCTTGCTGGGGGGCACTCCGGTACTTCCGGGAGCGCCCCCTTGTTGTTTCAGCGCGAGTTCTGCTTGCGGAGGTAGCCGATAAGCACAGCGACCAGCAGGATGATGCCCTTGACGACGCGCTGGCTGTAAGGAGACAGTCCGATCATGTTCAGGCTGTTGTTGAGCACGCCGAGCAGCAGGGCGCCGATCAGGGTGCCGAAGATATGCCCACGACCACCAGTGATCGCCGTACCGCCGAGCACGACTGCCGCGATGGCGTCGAGTTCCACACCAATTGCCGAGTTGGGCTGGCCGGACAGAAGACGCGAGGTCTGGATCATGCCGGCGATGGCCGCGGTGAAGCCGGAGACGGCGTAGACCATCAACTTGATGCGTGCCGTACGGATACCCGAGAGGATGGCTGCGTCCTCGTTGCCGCCGACGGCGTAGACATAGCGGCCGAGGGGCAAACGGTTGAGCACGAAGTAGGCCGCAGCGAAGACGATCAGCATGATCAACGTCGGGATCGGCAGGCCAAACACATACTCGCGGCCGATGAAGCCGAACTCGCGATCGATCGGCAACGGATAGCCGTTGGTGTAGATCAGACCGAGACCGCGCGGAATCTCCATCATCGCCAGGGTGACGATGATCGGCGGCAGGGCGAAGCGGGCAATGAAGAAGCCTGAGACCGCGCCGGTCAGGGCTCCGCCGAAAATGGCCACCAGGGATGCAAGCCAGAACGGAAAGCCCATATTGGCGATCATGCCGGCCATCAGCGTCGAGGCGAGCGCCACGATGGCACCCACGGAGAGGTCGATACCACCCGTCAGGATGACGAAGGTCATGCCGACTGCGATGATACCGGTGGTCGACACCTGACGCGTGATGTTGAGCAGATTGTCGGCCGTGAAGAAGTTCTCGTTCATGGTCGCCGTCAGGACCATGAGAACGATCAGCGCAACGAAGGAGACGAATTCAGGTCTGGCTACGGCGGCCTTGGCTAGGCCGACCAGTCCGCCGGGTTGTTCGCGCGACGTCGCGCCGGTGGCAGCTTCACCCATTTTCACCTCCCGAGGCGTAAAGCATGATCTTTTCAGAGTTGATGTCGGCACCCGTCAGGTTGGCGCGGATCGAGCCATAACGCATGACGAGCACGCGGTCGCAGAGACCGATCACTTCCGGCAGGTCGGACGAAATCACGACGACACCGAGACCTTGCGCCGCCAGCTCCTGCAGCATGACGTAGATTTCAGCCTTGGCGCCCACGTCGATGCCGCGGGTCGGTTCGTCGAAAATCAAGAGCTTGCAGTTGCTCGCCAGCCAGCGGGCGATGATCACCTTCTGCTGGTTGCCACCGGACAGTTCCGACACGGTTTTCAGGTCGGACGTGGTGCGAATGCGCATGCGCTTGATGAAGCGATCGCTCAGCGCCTTTTCCTCATGCGCCAGTACCATGCCGAGCTTGTTGGTCAGCCGTGCGACCGTGCTGATTACAATGTTCGAGCGGATAGAGAACGGCAGAAAAAGCCCTGTCCGTTTACGATCTTCCGGCAGATAGCCGATGCCATAACTCAACGCCTCGTGCGGCGAACGGAGCTCGACGGGCTTGCCCTGGAACAGGACTTCCTTTTCGATGGACGGATCGCGTCCAATGAGGGCGAGGAAGCTCTCGGTACGCTTGGCGCCGACAAGTCCGGCAATACCGAGGATCTCTCCGCGGCGAACCTCGAACGATATGTCTCCCGAACCAGGGAAGCGTAGCTTGCGAACTTCCATGATCGGCGGTTCGGCTTCCTCAGCCTTGCCACGCTTGGGAGGGAAGGCCTGCGTCACCTCGCGGCCGACCATCTTGGAGATCAACTCATCCTGGGTACAGTCGTCGACCGGTCCAGTGTAGACATGACAGCCATCACGCAGCACCGACACGGTGTCGGCGATCTCGAATATCTCCTCGAGATGGTGGGAAATAAAGAAGCAGCCGACGTCGAGAGCCTTCAGGCGCTCGATCACCTCGAACAGCTTCTTGACCTCACGGGGTGTCAAGGTCGCGGTTGGCTCGTCGAG
This sequence comes from Pleomorphomonas sp., assembly GCA_029976075.1. Taxonomy (GTDB): domain Bacteria; phylum Pseudomonadota; class Alphaproteobacteria; order Rhizobiales; family Pleomorphomonadaceae; genus Pleomorphomonas. Next base: position 53,954 of record JARKNW010000057.1, read on the forward strand.
CACGAGGAAGTTGCACTTGAAGATGGTGGCCTTGACGATTTCTACCGATTGCTGCTCGGCAACCGTCAACTCGGCAACCGGGCAGTCGAGCGGGAAATGCATGTCCAGCCGGTCGAGGGCTTCCCGCGCCATACGGCGCATGGTGCGACCATCGAGCGTGCCGAGCTTGGTACGAATCTCGCGGCCGAGAAAGATGTTCTCATAGGCGTTGAGTTCGGGAACCAGGCTGAACTCCTGGAAGATGATGTTGATGCCGAGCTTTTCCGACTCTCGTGTACGGGTCGGATGGACTGCTTTCCCATCGATCAGCAGTTCTCCCTCGTCGGCCTGATAAACGCCGGACAGGATTTTCATCAGCGTCGACTTGCCGGCGCCGTTTTCACCGACGAGGGCATGGACCTCGCCGCGTTTCAGCGAGAGGGAGACATCGTTGAGGGCGACGATGCCGGGGAACCTCTTGGTGATATGTTTCATTTCAAGCATGGCGGAACCCTCGGAGCGCGCCGTTGCAGACGGCGATGCTGATCGGACTGTCCGGAAAGCAGGTTCGTCGCGGGGAGGGGCGGTCGGCCGCTTCCTCCCCGCGACGGATCAATCACCAGGCGAAGGTAGCCGCGTTGGACTTGTCGACGAGCTGAACGTCGATCGGGATCACGGCCGGAACATGGGCGCCCATGTACTTGGCCAGAGCAATTGCAAGGCCAATGCGCATCTGGTCACGCGGGAACTGGGCGGCCGTGGCCTTGAAGGCCGTGCCGGCAGCGATAGCCTTGGTCGCTTCGGGGGCGCCGTCGACCGAGGTCAGGACGATGTCCTTGCCCGAGCCTTCGATGGCGGCGAGAGCACCCATCGAGCCACCGTCGTTGACCGAGAACACACCCTTCAGGTTCGGATGCGACTGGATCATGTTCTCGACGACGTCGACGGCGATATCACGCTCCTGACGGCCATTCTGGATGTCGACCAGCTTGACGTCCGGGGCCTTGGCGAGGGCGTCCTTACAACCGCGGACGCGCTCGAGGATCGGAACCACGGCGATACCATCGAGGATGGCGACTTCGCCCTTGCCGCCGATGTCCTTGACCAGAGCGTCGCAGGCCATGACGCCAGCGTCGTAGTTCTTGGAACCAACGAAGGCATCGACGCCAGCGGCCTGTGCGTCCACGGATACCACCGTCACGCCCTTGGCCTTGGCGGCTTCGACGGCGCTACGCACGCCCTCGGAGTCGGTCGGGTTCACCACCAGAATGTTGACACCCTTGGAGACCATGTCCTCGATATCGCTGAGCTGCTTGGAAACATCATGGCGAGCATCAGCAACGTAAACGGGAGTATTCGCGCCAAGCAGCTTGGCGAAAGCCGTGACTTCCTCGTTCATGACGATGAAGTAGGGGTTGTTCATTTCCTGAAAGGAAACACCAATCTTGGGAGCGTCCTTGGCGAGAGCTGCACCTGCCGACAGGACAAGCGTCGCCGAAGCGGCGAGCAAAGCCGCTTTTGCATGGATAGTCATAACGTCTCCTCCGTAATTATTGCCTTTCGGCGAGTTCGTTCTAGCCGACCTGTCGGGATTGCCCTAGACGATTTTCCTGATTTGTCTTATACTTTTTCCACCTATCCCTTGAGTTATCAGCGAAATTCGCTACGCCGGTTAGCCTTTGGTCTAGGTGAAAATGCGGTAATTGGCGATCGATCTGCCGGAGTCGTCGGCATGGTCGATGTCCGAACTGCCGCCAGCCGAACGGTGGAGGACCGATCATGCCTGAGATGAAGCCGTCGCTCGAGGTGAACGACAACAATCTCGGGAACTCCTTTCGCTTCCAGCGCTGCGGATGGCCGAACGACAGCGACAAATGGCACTTCCATCCTGAATACGAGCTGCACCAGATCGTCAGAACCTCAGGCAAGCTCTTCATCGGCGACAACGTGCTCAACTTTCGGCCGGGCAGCCTGTTTCTGATCGGGCCTTACACACCGCACAACTTCGTCAGTGACGCTCGCAGCGGGACGGTCATCCCCGAGCGAGATCTCATCTTGCAGTTCCGCAAGGAATGGATAGAGGCCAGCGCCAACGTGCTCACCGAGTTGCGGCTGCTTCGTCCGGCCTTCGACGAGGCTGTGTTCGGCGTGGAATATGGCGGCGAGACGCAGCAGGCCGTTTACGGCCTGATGAATGGAATTGATGTCCAGGAACCGCTGGAGAGGCTCATTTCGTTCATGCGGATCATCGATCATCTCAAGCAATGCCGCCGCAAGACTGTGCTCGGAACGTCGCGCTACTTCATAGACATGCGGACCGCTTCGCTTCGGCGGTTCAACAAGGTGGTCGACTATATCCATGAACACATCGAGGAAGATGTCTCGATGGAAGCGGCTGCCGACCTTGTCGGGATGAGTTACAAGATGTTTTCGCGATGGTTCATAGAGTGCACGGGCATTGGATTCCGGCGTTACGTCATAAAGACGAGAATCAACAAATCGTGCGAGTATCTGTTCTCGACATCACGCTCCATCCAGGAGATCTGTTATCTCGTTGGCTTCAACAACGTGTCCAACTACAACAGGCTATTTCGGCAAGTGATCGGAGTCACCCCCAGCGAATTCAGGCGCAAGTCCCAAGAGGCGCAGGAATACGAGTTTCCGCTCGAAGGATTCGCCGCAGCTTGATCCGGTCGCCTTACGTCTCGGTTGCCGTCGGGAAGTACGACCTCATGTGCTCATAGAGCCGCTTGAAGTTTTCAAAGGTTCGCTCGTACACGGCGTTGGCGGCAGGGTCGGGTGTCAGAACCTTCGCCTGTTGAACGCTCAGCCAGTCGCTCATCTGCTGACGATCGATCATCCCGATGCCATTAGCGGCGATTACCGCCGCGCCATAAGCCGCCTTGCCGCTGTTGGGCAGCACGCGCACCGGGCGACCGGTGACATTGGTGATGATTTCGACCCAGAGATCAGACTTCGACACATCGCCGACGACGGTCAATTGTTCCTCCAGCCCATGGAAGGCCGCGCTGCCGTAATCGATATTGTTCTTGAGCGCGTAGGCGACGCTCTCCAGAATGGCTCGGTAGAGATGCGACTTGGTGTGATTGAGCGTCAGCCCGGTGATCGTGCCGCGAGCGTCAACGTCCCAGATCGGGCTTCGTTCTCCCATGAAATAGGGCAGCACCATAAGTCCGTTGGAGCCGGGCTGAATGGCGGACGCGTGTTCGTCCAGAAGATCGAAGGCGGAAACGCGTCGCTTGCCGCCACTGGTGAGCGATTCCACCAGTCGTTCATTGTCGGCGAAATTGTCGCGAAACCACTGGACAACCGAACCCGAGGTCGCCGATCCGCCATAGGAATAGGTGAGCGTCTCGCTGTCGATTACGTAAGGCATCGACACGAGACCAGGAAAGCGATCGGCGCTGGCGTGTATGAAGCCCCAGCAGGTCGACGAACTCAGCATGGCGGCGTGTTGCCCCTCGTGCACGACGCCCGCGCGCAGCGTTGCGACCGCTGCGTCGACCCCGCCTGCGCAGACAGGCAAGCCTTCGGGGAGCCCCAGCATGCGCGCGCCGGCCTTATGCAGCTTGCCGACCACTTCCTGCGATCCCACAAGCCGCTCGGGAAAGAAATAGGGCGGAATATCCAGAATGTCGGCCATTTCTTCCGACCAAGCGCGCTTGCCAAGATCGTAGACGCCGCCAATGTTGCAGGCTTGCGAATGGTCAACGGCAATTTCGCCAGTCAGCCGGTAGATGATGTCGGCGTTGGGTGGCAGGAAATAATTGATCCGCGACCAGACCTCCGGTTCATGGTTCTTTATCCATAGAATCTTGGTGAAGCCGAAATAGGAATCGGCGCCATTGCCCGTGATGGCGTAGAGATCCTCCTCACTGATCATCTGGCGGACGCGTTCGCTTTCGGTCTTGGCGCGACGGTCCAGCCAAAGCAGACAGGGGCGGATCGGCTGCATGCCGACGTCGACCGGGATGCCCGTGCCCCCGCCGATGGCTGAGACGGCCATGCCCCGGACAGTCTGTCCGGTGACGCCCGCTCTCAACAAGGTTTCCCGAACGGCAGCAATGAAGGCTTGTAGCCAAACCTCGGACGATTGCTCGGCCCAAAGGCTGTGCAAGCTTACGAAGCCGTACTCTGCCCGCCCGTGTCCAAGGATGCGGCCGTCCCGATCCACCAGCACGGCCTTGACCGACGAGGTGCCCAGATCCACGCCCAATACACAATCGGCCCCGGTCATTCGCACCAGGCCTCCTCTTCCGTCTCATCCCCTACCGGCAGGATTCTTGCGCCCGCCTCTCCCAGAGCAACAATAGTAGTACATTCTCTCTGGATGGAGCAATCGACGGATTCAACTGTTTTAGGCCTGACAGCGGGGGAATTACATTCCCAACGCGAATTTTCCCAGCCCGTCCAATGCAATGCATCTCGGGTCGACATTAAGGAACAAAGCAATCTCGCTACTTTATTTTGTGCGCCTCATGAAATACACTAATTCCTGGTGTGGCTCTTTCGGCCTGTTCCCTTAGCGACCTTGATCGTGACGACATTCGTCGACCATTGCCAAGCTGGAGACTCCAATGATCGCCAAGTCGCCTAACCCGATAGATGTTCATGTTGGTTCGCGCGTTCGAATGCGCCGGCTGCTCATCGGAATGAGCCAGGGCAAGCTGGCTGAGCATCTGGGGGTAACCTTCCAGCAGGTTCAAAAATACGAAAAGGGAGCGAGCCGTATCAGTGCGTCCCGTCTTCTGACGATCGCTGGCGTCTTCGGTGTGTCGGTGAGCTTCTTTTTCGAGGATGCTACTGTCCCCTATCATATCGACGAGGATACCTTCTCGGATTCGGTCGATGCCTCGCTTCTGACGAAGGATGGCATGGCTTTGAACAAAGCCTTTGTCAGCATCAAGAGTACCAAGGTGAGGCGATCCATCATCGATCTCGTGAAACTGCTCGCTGACGACGATCAGGCTTCCCTGGTTGAGCCCCCGGCGATGTCTGATGGACGCGGCCTTCGTTCAAACTGACCTGTGCTAGCTTCCGAACCCGAAGGGGAGTGTGGTGGCCTTCGCTCTGAAGACCTTTGGCGAAACACGGTTGATCGGGCCTGACGGGCAGCTTGCTGCGTTTCCCGACAAGGGTCTTCTTGCGATCATTTTTTTGGCTTTTCGCCCATCCGGGCGCATTTCCCGGGTTGAGCTGGCCGCCTTTCTTTGGGGAGATGACGAGGACAGTGCCTCCAAGTCGCTCGGCAATCTCCGTCAGCTGATATCGAGGATCAGAATACGCCAGCGTGAGCTGAAAACGACGCTTCTACAAATCGAGGCGTCCGACGTCGTTCTATGTCGGGATGCGCTCACGTTCGACTTCTCGGAGGTGCAACGCGGAGATTGGCCGGATCCCGTCAGGCGCCTTGAGACGTTCATGAAGGTCGCGACGGGGCATTTTCTTGCCGATGTCGGAACCTCCTCTGAAGCTGGGCAACTTTGGCTTCTCGAGAGGCGCGATTTCTGGCTGGCGGAATATGCGTCTGCATTGGAAGACGCTGTCTCTGTTCTTTCACGAAATAATAGCGAGATCATCAAGTCCGCCGCCGCGCGGCTCATCGAGCTGGACCCTTATAGTGATGTCGCTCATCAAGTCTTGATGAGGGTATACGCCAAGGATCGCCGCCTGTCGCAGGCTCGCCTCATCTACGATCGCTACAAACAGCAACTCTGGTCGGACCTTAACACCCGGCCGTCCGAGGATATGCTGCGCTTCGCTCGCCTTTTGTTTAACAACGAAGGAAGGACATCTATTATCGGCTTGGGATCGATCCTCGAACCGGGCGATGCACCCGCGCCAGAGCCAATCCCGGCGACGCGCCCCAAGCTGCCGCGCCTGTTGCTGCTGCCGCCAAAACGTCCCGAGGAACCTCATAGCTGGGCGCCGATTTCCGGTCTGATCGAAGACGTCACGATCGGTCTTTGCCGCGTCAAGACCCTTGCGATCGTGGCTCCCCATACCGCCCGGCGGATCGCCGGCATGGCCGGGGACGAAATCGATCTTCTGAAGCAGTTCGATGTTTCCTACCTTCTGGAAACACGGCTTCACGAGCGTAACGGTGAAGCGGCTTTCTATGCCACTCTTGTCCATGTCGACAGTGATGAAGTTCTTTGGTCCGAGAGATTCCGCGGGCATCCGGACGATTTGCCGGATACCTATGGCGAGCTTGTCGCCCGGATCGTGCAGGAAACAGCCGACTCGGTCGAGAGGCTGGAGCTTGCAAAGGTCCGCACCACTTCAAAGCCGACCGCCTATCAGAACTATTTGCTCGGTCAGCATAGTCTTTCGGTTGCGGATCTGCCCGGCATACGCCGGGCGCGAAAATTCTTTCGCGCGGCCCTTCACGACGCACCACAGTATGCCTCGGCGATTGCGGGACTGGCGCGAACCGAGCATCTCGAATGGCTGTTGATGGCACGCGGCGACGAGGAACTGCTTCTATCGGCTGAGAATCATGCCCGTGATGCCATCCGGATCGGGGCAGATGACGCCAATGGGTATCATCAGCTCGGCGTTGCCAAGCTCTACCAGGGGCAGTTCTTCGAGAGCATGGAAGCCTTCATGGAGGCCGAAAACCGGGCTCCGTCACATGCCGATCTGATCGCCGATCATGCCGATACGCTCGTGCACGCGGCAGACCCAATCCTCGCCCTCGAGAAGATCAAGCGGGCGATCGAACTCAATCCGCTATGCCCAGACCTTTATTGGTGGACAGCGGCAGGGGCAAATTACTGTCTAGAGGAATATGGCGAGGCTATCGCGTGCATCGGCCGCATGGCCGATCAGGCCAATGCCGGAAGGTTGGCGGCGGCGGCCTATGCTATGCTCGGCGATCAACGGAGCGCCAGAAGGGAGATGCGCCGGACACTCGCAATCTATCCCGAGTTCACAGTCGACGATTGGCTGGCGAAAGTGCCAATCCGCGAGAAGTGGAAACAGGATATGCTGCGTGACGGCATGCGCAAAGCGGGCTTCAAATGAGGGGTCCGTGGCTGAGGAGAGACGAAAATGGCTAAGATGGCAGTTCTGGGTATTTCCGGTGAACCTGGGTATTGGCTCGTCGATTTCGAGAACGGCACGGTGTCCGCGCTGCCGGAGGGGACAAAAGAGCCTTTCGATTTTTCAAAGACAGCTCGCGACAAGGGAGCAAAATTGGTCGCGGGCGTCGATCTCGCCGTTACGCTCGATAGCGGCGATGACGCGACGTTCGGTACCGGCGAAGCGTTCTCTCGTCACCTGAACGCTTATTCGGGCCGCTTCAGTAACTAAGAAGGCCGCCTTCGGTCCGACCGTGACATCAAGCGAACATACCTATTCGGACCGCATGTGCCGTCCGGAGGATACTTTGGCACGCGTGGCCCCGGCGCTTATCGCGCACGGTGTCACGCGTCTAGCCAAGGTGACCGGACTGGATCGCATTGGCATTCCGGTTTGGAACGCCATTCGCCCCAATGCTCGGACTCTCTCGGTCTTTCAAGGCAAAGGCATTACCGACACTGATGCCAAGGCATCGGCCGTTATGGAGGCGTTGGAACGCGCCTCTGCGGAACAGCCCAGCCTGCCGGTGAGAATGGCTTCAGCCCATGAGCTGGCTGATGAGGGCAGTTTTTTCGATCCCCTTGATAGTCTGATTGCCGTTGGCCATCAGCCGGTGGATCGAGACTGTGGGATCGAGTGGGCCGAAGGGCGCGACCTGCTCGACGGTGCTTCCGTATGGGTTCCCCTCGAGGCTGTCCGTCTCGACTTCACCCGAACCTCGAACTTCTGGCAGTCTTCCGACGGGCTTGCCTCCGGCAACACCGATCAGGAGGCAATTTTTCACGGGCTGCTGGAACGTATCGAGCGCGATGCCGATACGCTTTGGTCCCTTAACAGTATCGAGCAACAGGGAGAGACCTGCGTTTCCTGTGCCGATCTCGACGATCCCATCCTGACCTCGCTCGTGAGACGGATCGAACTGGCGGGGTTCAGGTTGCAGCTTTTCAATCTTACCAGTGACCTCGGCATACCGACCTTCTCGGCGTTGCTCTCTCCGGTCGGCGCTTTGTCGACGCGTCTCAGGTACATAGATGTGACGATGGGGAGTGGGACACATCCGGTCGCCTACCGCGCGGCGTTGCGCGCCATCACCGAAGCCGTGCAATCGCGGCTGACGCTGATCACCGGTACGCGCGACGATGTCGAGGACGATGTCTACGAGGGACGCGTGTCGGAAGTCCTGCTCCGTAAACTGCGTCTGGAGCCACAAGGCCCGATCCCCGCCAACTTGAACTTACCGGGAGAAAGCGTGGACGCCATGCTTGCGAGCGTACTGGTGAGGCTGCGGGAATGCCGAGTTGGCCGGGTCGTTGCGGTCCGGATGAACCCTGACGAAGACCGCTTTTCGGTAATGAAAATGATCGTTCCGGGCCTTGAGAATCCCGATGGCCGCAGGCAGCGCCGGTTCGGCGCAAGGGCTCTTTCCCGGCTTCTGGTGTTTCGATGAAACTGATCTTTGCTGGCCCCTCGTTTTATGGAGCGGAGATAGAGATATCTTCCGACATCGAACTGCGGCCGCCAGCCGCGAAGGGGGATGTTCTTCGTGCTGTGGAGCAAGGCGCCGACGTCATCGGTCTTGTCGACGGTTATTTCGAGTCCACGGCCGCCGTCTGGCACAAGGAGATATTGCACGCGCTTTCGAATGGTGTGCGCATGTATGGCGCCGCAAGCATCGGTGCGTTACGGGCCGCCGAATGTGCCGCCTTCGGCATGACTGGCATCGGTGCCATCTATGACGCGTATGCTGCCGGGTATCTCGAGGACGACGCTGAAGTCGCGCTTCTGCATGCGCCGCAGGACCTTGGTTATGCTCCTTTGTCGGAACCGTTGGTCAACGTGCGGGCCACGCTCAACCATCTGGAGCAGAACGGGTTGATATCCGATCGACAATGCCAAGCGCTGATCGAGGTCGCATCGTCCATTTTCTACAAGGCGCGAAGCTGGAAGGCGATTCTCGCGCGCGCAGCTCTACCTGCCAATGAGCATGCCCACATTGACGCCCTGGTGCGGTCGTTCCGCGTCGACCAGAAAAAAAACGATGCCGTTGCCCTCGTAAAGGCGGTCGAACAGGAAAGAGGTCGACGGTCAGCTGCTCCCGCTTCGGCTTGGCAGTTCTCGCATACGTCCTACTTCCGGCTGCTTGCTACTTAGTGGCAAGCCTCTGTTTCCGACTTGTAACGGCTCTGTCACGGCGCGTTTGGTTATGTCTGCCCGTCATCTGTGCTTTGTAGGCAAGGAAAGGGGAACCGAGATGCTGGACAGAACCATCGACAAGGCCATCGTGGCCGACTCGGAGGAGTTCGCCGCCCTCGCGCGTTTGATCATTTACGCAAGACAGACCTCCAAGTCGCTGAACGCCGAGTTCACCTCCTATTGCCTCGATCTTGCACTTGCCGCCGTCATTGACGAGATGGAAAAGGCTGGCCTCGATACGTCCATCATGGCGCCCAATGCGGAAGCGGTGATCGGCGAGCTTCACTGACGCTTGGCTTGGCTTCTTATCTGGCTGTTTTTCTGGGCGCTGGAAACCTCGGTTTCCAGTGCTTTTTATTGATGGGCTACAGGCTTGCGCAATCTCTTCTGGTATTCGACATTGAGCCAATGCGGATCTCGTAGATCCGCGCAGCGCACTCCCGCGTATCCATCCTGAAATGTAGCTCCATGAACATCCTGTCCATTCAGTCTCACGTCGCCTACGGCCATGTCGGCAACGCGTCGGCAACCTTCGTCATGCAGCGCCTTGGGCATGAGGTCTGGCCGATTCATACCGTCCAGTTCTCCAACCATACCGGCTATGGATCGTGGAAAGGGCAGGTGTTCGATAGCTCTCTGATCGATGACTGCGTTGAAGGCATCTACGAACGGGGCGTCCTGGGAAGTTGCGATGGCGTCCTGTCTGGCTATGTTGGCGCGCCGGCTATCGGGGACTCCATTCTCAAGGCGGTCAAGCGCGTCAGAGATGCCAACTCCTCGGCGGCTTACGCTTGCGATCCGGTCATCGGCGATGTCGGACGAGGCATTTTTGTACGCCCCGGTGTGCCGGAGTTTTTCCGCGATCAGGCGGTACCGGCAGCCGATCTCGTTACGCCCAATCATTTCGAGCTCGATTTCCTGGTCGGGCGCCCTTCGACATCCATGGACGAGGTCAGGAGGTCGATTGCCGACCTGCACAGGCTCGGCCCGAAAGTCGTGCTCGTGACATCCTTGATCGTTGGCGGCACACCGGACAACGCGCTGGATATTGTCGCCTCCGACGGCCACAATTTGTGGCTAGCCCGATCGAAGCGGCTACCTTTATCGATCAATGGCGCCGGTGATGCCATTGCGGCGCTGTTCTACGTCCACTGGCTGACGACGCGCTCGGTGCCGGAAGCATTGTCCCGGTCAGTTTCCTCTGTGTTCGGGCTCCTGACGCGAACCGTCGAGGCTGGCAGCCGGGAGATCGTGATGATTGCCGCTCAGGAAGAGATCGTGCAGCCTTCAACGGTTATCCCGGCCGTCCAGATCTGACGCAAACGCCGTTCATGCGGTCATCTTCAGGCTGATGCGATCAGCTGAAAAGCGGGTCCGGGAGCACTGGACGGGCCGACCGTCGAGGTCGGTGTTGATGGCGCGCGCCTCAAGCACGATGGCGCCGGGAGATAGCTGCATCAGTTCTCGCTCGCGGGCATCAGCGTGGCGAGCTGATACCTCGGTGCTCTGCCTAAGATAATCCGGTAGACCACACGCTGCAAAAGCGCGGGTGATCGAGCCGGTCGCGACGATATGCCTAGCAATTTCCGGAAACCTGGCGGCCGGAAAAAAGTGCTGCGAATACGAAACGGGGCGTCCGTCGACATGACCAGACTCTTCAATTTCGATCACTTGTTGGGTCGGCTCGATTTGCAGCAGGCTCGCCACTTCGGCCGGCGCGCTCAGCTCGGCTGAAGTGAGGAGCCGCGTCGTGACCGACGACGCTTGGTCGCCCAAGCCGGACGAGAAACGGGTTCTTTTGGAGATTGGCAACGTCAGCTGGCGCCCACCGACGATGACGGTTCCATGCCCTTGAATGCTCTCGACGAGTCCTTCGTCGGCCAGGAAGGCGAGGGCGGCCCGCACCGTATGCCGGTTGACTCCGAAGCGTTCGGCAAGATCGAACGCCGGGGGCAGCTTGCCGGTTGCCTGGAACTCTCCATCAGCAATCGAAACCCGTATGCGGTCGGCGATCTGGCGCCAGAGCGAGACGCCTGAATGACGTTCGACCGGTTTCTGCTGGGTCATGTCACCTCGCTGTCACGGAGTTGGGCTAACACTATCGTTAGTGTGTAGTTGTCTAGATTAATAGACAAATGCGTCCGATGCAAGCCGCCCAGCTGGAGCGGACTGTGGAGAACGGAGCTAGCCGATGGAAGCCACCGCCGACCCGGAGATGGAGCGTCGCCGCCAACGCATGGGCCTTCTTGCCCGTGCCAATGTGGCTGAGCTCGAAGCCGCTTGGGCGAAGCTTGAAGTTCCTCCGGAAGTGATCGATTTGCGCGGTCCGGAAACAGGACTTGTGATGCTCACCGGGCGCATCGGCGGCGATGGCGCTCGCTTCAACCTGGGAGAGGCCACGGTAAGTCGTTCAACTGTGCGACTGACGTCGGGTCAGGTTGGCTTCGGTCAACTTTTGGGCGGCGACCAGGGGCACGCCCGTCGCGCGGCCATTTTCGACGCGCTTTCCGGAACCGAGGAGGGATTGCCTGTGGTCGAGGAACTATGCGCCGCAGTGAGCGCACGCCTTGAAAACGAGCGGGGGCGGCAGGAAGCCGCGACAGCCTCGACGCGCGTCGATTTCTTCACATTGGTGCGGGGAGAGGATTGATGACCCAAGCGAACTCCCTGCTCGACGCCTCGCTCGATGGTGGCTTCGGTCAGCCTGTCTTCGAAGCGCAAGCCACCTTTCGCCTGCTGATGGACGCCATGGCAAGGCCGGGTCATATCTGCCGCATCGAGGCCGCTGTCGCCGCGCCGGGTTTGGCCGGGCCAGCCCAGGCGGCCTTGGCGCTGACGCTTTGCGACGCGGAAACCCCCGTCTGGTGCGGCAATGCATCTCCCGAGCTTGGTGCCTGGTTCGCCTTTCAAACCGGAGCATCCGTTACGAACACCCCCGATGCGGCGGCTTTTGCCTTCATCGGGCAAGGCGAAGGCGTGCCGGACAGCCTGCCGCTTGGCACTCAGGATTATCCCGACCGCTCGGCAACCGTTGTCATTGAGGTGCGTAGCATCGGCAAGGGCGAGTGCTTCCGACTAGCCGGACCCGGTATCGACGGCCATCGTGATCTTGCCCTCGATGGTTTGCCGGAGGGGTTCGTCGCTTTTCGGACCGCCAACTGCGCTCTCTTTCCTCGAGGCATCGATGTGGTCCTGACGGCCGGCCGAGAGCTCGTCGCCCTGCCGCGCTCCACTCATTTCAATCCTTCGGAAGGTTGAGCCATGTATGTCGCGGTAAAAGGCGGCGAGGCTGCCATCGAAAATGCCCATCGCCTTCTCGCCGATCGCCGCCGCGGTGATCGGGGTCTGCCGGCCATCACCGAGGCGCAGATTGCCGAGCAGTTGTCGCTCGCCGTCGACCGGGTGATGGCGGAAGCTTCGCTCTATGATCCGGGTCTGGCGGCATTGGCCATTCGTCAGGCACGCGGCGACATGATCGAAGCCATCTTCATACTGCGCGCCTACCGCACGACGCTGCCACGCTTCGGCGTCAGCCTGCCACTCGATAGTCGCGCCATGCGTATCGAGCGGCGTATTTCGGCCACTTACAAGGATCTGCCGGGTGGACAACTGCTCGGTCCCACCTTCGACTACACCCATCGTTTGCTCGACCCCACGCTGTCTGGCGATCCCGATGTGCCTGAGCCGGCCCATCGCGACGGCGGGGTAGGGGATCTGGCGCGCGTTTCCGACATTCTCGATGGCGAGAGCCTGATAGAGACGGAGATCGACGACGGCAATGAACCGGGCGATATCACGCGTACGCCCCAAGAGTTTCCCCTGTCCCGATCCGAGCGTTTGCAGTCGCTCACCCGAGGCGACGAGGGCTTCCTGCTGGCGCTCGCCTATTCCACCCAGCGCGGCTATGGCCGCAGCCATCCCTTTGTCGGCGAGATCCGCATCGGTGTTGCCACCGTCGAGATCGAGATTCCCGAACTGGGGTTTGCAGTGGCAGTCGGCGAGGTACGCGTCACCGAGTGCCAGATGGTCAATCAGTTCAAAGGATCGGCCGAGAGGCCGCCACAATTCACGCGCGGTTACGGCTTGGTGTTCGGGCAAAGTGAACGCAAGGCCATGGCGATGTCGCTTTGCGACCGGGCGCTCAGAGCGGCCGAATATGGCGAGGAGATAACCGCTCCGGCACAGGATGAGGAGTTCGTCATCTCCCATTGTGACAACGTCGAGGCGACTGGTTTCGTCGAGCACCTGAAGCTGCCGCACTACGTCGACTTCCAGGCCGAGCTTGGCCTCGTCCGCCGGCTTCGTACTGCCTGGCAGGAACGTGGCGATGTGTCCGAAGAGGACGAGGTCGAGGAAGTGATCGGGGAGGCTGCGCAATGAGCAACCGAACCGAGCGATCAATCGCAGTTGCCACCATCCCCACTGTCGCAACTGCCGCTGTTGGACGAGCTGTCGTCGAACCTATCAGTGTCGGACAAGCTATCGAAGAAACCCGCAGAACGACTGCCGGAGCCAAAGCGGATCATGAGAATACCGCCAAGAGCCACGGCAACGGTCAGCAAGATATCTTTGAATAGTTGCATGCCCACCAGTCTATGATCGGAAGTGGCAAGAAACCATGAATGCCGTCACTTACAACTTCGCCTATCTCGATGAGCAGACGAAGCGGATGATCCGGCGCGCCATCCTCAAGGCGATCGCCATTCCCGGCTATCAGGTTCCATTCGCAGCTCGCGAGATGCCGATGCCCTATGGCTGGGGGACCGGCGGCGTACAGGTTACCGCCGCGATCATCGGCCCCAGCGATATCCTCAAGGTGATTGATCAGGGCGCCGACGACACTACCAATGCCGTGTCGATCCGCGCTTTCTTCCGCAAGGTGGCCGGCGTCACCACGACGACGCATACGTCCGAAGCGACGGTCATCCAGACACGCCATCGCATCCCCGAACACCCGCTCAGGGAAGGTCAGGTCCTCGTCTACCAAGTCCCGATTCCCGAACCTTTGCGCTTCCTCGAACCGCGTGAAACCGAGACGCGGGTGATGCACGGTCTTGAAGACTATGGTCTCATGCACGTGAAGCTCTACGAGGACATCGCCCATCACGGCCGGATCGCTACTGCCTATGCCTACCCGGTGAAAGTGGCGGGCCGATATGTAATGGATCCGTCGCCGATCCCGAAGTTCGACAATCCAAAGATGACCATGAGCCCGGCTCTGCAGCTGTTCGGTGCCGGTCGCGAAAAGCGCATCTATGCCGTTCCGCCTCACACCGAGGTGAAAAGCCTCGACTTCGAGGATTACCCCTTCGAAGTGCAGACATTCAGCGAGCCGTGTGCCATGTGCGGCGCCCGCAACGTCTATCTCGACGAGGTGGTGCTCGACGACCATGGCGGCCGAATGTTCGTCTGTTCCGATACCGACAACTGCGAAAGCCGCCGTACCGAGACAGGGGCTCAATCATGACCGACGCTCCCATCCTTGAGGTACGCGATCTCACCAAGCATTACGGTGCGCGCCTTGGCTGCGAAGACATATCGTTCGATCTCTGGCCCGGCGAGGTACTGGCCGTGGTCGGAGAGAGCGGATCGGGCAAGACAACCCTCTTGAACTGTCTGTCGACGCGTCTCACGGCCGACCGCGGCTCGTTGGTCTATGCGATGCGCGACGGGAGCCAGCGAGACTTGACGACCATGATGGAAGCCGAGCGCCGTTTTCTGATGCGCACCGACTGGGGGTTCGTGCATCAGAACCCGTCCGATGGGCTTCGCATGGGGGTTTCAGCCGGCGCCAATGTCGGCGAACGGCTGATGGCCATCGGCGACCGACACTATGGCCGCATCCGCGACACGGCGCTCGACTGGCTTTCCCGGGTAGAGATCGCCGCCGATCGCATCGACGATGGGCCACGTGCGTTCTCGGGCGGAATGCGCCAGCGCTTGCAGATTGCCCGCAACCTCGTCACCGCTCCGCGCCTTGTCTTCATGGATGAGCCGACAGGCGGTCTCGATGTTTCGGTACAGGCCCGTCTCCTTGACCTGATGCGCGGCCTCGTGCGGGATCTCGGCCTGTCGGTGATCATCGTGACGCATGACCTTGCCGTCGCACGACTGCTCAGCCACCGGATCATGGTCATGAAGGAAGGGCGGGTCATCGAGGAGGGACTGACCGATCGCGTGCTCGACGATCCCCGAGAGCCCTACAGCCAGTTGCTCGTTTCTTCCATTCCCCAAGCTTGACCGGAGAAAGCCATGCTACCGCTCCGCGTGCGCGACATCGCCAAGACATTCGTCATGCATCTGCGTGGCGGCCTTCGCCTGCCGGTATTTTCCAACGTCTCCTTCGAAGTGGCATCCGGCGAGTGCCTGGTCCTCGGCGGTCCGTCGGGTGTCGGCAAGAGCTCCATTCTCAAGATGCTCTACGGCAACTATGGCGTCGATGCCGGCGAGATCCTGATTGCTCATGACGGTCGGTCCGTCGACCTTGCCAAAGCGCGTCCACGTGAGGTTCTTGACGTTCGCCGTCTCACGCTCGGCTATGTAAGCCAGTTTCTGCGGGCCATTCCGCGCGTTTCAGCGCTGGACGTCGTGGCCGATCCGCTGATTGCTCGCGGTACCGATCGGACGGAGGCGCTGCAGCGCGCCGAGGCGGCGCTCGCCAAGCTCAATCTGCCACGCGAACTCTGGAGTCTGCCGCCGGCGACTTTTTCCGGGGGCGAGCAACAGCGCGTCAACATCGCTCGGGGCTTCATTTCAGACCATCCCATTTTGTTGCTCGATGAGCCGACCGCATCGCTGGATGCCGCCAACCGTGCGGTTGTTGTCGGGATGATCGAGGAAAAGAAGGCAACTGGCACGGCGCTGGTCGGCATCTTCCATGATGAGGATGTGCGGGATCGCGTGGCCAGCCGTGTCGTCGACGTGTCTCGCCATTCCGTGAGGAGAGCCAGCTGATGCCCCGCCTTTCAGAAACGCCGCTGATTCATTCGACAGCCAGCGTCGAGGCGAGCAAGCTGGGACGCTACACCGAAATCGCCGAAGGCTGTCGCATCAGCGAACTTGAACTCGGCGATTACTCCTACATCGAACGCGATGGCATGGTCTGGTGCGCCACGATCGGCAAGTTCGCGAACATCGCCGCCGCCGTTCGCATCAATGCGACGCGCCACCCGATGGACCGGGCGAGCCTTCATCACTTCACCTACCGGGCTGGCGATTACTGGGATGATGCCGAACACGAGCAGGATTTCTTTGCCTGGCGGCGCGACAATCGCATTCACATCGGACACGACGTCTGGATCGGTCACGGGGCGACCCTCCTGCCAAGTGTTTCCATCGGCAACGGCGCCGTGGTCGGCGCGGGTGCCGTGGTGAGCCGCGATGTACCTGCCTACACCATCGTAGCGGGTGTGCCGGCGCGTCCCCTCAGACGACGGTTTCCCGAGCATGTTGCTGATCGGCTGGAGGCGCTTGCCTGGTGGGACTGGGAGCACGCACAGATTAGGGATGCGCTCGAAGATTTCAGAAGGCTCGATGTCGAGTCTTTCCTGAGTAAATATGAAAATTAGCCGGTTTACTTCTCGGTTGTACATGAAAGTGACATCCGGTCGGCGTAAGTTCAAGTCCATACAAATATAGTCGGGCAGGGCGTCTAGAAGAATGTTCGAAATCCGTAACCTATCGCGCCACTTCGGGGTCAAAGTTGCCGTTGATGACGTCAGCTTCTCGATCCCGGAAGGCCAAATGGTCGGCGTCATCGGTCGTTCTGGTGCCGGCAAGTCGACGCTGCTCAGGATGATCAACCGGCTCGCCGATCCCACCTCCGGGTCCATCCGCTATGGTGGTGTGGAAATCGCCTCGCTCAAGGGCGAGGCTCTGCGTCGATGGCGGCGCGATTGCGCGATGATCTTTCAGCAGTTCAATCTCGTGCCACGTCTTGATGTTCTGACCAACGTCCTGCTTGGTCGCCTCAATCATCGCTCGACGGCGCTTTCGGTGATGAATCTCTTCAGTCGCGAAGAGCGCATCATGGCCATTGCTGCGCTCGAAAGACTGGGCATCGAGCAGACGGCGTTGCAAGCCGCCGGTACGCTCAGCGGCGGCCAGCAGCAACGCGTCGCGATCGCCCGCGCCCTCATGCAGGAGCCCCGCGTCATTCTCGCGGACGAGCCGATTGCCTCGCTCGACCCGTTAAACGCGAAGGTCGTGATGGATGCGCTCGCCGACATCAATCGTCGCGACGGCATAACGGTCATCACCAACCTCCACACTCTCGATACGGCCCGCAACTACTGCCAGCGTGTGCTCGGGATGGCCGAGGGGAAGGTGGTGTTCGACGGCCCGCCTGCCGAGCTCACGGCGGAGGCGGTTCGCCGCATCTACGGGGCCGAGGATGATTTCGACGAACGGATGACCTCCACGTCGCTTGCTCCCGAGCGAATGCCGGAGCCGCAGGCCGTTGCAGGCCTCGTCATGCAGGCCGCTGCCGCCATGTGAGGCCGGCCATACTCAACCGACCAGTTTCGAGCGCGCGAGGCCGACATCCGGTTTCGCGGGGTGACCGTGCGCGCTCGTCTGCCCGCGCCACAAGCGCAGCATGACCATCCGACCGGCGGGGGCCGGCGGAACCAGGAGTGAGACGGATGTTGAAGAAAATTCTTTTTGCCGCTACCGCCCTCGTCGCGCTCGCCGGCGCCGCCGCCGCCGAGGAGATCAAGGATTTCCGCGTCGGCATTCTGGGCGGTGAGAACGAGGCTGATCGCCTGCGCAACTTCAAGTGCCTGCAGGACAAGCTACCGGCCGCCATCGGTGTCGAGAAGGTGTCACTGTTTCCGGCGGCCGACTACGACGGCGTCATCCAGGGGTTGTTGGGCGGCACGCTCGATGAGGCCGAGCTTGGTGCCTCCGGCTACGCCAAGATCTTCCTGACCAATCCGGACGTGGTGACCCCGGTGTTGACCACCGTTCAGACCGACGGTTCCACCGGCTACTATTCGATCATGGTTGCCCGCAAGGACAGCGGTCTCAAGACCCTCAAGGATCTCAAGGGCAAGAAGCTTGGCTTTGCCGACCCCGACTCCACGTCCGGCTACCTCGTTCCCGTAGCGACCTTGCCGGAGTCCATCGGCGCTCCGGTCAAGGAATACTTTGCATCGACCGGCTTCGGCGGCGGCCACGAAAACCTCGTGCTCGAAGTGCTGAAAGGCACCTTTGATGCCGGCACCACCTGGGGCTCGGGCGTCGGCGCGTTCAAGGACGGCTACACCTCCGGCAATCTCAGGAAGATGGTCGAGAAGGGCATGCTCAACATGGACGACATCGTCGAGATCTGGAAGTCGCCGCTCATCCCGAACGGTCCGATTGTTGTCCGCAATGCGCTGCCAAGCGAAGTGAAGACCAAGTTCGTCGCCTTCATGAAAGACCTGCCGAAGACCGACCCCGCCTGCTTCTCGGCGATCGAGGGCGGCGATTTCAAGGCCTTCTCCGACGTGACACCGGACTTTTACAAGACCATCGTCGCAGCCCGTAAGGCACAGATCGGCGGCTGAACCATTCTCGTTCCCTTTTGGACCGGCCGGGCTTCTCGGCCGGTTCCATTGCCAACCGGGGCAGCCATGCCGACGAGTCTCTCCGACCGCGCCGCTCTCATCGAACGCCATTGGCAAGCCCAGGCGCGCGTGCGACGCCTCTATACCGTGCTTGGTTTGGGGGGGCTCCTGATCGCCGTGGCGCTGTCTCTGTGGTTCGCCAACGAGGCCAATGCCGGGAAGTTCTTCGATCGGCTTCCGCACTTCCTAGACTTCACGGCGGATCTTGTGCCGCGCGACTGGCTGGAGGTGGGGCGGGCGATGTTCGACCTGCCATCGCCCTATGACGACGGCAGTCTCAAGTACAATTATCCCGAAGGTCGTGCCTACCTGACGTCGGACTTCTATATCCCCGAATATCTCGACCAGATGGCGATAACGCTCAATATCGCGCTGCTGTCGACAGTCCTCGGCACGCTTGTCGGCGGCGTCCTCTCGTTCTTCGCTGCCCGCAACATGATGCCAAACAAGCTGGTGCGCTGGCCGGCCCGCCGGTTCATGGAAGTCCTGCGCGCCTTTCCCGACGTGGTCGTCGCAGGCTTCTTCCTGTCCTTTCTGACGGTTGGGCCAATACCAGCGATTGCCGCGGTTTCGATCCACAGCATAGGCGCTCTCGGGAAACTGTTCTTCGAAGTCGTCGAGAATGCCGACATGAAGCCGGACGAGGGGCTCATGGCTGTCGGTGGCAACTGGGTCGAGCGCGTTCGCTTTGCCATGCTGCCGCAGGTGCTTCCCAACTTCGCCAGCTATTTCCTTCTGCGTCTCGAAATCAACGTGCGCGCATCGACCATCATCGGGGCAGTCGGGGGTGGGGGCATCGGCGAGCTTTTGCGCCTTTCCATCAGCCAGAACCATGGTGCCAAGACCATCGCCATCGTCATTCTGCTGTTCGGCACCATTGTTGCCGTCGACCAGTTCTCCGCATGGCTGCGCCGCGGTCTGGTTGGCCGAGATGCCTTCATGCAGGCAGCCTGAGGAACTCCACGATGCTCGCCCTCACCGCCGATCAATACGCAGCCATAGCTTCACGCCATCCGCAGGTATTGAGCCCGCGTTTCTGGTCGCTTTGGCGCGTGCCGCTGCTAGGCGTCGCAACAATCGCCTACCTCCTGTTTTGCTGGTGGGTGTTCGGCATCGGGCAAGTCCTCTCGAATACCAACTGGCAAATCGCCGGTTCCTACCTGGTGCAGTGGGTGACCTACGAGTATCGCCCAACCATCTCGATCGCTCGCGATGGCGCCATGGCGGTGACTTTTCCCCGCTTCGATCCGATCGGTCCCAATCCAAAGCCGGAATGGATGACCGTCGAGCGAACCACGATGCAGCGGCATGTCGTATCGCCGAAACCGGCTGAAACCAAAACCGGCGGCTTCATGGCCGGGAACAGCTTCATGGTGCCTGACGCAACACCCGCAGCCCCGGCCAATGAACCGACTGTCCGTGTCGAGGAGGTCGTGAAGCGTGCCGAGGTAGAGTTCTCAGCCGGCGCGCGGCTTGTTGTCTCGCCCGACCGGATCGTCGTCGAGAGAAACGGCGAGGCGTTGGTGGTACCACTCGGATCTGGCGACGATGTCAAGGCAACTGGACCACTGCCATCCTGGGCGGAGCAGAAGCGGGCAGGGGATCGCATCATCGTCGCCTTCGGTCTTTCAGGTTGGGCGCAGATCGACCGGGATGCGGTGGTCATCCACAGGCGTTTCCCTGGCTGGGTCAACTTCGTTTTCGATACCAACTCGGCATTCTTCGGCAAGTCGGCCGGCGAGGTGATGCATCTGCTTTTTGCGGGACCGAGGCTGGATCCAACCCGCAGCAATCTTGCGCTTGCAGTCAACGATTTTCTCTACAATCCGTCGTGGCAGCATCTCGACGTCTGGACAAAGCTGCTCGAGACCGTGGTGATGGCGTTCATCGGCACGCTGTTTGCGGCTTTGGTTGCGTTCCCGCTCAGCTTCGTTGCCGCTCGCAACATCACGCCCAACTGGCTCGCCAACCAGACGGCCAAGCGCTTCTTCGACTTCCAGCGATCGGTCGACATGCTGATCTGGGCGCTGTTTTTTACCCGTGCCTTCGGGCCTGGCCCCATTTCCGGCATGGCGGCGATCTTCTTCACCGACACAGGCTCGCTCGGCAAGCTCTTCTCGGAGGCGCTTGAGAACATCGACGGCAAGCCGCGCGACGGGCTGACCTCGGTGGGCGCCGCACCGATCGCCGTGCAACGCTTTGGTGTGCTGCCACAGGTTCTGCCCGTCTTCGTCAGTCAGACTCTCTACTTCTGGGAGTCCAACACCCGCTCGGCAACCATCATCGGTGCCATGGGAGCTGGTGGCATTGGCCTCAAGCTGTGGGAGGCGATGCGCACCCACACAAACTGGCCCAACATTTTCTACATGGTGATCCTGATCATCGGCACCGTGTTCATCTTCGACACCATTTCCAATGCGCTACGCAGCCGGCTTACCGGCCGGACCCAGCGCTGATGAAAAGAAGGTTTACCATGTCCGACATCCGCGATTTCGAGATTTGCAATGCCAGCCTCGTGCTCGAGGATCGCGTTGTCACCGGTGGCGTGGTCGTTCGCGACGGCCGCATCACCGAGGTGACGGAGGGCACATCGCGAAGCGGCTTCGACCTCGAGGGGGACTATCTGATTCCGGGCCTCGTCGAACTGCACACCGACCATCTGGAAGTGCACTACGCGCCCCGTCCGGGCGTGCGTTGGGACACCATCGCCGCCATCCAGGCGCATGATGGTCAGGTGGCTACTGCGGGCATCACCACTGTGTTCGACTGCTTGCGGATGGGGGCCGACGACGAGCATTTCCAACCCGGCGAGATGAGGACATTAGCCGACGCGCTGCACGAGGGCCGCGACCAGGGGCGGTTCCGTGCCGACCATCTCATTCATCTGCGCTGCGAGGTGTCAGCCCCCGACATGCTCTCGGACTACGAGACTTTTCGCGGCGATCCGCTCGTTCACCTCGTGTCCGTGATGGATCATGCCCCGGGACAGAGGCAGTTCCAGAATCTCGATCAGTACACGCTCTACTACCAGAAGAAACTGGGTCTCTCCGATGAGGCTTTTGCTGCTTTCGTTGCCGCGCAGCAGGAAGCTTCGGCCCGCCACTCCGGTCCCAACCGGCAGATTGTCGCCGACGATTGCCGAGCGCGCGGCATCGCGCTTGCCAGTCATGACGATGCGACCATCGATCACGTCGCCGAGTCTGCCGGCCATGGCGTTCGGATCGCGGAGTTCCCGACGACACTCGACGCAGCCCGCGCTTCGCACGCTGCGGGCATATCGGTGTTGATGGGGGCACCCAACATCGTGCGCGGCCGATCACACTCCGGCAACATCGCTGCCGGCGACCTCGCTGCGGTCGGGGTACTCGACGTGTTGTCTTCCGACTACGTACCGATCAGCCTGATCCATGCTCCCTTCGTTCTTGCCGACCGGGTGGCGGGTGTCGACTTGCCACAGGCGATCGCCATGGTCACCGCTACACCCGCGCGCAGCGTCGGCCTCATGGATCGCGGCAGGATTGCCGAGGGATTGCGGGCCGACCTGGTGCGCGTTCAAAGGCAGGAAGGCGTGCCCGTGGTGAGGACCGTCTGGCGCGAAGGACGGCGGGTTGCCTGATGGTCGACATGCATGTCAGAAAGGGCTGCATGATCGTGGTCGTCGGACCATCCGGTGCCGGCAAGGATAGCCTTATGGCTTTGGCTGCTAGCCGCCTTGCGGACAGGACCGACATTTCGTTCGTGCAGCGGATGGTCACGCGAGCGGGCGACGCTGGCGGCGAGGTACATCAGCCCGTCAGTCCGGAAGAGTTCGAAAGCCAAGCGGCTGCCGGCGGTTTTGCGGTCTTCTGGCGGGCTCATGGACATGGCTACGGCGTGCCAGCAGCCACTCTTGAAAGCCTGCAATCCGGCCAGCATCTGGTGGTCAACGGAAGCCGAGCCGCTCTCGCCGACTTCGCTGCCGTCTATCCGTCGCTCGCCGTCATCCACGTCACTGCCGACCGTGATTGTCTCGTTGCAAGGCTCGCAGCTCGCGGCCGCGAGACGCCTGAGGAAATCCGAGACCGTCTCGACCGACCGGAACCGCCGCTTCCTGTTGGACTAAGAGTTTATGCCGTCGACAACAGCGGCGATCTCGCCGAGGCTGGGCGGCAGTTCGCCGCACTGGTCGAGACTATCGCCAACCGCAGCTGCTAAAGGGACGATCATGCCGCACCGCGCCCGCTACGCGCTCTACTATGCCCCGCCGATGGATCACCCGCTGACGAGGACTGCCGTGCGCTGGCTCGGTCGCGATGCCTTCGGGGGCAGGGTGCCATCACGGACACTGCCGCCAGCGTGGGAGCCGTTGGTCACCGACCCTCGCCGATATGGCTTCCATGCCACGCTGAAGCCGCCAATGCGACTGAAGCCCGAGTTCCATTCTTGGGACCTGCAGGCTGCCACCGGCGATTTTGCCCTAAAGCATACACCGCTTGATATCGGTCGCCTCAAGGTCGCGCGTATCGGCAGCTTCTTCGCTTTGGTTCCCGAGGTCGCACCAGCCGCACTGCGGGCGCTGGCGGACGCGGTGGTATCCGAGTTCGATCGTTTCCGGGCTCCCATGCCACCCGAAGAACTTGCGCGTCGCCATGGTCCCAACCTCACATTGACCGAGGTGGAGAACCTCAAGACCTGGGGCTATCCCTATGTCTTTGAAAGCTTTCGCTTCCATATGTCGCTGACGGGCCCGGTTCCGGAAGAGCTGCGCGACGGCGTCGGCAACCATCTTGCAGAGTTGTTCGCCGACAGCCTGCGTGAGCCAGTCGTCATCGATGCGCTGACCATATTTATGGAAGAAATGCCTGGAGCGGAGTTCGTTGTCCTGTCGCGTGCCGATTTCAGCAGCCAAGGTTGATCGTCGATTTCTCAAGATCTCTCGGATGGCCATATCTTGGGTGGCATCGATTCCCGGCCAATGTCATGATCTGGTGTGTTGAGGTCGGCGGGTGTTTCGGACGCCGGTGATCGAACTCCTGATCTGCAGACTATGAGAGCTCCGTCGAGCCGGAGTGATCGCATCAGACCGGCTCGAAGGTAGGATCATGACACCGTTTCCTCTCATTGTGGCAAGGGTATACGTCTCGCCGGACTCGTTGATCGGGACGCGCCTGCTGGTCGACAGGCTGTGGCCCAGAGGAATATCGAAGGAGCGCCTTCGGCCCGACGACTGGCCCAAGGACGTGACGCCCAGCACCGCTTTGCGCAAGTGGTTCCATTCCGGTTCTGGCGACTGGGCGGAATTTCGCGAGCGGTATGAAGCCGAGCTTGCCAGCAATCCGACCGCAGTTGAACATTGTGTCGGCTGGTGCCGCAAGGGACCGGTTACTTTGTTGACGGCAGCACAGGATCCCGAACGCAGCCACGCCGCTGTCCTCCGTGATTGGCTAGAGGCACGGCTCTGATCGTCAACTCCCACACAAGCTTCGCATCCAACGTTGTATGGGTCAGACCGGCGTCTGATCGCTCTCTTCACTGACCTCGCAAGCCCGTCCATCGGCATCGAAGCCGTGTGAGGTGTTCGCTCGCGGCGCGAGACCGATGGTTTCCCCACCGGTGAAAGCCGCGTCCCCGATTGCCCGAACTGTCAGGCGACCGGTTCCGGGCACATCGACATGCAGGTAGGTGTCGCTGCCAAGCCTCTCGCTGAACTGAACTGTGCCGGTCCAGTGGGCGCCCTTGGTGACGATGTCGAGATGTTCGGGCCGAACGCCAAAGGTGGAGACCTTGTGACGAGCGGCATAATCGCCAGTGATGAAGTTCATCTTCGGTGACCCGATGAAGCCGGCAACGAAGAGCGTCTGCGGTTTGTTGTAGAGTTCAAGTGGACTGCCGACCTGCTCGATCCGTCCCTTGTTGAGGACCACGATCTGGTCAGCCAGCGTCATGGCCTCGACCTGGTCGTGGGTGACATAAATCATGGTGGCGCCAAGCCGCTTGTGCAGCTCGGCGAGCTCCACTCTCATCTGCGTCCGGAGCGCGGCGTCCAGATTGGAGAGCGGCTCGTCGAACAGGAAAACCTTGGGTTCCCGCACGATGGCTCGACCGATGGCGACCCGCTGCCGCTGTCCTCCGGATAGTTCGCCGGGCTTGCGGTCGAGCAGCGCGTCAAGCTGCAGGGTCGCCGCCGCCTCATGCACCTTTTTCTCGATCTCCGCCTTGGGCCTGCCTGCCATCTTGAGGCCGAAACCGATGTTCTGAGCCACATTCATATGCGGGTAAAGCGCGTAGGACTGGAACACCATGGCGATACCGCGCTCGGTGGGGCGCGCGAAGGTAACATCCTTCCCATCGATCTCCAGTACCCCGTCACTGATCTCCTCAAGGCCGGCGGCAAGTCGTAGCAAAGTCGACTTGCCACAGCCGGACGGACCGACGAAGACGGTGAATGAGCCATGCGGGATGAAGAGCGAGACATCCGGGATCACCTCAACGGCGCCGAAGGTCTTGTTCACATGTTTGAACTCGAGCGTTGCCATGGTTGGTTCCTCACGCTCCGAGATCGCGGTAGCGGAAATAGGCAAAATCGGCAGGCATTGCCTGACCACTCATGTCGTTGGCCGACATGCCGACGAAAGCGCCGGTGAAATTGGAATGCTCGCCGGCGCCGCATTCGTCCGACAGGATCGACGCATCGAGGACGCCTCCGACCTGCTTCCAATCGTCAGATCCGGTTGCATAGAAGAAGGTGAGCGTGGTGGTCCGCACCTCCGCCTTGAGGCGTATCGGTTTTTTGGCGGGCACAGGCACCGGCTCGGCGAGACCCATGGTGGTTAGTCCGCCACCTTGGGTGCCGTTGCAGGAGATCACCTGCAGACACGTACCGACGGACTGATCGAAGGTCAGTGCCAGGTAGTGGTATGCGAAGCGGTTGTAATAGGCCACGAGCCCGGCGAGCTGCATGTGGATCTTGGGCGAGGCATGAACCTCGGTTTCCGCGTCGTAGGCAAATGCCGTCTGACGGCGAGCGACCAATGCTTGCTCATACCAAGACCCGATCGCTTCGCGGCCGTAGAGACGCAGAAAACCGGGGCGCTCGCCAAGCGAGAATAGACGCTCTCCGTAAGGCGTGCGTAGCCATTGGAAATCCTTCGGCAAACCGGCTTTGGGAGAGAAACGGTAATCTTCCGGCTGAGCGGGGAATGGGTGAGCAGGTACGTCTGGCGCCTCCACCTTCAGCTTTGGCGTCAGGGCGCCACCGGCGATGCGCGGCCAGCCGTCGTCACCCCATTCGATTTTCTGAATTGCCGTCTCGCGGCCCATTGGGCAGCGGCGCAAGCCGGCGATCGGTCGCCCAGCGAGATGAACGAGATAGGTTTCGCCCGTCGGCGTATCCACGAGGTCGGCGTGTCCCGCCCTCTGCAGGGGCGCCTGGGGATTTCCTCGCGTGGTGACGACGTAGGTGTCGGGGTGGAACTCGTATGGCCCTTCCAGATGACGGGAGCGAGCCATCGTCGCTGCGTGGTTGTAGCCGGTGCCGCCCTCGGCGACCATCATGTAGTACCAGCCGTCCCGACAATAGAGATGCGGTCCCTCGGTCAGTCCCGCCGACGTTCCCCTGAAGATGTTGGTGATCGGCCCCTTCAGTTTCCTCTCTGCAACGTCATACTCCTGGCAGGCGATGCCGGAAAAGCAGTTGTCGCCCGGAAAGCGCGGCGGGCGGGCTCGATAGTCCCACCAGACGTTGATCAGCCACTTGCGGCCGTCATCGTCGTGAAACAGCGAGGGATCGAAGCCGGAAGAGTTCAGATAAATTGGGTCCGACCAGGGCCCTTCAATCGAAGAGGCGGTGACGAGATAATTGTGAACGTCCTTGACCGAACCATCGCGGCGCTTCATGTCGCTGAAAATCAGCCAGAACAGGCCATCTGAATAGGTCAGGCACGGTGCCCAGACGCCGCAGCTGTCCATCTCGCCGCGCATGTCGAGCTGGCTTGGGCGGCTGAGCGGACGGCAGACGAGGTCCCAGTGCACGAGATCGCGCGAATGGTGGATCTGCACGCCGGGGAACCACTCGAATGTCGACGTGGCTATGTAATAGTCGTCGCCGGCGCGGCAGATCGACGGATCGGGATTGAATCCCTTGAGGATTGGATTGGTGATAACGGGACGGGACATTTCTCAACCCTTGACCGAGCCGCGCGTAAGGCCGGCCACGATGTATTTCTGAGTGAAGGTGAAGAAGACGAGCGCTGGCAGGATGGTCAGCGACACGAAGGCAAGGATGCGGTTCCACTCGACGATGAACTCACCGCGGAACTGCATGATGCCGAGCGGCCAGGTGAACAGAGACTGTTCGTTCAGCACCACCAGCGGCAGCAGGTAGTTGTTCCAGCTCTGTACGAAGACGAAGGTTCCGACGGTGGCGAGGATCGGTGTCGACAATGGCAGCGTGAAGCGGAAGAAGAAGCCGATATAGCCGCATCCATCGACGTAGGCAGCCTCGAATAGCTCCTTGGGCAACTGCTGGAAGAAGCTTCGGAGCAAGACCACTGCGAACGCCATCGAAAAGGCAGTCTGAGGCAGGATGATGCCGAGCGGGTTGTCGAGCAGACCGAAGCGATTGATCTGGAAGAACAGAGGTACGATGGCGGTCGCGAAGGGGAACATCATCCCCAGGAGCATGTAGGACTGCAGGTAGCGCGAGCCGAAGAACCTGATTTGCGCGAAGGCATAGGCCGCCATTGAAGCGCAGAGCAGCGTCAGCACCACGGCCGAGAGCGAGATCACCAGCGAGTTCCGCAGGTAGGTCCAGAACACCGAGCCGGTCAGGATGTCGACGAAAACGTCGAAACTCCAGTTCGAAGGGATGCCGAATGGCGCCGCCCTGAGCTCGCCCAGCGTCTTGAAGCCGCCGAGGAACGTCGCAAGCAGAGGGAGGATGACGAGCGCGGCGATGAAAGTCAGGAAGGCGGCGCGCAGGAGCAGCGAGAGCAATCCGGGGCGGTTCATAGCTGACCTCCCTTGTCGAGCGCCAAGCGCTTGTAACTGAAGGCGGTCCCGACGCAGAGAATGAACAGCACGACGCCGACGGCAGCGCCAAAACCGACGTTCATGCGGGCAAGGCCGAAGGTGTAGAGGAAACTGACAATCGAGTGGGTCGAGTTCGACGGTCCGCCGTTGGTGAGCGGAATGATGATGTCGAAGACCTGCAGGGCGCCGGTGATGGCGAACAGCACGCTGAGCTTGATGGCGTGCAGGATCATCGGCAGCTTGACGTACCAGATGGTCTTGAGCGGGCTGGCGCCGTCAATCTCGGCCGCCTCGATCAGGTCCGACGGCACCGCCTGCAACGCGGCGATGAAGATCATCATGTGGTAGCCGAAGTACTTCCAGACGACGACGATGATGATGGTCCAGAACGCCCACTGCTTGTCAGCCAGAATGTAGAAGGGCTCGGTACCCAGCTTGTCGGCCACCATTGCCGAGACGCCGTAATCGCCGTCGAATATGAAGCTCCAGATCAGACCTGTCGCGATCTCGGCCAGGATGTAAGGCGCAAAGAAGATCAGGCGGAAAGCCGTATTGGCCGACGTCTTGCGGTAGAGAAGGAGCGCCAGCACGAGCGCCAACGGGATCTGCAGGAAGATGGACGCCAGCAGCAGCTTGATGGAGTTGAACAACGACTGGTGGAAGATCGAATTGTTCAACAATACGGCATAGTTCTTGAAGCCGACGAAGTTTGTGACGTCGCCATAGCCATTCCACTTGTAGAAGCTGAGATCGACTGCGGTGAAGATCGGCCAGATCACGAACAGGGTGAACAACAATACGGCCGGCGGCAGGAACACCATCAAGGCGGTGAGGCTGCCGTCCGAGCGCATGCGGGAAAAACCGCTCGGTCGCCGTCGCGCGCCCGCCGGCGCCGCAGGATGGATGGAGGTCATGGAACAAGTCTCTTCGTGATCGCTGTTGGCGAGCGAGCGGGATTGCCGGCCAGTCCGGTTCTCGGGACAAAACTTGGGAAGTCAATCTCCGAGAGCGCCGCCGCAGCGGTACCCCCGGAGATGCGGTTGTCGAATGGACGGGAGATCAGCGCATCTCTCGTGCTTCTTCCACCTTCTGGGCCGCCTCTTCCGGCGAGATGTCGCCCGTTGCGAGTTCGGCCGAGGCATCGTTCATCGCCGCGCCGACATTGGCACCGAGCTCCTGGTCCAGATAAAGCTGGTGGTGGGGCGCGGCAGCCAGCAGGTTGGCGATGGCCTTGACGTTAGCATTCTTGATGCCCGCGTCGGCACCCTTCACGATCGGCAGCCAGAGATCCATGCCGGCACTGACGGTCTGGTTATCGAGATCCATCAGACTGGCGAGAAACTTCGTGGCGGCGGGCGAGGCCTCCTTGGACACCAGCCAGCCGTTGACGCCACCGAAGGTGTCAGCCGGATCTCCCTTTCCGCCTTCAACCACGGGGAAGGGGATGAAGCCCAGCTTGTCGTCACTGATGCCCTGACCCGACGTGGAGTTGCGCTTCTGTGCTCCGATCATGTAGTTGCCTGACAGGATGAAGGCGCCACGACCGTCACCGAACAGACCGCCGGCCTTGGAGTTGTCGGTGTCCATGAACCCGGCCTGGAAAGGCTGGAGATCGGCGAGTTTCTTGAACTCTTCGGCGGCCTTGACGAAGTCCGGCCCAGCGAGGCCGCCATTGTCACCCGCATCGGCCGCTGCGATGCCATCGACGCCGGCGATGCGCGTGGCGAGATAGCCGAAATAGTGCTGGAGTGGCCACTTGGACTTGCCGCCAACAACGATCGGCGTGATGCCCGCATCCTTGATGGTCTTCACGGCGGCGAGGAAATCATCCCAAGTCTTGATCGTCGTCGGATCGACCCCCGCCTTTTGGGTCAGATCCTTATTGTAGAACAGGACGACGACGCCGGCATACATCGGCAGCCCATAGAGCTTGTCGTTGTAGGTGAGCGCCTTGATGCCGCCAGGGGCGAAAGTGTCCAGCGTTTTCTGATCAACCTCGCCTGAGATGTCCTTCAGAACGCCGGCGTCGGCCTGCTCATGGAAAACACCACCGGTCCAAGTGTAGAAGATGTCCGGACGAGCCGAGGATTGCAGCAGGGTCGGCAGCTTGGATTTGAACGACGTGTCATCGAGATAGTCGAACTGAATCTTGATGTCGGGATTAGCCTTTTCGAAATTCTCAATTGCGGATGCGTAGAAATCGCGACCTTCCTTCACATTTGGCTCGATCGAAAGAACTTTTACAGTCTCCGCGAGGACAGGAGCCGAAGCGAACATTCCGACGGCCAGAACAGCCAGCGCTGCATACCTTTTCATTTTCTTCCTCCCATTCCGCACTCGCCCAGTCATCACGAAAATACAATGATTTACGTATCCACTCCTTCGACGCGAGCAGGGCGAAACAGACAGTAAGTGAGGCGATTTGAAAATCGGGATTATGTTTTTTTACAATCCGATGGGAACTTGGCATTTTTTCAGATGAGATAGACTATTTGCTCAATGCGGCCCTGACGTTAAGACGCCACGGTAGGGCGATTGACCAATGGGAGAGGATCGCCAATGCGATGGCGACAGGGGTGAACTCGTTTCGTGTGGCACTGATGCTGAAGGCCAAGGGGGCCTACGGCCGCAACGTGGTTGCCGGGGTCAGTGATTATGTCCAGTCGACCCGGGCGATCTGGGACTTCCTGCTGTTCGATGATTTCCGCGGCTCAATCAGCAGCATTGGCGACTGGTCCGGTGACGGAATTATCGCGGACTTCGACGATCCCGAGTTCGAACGTGTGTTCAGTCACTGTCGATTGCCGGTGGTCGCAGTTGGTGGGTCATACGAGCGCTTGGCCGACTATCCGGCGAACGTTCCCTATGTGGCGACTGACAACTTTGCACTTGTTTCTGCAGCCTATGACCATCTTGTCGAAATGGGGGTGCCGCACTTTGCCTTCTGCAGCCAGCCTCCGGCACCGACCAACCGTTGGGCCCAGCAGCGAGAGGCCGCGTTCTGCCGGATTTGCCGACGAGACGGGTTCGAGCCGCAGCTGTTTGAAGGCCGCTTCAATGACGGCCTCGACTGGGACAGCATTCTGGACGAACTCATCGAATGGCTTGCAGGCCTGCCCAAGCCGGTCGGGGTGATCGCCGTCACCGACGCCCGGGCGCGGAGGGTGCTGCAGGCCTGTATAAAGGCCGGCATCGCGGTTCCCGAAGAGGTGGCGTTGGTCGGTATCGATGATGACCAACTCTTGAGAATGCTGGCCCGTATCCCAATCAGCTCCGTTCGTCAGGGGACGCGCGAAATGGGGCGGATCGCGGCCGAACTCATGCATCGCCGACTGATCGGCGACCGCATCGAGCAGCCCCGCATTCTCGTGCCGCCGAAGGGGCTGAATGCCCTGGCATCGTCACGCCATCAGCCGACCTACGACCCCTACATCATGCGGGCCCGCCACTACATTCGTCAGTTTGCCGCTCAGGGAGCCAAGGTGGCTCAGGTGGCCGCCTATGTCGGTGTATCACGGGCCACGCTGGACATGCATTTTCGCAAGGCATTCGGCTGGACAGTGCACGACGACATGCTTGCCTTTAGGCTCGAACGAGCCAAGCAGATGCTTGCCGATCGTCGGCTATCGCTTGCAGAGGTTGCGGTACGCAGCGGCTTCACCTCGTTGCCTTACATGTACGCGGTGTTCCGGCGCGAACTCCGCTGCACGCCAGGCGAGTTCCAGGCAACGCTGCCAGTCCCGAGCTTCGTCGAGACCTCGTAAACGGCTCCGTTCAGAGAGCCCGCGCCATCACTGCAAGTTTGAACCCTCAGGCTAGGCCTCAAAGGTTACACTTCGGGGATATGAAACATGAAAGTGGCGGAGCCGGAGGGATTCGAACCCTCGGTACAAGTTTAAGCTCGTACGCCGGTTTAGCAAACCAGTGCCTTCAGCCTCTCGGCCACAGCTCCGTTGCGAGTTGTCTAGAGATTCTGTGCCATTAGGTCAAGACCCCGAGGAGGTCCGGTCCTCAGATGCTTTCACCTTCGTTTTTCCACCCTGCATCGGACGGCACATTCTCGAGCCAAGCAACTCAAGCGGCGGAAATCGAGGAGGTTTCCGCCGCCGCAAGTGGAGTGTTCGACGTAGTTCACCAGCGTTGATGAACGTGGGGAGCCACGAGCCGCGCATAGATGTCACGCGTTGCTGCCATCACGTCGGACGAAATGGCCGGCAGATCAGAGGCGGCGGCGTTGCCACGGGCCTGTTCGGCATTGCGGGCACCTGGAATAACGACGCTTACCGCGTCGGCCATCAGGATCCAGCGCAAGGCAAACGCCGCCATGCTTTGACCGACGGGTACCAGCTGACGAATCTCCTCGACCGCCTGCAGACCGACTTCGAAGGGGACGCCACCAAACGTCTCGCCGACGTCGAAGGCTTCGCCGTGGCGATTGAACAAACGGTGATCGTCGGCGGCAAACTTCGTCTGCGCGCTGATTTTGCCCGAGAGCAGGCCGGAAGCGAGCGGCACGCGCACGATGACGGCGACGCCGCGCTTCTTTGCCTCCTCGAAGAACAACCGATCCGGCCGCTGGCGGAAAATGTTGTAGATGATCTGGATCGAAACGACGCCGGGATACTCGATCGCCTTCAGCGCTTCCTCGACCTTCTCGACCGAGACGCCGTAATTGCGGATCTTGCCTTTGGCCTTGATCGCCTCAAGCCCCTCGAACAGGGCAGGGGTGTACATCACTTCGGTCGGCGGGCAATGGAGCTGCACGAGGTCGAGCGTCTCGACATCAAGGTTTGTAAGGCTGCGATCGATGAATGCCTCGATGTTTTCCGGTGTGTAGCCAGAAGCCACGTGAGGGTTGAGGCGCCGCCCCGCCTTGGTGGCGACGAATGGGCGTTTGCCGTTCCACGCCTTCAGAACCGAAGCGATGATCCGTTCGGAACGGCCGTCGCCATAGACGTCGGCGGTGTCGATGAAAGTGACGCCTGCCTCGAGGGCGGCCTCAAGGGCGGCCCGGCCGTCCGCCTCCGTGACCTCACCCCAAGCACCACCGATCTGCCAGGCTCCAAAGCCGATGTCGGACACGTCGACCGGCAGACGACCGAATTTGCGATACTGCATGACTTTTCTCCCCGAATAATCGGCCATTTGGCTTTGATTTCGAAAGGAGATTAATGACGCTACTGCGCTCAGGCGCAAATGGTTTCTGACGATGGCCGGCATCGCTGCGGCAGATCACCGGTCGAGTTCATCTCAAACAAAAGGGCCGGCTTGCGCCGGCCCAGTTCCGCTTGCTTGGGAGGAGCGGGTATTAGACCTCGACGTACTGGATGCCGACGAGATCGCAATAAGCCTTCCACTTGGCGCGCGTGTCGCCGAGATGGAGAACTTGGTGGTGGGTGCCACCGTTCTTCAACCAGCCGTTGAGGCACTCCTTCACGCCGGTATCTGGCTTGAAGAAGAAATAGGGCATCTCGACGGTGGGCAGTTCCTCGGTGTCGAGGATCTCGCCCTGCGACACGACGAGGCGATACTTGTCGGCGCCGAGCGATACGAGGCTGACCAGCGTCGCCGGGCCGGGTTCGCCCTGGAACAGCACGGTCGGCGGATTGTCGAGACCACCAATACCGAGGAAGCGGTCGATCAGCTTGGGCTTCTTGTCCTTGCGGGCGATCTTCCAGTTGCCTTCGCCCATGTGGCTTTGCAGAGCCGCATCGAGCTCGAAGTCCATGGCGTACATTTCGGTGAACTGCGGATCGGCCTGCAGGGCACGAGCGGCGACCATCAGCGAGGCGCAGTTGGTGTCGCCTTCGGCAGCATAACCGTAGCCGTCGGCCATCAGGTTGGAGGCAGCCATCATGTGGGTCTGCTTGAAGCGCCCGTCGAGGCCAATCTCGTTGAAGTAGAGCGAGAATGCGTCGTAGCCGCCTGCCTCCAGCACCTTGGTGATGGCGACCTGGATCTTGGCAGCCTCTTCGAGCTGCGGCTGGGTCAGCTTGGGATCGAGATCGAAATTGGCCCTGCAATAGGCAATGACGGCCTGGATGTCCTGGGTGTTGACCTTGTCCATCTCGGCAGCCACGGAGCCCATGCCGATGTGGTCGACCTGCGGGCCGATGACGCGCATGAAGGTGTGCGGGTCGGTCAGGATATCGCCCATGCCGGGCATGCGACCGAATACGGCAACCTTGGTCTTCTTCATCACCGCCACGGCGTGGGCGGCAGAGGCGAACACCTCGAAGGCTGCGACAAAGGCGTCGTCCTTCCAGTCGCCCGACCACACCGAGAACTGCTTGCCGAGGTGGATCAGCGAGTTGGCGGTATCCTGTGCGCCGTGGACACCCTGATTGTAGGTCAGGTCATCCATGTTCCAGGCCTTGGTGACGCGCGGCTCCGGCTGAATATTGGCCAGGAACAGCGGCGCCGACACATCGCGGAAGGCGTTGACGAGGCGAAGGCCCGGACCGTAGGTCAGGTTGACGATCATGATGCCGTCGACCGCTTCCCGAGCGAAGATGCCGAGCACTTCCTCGATATCCTCGCGGCAGCGGGCGGCCTTCGGGAACAGCACGTCTGCAGCGCCTGACAGGCGAGCGGACACCTCGCGGGCATAGCCCTCCTGCCGCTTGGTGATGTTGGGCAGCGTGTTGTCGTAGAGTTCCTGCATGATGCCGAGGAAGCCGATCTTCGGCTTCCTCGTGATGTCCTTGAGCGACATTTCCTTGCCTCCTAGAAAATTGTTGTCCTTGCCTTGTTTCCTTTACCCGCCATGCGGGAGGATCGATCAGGCCTTCTTCTGGCCGTACCAAGCCCCGGGGCCATGCTTGCGCTGGTAGTGGTACTCGGAGACGTACTCCTCGACGGGCGCAGCGTTGGGGGCCAGCATCACGGTGGTGGTGGCGATGCGGGCGATCTCTTCGAGGAAGACGGCGTTGAGCACCGAGTCAGGTGCATTCTTGCCCCAGGTGAACGGACCGTGCCCGGCCACAAGAACCATCGGCTTGGTGAGCGGGTTTTCATTGCCGAGACGACGAACAATGGCTTCGCCGGTGTTGGCCTCGTAGTCCGAAGCAACTTCCTCGGCGGTGAGCGGCGCCGTCATCGGCACCGGGCCGTGGCAGTAGTCGGCGTGCGTGGTGCCGAAGCAGGGGATTTCCTTGCGCGCCTGAGCCCAAGCGACGGCATAGGGCGAATGCGTGTGGGTGACGCCGCCGATGGTCGGAAAGGCCCGATAAAGCACCAAGTGCGTCTTTGTATCGGTGGAGGGGTTGAGGTCACCCTCGATCACCTTGCCGTCGGCAAGGTTGACCACCACAAGCTTGTCAGGGGTCAGCTTGTCATACGACACGCCCGACGGCTTGATGACGATATAACCCTTCTCACGGTCGATGCCGGAAACGTTGCCCCAAGTGTGAACGACGATCTTGCGGCGGTCGAGCTCCAGGTTTGCTTCGCAGACCTGTTCGCGGAGTTCCTTGAGTTTCATTGATGGCTGCCTTCAGCATGAGTCTGTCTTGTGGCCGCGGGTCGTTGACGCAGCCAGCGGGCTAGATAGCCCAACGATGAACGCCGGTCTCGGCACAAGCATCGAAGCTCAGGCGATGCTCATGCTTTTGGCAGAGCATTGCAGCGGCTTTGGGTATGTCTCGATAGTCAGCGAGAGCGTCGCTGTTCATCGCCTGCTTGGCCATCTTCCCCTCCCAGGGAAATACCGTCTCATTCGGCGTTTCCAATCGGCAGCAAGCCTTTCGGAGCGCTCTTTGGGTGTTCTGTCGATCCCGGCCTGTCGCATGAAGTCGGACGACACGCCCATCGGCATGCCAGAAAGAAGCAACGTGATTTCGCCTAAGCGCCAACCACGATGCGGACGAATTTCGCTCGTTTCGCGAAACGCCCAGCCTCTTCCTCCTTATCGGCGATTGAATTCAAGCCGCTGTTATTGCTCATTTTGATCGCGAGGATTATAGTGTGCTCCATCTGCATCCCAAAGGGCTAATCCAGCTTTTTACATGGACGATACTGCCACCCCTCTCTCCGCTCCGGCCCAGGTCGAAAGCGTCATTCGTCGTTTGTCTCTCTTGCAAACGGAAGGCGAAACGACATCGGACCCCTTCGTGGCGCCGTTGTTCCCCGGCTTCCATTTCGACACGCGGCTCGTTGCAGGCATTACGCCAATCGAACGCGGTGGCCCGCTGGATTTTCGGATCGAGCGGCCGGAGGGCATGCGCGGCTGGATCATCAATCTCACCGTCAAAGGGAGTGGTGAGGTTTTCGATGGAGAGAATCGCTTCACGGTCGAGCCGGGGGATCTTGTGCTGTTTCCGCCAGGCGCAATCCACGACTATGGCAGAGCGCCCGGGGCATCGGAGTGGTGGCACCGCTGGATCTATTTCCAGCCACGAGCCTTCTGGAGTGGCTGGTTATCATGGCGAGGCGTACATGGTGCGTTCTTCGTGCAGCGGGTCGAGGACAAGTCGCTCGTCGCCACACTGGAAACCCTGTTCGGGGAAGTCGCGAGTTGGTCGGCCAACACCGATCTGCTGTCGATGGAACTGGCCATGAATCTCTTGGAGAGGGTCATTCTGCTGTGCGCCAAGAATGACCGGGCTACGGCGCCGCCGGGACACTTCGACCAACGCTTGTTGATGGCCTGCAAGTTCGTGACCGACAATCTGCACCGCCCGCTTTCCGTGGCAGAAATTGCCCAGGCCGTCTGCTTGTCCCCGTCACGTCTCGCTCACCTATTCACCCAGACCCTCGGACGGTCCATCCTGAAGTGGCGGGAAGAACAGGTGATCCAGTTTGCCTGCCATCTGCTTCTGGTGACTCCCAGCCCGGTGAAGCAGATCGCAGCTCAGGTCGGTTACGAGGATCCGCTCTATTTCAGTCGCGTCTTCCGTCGCTACACGGGGTGCAGTCCGAAGGCATTTCGGGCCGAGCATGGGCGGACGCAGGGGCTGTCGTAAGTAAGATTGAATCCCCATCCGATCGGCTCTGCCTTCCTGTGAGGGGGCGGAAACCTGCAGTTATACGCAAAGGCGCGCAAGCGTGCGGTGCTTGCCGGGTTGTTTTATGCTGTCTATAAGGTGATGTCGCCTCGACGCATGAGCACGAGGCGGCGCAATTGCGTTAGCGTATTCATCCATGCCGGTAGCCGTTTTGGAGGGGGTGCCGGCCATGCCCCCGGGAGGCGAAGAGCCAACATGTTCAGCATTGACGAGCTCAAGGCGGGATTCAAGAGCATCTACGGAAGCGAGCCGTTTTTCATCAGGGCGCCGGGGCGCGTCAATTTGATCGGAGAGCATACCGACTACAACGACGGCTTCATCATGCCGGCAGCGCTCGAGTATGAAACGCGAGCTGCGGTCGCTCCCCGTACGGACAGAATCCTCCGTGTCCACTCGGCCAAGATTGGCGAGACGCGTGAGTTCGATCTGGACAATCCTGCTCCTCAGCCAAAGCACGATTGGACCGATTACGTGTTCGGCGTCGCGGTTGCTTTGGCCGGCGCCGGCAAACGACTCAAGGGGGCCGACATTCTGGTCGCCTCATCGGTGCCGGTTGGCTCCGGCTTGTCATCGTCGGCGGCGCTGGAGGTGTCTATCGGCTACAGCCTGCTCACTGTTGCCGGACTGCCCATCGACAAGGTCGAGTTGGCGAAGCTCTGCCAGAAGGCGGAAAACGAGTTCGTCGGCATGCGCTGCGGCATCATGGACCAGTTTATTTCCTGCAATGGTCATCATGACCATGCGCTGATGATCGACTGCCGGAGTCTTGAGAAGCGACCTGTACCGATCGATCCACGTGCGCGCATCGTCGTTGCAAACTCGATGGTCCATCATGAGCTGGCTTCCGGCGAGTATAACAAGCGCCGTGCCTCCTGCGAGGAGGCGGTGCACCTGTTGTCGCCAGTGCTTGGTTCGATCAAGGCGCTTCGCGATGTGACGCTGACCGGACTGGAGGCCAACAAGGCGCTTCTGTCGGACGTTACATATCGCAGAGCCCGTCATATCGTCACCGAAAACGACCGTGTGGTGGACGCCGCCGACGCGCTGGCGGCCGGTGACCTTGATCGGTGTGGCGCCCTGATGAACCAATCGCACGCTTCCATGCGTGATGATTACGAGATCTCCTGCGAAGAAATCGACGTGCTGGTCGATATCGCTCAGAAGCAGCCGGGCGTCTTTGGTTCCCGGATGACTGGCGGCGGCTTTGGTGGTTGCACGGTCAGTCTGGTCGAGGCGGGTGCCGCCGATGCATTCATGGCGAATGTCAAGGCCGCCTACGAAAAGGCCACCGGTCTCAAGTCGACCATTTTTGCCTGCTCGCCCCAGCAGGGCGTCGGTCCGCTTTCGGACTGATAACTTTTGCGGCGGGGCGAGGCCCGGTTGCCGGCCCGCCTCATCTCCCGGGATGCGCCAAAGACGTCCCGGCCGGTCGCCGACCGGCCCATCGGCCAGGATGGTACAATCATGAACGCTTTTGCCGATCATCCTCACCGCCGGCTCAACCCGCTCACTGGCGAGTGGGTTCTGGTCTCGCCACATCGCGCCAAGCGCCCATGGCAGGGGCAGGTGGAAAAGTTGCCGCCGGTCGCCGGTATTGCCCACGATCCCAAGTGCAATCTCTGCACCGGCAATTTACGCATGAATGGCGAGCGGAACCCCGACTACAAGCATACGTTCGTCTTCACCAACGATTTTGCCGCGCTGACTCCCGATGCTCCATCGGATTATCGAGACGACGACGGACTGATGATCGCGGAGGGCGAATCCGGCATCTGTCGAGTGTTGTGCTTCTCTCCTCGTCATGACCAGACGCTGTCGCGCATGTCGGTCGAAGAGATCACTTACATCGTCGATGCTTGGGTCGAACAGTTCGTCGATTTGGGCTCGAAGCCCGACATCGGCTCGGTATTGATCTTTGAGAACCGAGGCGAGGTGATGGGCTGTTCACAACCGCATCCGCACGGACAGATTTGGTCGAGCCGGCACATGCCGAACGAGACCGCCAAGGAGACAGATCGTCAGCTCGCCTATTTCAAGCAGAAGGGAAGGGCGATGCTTCTCGACTATGTCGAGAAGGAAGTGAAGCTCGGCGAACGCGTCATCCATCAGAACGACCATTTCGTCGTGCTGGTGCCTTACTGGGCGACATGGCCATTCGAGACGATGGTGCTCCCCAAGCGCAGGATTGGTGGCTTCGACGAGTTCACGGCTGGCGAACGCGCCTCTCTGGCCGACGCGCTTTCCAACATCGCCATTCGTTACGACAACCTGTTCGAGACGTCCTTCCCCTACTCGATGGGCTTTCACCAAAAGCCCACCGATGGCGAGCTACATGAGGAGTGGATGTTCCATGCGCACTTCTACCCGCCACTGTTGCGCTCGGCGACGGTCAAGAAGTTCATGGTCGGCTTTGAGATGCTCGGCTCCCCGCAACGCGATCTGACCCCAGAGACAGCTGCCCAGAGGCTTCGCGATCTGCCCACGGTGCATTATCTCGATCGGTAAAAGATCGCTTTCAATATCACCGCACCCACCTAAACAAAACCGCCGCCGGATCGCTCCGGCGGCGGTTTTGTTTCGGATCACGGCAGGCCGGTCAAGCGCTGCTCGGCTGAGCCGCCGAAGCGTGGCGCATGTTGCGGGCGCTACGCTCGGACATCCACATCAGGCCGCGTTGCAATGCGATGAACCCGAACAGCAAGAGTCCGATGACGATTTTTGTCCACCAGCTCGACAGCGTACCGTCGAACACGATGTAGGTCTGAATCAGCCCCTGGATACAGATGCCCAGGAAAGTCCCGGCAACGAAGCCGTAGCCACCGGTCAGCAGAGTCCCGCCGATCACCACGGCGGCGATCGCATCGAGCTCGACGCCGACCGCTGCCAGCGAGTAGCCGGCCGAGGTGTAGAGCGAGAAGACGATGCCCGATAGACCGGCCAGGAATCCCGACAGGGCATAAATGCCGATCGTGGTCTTGCCGACCGGGACACCCATCAGCTGAGCCGAAGTTAAGTTGCCCCCCAGCGCGTAGACATAGGTACCGAACCTCGTGCGCTGTGCGACGATGATGCCCACGGCAAACACCACCAGCATGATGATGGCGATCAACGTCAACCGCCCGCCGCCTGGCATCAGGAAATAGATGTCCTGCAGCGATGAATAGAACGGATGGGTAATGGGCACGGAATCCGTGGACAGCAGGTAGGAGATGCCGCGGGCAAGGAACATTCCGGCCAGAGTGACGATGAAAGGCGGCATATCCAGGAAGAAGATGATGCAACCCATCGCCGCTCCGAAGGCGGTCGTCAGCACCAACACCATGGCGAAGGCGACGAGCGGATGGACGGATGTGTCTCT
Organism: Pleomorphomonas sp.; assembly: GCA_029976075.1. GTDB lineage: Bacteria > Pseudomonadota > Alphaproteobacteria > Rhizobiales > Pleomorphomonadaceae > Pleomorphomonas. The sequence continues at coordinate 94,210 of JARKNW010000057.1, forward strand.
CAGGATGACCGACAGAAACACTCCGGTGAAGGCGATCACCGAACCGACCGAAAGATCGATGCCACCCGACAGGATCACGAAGGTCATGCCGACCGCAGTGATACCGAGGAATGCATTGTCGGTGAGCAGGTTGCCGGCAACGCGGGTCGACAGCATGTTCGGGAACACCGAGATGCAGATGATGTATGCCAGCACGAAGACCACGAATGTGGCCAACAGCGGCAGGTACTTGGAGTTTTTCATCGCGCCGCGTGCTCCCTGCTTTCAGTCTTGATTGCCACGGTTTGCCGGTTGGCGCGGAAATTGGCCATGGCTGCCTGGCTGGCCGGCGACTGGACGATCAGAATGATCAGAATGATCGCCGCCTTGATGATGAGGTTGAATTCCGGCGGGAAGCCCGCAAGCAGAATGCCCGTGTTGAGCGATTGGATGATCATGGCGCCCATCAGCGAACCGACGAGCGAGAAGCGACCACCGAGCAGCGACGTGCCGCCGATGACAACCGCGAGGATGGCGTCCATCTCCAGCCAGAGGCCGGCGTTGTTGGCATCGGCGCCCTTGATATCGGCGGCGGCAATGACACCAGCGACGGCAGCGCAGACGCCTGACACCGCATAGACGGCGAGGAGGATGACGCGCGAGTTGACGCCCGACAAGGTGGATGCCCGCCGGTTGACGCCGATTGCCTCGATCAGCAGACCGAGCGCCGACCGGCGAACGATCAGAATTGCCAGGATAGCGATGACGATCCAGATCACGACCGGCATCGGAAGGGTCAGGAACGACCCCGAGCCAACGAAGATCAGCTCGGGCTTGTCGTTGAACGTCAGAATGACGCCCTCCGTAATGAGTTGCGCTATACCACGTCCCGCCACCATCAGGATCAGGGTGGCGATGATCGGCTGAATGTCGAGAAGGGCAACCAGGGCGCCATTCCAGACGCCGCAAACGAGCCCGACGAACAGCGAGCCAGCAATCGTTGCCGGCAAGGAGTAGCCGGAGGTGATCAACGAGGCCGCAACGGCGCCAACGATGGCCATGACGGCACCAACCGACAGGTCGATACCCTTGGTGGCGATCACCAGCGTCATGCCGATGGCAAGAAGCGTTACGGGAGCGCCGCGATTGAGCACGTCGATCAGCGAGCCGTAGAGGCGATCGTTTTGTATCTCGATCGAAAAGAAGCCTGGCGAGATAATCGCGTTGAGCACGAGGATCACGGCCAGAACGATCAATTGGGGTGTCCGTTCACGGACGATAGTAGGAACGGCCATTACGCTGCCTCCCCGGTCGCGCCATGCGACGCGATGGCCTTCATGATGTGGTCGGTTGAAATCTCTTCGCCGGTCAGTTCGCTGATCATCTTGCGATCCCTCAGCACGATGATGCGAGAGGAATAGCCGACAAGCTCACCGAGCTCCGACGAAATGACCAGAAGTGCCATGCCCCGTTCGCAGAGGTCGATGATGAGGCGAATAATTTCCGCATGGGCGCCGACATCGATGCCGCGGGTCGGTTCGTCCAGGATCAGGAAACGCGGGTTGGTCGCAAGCCAGCGCGCCAGCAGCACCTTCTGCTGATTGCCGCCCGACAGGAACTTGATCGGCTTCTCGCGATCGGACGTGCGAATGTCCAGAGCCGAGATGTAACGATCGGCAAGCGCTTCCTGCTCAGAACGGGACAGGGGGCGCATCCAGCCGCGCTGTGCCTGCAGCGCGAAGATGATGTTCTCGCGCACCGAGAGATCACCGACAATGCCGTCGGTCTTGCGATCCTCGGGGCAGAAGGCAAAGCCCTGCGCGATGGCCTTGCGAGGCGAAGACATGCTCACCGGCGTCCCGGCGACGCTGATCGTGCCGCTGTCTGCGCGCTCGATGCCAAAGACGAGCTGGGCGGTCTCGGTACGACCGGACCCGAGAAGACCGGCAATGCCAACCACTTCGCCTTGGCGAATGTCGAGATCGAGGGGATCGACAGTGCCGCGCTTGCCGAGGCCGCGCAACGAAACCAGCGGCTCCGACTTCACCGTGTTTGGGTCGATCGTCCGCTTGATATCGGCCTCAAGCTGACGGCCGAGCATCATGGAGACCAGCTTCAGACGGTCGAGGCCGGCAACCGGCACGCTGTCGATCAGACGGCCGTTGCGCAGCACCGTGATGCTATCGGCAATTTCGAAAACCTGGTCGAGGAAATGGCTGATGAAGATAATGCCCATGCCGCGTTCGCGAAGCTGGCGAACCACGGAGAACAGCATCTCCACCTCATGGGCGTCGAGACTGGCGGTAGGCTCATCGAGCACCAGCACCTTGCCGGAAATATCCACGGCACGGGCGATCGCCACGACTTGCTGGATGGCAACCGAGAAGTTGGCGAGCGGCGCTGTGACGTCGATGTGAAGCCCATAGGTATCAAGGATCGCTCGTGAACGCCGGTTCATCTCGCGGACATCGGTCAGACCGAAGCGCTTGGGCTGGCGCCCAAGGAAAAGGTTCTCGGCCACCGTGAGATTGGTCAGGAGGTTGACCTCCTGGTAGACAGTGCCGATACCGAGCTTCTGGGCGTCGACCACGTCGCGAGGATAGATGGGCGTCCCTTCGAGAAGAACTTCACCCTCATCCCGGCGATAGGCGCCCGTAATGATCTTGATAAGGGTCGACTTGCCTGCGCCGTTCTCGCCGAGAAGTGCATGCACCTCACCGGCCTTCAGCGTGAAATCGACGTTCTCGAGCGCGGATACGCCGAGAAAGGCCTTGCTGACTCCGCGCACGGAAAGCAGTGGCTGAGCGTTCGCCATGATTGCTGGTCCAACTATTGCCGATCAAAAAAACAGGCCGCTCTCCGATGCGGCGACCTCACCCCGAGGGACAAGTTCGCCAGCAGCCGGATAAGCGGCCCGGCAATGAAGGGGAACGCCGCCCTTTGGGATGGGCGGCGTTCCAGGTCGGTATCAGTAGCCGAGGCCCTTCTTCTCGTCATAAACCTTCTGAGGATTGTCAGCAGGCGTATAGAGCTTGGACTCGGTCTGGATCCACTTGGCGGGCTCCTTCTTGTCCTTGAGATAGGCGTCAAGGGCATCGAAGGCCGGGCCGGCCATGTTCGGGGTCAGTTCGACGGTGGCGTTGGCTTCGCCGGCGATGAACGCCTGGAAGATATCCGGCACGGCGTCAACCGAGACGACCAGGATATCCTTGCCTGGCTTCAGACCGGCTTCCTTGATCGCCTGGATGGCACCGACGGCCATGTCGTCATTGTGGGCGTAGAGGGCGCAGATGTTCTTGCCACCGCCTTCGGCCTTGATGAAGCTCTCCATGACTTCCTTACCCTTGGTGCGGGTGAAGTCGCCGGTCTGGCTGCGGATGATCTTCAGGTTGGAATGGCTGGCAATGGCTTCGTCAAAGCCCTTCTTGCGATTGATGGCCGGCGAAGAGCCGGTCGTGCCCTGCAGCTCGACGATGTTGCACGGCTTTTCGCCAACCGTCTTTACGAGCCACTCGCCGGCAACCTTGCCCTCATAGACCGTGTCAGACGTCACGGCGGTGAGGTAAAGGTCCTTCGGTGCATCAATCGTGCGGTCGAGCAGGATCACGGGGATCTTGGCTTCCTTGGCTTCCTTCAGAACAGCATCCCATCCGGTGGCAACCACCGGAGCGATGAAGATCGCGTCGACGCCCTGAGCAATGAACGAGCGAACGGCCTTGATCTGATTTTCCTGCTTCTGCTGGGCATCGGCAAACTTCAGGTCGACGCCGCGCTTCTGAGCCTCAAGCTTGGTGACGCTCGTCTCGGCAGCGCGCCAGCCAGATTCCGAACCGATCTGCGAGAAGCCGACGGTCAGAGCAAAGGCGGACGAAATGGACAGAGCCGTCGCAAAGGCGGTCGCGGCGAGCAAATTAAGCGTGCGCATTCTCTCCTCCAAAATTGTTCCAGGAGCGGGCCGGAAGACCGAGTTGCACTCCCTGGCTGCCGGCCTCCACACCGGCTAATGGCAAGTTAACTCAGCGAGCATTTCAGCAAAAGAGACAAATCAGTCTCCTTCATGGAATATTCTGCTGATCCGCACGAATTCAAGACCTATACTAAGGTATTATATCCGGGTTCCCGGCGGGGTTTTTGATGACTCTTCTGGGAAAAAGACACCCCGAACGCACATCAAGCCATTGATGATCGGTCGAATCCAGTTTTTAACTTGAGCGATTGAATCACTTTCTTAAGTACGACAATTGATCCATCGTTCCGGCATAGGCTTGAAATATCTCAAGCATTCACGCCACGTCGACACCTCTGGCCGACATGGCTTTTGCCTCGCTTTGATTCCGCACGTGAGAAAGCCGCATATTCTCGTTGTAAACGGCGCCAGATCGCAACGACATGTACTTTCGATGGATTTGGTTCCCGTCGTCGCGGCAGCGCGAGCGGCGGCCAAGGATTACGTCCATGTTCGAGGCGGGATGAGCCATCCGAAAAAGGCTGGTCACCCCACGCTACCGGAGCAAGGCCCAAACACCTCGATGAAACTCGCCTTGAGGGCCGCATCGGCATCTTCCATGGTGACAGGCAGGCCCAGATCTACAAGGCTCGTCACGCCGTGCCCTCGGATGCCACAAGGGACGATGCCGGCAAAATGATCGAGGTTCGGTTCGACATTCAGACTTATGCCGTGAAACGTGACCCAGCGGCGAACGCGAATTCCAATGGCTGCGATCTTGTCTTCAGCGCCGCCCCCCTTGTCTGGACGGCGAACCCAGACGCCGACCCTGTCTTCGCGCCGCTCACCACGAACGTTAAATGAGGCCAGCGCGCCAATCAGCCAGCGTTCGAGCGCCGCAACAAACGCCCTGATGTCTTTGCCTCGACGCTCCAGATCAAGCATCACATAGGCAACCCGCTGTCCGGGGCCATGGTAAGTATACTGTCCGCCGCGCCCGGTTTGGTAGACGGGAAAGCGGTCGGGCTCGACAAGGTCGTGTGGGTCGGCGCTGGTTCCCGCGGTGTAGACGGGAGGGTGCTCTACCAGCCATACGAGTTCCGCTTCCCGACCCTCCGAAATTGCCTTGACGCGCTCCTCCATGAAGGCCACGGCGGGCTCGTAGTCAGTAAGTCCGGGCTCGGCCCGCCATTCGACAGGTGGCGAACCTGGGACGGCACGCATGTCCGTCCTGATTTCGGATCGTTCGTTAACCATTCAGTAACCTTATGCCGCAAACACTCAGCGGACGACGATACGTCAGCTCGTCACTTCATAATCTCGGTAGTGCGCACTGTCGTAGAAGTTTTGGTGCCAGCGTCACGAAAGATAGGATCAATGGCTACTCTGGAGAAGATCAAAGTCGAGATCTCTGTCGTGCTCGGCGGGCAGACCATGCCTATCCATCAGCTTCTCCGAATGGGGCGCGGCGCAGTGATCGAACTGGATCATTCGGCCGATGACGACGTCGATATTCTCGCCAACAATCTGCCGGTGGCGAAGGGACAGGTGGTTCTGAAAGGCGACCGGGTCACGGTCTCGATCACCGAAGTCCTGAATCGCCCGGCTTCGTACCGCCGCCTCGACGACGTTGTGAAGATCTGACGATTTTCCCCTGATTTCAGGCATTTTTTCGACGCCAGCAAAATTCTTGTTGCCTCCCTCTTGTGCCCCAGAGAATCTCTTGCTAGATACCCGGCGCCGGCCCGGAAGGGGTGGCACCTACCACGATGCGGTCGTGGCGGAATTGGTAGACGCGCAGCGTTGAGGTCGCTGTGTCGCAAGACGTGGAAGTTCGAGTCTTCTCGACCGCACCATCTAAAAAGCCGGGCCTTGAGTGCCCGGTTTTTTGTTTTTATTTCGATGCAGCTTGGCGCTGCCTCTGGTGCTCCACCTCGGACGCTTAGCTCGCCCGCAATCCTGCCAGTACCTCGGATACTTCAGTTTTCAGCTGATCGATCTGTTCGGTGAGGCTAGCCGCTGATCCTTTGACTTCGGATGAAGCATGAGAGGTTTCTCGGGCCGCCGATGCCACGCCTGCAATGTTGGAATCGACTTCACGCGTCGATTGAAAGGCCAGAGCCACGGCTCTTGCCACCTCGGATGTCGCCGCTTCCTGCTCGGCCACGGCGGCGGCAATCCCCGTGGACGTTTGCCCGATACTGCGCACCTGCGTGGCAATCGTGGCGATGGCGTCGGCAGACGTCCTCGTCGCCGATTGGATCGTCGTGGCCTGCGAGGATATCTCCGAAGTTGCGCGGGCGGTCTGGTCGGCAAGCTGTTTCACTTCCTGCGCCACGACGGCAAACCCGCGGCCGGCTTCACCGGCTCGGGCAGCTTCGATCGTTGCATTGAGCGCGAGCAGATTGGTGCGGGCGGCAATATCGCTAATCAGCGTGACGACGGTCCCGATCTGAGCGGCTGACTCAGCTAGCCCGAGGATACCCTTTGCGGTTTCATCGGCCATCGAAACGGCAGCTGTTGCCGCTCGGGCTGAAGCTTCGACCTGTCGGCCGATCTCGCGAACGGACGCCGCCAACTCCTCGGCGGCTCCGGCGGCCGATTGCACACCCGAAGCGGCGAAGCCGGCAGCCCGGACAACAGCGGTCGATTGGCTGGAGGTTTCTTCGGCGCCGGCCGCCAGTGTGCTCGCGGCTACTTCCAACTGCTGCCCCGCCGTGCCGAGCGCGGCGATAACCACACCGATCGTCGCCTCGAAGCGATCGGCCAGGTGGCACATTTCCTTTGTTTTCTTCTGAGACGCCAGCCGCTTGTTCTCTTCCTGCTCCGCACGCAAGTGGCTCGCATCGAGAAGTGCCTTGCGGAAGTTGGAGGTCGCCAGAAACAGTTGACCGACTTCATCTCGCCGGGCCGGGACGGAGATTTCGCTTTCAAGATCACCGCCGGCGAGAGAATGGGTAATGTCCGTCAAACGCGCCAAAGGTTTTGCCAGCCCGAAATGCGTCACCGCAGCCGTGATCGATGCCACGGTTAGGGCCGCCACCAGCGCCAGCAGTGCCCAAATCAGCGATCTGTTCGCGTTATCAAGCCGCTCAGCGGTCTGAGCCGATATGTGACTACTCAGCGCTGACTGCACACCAGTCAGCGCATCGACCGCCGCGGAGGCCTGGGAAAACCACTCGGGAGCGGATAGCGTGGATGGCGCTCCGCTGGCCAGCGCAGAATATACGGCAACGCGAGTTGCCTCGAAGCGGTTGAAGACGACGTCATTAGCGTTCTTCGCCTTGTCCCAAACCGGCCCTCCGATAAGTTCCAGTCGGGAATAGGCTGCACCCCAAGCGGAGACCACGTGTCCCCGATTTTCGGCGAGCTGCGCGAGTTCCGCCGGTTTGGCTGCGCGACCGGCCGACAGAATGCCATTCAGCAGGCCGCGCTCTCTGGCAATGTATTCGCCTGCTTCCCAAATTTGCCGACGCGCTTCGCTGGCGCGCGCCAGAGACAGGCTTACTATTCCATCTTCTTCGGCAGCTACATGTCTTGCCAGTTCGTCGACAGCTTCGATCACTTTGGACTGGGCGGTGAACCAGCGCGCTGCCATGTCCGGTGGGAGGCCGGTGTTGGTCGTGGCCGCACCGTAGATCTGGCTGCGCAGGTCCTCCGCCGTTGAAATCAGCAGGTTTAGCTTGCTTGCCTGGGCTTGATCCGCCTCAGAGATAAGCTCGGCCATCGCTTTCTGACCGTTTCGGCGAACCTCGGTCAGTTTCTCGACCGCTGTTGAGGAAAGTGGCCTTCCGTTTGCTACACCGCTCGTCTGGCCCCGATCAACGGCAAGCGCCGTCGTGATGGCAAGGGCGCGATCCTGTACCAGCTGGGATCTGAGAATTGCTTCGGCACTGGATTTGGCTTCAATTGCAGAACTCAGGGAGCCTTTGACTTCAATCGCCAGCAAGACGGTCATTGCGGCAAAGGAAAGATATAGCTTCCAGCGGATTTGCATCGCTGAGACCCCTAAGAATAGAGCTGAAAAAGCCTCAGTCTGAACCGACACGATGGAAGTCGTTATCGACTTGCTTGCCGGAGCTGTGCGCTTGCAATTACTAGTTACCGACAATGATTAATTGCCAGTTAATTCTGATTTGTTGATTTACTATTTATCATATTTCTAACGTGTCGATAAATATAACCTTGATATATTTTACGATATACGAAATCTCATTGGAGATGGTTTTCTTTTTATGTCATCAGCCTGCTGATCGGATGACTATGCGTCCATTTTCACGCTTTCCCACGCATGGCTCAGCCTAAGGCGATGCCGATTACGAAGAGACAATTAATCAAGTTCAACGCATGTGCCCTCAACCCTTACCGGTTCAAAAAGAAGATTGTAAATCGTTAATTAATTCAGCTCATGCATATAAAGTATGCTTGTTGGATGTGCTTCTCTTGTATCTATTCGTTCATGGGCGACGTATTGCGGATCGCTAATGCGTGGCAAGGGGGGAGTAAATGCGGCTTTTCAGGGGGGGGAGAGCAACCCGGGATGCAGCAGCCCTCATTTTTATCGGCGTCTCACTTTTTGCGCTGTGCGAATGGTTGAACTTCTACGACCACCTCAAAGTCTTTCTGGAGCAATATGAGTTTGTTCAAGCAGATGAACTTCTCGTTACGCTCACCATCGTTGGCGTTTTGGGATTCGTCTTCGGATACCGTCGGCTTCGCGACCTTAGGGCCGAAGTGGCCCATCGGATGCGGGCCGAGCGTGATGTATCCTGGATCGCAGCTCATGATCCCTTGACCCGTCTTCCCAACCGCATCGGTCTCAAGCAGCAAGTCGAGCGGCTGAGAGAGGATGGGAAGGCTGGAAAACCTCACATGGCAATGGTCATCGACATCCAAGGATTCAAGAGTATAAATGATATCTATGGCAACGAAATTGGTGACGAAATACTAGCTGTAATAGCGGACAGGCTGAGAGATATTTTCATTGGCTCGTATCTTTTCCGACTCGGCGGGGATCAGTTTTACGCCGCGCAAGAAAATGCCGTTATCAGAGACTGGGAAAAGCTCGCCCGCAGGGCTATCAAGCAGGTATCCGAGCCCATCGAGATCAATGATCGCTACTACGAAGTCTCCGCCTATATCGGAATGGCCCGATACCCGGATGACGCTGCCAACATCAAGTATCTGCTGCGCTGTGCACTCTCGGCGGTTTCTGCCGCAAAAAGGGAGCAATCAGGGGAGCCGAAATGGTTCGACACGGCGATCGACGAGGCGACTGCCAAGTATGCCGAACTCGACAAACAACTGCGTGCGGCGCTGAAATCGGGCGAGGTGCGTCCCTATTACCAGCCAATGATCGACTTGACCTCCGGTCGCATTGTCGGCTTCGAGGCCTTGGCACGCTGGCGGCGCCCGGATGGCAGCTTCGTGTCACCGGGAGAGTTCATTCCGCTCGCTGAAGAGACCGGCCTCATTGGCGAGCTCTCCGCGATCTTGTTCGATCGGGCATGCCGCGATGCCACCAAATGGCCGCGGGGCGTCAGATTGTCTTTCAACGTGTCGCCCGCCCAGTTCAACGATAGAAACTTCGGACGAAAAATGCTCGAAACGCTTGCGTCGACGGGTCTTTCGCCGAGTCAGCTCGAGGTCGAGATAACGGAATCCATGTTCGTCAAGGACGTGCAACTGGTGGCCGTGCTGCTCGATGAGCTAAGGGAGGCCGGAGTTCATATTGCGATCGATGATTTTGGAACCGGCTATTCAAGCCTGTCCCAGCTGTCACGGCTAAGGTTTGACAAACTCAAGATCGACCGGAGCTTCGTGTCGTCGTTCCTGGATGATGCGCGCCAGGCCATGATCGTACGGGCGATGATCGGCCTCGGGCGGGGCTTGGGCATGAAGACCATTGCGGAGGGAATCGAGGAGAGCTCACAGGCAGAAACCCTTCAATTGCTCGGTTGCCATCAGGGGCAGGGGTTCCTGTTCAGCCGCGCAGTGCCCGCCGAGCAGGCGTTGGAGTTGATGCAGACGACATGGCCAGTGCGATCCGCGGACAAGACAGCTATAAACTAGCCTTGCATGGGGCTGGTTTGACACCTCCTTGCTGAACACCGCACCCGGCCTCGTTTTGAGGACGATCGGCAAATCCTGATCGATGTCGGATTCATCTTGGCGGATTCCTCCAGACAATCCGTGTCTAAAGAAGCTTCTCCCCGGACGAGAATTTCACCCTTGCGCCCTTGGGTTTGACGGCCTTAATTCCGACGCGACGATCCAGCCAGACTCCATTGATTCAGTTCGTTCGCCAACTCACAACCCCGCGGGGAGACGCGCCATGGCCGAGACAGAGCCCGACGCGCCTGAAGCGCTCGACAAGCTGCCGCCGCTCAGAACCGACGATGGTGAGCTGGAGCCTCTATTCCTCGATGCCGTACGCCAAGCAATCGAGGCAGCCGACGTTCAATCCATCGCCGCCTTGGCCGCCGATCTGCACGAAGCCGATGTCGGCGACATCATCGAAGCGTTGTCTGCTGATGAGCGTGTAGCCTTCATACAGCTTCTCGGAGAGCACTTCGACTTTGCAGCACTCACCGAGGTCGACGAGACCATACGTCTGCAGCTTCTCGAGGAACTGTCTCCCGAAGCCGTGGCGGAGGGTGTTCGCGATCTTGATTCAGACGACGCCGTTTACATCCTCGAAGACTTGGATAACGAGGAACAGGAGCAGATCCTCGCCAAGCTGCCGGCGGTTGACCGCATGGCCCTGCGCCGCAGCCTCGACTTTCCCGAGGAGACGGCCGGCCGGCGGATGCAGACCGACTTTATCGCCGTTCCGCCATTCTGGACCGCCGGGCAGACCATCGATTATCTGAGAGAGCAGAAGGACCTCCCCGAGGAGTTCTACGAGGTTTTCGTCATTGATCCCGGTTTCCGCTTTCTTGGCGGCGTCGCGCTCAATCGTCTTCTGCGTGCGCCGCGTGGGACGCGGCTGGCCGATATCATGAACGATGACCGACAGAGGGTACTTGCGACGGACGACCAGGAGGACGTGGCGCGCATGTTCGAGCGCTACAATCTGGTCTCCGCGGCGGTGGTCGACGAGGCGGAACGGCTGGTGGGCGTCATCACCGTCGACGATGTGGTGGACGTCATCCAGGCCGAGGCCGAGGAGGATATCCGCGCTCTGGCCGGCGTCGGTGACGAGGAGATATCCGACTCCGTCTTCTACACGCTTCGCACGCGATGGGTCTGGCTGTTGGTCAACATGCTGACAGCTTTTCTGGCGTCATCGGTGATCGGCATGTTCTCCGGCTCGATCTCGAAAATGGTGGCGCTTGCCGTCCTCATGCCGATCGTCGCCTCGATGGGCGGCAACGCGGCAACGCAGACCATGACCGTGACGGTGCGGGCCCTCGCTACCCGCGACCTCGATGCGCACAATGTCTGGCGAATTTTCGGTCGTGAGTTAAGTGTTGGTTTACTCAACGGCGGCAGTTTTGCGGTGATCGTCGGAGCGGCGGCCGCACTCTGGTTCCAGGACCTGCTTCTGGGGAGCGTGATCGGCGCGGCGATGATCATCAACTTGGTGTTCGCGGCGACGGCTGGCATCCTCATACCCCTTGCATTCGAACGGTTCGATATCGATCCGGCTGTTGCGTCAGGGGTTTTCGTGACGATGGTGACCGATGTCGTGGGGTTTCTGGCGTTCCTCGGGCTCGCGTCATGGATTTTGCTTGGGTGAAGAAGGCGTTTCGGGCGAAACGGCAGCGTAGCGGTGCGGTGCCGACCGCCACTGAACGCTGGTGTCGTTTGGCCGCTCGTCTCGTCAACCCGATCGCTCTCGGCTCGCTCGCTTTCGGCTTGTCGGCATGCGCCCTGTTTGATTTCGGCCCGCCGCGCCCCGAAGACTATCCAGTCAAGGGGATCGATGTTTCCTATTATCAGGATGACATCAACTGGCGCTCAGTCGTCGCCGACAATACCGCCTTCGCCTGGTTGAAGGCCACGGAAGGCGGCGACTGGTACGATCCCAAGTTTGACGCCAACTGGTATGGCGCTGCCATGGCGGGATTACCGCGAGGCGCCTATCACTTCTGGTATTTTTGTCGCCCGGCATCGGAGCAGGTGAACTGGTTCCTGCAACACGTGCCTTATGATCCCTATGCTTTGCCGCCGGTCCTCGATATCGAATGGGTCGCGTCCAAGACCTGTCCGGGCCATCCGCCCCGTGAGGAGATCATTCCGGAGGTTCGAACCTGGCTCGACGCAATCGAGCGCTACTATGGCAAGCGGCCGATCATCTACACGTCGATCAGCTTCTACAATGATCGCCTCAGGGGCGCATTCCCCGGCTATTTCATCTGGATCGCATCCTACAAGGGGCATCCTGTGGTTCGCGATCCGAGCCTGCGCTGGAACTTCTGGCAGCACACCGAGGCCGGACGGGTTGCCGGTATCCGAGGACGCGTCGACCGCAATGTTTTCAACGGCTCCGTCCGCGAATGGCAGGCCTTCCTGGAAGGGCGTCTCGTGCCAAGCGACTAGGGGTGCAACTTTCGCATCGAACTCGGCACGGAACGTCGAATAGGGGGCTCTGTTTCTTCGATAATCTGCTAGTGATTCTCGCAAGGCCGTGTATCCGCCTTCCTCGTGCGGGCTAGGCGGCCGTTGGCGCCAACCACTGAAATACAAGCGGAGAAGCGGATGCGTAGTTTGATCGCAGCCACCACAGTTCTGATCGTTCTGGCATCGGTTGCAGCGCGTGCCGAGGAGGCCAATCCGGCCGATCCTACGGACGCTGATCGCAAGGTGATCGCCGACTGCGTGGCGAGCGCGCCACACGAGAACACCAGCCCGCTCGGCTGCATCGGCATGGTATCGGATCCTTGCCTTTCGGAGGCGGACAACGACAGCACGCCCATGATGGCGGCCTGTCTGGAACGGGAGGCCACGATCTGGGACGAGCGCCTCAACGATGACTACCAGGCACTGATGAATGGTCTCGACAAGGCAGAAGCGAAGAAACTGAAGGACAGTCAAAAGGCCTGGATCGCGATCCGGGATGCAACGTGTGACATTGAAGGATCCTTCTGGCAGGGCGGTACCGGATATGGCGGGGCCATCGCCGGCTGCATGTTGCGAGAAACCGGTGCCCGCGATGTTTCGCTTCTTAGTCTGCGTACCTATCTCGATCAGTGAGCGTGCGTTCACCCTGTCTGACTGGCCGGGTTGCCGTCCTCTCCCCTGATGAGATACGAATGGATCCATCAGGATTTGCGAGTCCCGAGGCCCGACCATTCGTCGCGGCCGTACCCACGAGAAGGTCCACATGATTTCCAAGGATCAGGAATACGTCCGCCTCGACGACGAGGAAGAGGAGCAGGACGAGAAGGCCAAGGAAGCGGCCGCCGCCCCGCAGGTCGATAAATATCTCTTCAAGTCGCGCACGGTTCTGATCACCGGCCAGGTGACCCAGGAAATGGCCAAGGACGTGACGTCGCGTCTGCTGGCTCTGGCAGAGGCGAGCGCGACCGATCCGATCACCGTCATCGTGTCGTCGCCTGGCGGTCATGTCGAGTCCGGCGACATGATCCACGACATGATCGGATTCGTACCGGCACCGGTTAACATCATCGGAACGGGTTGGGTGGCGAGCGCCGGCGCCCTGATCTATGTCTCGGTTCCCAAGGAGCGCCGCTTCTGCACGCCGAACACGCGCTTCCTTCTGCATCAACCGTCCGGCGGCACCGGCGGCATGGCGACCGACATCGAGATTCAGGCACGCGAGATCATCAAGATGCGCGACCGCCTCAATCGAATCTTTGCCGATGCCACGGGCCAGCCCGTAGAGCGTATCGAGAAGGATACTGACCGCGACTATTGGATGAGTGCCGAGGAAGGTATCGCTTACGGTCTGGTCGGTCGAGTGGTGAGAACCGCGGCCGACATCTGAAAATGCCAAGGGCGGCCGAAAGTGCCGCCCTTTTCATTCTGTGTCTGTCAGAACAGCCTCGGGGCCGGACCACCTCTTTCTGTTCAAAGCGACTCGCGAGCCGACTAGGTCGATCAACGCATTGACCGCGCATGGTTCTTTGGGTCATGTCCTTGCGGGAAATGCCAAGGTCGCGAGCCGACCGGGAGGACGAGATTGACCAGCTTCAGAATGATTGCCCTTTTGATCGGTTTCGGCCTGTCTTCCGGTGCGGCATCGGCGCAGTCGGCCAGTCCCTACGACATGACCTATATGCTGCGTGACGGCAAACCGACGGCACTTTATTCCGACATGAGCGAGAAGGCGGCGAAGAAAGCCACGCTTCCCGGGGATGCCAAGGGCATCGTTCTGCGGTGGTGTCGCGACGAGATTCCATTCGGCTCCTGGCAGTTTGGAAGCCGCAAAGCCCAGCTCGCCCTACTGGATGCACGGTGGTGCGAAATCTCCTACAATGGCACCGTCGGCAACGTGCCCGGCAAGGTTCTATCGCCGCAGTAGTCCGGACTTGATGCAATTTGGATAAGGAGGGCCGACACGGTGTTCTATGTGCTCTCCAAGCTTGGCTTTCTTTTCCTGCGCCCATCCAACGCGCTCATTCTGGCGCTTCTGCTTGGCGTAGCGCTGAGGTTGTTCGGCTGGCGGCGACGTGGTGCCGAGTTGATCGGGATTGCGCTTGGCGTTCTTGTCGTCTGCGCCTGGACTGGTGTTCCAACGATTCTGTTGCGGCCGCTCGAACAGCGATTTTCGGCGCCAGCCGATCCGGATCGCCTCAACCCGACCGGAATCCTGGTTTTAGGGGGCGTAGTTGACACAAGTCTGTCCACCGAGCGGCACTCAGTGGAACTGATTGACGGTGCCGAGAGGGTTATCGCCGCGGCCGAACTGGCGCGCAAATATCCTCAAGCTCGGATCTTGCTGTCGGGCGGCTCCAATGGTGTGTTTACCAATGACGATGTTGCAGAATCGATCATCGTGCGTGATCTGCTGGTTCGGTTTGGCGTGTCGGCCGATCGAATTACTGTCGAAGATCATTCCCGCAATACCCATGAGAATGCCGTCTTCAGCTTTTCCGCTGTCGAGCCGACTCCACAGGAGCAGTGGCTGCTGGTGACGTCTGCCTTTCACATGCCTCGCGCGATGGGTACCTTTCGCGCCGCTGGCTGGAACGGTGTAATCGCCTGGCCTGTCGACTATCGCAACGACGTCGATACGGACTGGTTCGGCGGTCGTACCGCCGCCGAAGGGCTGACCATGACCGACATGGCGGTACGCGAATGGATCGGCCTCATCGCCTATCGGTTTGCCGGTTATACGGATGCGTTGCTACCCCATCCATGAGCTCAGACGCTCCTATGCTTCGTCGTCGTCGCCCAGCAGAAGATCATCGTCTGGCAGATCTTCATCCAGCTTGGGAGCCTCGTAGACAGGCATGGGCTCGCCATCGGCCCTGAGACGAATGCGGTAGAGGCCCCGAACACGGTCGGGATCGACCGGTTTTCCCTTTCTGACCAGTATTACCTTGCCGTCCTTGGCAAGGCGCACGGCTTCGTCCTTGATTGGCTTCATCAGACGCCGCCAGACTTTCTCGTCCTTGCCGGCTATGGCGCGAGCGATGGCATCCGGGCCGATCGGCTTGCCGGAAGGCGACTCGACAGCCATCAACAGCAACACGTCGCGGATCTGGCCTGCTTTCACGCGGTGCGGGTCGACGTCGGTCATTCGTATCTCCTCATCGCCTTGACGGCATTGGAGGTAAACTGGCGGCGAGCAAGCACCACCGCGATGAAACTGGAAGTCACGATCAAAGGCAGCGGCCCAAGGAAGCAGCCGAGGTAACCGATCGACATGAAAAAGGCGCGGAGTCCCCGGTTGAAGTTGGTTCCGGCTACCACGATGATCGAGGCCGCCCGTGCCACTGCCTTGTCCATCTCCGTGGTTTCCGCTTCGGACGGTGGCGGTAGAGCGCCAAGCAGAATCGAGCCGAAGTTGAACATGCGATAGGCCCAGCCGAACTTGAAGAAGGCATAGGCGTAGACACCGAGCAACCCCATCACCTTGAACTCGAAGGCGGTACGGTTGGTCGCCGTAAGGTCGGACAGCGCCGAGACGACGCCGACGGCGTGGTCAACGGAGTTCAAGAGGGTAAACCCGCCACCTATGGCAAGAAGCGAGGTCGAGGCGAAAAAGGCCGTGCCGTTTTGCAGGCCGGCGACGATCGCCGTGTCGACCATGCGCAAGTCGCGCGTCGCAGCCTGTCGCACCCAGCCATGCCGGCCGATATTGATGAAGTGGGTCAGCGAGTGCTTCGCCCAGGGGCTTTTCTCGGTCAACCAAGCCTGCCCGAACCACATGGCGAGAAACCAGACGAAGGCGGCAATGTCGAAAGGCGAAAAGGCGGTCGTCATGGCGGTCGTCCGGAAAGGCAGCTCAAAGCGAAACTACAGGCTCGCGCGACGGTGCGAAAGCGGCAGCGATGATCAACTGTCCGCCGCTTCGGCTTCTTCATATTCGGCGGAAAGTGTCAGCCATTCTTCCTCGAACGTATCGAGACCACGAATGGCGTCAGCTCTTTCCTTGGAAAGCTTGGCTCCCTTGGCAGGATCGCTCGTGAACAGGGCAGGGTCGGCGAGTGCCTTGTCGATGCGGGCGATCAGCTTTCTCAGCTTCTCCATCTCCGCTTCGATGCCTTGGATCCGCTTCCGAAGCGGAGCGAGCTGAGCTCGACGCTCGGCAGCCTGGCGCCGGCGATCGGCGTTGGTAAGCTTCTGCTCGTCGCCTTTTGTCGCACGGTCGCTATCGCTTGGTCCCGACAAGATGAAGCGTTTGTAGTCGTCCATGTCGCCATCGAACGGGGTAATACTGCCTTTGTCCACCAGCCAGAGACGATCCATGGTTGCCTCGACCAAATGTCGGTCGTGGCTAACCAGAATAACCGCCCCCTCGAAGTCGTTGAGGGCCTGGATCAGGCTTTCACGGCTGTCGATGTCGAGATGGTTGGTCGGTTCGTCGAGGATCAGGA
This sequence comes from Pleomorphomonas sp., assembly GCA_029976075.1. Classification (GTDB taxonomy): domain Bacteria; phylum Pseudomonadota; class Alphaproteobacteria; order Rhizobiales; family Pleomorphomonadaceae; genus Pleomorphomonas. Next base: position 111,145 of record JARKNW010000057.1, read on the forward strand.
GATTCGGCCCATGGAAGGTCGCCAGACCAAGCAGAAGCCGCGCCTTCTCGCCGCCCGACAGTTCGCGGGCCGGGGTGTCCATCTTGTTCGTATCGAGTCCCATCTGCGCGACGCGCGATCGCACACGGGGATCGGGCGCATCCGGCATCAGGCGACGAACATGAGCGACGGCCGTCTCGTCCGGACGCAGCTCGTCGAGCTGATGCTGGGCGAAGAAGGCGATTTCGAGCTTTCCGGCCTTGACGATGTTGCCGGCGAACGGCACCAGGCGGTCGGCCAATGCCTTGGCGAAGGTCGATTTGCCATTGCCGTTCTTGCCGAGGAGGGCGATGCGGTCATCGTCGTCGATGCGAAGGGTCAGCTTTTTCAGGACCGGCTTTTCCGGGACGTAGCCGAGATCGACCTTGTCGTAGGTGACGATGGGTGGCGCCAGTTTGGCCTTGGGGTTTGGGAAGCTGATCGGCTGAACATGATCCTCTACCACGGCATCGATGATATCGAGCTTCTCCAGCATCTTGATGCGTGATTGGGCCTGCGTCGCCTTGCTGGCCTTGTAGCGGAAGCGGTCGACGAAGGCCTGCAGGTGCTTGCGCCGTGCCTCGATCTTCTCGCGGGCCTTTTCCTGCAGCAGCATCTTCTCCTGCCGCTGCCGGGCAAACGAGGTGTAGCCGCCTTTCCAGAGTGTCAGCTTGCCCTCGGACAGGTGGCAAATATGGTCCACGGCGCTATCGAGCAGGTCGCGATCATGGCTGATCAGCACGACAGTGTAAGGGTAGCGCTGGACATAGTTGGTGAGCCAGAGCGTACCTTCGAGGTCGAGGTAATTGGTTGGCTCGTCGAGCAGCAGCAAGTCCGGCTCGGTGAACAGTACGGCAGCAAGTGCCACGCGCATTCGCCAGCCGCCGGAGAAGTCCGAGCAGGGGCGGCACTGATCGGCGGCGTCGAACCCAAGGCCCGACAAGATGGTTGCCGCGCGCGCCTCGGCCGAGTGGGCTTCGATGTCGGCGAGCCTTACTTGAATCTCGGCGATGCGATGCGGATCGGTGGCCGTCTCGGCCTCGGCCATCAGCGCGGTGCGCTCGGTATCGGCCGCCAGCACGAAATCGATCAACGATATCTCCGAGCCCGGCGCCTCCTGGGCGACGCGCCCGATGCGAGCTCCGCGCTTCAGGTCAATCGTGCCGCTCTCGGCGGCGAGCTCACCGGCGACGATGTTGAAGAGCGTGGTCTTGCCGGTTCCGTTACGACCGACAAGGCCAACCTTGGCGCCGTCGTGGATGGTGACGGAGGCGCCTTCGATGAGTGTACGACCGGCTATGCGGTAGGTGAGATCGGAGATGATCAACATGGCCCGGCGATTTCGCCCGAACGGCCGAGAAAGGCAAGACGGCCGGCGCTAATTTCAGTCGCCCTGTCACCTTTTCGCCCTTGCTGACTCAAAGGACCGGTGTAGCGTCGGTCTCCCTGGTAGCTGCTTGACCGGAATCGCCCATGAAAACCGTGTACTCACCCCGCCATCGCCTGCATGTCGACAATCAGGAACTCAACGCCGGTGTCATTACCCCAGCGTTCGAACTGCCGGCCCGGGTCGACTTCATTCTGAAGCGGATCGCTGCGATAGGTCTCGGTGACGTGATCGAAGCGACGCCCGTCGATGCTGTCGCTGCTGCGGCCAAAGTGCACGACGCCAGTTATCTTCAGTTCATGGCCGACTTCTGGTCGCTCTGGCTTGCCGAGGGACGCACAAGCCCCACAATGCCTTATGTCTGGCCGGCCCGCGGACAGCACGACATCAGGCCTGAGCACGTCAACGGCCTGATGGGCTATTACTCCTTCGACGGCGGCGGCTCCTTCGTGGAGGGAACCTGGCAGGCGGTGCAATCGGCCGTCTGGTCGGCAGTGGGCGCCGCGGAGTTGATCAATGGCGGGGAAAAGGCAGCCTATGCGCTTTGCCGTCCGCCGGGACACCATGCCGGTTCGTCGACCATGGGGGGCTATTGTTTCATTAACAACGCGGCCGTGGCTGCCCAGTGGTTTCTCGACCACGGCGCCCGCCGGGTCAGCATCCTTGATGTCGACTACCACCACGGCAATGGGACGCAGGAGATATTCTACCGACGCGACGACGTGCAGACGGTGGACCTCCACGCGGATACGCGTTTTGCCTATCCCTTCTTTTCCGGTCGCGCCGATGAGGTCGGGGAGGGGAAAGGGGAAGGATTTGCCCTCAACCTGCCGATGCCCTTCGGCACGGCTTGGGATGTCTGGGGGGCATCGCTCGACGAGGCGTGTCGCGCGATCGAGGTGTTCGGGCCAGATGTCGTCATCGTCTCACTCGGCCTCGACACCTTCGAGGGAGATCCGATTTCCAAGTTCAAGTTGAAGCGCGAAGACTATCCGAAGATCGGCGCACGCATCGCCCGTTTGGGCAGGCCGACGCTGTTCGTACAGGAAGGCGGTTACGCCGTAGAGGACATCGGCCATAACGCTGTCGGGGTGCTCTCGGGCTTCGAAGGAAACTGACAGAACCAGTCAGCAGGCACTCCTGACACGGAATGGCAACGCAACCGCCCATGCTTTTCTCGTGAACAGGGGAGACAAAAATGCTGGATCACATGGGCTTTCCGGCCGTCGACTTCGAAAAGTCGAAAGCTTTCTACGACAAGGCGCTGGCGCCGCTCGATATCTCAGTGGTGATGGCCGTCTCGGCCGAAGAGACGGGTGGCGATGCGTTCGCTGGGTACGGCAGTGACGGCAAGCCGGACTTCTGGGTATCGACCGGACGACCGGCCGGCGAGATCATGCATTTTCATGTGGCTTTCGTCGCCAAGGATCGAGCCACCGTCGATGCCTTTTTTGCCGCGGCGATGGCCGCTGGCGGTCGGGACAACGGTGGGCCGGGGCTTCGACCGCACTATCACCCCAATTATTACGCCGCCTTCGTCTTGGACCCCGACGGCAACAACATCGAAGCGGTCTGTCACAAGCCGGAATGAAGGAGCGGCGGGCCGCAACGGGACCGGAGCGGCCCGCCCTGAGTCATCATGTTTGACCATATCGACTGTCCGGTGACCGATATCCGACGCTCGGTTGCCTTCTATGACCAGCTGCTTGCCCCGCTTGGTGTGATCCGGTTGGTCACGCGCATCACATCGGGGGCAGCTTCAAACGCCGGCTATGGTCGCGATGGCCATGCCGGCTTCTGGCTTTCGGACGCGAGCCGCAAGGGCCAGCTGCACGTCGGGTTCTCAGCGGGTTCACGCGAGGCGGTAGCCGCCTTCCATGCTGCGGGCCTTGCAGCCGGGGGCCAGGACAATGGCGGGCCAGGCCTCCGTCCGTATGCGACCAACTACTTTGCCGCCTACATCATCGATCCCGATGGGCACAATATCGAGGCGGTCTGCCGGGCAGGGCGGTGATCAGGACAGAGTGCCTAGTTGGGCATAGCCGCCTACAGGTCGTACGAAATCGAGCGTCCAGCCCCTGCTTTGAGCCAGACGATCCATCTGCACCTCCAGGTCGGCGCGTGGGGTAACATGGAACAGCGAAAGCCAACCGTGCAGCAGGTTGCGGGAGGGGGACCCCAGTCCTTCGCAGAAGCCGAAATCGACAACCGACAAGCGGCCGCCATCCTTGACGAGCTTGCAGCCGTGAGCCAGGGCCGCCGCCCAGTCGGGGATCATAGACAACGTATAAGAGAAATACACGCGGTCGAAGCGGGCAATGCCGAAGGCTACCTCGGGATCGAAAACACAGGCATCGCCCTCGGCAAGCCGGATATCGAGGCCGGACCGCTCGACGTTGCGACGAGCCGTTTTCAGCATTTCGGCGGAAATATCAAATCCGAACAGACGAGCATGTGGGTAGCGATGCCCCGCTGCGACGAGATTCCGGCCGGTGCCGCATCCGATCTCCAGCACCGTACCACCTGAAGGCGGCTCGAGGCTGGAAATCATGCGGTCACGCCCCAGGAGATATGGCTTGCGCGTCGCATCATAGACATGCCGTGTCAGACGATACATGCGGTCCATGGCCGCCTTCTGACCAGCTGATGACCGAGCTGTCGAGGCAGGAGCGTTCATGCCGCAACCTTCACATAGAGATGAAAACCGCCGTAGATGGACGAGCGATCGCGGGCTACGTAGTCCGGCACGGTCGATGGATCGTAAGACCAGCGAGAGCGGATTTCGGCAGGCAATACCGCCTCAAGCGGACTTTCAAGACCTGCTGTGCGGAAGATGACGCGAGCGCCAGGACGGGCCGTCCGCGTCACCTCTTCCCAAAGAGCGATCATCTGGGCTGGCGTCATCCAATCCTGGGCATCCAGCAAAACGTAGCCATCGAGGCTATCGCCCGGCATTTCAGCCAGTCGGTCAGTCATTGATGCCTGCACGGCATTAACCCGATCGGCGTTGGCGCGGATGGATGCATACGCGTCGCGCATAAGATAGGGTGGCACGGCGCGACGGCCTTCGCGGTCATAGCTGCGACCAAAGGCCTGCCATGCAAAATAGTTGTCTTCGAGCGGGAAGTCGCAAGCGAGGCGCGAGAGGCGCTGGCGCAACAGACCTGCCAGATCCCCGCCGGCATCAGCCGAAAGATACGCGAACTGGGCCGGAGGAATGCCCAAACCGTAAAGCGACACCGGCATCCGGCACAACCAGCGGACCAGGCGAGAATCGAAGACCGGTGCCAGGTTCTCCTCGAACAGGCGTCGCTGTTCGTCGAGCCCGTGGGCGGTCAGCATGAGGCGCGGATTTTTGCCATAGGCGCGGGCGAGCAAGTGCATCACCCCGATGAAGCGGCCAAGAAGGCCATAACGGTAGATGTTGCGAGTGAAGATCGATATCTGTCGGCGGCCGGTCAGGCCTCGCTTCTCCCAGTAGTCGCGCGCATCCTCCGGCAGTCTGTCGCGCAGGAAGCGATCGTAGCGGGCTGTGTTTTCGCGCTCGTCGGCATGCCCGAAGAAGCGGAAGAAGCTTTCGTGGTTGGGAAGGTGGCAAGCCGCCGTCAGCTTCAGCTTCAGCAGGGCGATGTGCGCCGGATTGAGATCGACAGCTATGATTTCGGCCGGCGCTGCCGTCAGGTAGTTCATAACGTTGCAGCCGCCGGAGGCGATGGTGATGATGCGTTTGTCAGGACCGAGTTCAAGCGCGGCCATGTCGACGGCGGGATCTTCCCAAATCTGCGGATAAACCAGGCCGGAAAAAGCGAAAGTGAACAGGCGTTCGAGAATGCCCTCGCGGCTGGTAAGCTTGTTGGCATGCACCGCGTTCGCCAGGAGGTCCTTGGTCTTCTGCTTGCTCATGGAAAGTGTCCCCATCAGCCGGCAAACGGGATTAGCCCCGCGAGTCGCCTTACGGCCTGCCGTCTGAGTGAAGGCTTCTCCCACAATCGAATGACACTATTCCGACGGAGCCGGCAAAGTCGAAACAGCTCCCCCCTGAAAATGCCGGCAATGGAAAATTCTTCCGCCGGAGTTGACCTTGCTGCCGATCGCAAAGGTGCAACTAGCCAGCCGTCGAAGCGTGCAATCTGCCGTCAGAATTCTTGACAAATCTGGCCCGCCGTGCGCTTGTCGCGCCCACAGATCCGGCCGCCTCAAGGTAGGAATCCGGAGCCGTTCCCGACGGAATCAACGAGACAGGACGATCATCATGCACGCGTATCGCACCCACACCTGCGGCCAACTTCGAGCCAGCGACGTCGGGCAGAACGTGCGGCTGTCAGGTTGGGTGCACCGCGTACGCGATCACGGCGGCCTATTGTTCATCGACCTCCGCGATCATTACGGCATGACGCAGGTGGTGGTCGATCCTGATAGCGCTTCGTTCAAGCTGGCCGAAACTTTGCGCGCCGAATGGGTGATCCGCGTTGACTGCCTTGTGCGCGCCCGTACCCCCGAGACCGTCAACGCCAACCTGCCGACCGGCGAAATCGAGGTATTTGCCAACGAGATTTCCGTGCTTGCCCAAGCAAAGGACCTGCCGCTGCCGGTGTTCGGGGAGCCGGACTATCCGGAGGATGTGCGCCTCAAGTACCGCTTCCTGGATCTCCGCCGCGAAACGCTGCACGGCAACATCATCAAGCGCACGAAGGTCATCCGTTCGATGCGTCGCCGCATGGAAGATGCCGGCTTCACCGAATACTCGACGCCGATCCTGACGGCCTCGTCGCCGGAAGGCGCCCGTGACTTCCTGGTGCCGAGCCGCATCCATGCCGGCAAGTTCTATGCACTGCCGCAAGCGCCGCAGCAGTACAAGCAGTTGCTGATGGTTGCTGGCTTCGACCGCTACTTCCAGATCGCTCCCTGCTTCCGCGACGAAGACCCGCGCGCCGACCGCCTGCCGGGTGAGTTCTATCAGCTCGATCTCGAGATGAGCTTTGTGACACAGGAAGACGTCTTCAACACGATGGAGCCGGTGATCCGTGGCGTGTTCGAAGAGTTTGCCGAGGGCAAGCCGGTCACCCAGCAGTTCCGTCGGATCAAGTATGACGACGCTATTCGGCTTTATGGTTCGGACAAGCCTGATCTGCGCAACCCGATCGAAATGCAGGCGGTAACCCAGCATTTCGCGGGTTCCGGCTTCAAGGTGTTTGCCCGCATGATCGAGGCTGACCCCAAGACGGAAGTCTGGGCCATTCCGGCCAAGACCGGTGGTAGCCGCGCCTTCTGCGACCGTATGAACTCCTGGGCCCAGGGGCAGGGGCAACCGGGCCTCGGTTATATCTTCTGGCGTTCCGAGAATGGCGCATTGGAAGGCGCAGGGCCGCTTGCCAAGAACATCGGGCCAGAGCGGACCGAGGCAATCCGGGCACAGCTTGGCCTTGCCGAAGGCGATGCGGTGTTCTTCGTCGCCGGCGATCCGTCCAAGTTCTACAAGTTTGCCGGCGAGGCGCGCAACCGCGTTGGCTTCGATCTCAATCTCGTCGATACCGAGCGCTTCGAACTCTGCTGGATCGTCGATTTTCCGTTCTACGAGTGGAATGACGACGAGAAGAAGCTGGACTTCGCCCACAACCCCTTCTCGATGCCCCAGGGTGGTCTTGAGGCGCTCAACGGCCAGGATCCACTCACCATCAAGGCCTTCCAGTACGATATGGTCTGCAACGGCTACGAGATGGCATCCGGTTCGATCCGCAACCAGTCGCCCGAGACCATGGTCAAGGCCTTTGAGCTGATCGGCACATCGAAGGCTGAGGTCGAGGAGCGGTTCGGCGGCATGTATCGTGCCTTCCAGTACGGCGCTCCGCCGCATGGCGGCATGGCGGCCGGCGTCGATCGCGTGGTGATGCTGCTTTGTGGCGCGCAGAACCTTCGCGAGATCACGCTGTTTCCGATGAACCAGCGCGCCGAGGATCCGCTGATGGGGGCTCCCTCGGAAGCGTCGACCAAGCAGCTTCGCGAACTACACCTGAAGCTGAACCTGCCGAACTGAACGGCATCCCAGAGAGTGAAGCAAAAAGGCCGGCGAGGGCAACTCGCCGGCCTTTTCCTTTGGATAATCCTCATGGTCCGAGAATGCGCGAACTCACTCGTTGGCAGTCACGCCGACATTCAGCAACCGAATGAGATCGTTTGGCTTATCGGTATTGATCTTCTCGAGCACGCCAAAGGAGATGGGCTTTTCAGGCGCGACCGACAGAGTTATCGACTTGGGGTCCTTGATGAACTCGGAAATGGGCCCCTCAAACTTCGCTTGCAGCTTGGGGTCTTCCAGGAAGTTCAACATCAACGGCAGAGCGCCCGCGGTGTTCTGGCGGAACTTCTCACCGTCCTGGTCCAGCTTCTTCGCCTGCGCCTCGAAAGCCTTCTCGACGATTCCTGCATTGCCGTAAGTGAGCGACGCTGAAACCAGCCCAGCATCGTTCATACGAGCCTCTATCTCGTCCGGCTTATCGACCAAAGACAGTGGCATGCCGTTCAGATGGAAATCGCCGGACACCACTCCCATGTCGGCGGCCTTGAGCGTGAAGTCCTCAAGCCACACATCGCCCTTTTCGGCGTCATAGGTCAGGGTCATGCCGCCGGACAGGTCTATTGTCTCGTAGCCCATGCCGGTGAGCTCGGTGACCACCGTTTCGTCAGAGAGCAACGCCACCGGAATCGATAGCGATGTGAACGTGAAATCGCCGCGCTGCGGCATCGTGCCCAAATAATTGCCGCCGGTCATTGCCATGGAATCGAGCCCCACGGAACCGAGCGGAGACTCGATCGACAGTGCGCTGAGTTCGACAAAACCCAACGATGTCCCGCCATTGACGATAGCATCATGGATGGCCTTGCCAGAGGGTTGCTTGCCTTCCGAGGCACTCATGCCAAGGTTCAGCAAGGCGCCCAATGATCCAAAATGAATATCCTGCAGCGTGAGCAGCGAAAGGTTGAACTTTGACGACGTCAGTTTGGATTCGGCACTGATGTCACGCAAGGTGAAGGCACCGATCCCATTCCCATCAATGCCGTTGCCGTCGAACCGGTTAATTGACAGATCGAGAGTATCTCCGGCCTTCACTTCCAGCTTGTTGGCCTGAATGAAATTCACCCCGATCAACTGAGTGTAGTTGGGCAGCAGGTTGGAAATGAAGGAGATGGGGTCAGCCTCTATCCTCTTGGGATCGCCAAGGGCCTCGGTGACGAGCTTCACCAAAGGGCGGTCGGTCTGACGCATGAATACGTTGTTGGCTTCGATGTTGCCGATGCTGGCGGTTGCGCCATCGAAGTTGAGGACAACGTTATTGACGCCATATTGCGAGTAGATAGTTCGCACCTTGCCGTCGCCGACGCCGCCGACATACTTGGCAGGATCTAGAGCCTCCAATGCCGCACCGAAGTTTGCTCCAATGACATAGGTACTGTCGATGGTCATCGACTTCAGGGGCGAGTTCTCATCTTTGGGCTTTTGTTCAGCGGAGTTTATGCCTGCCCGCTCGATACGCCCCTCATGAAGTCCTGAAAGATAAGCCAAGGAATAAGTGGTGACGGAGGCGCCTTCGGTCGTGCCGCCAATGTCGACCTGGACATTGTTCATTTCGGCCCAGTCCGCACGCACGTTCGTGCTCCAGCCGGCGTAGTTGAATATCTTCTCATAGAGAGGCCGATCGGCTGGCAGCCGTTTCGGCACTGGAGGGAAAACGAGCCGCTCGACAAGCAAAGTTTCGGCCGAGAGCTTGTAATCGACGACCGGTGGCGGCGTCGGCGTCGCATCGGCTTTTGGCTCTTCTGCGTGAGGCTTTGCGTCAGTCTCGGTGTTCGTGCCGGCGTGGCTTTCTTGCGCCTTGTTGACGGGCTTCTGCTTTGTCAGGGGCTGAGTGACCTTGCCGAGTTCCTTATCAGCGCCGGCTTCCAAGTTGGCCAAGCCCGGGAACAGCTTGCCGATGTCGAAGCGGACATCGACGCTATAGCTCGATCCACGCAGAGCGTGAGCGGCAAACGCCCCGTCTGGTGTGGTCCGCGGATCTTCGAAGGACAACTCATCGAAATGAACGGCGACAAGGTTATCATCGACGTTTCCGATACTGACGTCGTCAAGCGTGACTGTTTGCGTCGCCGGGTTGAACGTGCTTGTCCCGACGGTCACGGGCAGCCCCATTGCCGCCGAACCGAGCCACTGGCGAACCAGCGTCTCCCGAGGCGTTTCCGCCTGGGCGAGTGCGGGATAGGTGAGTGCGGCGAACGCGGCGATTACGCCAAGCGAAACGCTGGTGCTCATAGACGATCCTCCGCGGATGTGCAGTATCGGGGCGGCTGACCGACCCCTCGAGTTCGCTGACGTTGCGGGCACTCGCCACTGCCGGCGTTAGGCCTCACAGCCGAGTTGGCCGGCCCGCGGATAACGGGCCGGCCCTGTGCTCAGTTCGTGTCGGTACCCTCGTCCGACTCGCCATCCTCCGTTTCCGGCTGGTTGGCAATCACGTCGGCTTTGAGAACGTCCGGAAGGGTCTGCGGAGCGGTCTGCGAAGTCGCCATGAGCTCCATCAGAGGGACCGGCGTCGCCGGAGCGGCGGAGATAGTCAGATTCTTGGGGTCCTTCAGGAAAGTGGTCACGCCCTGCGCGAGCTTATCCTGGAACGGCTGATTGCCGATCGCCGATAGCAGCAGAGGCAGCGCGCCAGTGATCTGGCCGACGAAAGCCGCTGGCTCCTGCCCCATCTGCTTGGCCTGCTGGGCAATGATCCGACCGGCCAAAGAGGCGTCCCCGTAGTAGATCGAAGCCTGCTTCAAAGTGACTTTGCCGAGCGCTTCCTGCGGCGGGGTAGTCTGCTTCATCTGCTTGATAACATCGGCGGTAAGCCCACCAAAAGTACCCGACAGCGTCACGGTACCAAGATCGGTGCCATCGATCGTGATCTCGTTGACCACGAGATCCCCCGACGCTTCGTCAAGCGAACCGGAGCCATAGAAACCAAGGGTCAGCTTGTCGTAGCCCATGGCCTTCAGCTGACTGGCGAACTGCCCACTTGCGTCAACGGCCGCGGGGTCAACCTCGATACCTTCGACGGAAACGTCGATGGCATGCGGCACGTCGTTGGCATAGTCAGAAAGATCAAGGCCCGCGCTATCTACGACCACAGGAGCCTTGCCAGGCTGGCTCAGGGAGATTCCCTCGGCGGACACGGCATCAATGCGGTTGCCTGTCTCCTTGCCGGTTAACACCGGAGAGGTCAACTCGATCGAGGCGACGGTGAGATTGTCGCCCTTGTTCGAGCCCGTCACGTTCTCGGCCACGATGGAGTCAGCGCTCAGGGTATCGCCGTCGACCGTCGGATTGCCAATGGTCAACACATCGATCTTGGTCTCACCGCCATCGGCGGACTTGATCGACACGTTATGGTAGACGACCCCGTCATTCGACTGGGTCGGCGTCCCGAGAACAAAGGTTGCCCCCTTGTCGGTCGCCATCAGCTTGGTCAGGGCCGCCGTCACCTGCTCCGGCGTCGCTGCCGAAAAGGCCGGTCCTGACAGGCCGGCGGTAAGCGCCACCACAGCCACGGTAAGGGACCAGCGACTGGAAATCGTCATTTCATACTCCCAATAAGTCTTTATCGGCAAACAGAGATAACCCACGCCTCTTCGAGACTGGCATTGTGGCCAAATGACGATCAACACACAAGCCATGCCCGAGGCCATTTTATTGATGATGCGTACTTTTTGTCGACTTCAAAGAAAGACGAAGGCAAGGCGTTTGCGAAACCATTTCTTCATCGAGCCCAAACAAAGATGAATGAGTGAAGTGACGATGCCTCCCCCCCCTGATCACAACTCGGGGGAGGGGGCTGACGAGCAGAATGGATGCGATGTGAAGCTTAGGTGGTTGAAGTGGCTCCGGCTCCTTGCCTTGTCGGCGGTTGTCACAACCGTTCCAATCGCGGCTGCCGACTATGTTCTTTCGCAACATGCCATTTCGACCGGACAGGCTGAGGCCGACTCCATGGCGGCGCGCTACTTGACGCGCGCTGAAGGAACCGTCGCAGAGGCGTTGAGGGTTCTTGCCGACCTCCGGATGGCCGGACGAGTAACTTGCAGCCTCGCCGATCGTACGGCTTTCGGGATGGCCGCGTTCAATTCGGAGTTCATTGTCCAGATCGGTCTGACAGATGAAGCCGGAACGCTGATTTGCGGAGAGCCAATGGGAGCGCTCGCCGCTCCAGCGCGATTGCCGGTTGCCGAAAAAGGCGACCCTTCGGTCATGCTGTCGGTGCTCAGCGATGGCAAGGAAAGACGGCAGGCGGTGGTCACGTTGCGGGTCGACGATCATCAGCGTCTGGTTGCTCGCCTCGCATCGCGCTCGCTCGATATTGACGCAGGCGCCAGCTATTTCGAGGATTTCAGCAACGCCTCCGTCTACCTCGACGATGGCTCCGAATGGAGCAAGTTCTCCGGGAAATGGAATGAGAGCGATCATTCGTCGGCGCTGGTGTCGACGGTCTCTTCCGAACGCTACCCGATCAAGGTGCGAGTTGCCGTCGACGAGGGAGCAGCCCAGAAATCGATCGCCGGCCTTCGCACCATTACGATCATCTTGTCCACACTGGCTGGCCTCGGCGTCTTCATCATCGTCACTTGGTCCATGTGGCGGCAGTCGGACGGCGACAGCTTCACGCGTGCCGTCGAAAATCATGAGTTCGTTCCTTATTATCAGCCGGTCTTTGACCTGATGACCGGTGAGATCCGGGGCTGCGAGGTTCTGGTTCGCTGGTTACGCCCCGATGGCACCATGGTCTCCCCGGGCCAATTCCTGCCCTATGCCGAAGCGACGGGAGCCATCCGCGACATAACCCGCCAGCTCATGGCCCAGACGGTGGTCGATGTTGCCGACATCTATGACAAGAATCCGGGATTGAAGCTGGCCATCAATCTCACAGCCATGCATTTCAACGACTTGGAGATCATGGATGACATCAAGCGGATCTACGGCAATTCGAAAATCCGCTACGAGCAGCTTTGCTTCGAGGTTACCGAACAGCATCCCCTCAAGGATCTGACGCTATCGAGAGCCATCATCGGCCGAATCCAGGCGCTCGGAGCATCCGTCGCTCTTGATGACGTCGGCACGGGTCATGGAGGCCTTGCTTATTTGCAGAAGCTTGGTGTGGACATCATCAAGATCGACAAGATGTTCATCGACCACATCGGGACCGATCACTCGTCCCAGACGATTGTCGACACCTTGGTTGAGCTAGGTCACCAGCTTGGTCTGGGAATCGTTGCCGAGGGCGTCGAACGGCCAGATCAGGTCGAACACCTCAAGTCGATCGGTGTCGTTCAGGCGCAAGGCTATATCTATTCGCCTCCCATCCCGGTGAAAGCGTTCAGGGAGTTCACGCTCAAATCTCTGGAGCGCTCCAAATCGGGCCTCGCTGCCCGGACCGACAAACCGGTCGAGGTTTCAGACAGCTTCGCTTCCTTGACCGTTTCTGTCGATGAAAAGAACGACGGGGAGGCGGACGCCGCCTGAACCCGCCATGGCGATCCTTTCACCAGTCAGAAGGACGACGACGCTGCGTCGTTGCTGATTTCTTCGAAGAGATCAGCGTTGCGGCAGAACTTTGGTGGATGCACGGCGCCGCGGATAGCCGTGATGTCGAGCCATACCTTGCAGGCTTCAAGCTCTGTACATTCATGACACCGGTCGGCTGCCAACTTGCGTTCAATGCCTTGCAGGAACTGGTCGGAATCGAGCGTCGTCGCCATGCGGCGCATGAGCTCCGGTTCCCGATCGCAGCCGCAACCGTCGCTGCCTGCCTTGGAGGACGATTTGTCGATCATTCACACCTCCATAATCACGATATCCAATGAAGCGATGATTAGCCTTTAGGCTAGGGCTGGCGATGATTTGGATCAAAACTTCGTGGATGTAATTGCCATCGACTAGCCAAAGTAAGTTGAAATCCGCCGAACCTCTTTCCTGCAAGACAAATAGCGGCCCGCCCAGTCGTATTGACAATCAATATCACGCTCACCTCCGCAAAAATACTATACGGAGATTGAACAAGAATTGTGCAAAAGTCAGGATGCGGCTGTCCGCCCCGCCAGATATCATAAATCGAACCGGCGGGGTCGGTGCGGGCTCAAGTCGTCAGGGTTCTCTTGACCGCATCGGTCCATCCAGCAATTTTTTGCCTTCGGGTTTTCTCGTCCATTTGAGGCGTGAATCGGCGATTGCGCTTCCAACTGGCAGAAAAGCCCTGCATGTCCGGCCAAACACCGGCCTTGTGAGCTGCCAGCCAAGCGGCACCGAGCGCAGTGGTTTCCAGCACGAGGGGCCTGTCGACGGGAGCGTTCAGCAGATCGGCAAGGCGCTGCATGGTCCAGTCGCTTGCGACCATCCCACCATCGACCCGAAGTACGGTCTCCGATGATCGAGTCCAATCGCGTCGCATCGCCTCGAGCAGATCGTGGGTCTGATAGCAGACGGCCTCGAGAGCGGCGCGAGCTATTTCCGCCGGGCCCGTGTTGCGGGTCATTCCATATAGAGCGCCACGTGCGTCCGCATCCCACCATGGTGCGCCGAGTCCGGTGAAGGCGGGGACCAGATAAACATTCTGGTTGGGATCAGCGTGATCGGCCAATGCACCTGCCTGATCCGACCGCTCAAAGAAGCGAAGGCCGTCGCGCAGCCACTGAACCGTGGCACCGGCCATGAAGATCGAGCCCTCGAGAGCATAGGTCATCTTGCCATTCAGGCGATAGGCAATCGTTGACAAGAGGCGGTTGGACGAGCGCACGATCTCGGAGCCCGTGTTCAGCAACGCAAAGCAGCCGGTTCCATAGGTCGATTTCAGCATGCCCGGAGAGAAACACGACTGGCCGACGGTTGCAGCATGTTGATCGCCGGCGATGCCCCGAATGGGAATGGCAACGCCGAAGAGATCCGGGTCGGTTTCGCCGAAATCGGCAGCGCTGTCGCGCACATCGGGCAAAATGGCGCGCGGCACGCCGAAAAGGCGCAAGAGTTCATCGTCCCAGTCTCCGGTGACGATGTTGAAAAGGAGGGTCCGCGAAGCATTGGTGGCATCGGTTGCATGAACCCGGCCGCTCGTGAGACGCCAGAGCAGAAAGGTATCAACAGTACCGAAGGCAAGCCGCCCCGCTTCAGCAGCCGCACGCGCACCCTCGACATTATCCAGAAGCCACGCGATCTTGGTGCCCGAAAAATAGGGGTCGAGCAGCAGACCGGTCTTCTCGCGTACGACTGGCTCGACGCCTTCAGCCTTGAGTGCGCCGCAGCGGTCGGATGTGCGACGATCTTGCCAGACAATGGCGCGATGGATCGGCCTTCCGGTTTCACGATCCCAGATCAGCGTCGTTTCACGCTGGTTGGTGATGCCAATGGCCGCAAGGTCCTGCGGCGATACCGCCGCGCGGGCGAGAGCATATTGCATGGTCTCAAGGGTGGTGTGCCAGATATCCTCGGGCTCGTGTTCGACCCAGCCGGAATCCGGAAAATGCTGGGGAAATTCCTGTTTGCCCACACCTTTGACGCGATACTCCTCGTCGAAGACGATGGCTCGCGTCGACGTGGTGCCCTGATCGATCGCGAGTACGAATGCGGCCATGGTCGGTCTCCTCCCGTCCCTTGGTTTTGCGTGAGTCTTAGTTACCTGATGCGGCGGTGCAAGCGCCGATCCTCTTGTCTTTCCGAGCGAAGGCTGGCGATAAAGGCGTCTATTTCCGGGGCCGCCTCCTTGGGGACCCGCAGGCCGAGTTTGGTGCGTCGCCAGAGGATGTCGTCTGCACTTCTCGCCCATTCCTCGCGTACGAGGTGGACAATCTCAGCCTCCGTCAGACCGCCTCCGAAGTCACGTCCAAGGTCAGCAGTGATAGCTGCGCCGGCAAGGATCGCTTCCGTTCGGGTACCATAGGTATGGACAAATCGCTCGATAAGAGACGGCTCCATATCAGGATGTACGGCAATGAGACGCGCCTGGTAGCTGCCAGGTCCGCCTGTTGGGATGTCGCCGCCAGGCAATCTTGCTCCCTTTGTCCATGGTGCACCGCGTCTGCCAATTGCATCCGCGAGGAGCTCCAGCGCGCTTTCGGCAAGGCGACGATAGGTGGTGATCTTGCCACCAAATACGTTGAGCAGCTTTGGTTCTCCCAAACCACCCGCAAGCTTCAGCACGTAATCGCGCGTCGCCTCCTGAGCCTTCGACGCGCCATCATTGTAGAGCGGTCGTATGCCGGCGTAGGTCCAGACGACGTCGGCGGCTGTAACGGGCTTTTCGAAATACTCCGAGGCGGCCGTCAAGAGATAGGCGATTTCCTCCTCGCTGGCCCGCACAGCGGCGGGATCTCCCGCATAGTCGCGATCGGTGGTACCGATCAGCGTAAAGTCGTGTTCGTAGGGAATAGCAAAGATGATGCGGCCATCCGCGTTCTGAAAGATATAGGCGCGGTCATGATCGTAGAGCCTCGGAACGACGATGTGCGAGCCTTGCACGAGGCGGACATGCCTGGCCTGTTGCACGCCGGTAACGGAATGCAGCACCTCATCGATCCACGGGCCGGCCGCATTGACGACAACTCGCGCGGTGACATCCCGAGCAACGCCTGTCTCCGTATCGGTAAGCGTCACCAGCCAATGGTCAGTTAAGCGAGCTGCTTTCGTCACGCGGGTACGGGTGAGGATGGTGGCGCCCCGAGCGGCAGCATCCATGGCGTTGAGCGCCACGAGGCGGGCGTCCTGGACCCAGCAGTCGGAATACTCGAAAGCTTTATCAAATCCAGCCTTCAGCGGCTTGCCTGTGGGGTCGGTCCGAAGGTCGAGCGTCCGCGTTGCCGGCAAACGCTTTCGACCGCCAAGGTGGTCGTAAAGAAACAGCCCCAGCCGTAACAGCCACGCAGGCCGAAGACCGGCATGATGTGGCAACACGAAACGGAGCGGCCAGATAATGTGCGGAGCCATGGACCATAGAACTTCGCGCTCCGTCAGCGCTTCCCGGACGAGACGAAACTCATAATGCTCAAGGTAACGGAGCCCTCCGTGGATGAGCTTGGTCGAGGCGGATGACGTACCGGACGCAAGGTCGTCCATTTCGGCCAGCAGTACCGAATAACCGCGCCCGGCAGCATCGCGAGCAATGCCGCAGCCGTTGATTCCGCCGCCGATGACCAGAATATCCACGTCCGCCATCGCAACACTCCGGTTTGCCGCCGCTCGCTTCAGGGGCTCTTTCAGGTGAACGCGATGCTAGCAACAAAACGAAAGCAAATGAACTAAATTCGAAATTCCGGCAGAACCGGTCTGACCGCGCTATGTGGATACATGGCTTTCCAAAGCAACAAATATGGCCCGCCCTTCCCATCAGCCGGAAAGGGCCACCGAATACCGTTGCGATCCAAATGAAAGCCGATCTGCCTTACGCTCGAATCGGCACCGTCGTGGTCCGCTTGATCGCCTTCAGCGCCACAAAGGAGCGAAGCGAGGCGAAACCGCCGACCGCGGTAATTAACCGCTCGATGAGACTGGCAAGCTCCCCGAGATCCTTCACCATGATTTTCAGAAGGTAATCGGCATCTCCCGTCTGCGACCAGCACTCCACGACCTCGTCGGCGGCGTCGATGAAGGCCCGGAAGGCCTTGCCGGTCTCGTCATCGTGGTTGCGGAGGCCAACCAAGGTGTGAGCGATAATGTTGATGCCGAGGCGCTCGGGATCGAGGATGGCGACGATGTCGCGAACGTAGCCGTCGGTTCGCAGCCGCTGGAGACGCCGGGCACACTGTGTGGGCGAGAGGTGGACGATTTCAGACAGCTCCGCCTGGGTCATGTCCCCCTTTGCCTGAATGGCGGCGAGAAGACGTAGGTCGAAGACATCCAGCTCTTCCAAGGCGCGAAACTCCGAAAACGCCCACGCAAAAAACATGCGCAAGCAGGCCACATCATGCTGAAAATCCTCGCTGCGAGCAATTGCCTTTCAGGAAATCGCAGAGAAATTTCCAGTGAACGCCTTTAAGGTGGACATATTCACTGTCGTTCGGAAGCGCTTCAAATGTTTGACAACCTGCCTCAACAGCCTGCCGATGCCCTGCTCGCCCTCATCGGGCTCTACCGCGCCGATCCTCGTCCCCAAAAGCTTGACCTCGGCGTGGGGGTCTATCGCGACGATAGCGGAGTCACTCCGATCATGGCTGCTGTGAAAGCGGCCGAGAAGATGCTTTTGGAAACCAGGACCACCAAGGCTTATCTTGGACCGGAAGGCGACCCCATCTATACGGATCTCCTGAAGCCGATCATCTTCGGGAAGGATCCGGGCGCTCGTATCGCTGGCATCCAGACGCCCGGAGGCACAGGCGCGGTGCGGCTTGCGGCCGACCTTGTGGCGCTGGCCCGTCCCGACGCAAAGATCCTCTATGGGGCGCCGACCTGGCCCAACCATTTGCAGATTCTGACGGCCACCCGTCTCAAGGCAGTGGCCCATCCTTATTTCGACGTGAAGACCCAGTCGGTGAACGTCGCCTCACTGGTCGCTGCGATTGAAGGCGCCTCGGCTGGCGACGTCGTCCTGGTGCACGGTTGCTGCCATAATCCGACCGGCGGTGAACTGGGGCCGGCCGATTGGCAGACCGTCTTGAAGGCGTTGCAGGAAACCGGAGTCGTGCCATTGATCGACTTCGCCTACCACGGCCTAGGCAAGGGACTGGAGGGCGATGCTTATGGCGTGCGGCTCCTCACCGAAAACCTAGATGAGGTTATGGTCGCCTATTCCTGCGACAAGAACTTCGGGCTCTATCGCGATCGCGTCGGAGCGCTCTACGTCAAGACGAAGGACGAAAAAGCCGCTTCGGTCGTAATGTCCAATCTCGCCGCCTTCAGTCGGGTATCTTGGTCGATGCCGCCTGATCACGGGGCAGCCATCGTCCGTACGATCCTCGAGGATGCTTCGCTGACCCGCGTCTGGCGCGAGGAAATCGATCGCATGGGCGCTCGTGTCCGCGGCGTGCGCAAGGCGCTTGCGGCAGCCGGCTCAGGCCTCAAGGCGCACGAGACCCAGACTGGCATGTTCTCGACCCTAGCACTCAGCCCTGAACAGGTTCTGGCGTTGCGCAAGGATCACGCCGTCTACATGGCAGGATCGGGCCGCATCAATGTCGCCGGCCTTCACGTTCGAGACATTCCGGCCTTCGTCACGGCGCTCAAGGCGGTCGGGTATCCGGTCGACTGACGTAAAGGAATCCTTTGGGAGGACATCATGTCGCAAGTTCGTGACGCCGTTTCCGGCGGTCGCGCGATCGTTGACGCGCTTATCGCCAACGGCGTGGACACCCTTTTCGGTCTGCCGGGTGCGCAAACCTATCCACTGTTCGACGCACTGGCGTTGTCAGCGGACCATATCCGTACCTACAGTGCCCGGCACGAGCAGGCATCGGGCTACATGGCTTTCGGCTATGCCCGTTCCACCGGTCGTCCCGGGGTCTTTTCGGTGGTACCCGGACCAGGTGTGCTCAACGCCGGGGCTGCGCTGATTACCGCCCTCGGCTGCTGTTCGCCCGTGCTGCTCATCACCGGCAATGTCCCCTCGACCTTCGAGGGCAGGGGGCGGGGACATCTGCACGAGATACCTGATCAGCTAGGACTTCTCCGCCGGATGACCAAGTGGTCGGCCCGCATCGAGCGAGTGGAAGATGCCCCAGCTCTCGTCAACGAGGCGTTTCGGCAGATGCTGACCGGGCGCCCCGGCCCCGTCGCGCTTGAGATGGCGTGGGACAGCATGGCAGACACGGCGGTGGTCGAGCCTCTTGGAAAGGCAGTCATTCCCTCTCCGTCGGCTCCGGATCTGGCTTCGGTCGAGGCCGCCGCGCAGATGCTCGTGTCTGCTCGCCGACCGATGATCATGACAGGCAGTGGGGCACAACATGCGGCGGAAGAGGTGAGGGCGCTCGCTGATCTCCTCAACGCGCCCGTCACGGCCCTGCGCGGCGGCCGCGGCATCATGGCCGAAAGCGAGCCGCTCGGCGTATCGTCGGCCGTTGCCCATCGTCTTTACCCAAACACCGACGTCGTACTCGGAGTTGGAACGCGGCTCGAACTGCCGACCATGCGCTGGGCCGGCATGATGACCTATCATGAGCGGTTGCCGGGCGATCGAAAGCTCGTTCGCATCGATATCGACCCTCAGGAAATGCTACGCCTCAGGGCTGACGTCCCCCTGATTGCCGATGCAAAGGTTGGCGCCCGCGCGTTGATCGATGCCATTGCCAAGCTCCAGGCAAACGCGACAAGGCGGGATGACTCGGCCATTCTGGAAGAGATTGCCGCCACCAAGTCGGCAGTCGACCAGGAGATTGCCCGTGTACAACCCGAGATCGACTATCTCAGGGCGATCCGCGCTGCGTTGCCTGACGACGGCTTCTTCCTGACTGAACTGTGTCAGGTCGGCTTCACCTCCTATTTTGGCTGGGAGGCGCGCCTGCCACGCACTTACGTCAGCGAAGGATATCAAGGTACGCTCGGGTACGGCTTCCCAACGGCCCTCGGCGTCAAGGTTGCCCATCCTGACCGAAAGGTGCTGGCGGTCTGTGGCGACGGCGGATTCATGTTCGGCGTGCAGGAGCTCGCCACGGCTGCGCAGGAGGGGATAGCGGTCGTCGTCGTGGTGTTCGACAATGGCGCCTACGGCAACGTGCGCCGCGACCAACGCACCCGCTTCGAAGGGCGCTTCATTGCCTCCGAGCTTCATAACCCCGACTTCATGAAACTCGCGGCAGCTTTCGGTATCAAGGCATATTCGGCTTCAACGCCGGCCGATCTCGCTGCGATGTTACCGGCGGCGCTTGCCAGTGAAGAAATGACCATAATCCACGTGGCCGTGCCACCCGACAGCGAAGCTTCGCCCTGGCCGTTTATCCATCCGGCGATGTGAATGCCCTGTTTCTCCGGCTGTTGGCGAGCTGTTAAGACTTCATCTGATTTAGTAGCAGGCATCTCGTGGCGAGTGCCTGCTACACTTATAAAAGTAGAAGGCTAAATCCTGCACATCGTTAAAACTTTAACGATGATGAAAACGCTACCTTCAGCTCCTCCAGTTACAATCCTTTTGATGACCCGGATCATCCTCTATCCGGCTCGAAAGGACAGACTATGGATATCGGGAGCGTAAAACCGGTGCTGACCGGTGTGACCTCGCCGGTGCCGAAAACGCCGACCGAGCAAAACCAGTCGACGGCAACCGATCTCAAGGCCGAGAAGGCGGTGAAAGTCGCTGAAAAGACGGACGGCAATGCCGTCGATTCGACCACCGACAAGCCCTCGGGGCAGGGTACTGTGTCGGCATCATCGGGTGCGTTGACCAAGTCCAACACCGTCAAGGCCGCCCCGTTGGATCAGGTCTCCGCTGGATTCGACGTATTCGTTTCCGAGGAAAGCAAGGCAACGGCGCAGGCCTCCGACTCGCCGGCCAATGCCACTGTCGTCCAGGATACCCAGGAATTTGCCATGCGGATGCAGGCAATGATCGAAGCCTGGGAAGGAACAGGCGGCACGCCACGTAGCGCGGTGTTTGACCGAAAGCTCTAAGTGCAATCATCATAAAATGAAAATCGGCGCCCCTGAGAGGCGCCGATCGCTTTTATATGTGTCCCATGCCTCGACTTACGGCGTTGTAGCGGGCGGTGTTGCCGGCGCTGCCGGGGGCGTCGTGGGCTCAGAAGGAGCTGGAGCGGCGGGCGCAGCAGGCGCAGGTGCTGCTGGTGCCGGTGTTGCAGGCGCAGGTGTCGATGGAGCAGCAGGCGCTGTTGACGTTGCCGGCGGCGGCGGTGTCGTGCCCTTCTTGTTGCCCGAGAAATAGACGATAGCGCCGATCACAACGATAACCGCAATGATGACCCAAATGATCGAGGATCTCTTCATAGGGTGTTCTCCTATCGCTCGTTAAACTCAAAAGCACCGAAGAACAAAGTCCACCAGCGCCGCATACGACAAACGAAGATTGCGGCTTTTGGTTCCTTTCATGGGTCTGGACGTCTGCCGCTATTGTACGGGGGGCGTCGGCATCGCAGGCGTTCTGTGTCTGACACGCTCACGATGGGCCGAATAAAGGCCCGAGCCAGCGATCAGCGCCGACCCAATCAAAGTATAATAGCTCGGAAGCTCACCGAAGAACAGGTAGGAGAGCACCCCGGCCGAGACCAACTGCACGTAGGTGATGGGCGCCAATAGCGACAAAGGCGCCAGCTTCAGTCCCGAGATGAAAAGCATGTGGGCTAGCGTAAAACTCAGCGAGCCTCCGATGCCGTAGGCAAGTTCACGGCCAGTTGGGATGTGGAACACAGGTAATACGAGCAATGTAGAAACGCTGAGGCCGACGATACCCGTCCACATGAAGGTAACTTCTGTGGGTTCGTGCTTCATCATGCGAGTAAAGAGAGCGCCCAGGGCCCATGCCGTCGCGGAACCGAGCGGTAGGAGGGCGGCAAGCTGAAAACTGTCCGTGCCAGGACGAACGATCAGCAGGACTCCGGCAAACCCTACTGCCGCTGCCAACCAGCGTCGTATCCCAACCACTTCGCCGAGCACAAAGACAGAAAGTACCATCACGATGATGGGCGAGATGAAATGGATGGCTGTGTTGGAGGGAACATCCAGGTAGGCGAGCCCCAGAATGAAAAAACTGGTTGAAGCGACAGCCGCCAGTCCACGTCCGATCTGCAGTCGGTAGCTGGCTGGACGAAAAGCCTCGAGTCCCTTGGAGGACAGCGCCCAGGGCACCGCCACGATAAAGAAGACGAAGTAGCGAAACCAAGTAGCAAGCTGAGCAGGCGCAGTTTGCTTCATCAACTTGGCGCCCACGTCGCCGCCGGCAAAGAAGACGGTCGAGCCAACGACCAGCAGTATGGCAAGCAGTGCCGTTTCCGATTTTCGGGACGATTGCGAAGGCGCCATCTCGGGCGCATCAGGAGGGGTCGGCATGCACAGCTCCGGGGGACCGGCTTCACATAACCGGCCAGACCGCTCGCAGAAAGGAAAAAGATAAGCCAGCCGGATCATAATGATCTTCTGGACGCGTCGGGTTGTGCAAGGAGTCGTTCAAGCGCGCAAGCAAATTTCCGGTGAGGTCCGAATATTGTTCCATGATGGATGCGATTTTTTGTACATATCCACGTGTCGCCACGGATGGCCCGGTTTCCTGCACGTCGTACAGGTTGTCACCGATGACAATTCGATGAGGGCGGGCAATGGTCCGTGAAGAAGTCAATGAGGCAGCCGCTTCGCGCCGCGCGGTTGCGGTTCCGTCGCTGCGCAAGGCCATCCTGATTCTGGATCTGATCGGACGTCGCGGCAGGCTGCCCTTTTCAGCTATCCAGAAGACCCTCGATCTTCCGAAAAGCACGACACATCAGCTGCTTAAGGCATTGATTGATGTAAGTGCGCTGCAGCTCCAGTCCGATGGCGGATTCTCGCTGGGGCCGAAGCTTTGCGAACTCGGCGTTCTCGCCTCAAGACAACGAAACCTCGACAGCCTCTCTCTCAAGCATCTCGAATCGCTGGCTGGCCGCTCAGGACTGTCCTGTGAGATCGCGACTTTTGAAGGACGGGAAGCCGTGGTCCTCGCCAGTGCCAGTCCTCACGGTGGCGCCCGTCGGACAGGAAATGAGGGGAGGCGTTGGCCGCTCAATCAGGTTGCTACCGGCAAGGCGCTGTTGGCTTTCCTCGATGAGGCAGACCGGAATCGGCTATTCGCCGATCTCGAATGGACGAAGGCGACGCCTCGGTCCATTGCATCGCCGGACGCCATGCGGCGCGAACTGGATGTTGTCCGTCAGCGGGGGTGGGCGCTCGACGACCGTGAAGCGCTTGAGGATACGTCCTGCATCGCGGCTCCAGTGTTCGACTGCCGAAACCGGGTGGTGGCTGCTGTTGCAAGCATCGGTCAGTCAAGTCAGATGACGCCGGATCGATATGAAGCCTTGTCGGAGATGGTTCGCGGCGCGGCAAACGCGGTCACACAGGAGGTCCGGGAAACTTAAGTCAGCCGCGCTCGGCTATCCGAGCACGCACCCAGGCGTGGATCTCGCTGTCGACAAATGCAATTCGGCTTTCGCCCAGCCGAACGGGTTTTGGAAAAGTGCCGGCCGCCATCATCCGCTTGATGGACGATACGGACAGCGTAGTCATTGCCGAAGCCTGCTTCATGGACAAAAGCGTCGGGGCAACGCTTGGCGCGCCTTTCGCCTTTCGATTGGCAATGAACGACGGTTCGGGCTCCGATTGCATCGTGGCGAAGGCGGCCTCGGTGGTCGCCTGCAAGGCATGCACAGGATTGCCGGTATCTGCTGGGCGCGGAGGTTCGGGTTTGCGAAGAACGGACGTCAGGCGTTCGAGCTTGTCGAGCGCGTTCTTCAGTCCTGGATTGTCATCGAACGGAACGACTCCGCCGGCGATCTGACCCATGATTCTATCCAAGCCCCAGTGTCGGAAATAACGACCTGCGCCGTTTATCTCAGCCTTACCAGTAGTATAAACCGGCAGTGGTTCACAGGACGTTGCTAACCGGCAAAGCTTTCGTCGCTTCCTTCTCGCACCTTCCCCGCATCAGCGAACAAAGTACGAAGCGAGGTTCGCCCGAACTCGCTCGAAAGGCGTCGTCCCGGAGAGATCTGGCGTGAAAGCCTTGCCAGTGATCGCCTCGAAAGCGCTGATGTAGACCTTCGACGTCTCACTGATCAGGCTTGCCGGAATCTCGGGAATGGGATCCTTGTAGGGATCGCAACGTTCTCCAACCCAGGCACGAATGAAATCCTTGTCGAAGCTCGTGGGGCGGCGGCCGGCGGCAAAATCGTCCGCATAGCGCGCGGCAATCCAGTAGCGGCTCGAGTCGGGTGTGTGTATCTCGTCGGCCAGCACGATCTTTCCTTCGGCATCGAGGCCGAACTCGTACTTGGTGTCAGCGAGAATAAGGCCATGCTGCGCGGCGATCTCGGCCCCCCGAGCATAGAGCTTCAGAGCGTAGTCCGACACCGTTTCCCACTGTTCCGTCGTCAGCAGCTTCTTGGCGAGAATTTCCTCGCCGCTCAGTGGCTCATCATGACCACCATCGAAAGCCTTGCTGGTCGGCGTGAGGATGGGGGAGGGAAGCTTCTCGTTGTCTCGGAGACCGTCGGGCAACATCAGGCCATACATGCTCCGCTCACCGGCCCGGTATTTGGTCAATACGGACGTGCTGGTCGTCCCTGCCAGGTAACCGCGAACGATCACTTCGACGGGCAGAATGTCGAGCCGGCGACCGACAACCACATTGGGGTCCGGGTAGGCGATGACGTGGTTGGGACAGAGGTCTTTCGTCGCATCGAACCAGAAGCGCGCCGTCTGGTTCAGCACCTGTCCCTTGAAGGGAATCGCCGCCAGTACCCGGTCGAAGGCACTGATGCGGTCCGTCGCGATGATGATGCGAGTGCCGTCGGGCAGGTCGTAGTTCTCGCGTACCTTACCTTTATAGTAATTGGGAAGCTCTGGAATGAAGGCTTCGGAGAGAACGCGGTCGAGGGCCATCAATGCCTCCTTGACGGATTGGGCCGCCGCACGGCCGCCTGATGGCCGCTCAATAGAACATCGCGGGCAAAACTTTAAGCCGAACTTGCAAGCTCATGCCGACCAGACATAGTTTGATTCGATTCATCCCTGAAGTTGGACGTGAGGAGAGAGGACGTGAACCGCATCCGCGTTGCCGTCGATATGGACGAGGTCATCGCCGATACCTATGGCGCCATGTTGAACTGGCTGATCGACCATCATGGAGCGCAATGGAGTGCCGAGGCGCTGTCCGGCCATCAGCTCTTCGATGTCATCGACGCCGATGTCGCTGGCGCACTGCGGACCGCCATGCATGATGGAGCATTCTTCGCCGACCTCAAGGTGATCGATGGCAGCCAGGAAGCGCTTTCTACACTGGCAGCTCGCTGCGACTTGTTCGTCACTTCGGCCGCCATGGAGTTTCCAAGTTCACTTGGCCCGAAGTTCCTTTGGCTGCGGCGGCATTTCCCGTTCATCGATCCGCTCAACATCGTCTTCTGCGGCGACAAGAGCGTTATAGCCACCGACTGCCTGATCGATGACAATGCCCGACATTTTGCCCGGTTCGGCGGGCAGGGTATCCTCTTCTCGTCCCCACACAACGTGCAAGTCACTGGGTATCCGCGCATCGATCATTGGAACGAAGCGCTCGCCATCCTCAGCGATACCTTTCCCGGAGCCCTATGAGTAACTCCCAACATCATTGCTTGGTCGACGCTCCATAAAGCCCGCCTTCGGCTTGCCAGGCGGATATGGCCTTGTTCGGGACCAGCAGTTGGATGACGTTCAGCGTGAGATTGTCGCGGATCATCAGCCCTGTGAAAAGCTCGGCAGCCAGCGCGAGTGCGATACTGGCTCGGACAGGCAGGCGCGCGGCCAAGCCGAAGCCGACCAGCATCGCGAAGGTGTCACTCAGCGAGTTGAGGATGCTGTCGCCGGAATAGCCTTGCGCCAGCGATTGCTCGCGATATCGCTCGATGATCGCAGGAGAGTTTTCGATCAGCTCCCACGCGACCTCGATACCAAGGGCAAGCGCCGCACCGAGCAGCGGTGACCAGCGCCCGCGAAAAATCAATCGGCCCAAAGCAAAGAACAGCATGCCATGGATGACGTGCGAGGGAGTGTACCAGTCGGTCAGCTGCTGCGAGTTTTCCGGGCTGAGCACAGCGCCGACCCAAAGCCGCACAGTCCCGCAAGTGCAGATCGGTGGCTGTCCCATGGCGTAGAGAACGGTGGCCTGTAGAGCCAAGGCGAATATGCCGACCAAGATGAGGGGTCTGAACGTCTGTCCCATATGCATTCTCCGATCCTGCCGTTCTTTCTTGCTTATCTTAGAGAACTGGAATAATCTATTGAAATTATTTGATTTTTACAGACGAGGCCCTGGTGATCGACCGAAAGGTGTTCATCCGCTCAATGTTCGTTGATGATGCCGTCGACTTCAACCGACTGGTTGGTGTCGTCGCGCGAGAGCATAGATACCTGCGCTTTCTCGACGCGCCACCGATGGACAAAACCATTGATTTCCTGCGCGAAAGCCTTGCCGCTGGCAACCCGCACTTGGCCGCGATCGCTGACGGCGAGCTTGTCGGCTGGTGCGATGTCTGTCGCCACTCATTTGAGATCGAGGCACATGTCGGCACTTTGGGTATCGGCGTGCTACCGGAGTGGCGCGGCCAAGGCGTTGGCAAAGCCTTGCTCGACACCACCATTCGCGCCGCCGAACGTCTGGACTTTACCCGGATCGAGCTCACGGCATTCTCCGACAACCGTCGAGCCATAGCGCTTTACGAGACGCGGGGCTTCGTGCACGAAGGCTTGATGCGGGCGGCAACGCGTTTTGCAGATGGATATCGTGACATGGTGCTGATGGCGCGTCTTAGCCCAAGTCAGACGACTTCCGATGAGCGCCCAACGGTTTGAACGGGCCGAGCAAGCGCGACTTGGCGATAGAGATTAGTTCCATAATATCTATTATGCGAATGACGCATTTGGACTGATGGGACTCAATGCCCCGTCGTATCGTCCACCACTCCCGGCACATCCTTAAGCCGATGATAGACCGGCAAGCCTCGATCCTTGGCCAGGCGCACGTCGTTGTCGGCTCCCTTTGACTCTCCGGGAAGCCGCAGCACAGCATCACAACACTCCAGCAGCCGATCGGCCGTCGGATAGAAGATCTGGTCATAGAGTTCGTCGCCGAGCCTCGTGCCGCCTGCAGACCGCCAGACAGGAAGAGCGACCCATTCTCCGATCATCGGAACATGACCGGCCTTGAAGAGCGGCCAGGACATCTCCTCCAGACGGCGCAGATTGGCGGCCATCTTTGCCGGATCATCGCCCGTTCCTGATCGGTAAGGGCCGGCGATCAAAATCAGCATGTGAGGTATTCCTCGTTCCGCCATGAACTCCGGAAAAGATTGAGAGCGGCATATTGCAAGAGCATGATCGTCTTTCCGTCGCGGATGGCGCCCGATCCGACCATCGAGAGCGCCTCATCGATGCCAATTTCCAGGACGCCAATGTCTTCGC
This sequence comes from Pleomorphomonas sp., assembly GCA_029976075.1. GTDB lineage: Bacteria > Pseudomonadota > Alphaproteobacteria > Rhizobiales > Pleomorphomonadaceae > Pleomorphomonas. The sequence goes on from JARKNW010000057.1 coordinate 138,684, forward strand.
CCTCCGCTTCGTTTCCCCCGCCGGCAGAGGCCCTGTCGTCTGGCTGATACTCACCGACGAAGAAGTGCAGCCGCTCGGTGACCGAACCGGGGCTCATGAAGGCGTCGAAGATCTGGCGGACCTGGCCAACGCGGAAACCGGTTTCCTCTTCCGTCTCGGCCCTGATGCGAGCCTCGGGTTCGGCATTGTCGAGAAGCCCTGCCGGAGCTTCGATCAGCAGATCGTCGTGGCCATTGACAAATGCCGGATAGCGAAACTGGCGAGTAAGTATCACGGTACGGCGCTGCGGATCGTAAAGCAGGATTACCGCACCATTTCCCCGATCATACGTCTCGCGCGATTGGCGCTGCCAGGTCCCGTCACTGCGCAGGAAGGAGAAGGTCGTTTTCTTCAGGACGTACCAGTCATCGGAGAGGACGGCGACATCTTCCACACGAACGCGATGGGCTATGCTCATCTTATGGTCCTCAACACGGGTCTAATCATCAGCCTCTGGATATCCAGATAGTTTCGTGCAATATCGTGCATAGTCAAGCGATTTCGTGCAGAAGAGGATCATATGCTCACGTCGGAACGCAAAGCTCTGATTCAAAAGGTTTTAAAGAGGGATGGCCGTCTTGTTGCCCGGGATTTCAGCCAAGAGCTAGGCGTGTCGGAGGATACAGTTCGCCGAGATTTGCGTGAACTTGCCGGTGAGGGCTTGCTGCAGCGCGTGCATGGCGGAGCCCTCCCCGCGTCTCCCGCCGTTGCGGATTTCGGCTCTCGCGAGCAGGTCGGCTCGCCGGCCAAAGCCAAGCTTGGGCAGGCGGCTGCACGCATGATCCAGCCAGGTCAGGTCGTCTTTCTCGACGGGGGAACGACCAACGTGCAGTTGGCGCGGCAGCTTCCAACCGACCTCAGGGCGGTAATCGTAACCCACAGTCCAAGCATCGCGGTGGAACTCGCCCGGCATCCCTCCGTGGAGGTCGAGTTGATAGGCGGGCGGCTTTTCAAGCATTCCATCGTCGCCGTGGGGGCGACATGTGCCGAGGCCATTTCGCGCATTCGCGCCGACGTCTTCTTTCTCGGCGCCACAGGTGTGCATCCGGAGACCGGCGTAACCACGGGCGATCGGGAAGAAGCGGCAATCAAGCGCCTGATTGCCAGTCATTCGGCGGAAACTATCATTCTGACGACCGAGGAGAAGCTGGGCGCCGCATCCCCCTACTCGATCATGCCCCTGACGGAGGTAAGCGCCCTGGTGACGGTGGCCGGCCTTCCCGAAGAAACGCTGCTTCCGATAAAATCCTCCGGCGTGGCCGTCGTTGAGGTTTGACAGCTCTGAACCGCGAAGAGATTTCGCCGCATGCGCGAGTCATTGTGTGGGAGACAAACGAGGCGCTCGTCGAAACCATTCGCTCTTTTGAAGCCGGCGCAACGCCTGAAGGTCAATGGTGCCAAGGACGAGACCGGGACTTGCATCGCCAATGGCGACGATCCGGCCGAGCGGATCGACAAGAACCGAATGGCCGTCGTCCTTGGGAGCCGGGTAATTGGCGACTGCGATTGCCATCACGGTATCGAAAGCCTTGGCTCGGATGCCGCACAGCCGGACATCGCCAATGTCGGGATCGTCGTGGAGGCAGCAGCTATTGGGAACGAGGACAATCTCGGCACCCTGTCGAACCAAGTCATCCGCCACGTCGGAATACTCTCGGTCCATGCAGATCATGATGCCGACCGCGACCTCGCCGGCTGCTGTCATCATGCGAACCACAGCCGATCGATCGCCGGGGGCGCAGGCTTCCTCAGGTGTGCCAAAAAAGCAGATATGACGCTTGCGCTGATGCAGGATGATTTTTCCCGAGGCATCGATCAGAAGCGCCGTGTTGAACGGCTTTGGCACGCCGCTCTCGAGCAGCGTCGCCACAACGGCGATACCGTGCCGACGGGCTGCCGACCTGAACTGATCGACCCAACATCCATCGAGCGGCTCTGCCGTATCCAACCAGGCGACACGAGCTAGTTCATCCGCAGGATCGAAACTAGCATATCCGTTGGACATCATTTCCGGGAAGACGACGATGTCGGCGCCTTCACCGTGAGCACGACCGATGACGGCTTCAATGTCGGCGTCCGCCGCCATCTGCGCCAGCGCAATGCACAACGAAGCGTTGGTCATGCCCTTCCCTCCTTGAACTGACAGCGATCGTCAATCGTCGGAGGCGCTAGCGTCAAGCCAGCATGAAGGAGCGCATGGAGATCGAACCCAGATCGATGCCCTCGTTGAAGAAGCTGAGTTGATCCGCTTTGTCGGCGATTGCCAGGGGATAGAGGGCCGGAAAGAAGTGTTCGAGCGTCGGGTGTGACAGCTGTGCGATACGCCCGAGCTTCGCCGCCTCGATAACCGACCTGTAGTCGCCCTCGCCTATGGCGTCAGCCATGCGCGTGTCGAACTCCTCAGCCCAGTCGTAGGCTGCCCCGCCATCCCAGGCGATGGCCCGAAGGTTATGGACGAGATTGCCTGAACCAATGATCATCACGCCGCGCTCGCGCAACGCTTTCAGCTCCGCAGCGAGTGCGAAGTGCTGTTCCGGCGAGCGGCTCAGATCGACGGAAAGCTGGAAAACCGGGATATCGGCCTTCGGAAACATCTGGATCAGCACCGACCAAGCGCCATGATCGAGTCCCCAGCGTTCATCCGGCTCGATGTGATGGTTCTTCACGAGATCGATGGTCGCCTCCGCGTAACCGGGGGCTCCGGGTGCCGAGTAACGCTGTGCGAACAACTCTTCGGGGAACCCGCCGAAATCATGGATCGTGACGGGGAGTTCCTTGACGTGGACCAGCGTAGTACCCCGCGTCATCCAGTGCGCGGATATGACAAGGATAGCCTTGGGCACGGGCAGGCGGGCACCGAGCTCACGCCAACCGCGGCTGTAGGGCGTGTCCTCGATGGCATTCATCGGACTGCCGTGACCAACGAACAGCGTTGGCATGCGGGGCGTTGTCGGGAGATCGGCAAAGCGACGACCAGTAACGGCCATGATCGAACCATCCTCTCGGAAGTCGGCCGGCTACCGGCTTTGCGGTAACGAGCCGCCCCCTGTTTGCCGCATCCCTTGCGGCCATGTTCGATCCGAATCTAGAAAGGCCTGCAATGCGGGACAAGTCGAGGTCTTGTGGCTATATTGTCATTCAAGAATGAACAATCTTCCCTCGCTCGCCCGATTTGTCGCAGCGAGCGCGTCAGTAGCGACAGCCGATGTACGAGCCGCAGTCACGAAAGCCCAGACGATCTTTCATGACAGCGTTATCGAAGCGGCGCGCCAAACCACCCATCCGGTCCAATAGACGCGGTTGCCGTTGAAAAGGGGTGAGCAAAGACGCAGAGACTGGCCAGCCGCTCCCGGCCAAAAACTGCCGCTAGACCATCTGTCGGCAGGACTGTCGGACCACCAGAGGGCAAGGCACCAAAACCTGCGGGACAACCGGTCCCTCTGCCTCGCCGTTGATCCGACTGAGGATGCCGACAGCGGTACGACCAATCTCGAAATAGGGAAGCGCGACAGAGGTCAACATGGGCTTCAGCGTGCGCGTAATCACCGTCATGTCGTCGAACCCCATGACAGACAGGTCCTCGGGAACCGACAGGCCGAGCGTAGCCGCAGCCGCGTAAATCTGGACTGCAATCTGATCGTTGCCGCAGATAATGGCGGTCGGTCGATCGGCACGCCGCAGCAGACCGAGCGCAGCCTCATAGGCCACGAGATCCTCCCCTCCATCCGTACGCGTGATGAAGCCAGGAACGTCCAGCGAGGGATCGTAGACGAGACCGCCCTCGGCAAATGCCGTACGGTAACCGGCGCCCCGCAAGACCGTCGCGCGAAGCACGGGGCTCAGAGACACGATCCCGATGCGCCGGTGCCCGAGCTCGATCAAGTGGCGAGCCTGCGTATAACCGCCCCCTTCATCATCGGGAACAACAGAGGAATGACTGCGCCGAGCCGAGTAACAGTTGGCGAGCACAATGCCGCGTTCAAAGTCCGGAACGCCAAGATCAACAGGGCGATGCCACATGGTGGCATAAACCACGCCAGCCACCTTGTGAGCCCGGAACATTCGCCAATACTCCTGTTCCTGCTCCGGATCGCCATCGGTGTTGGCGATCAGCATGGTGCGCGCCTGCTCTCTCAAACCGGCCTGAGTCCCGCGCACGATATCCACCGAGTAGGGCGTTGTCGCCACGGCATCGGTCATCAGGCCGACCACCGAAGAGTGGGACATGCGCATCATCCGGGCAGCATGATCCGGCACGTAGTGCATCCGCTTGACGATCTCGGCGACGATCTCACGGGTCTTGGCGTTGACCGCTGGGTCGTCATTGACGACGCGAGAAACCGTCTTCGGCGAGACGCCAGCCTCGCGCGCAACATCCTTGAGCGTAACCAAGCTCCCCTCCCCGGGCCGATTGACATCGCTGTCACGCACCAAGGGAAAATGAGCTGTGACATCGATATCAATAATGGCTTTTCATAACCGAATGCGCCATTGCAACAAATGACAATGCCAGAAGCGAGCCTTCGTTGTCCTGAAAGACTGTAAAAGAGCTATTTTTTGCTCGATAGGAGACAGCCGCGAGACAAGAGGGCGAGTCGCTAACTGGACGCTCCACGCCGCAGAACTTGCTGATCAATGCCTGGGGAAGTTCAGCCCCATTTCCCGATAGCGTTCGGGATCGTCGGCCCAGTTCTCGCGGACCTTGACGTAGATGAAAAGATGCACGGGGCGCTCCAGGATATCCGTCAACTCCTTGCGAGCCGCAATGGAAATGGCCTTGACGGTCTCGCCGCCCTTGCCGAGAACGATCTTCTTCTGACTCTCTCGTTCAACGAAAATGGTCTGCTCGATACGGGCGGAGCCATCCTTCTGATCCTTCCACTGGTCCGTCTCGACGGTGGAGGAATAGGGTAGCTCGTCATGAAGACGCAGGAACACCTTTTCGCGGGTGATCTCAGCCGCCAACATGCGCATAGGCAGATCCGAAAGCTGATCTTCGGGATAAAGGAAAGGTCCTTCCGGTACGCGTGCTGCCAAATGGGCCAGCAGATCGTCGGTCCCCGAACCGTTGAGCGCCGAGACCATGAAGGTCGCTTCGAAGCCAACGCGAGCATTGAGGTCGGCGGCGAGTGCCAGGAGGCTCTCGCGCTTAACAGTGTCGATCTTGTTGAGGATCAATATCTTGGGATGTCGCAGCTCACTGAGTTTCTCGACGACCTGCATCACCTCATCTGTCAGTCCGCGCTTGGCATCCACCAAGAGGCAGACGACATCGGCATCGGCCGCTCCCGACCATGCCGTGTCAACCATTGCGCGATCGAGGCGGCGCTTTGGCGCGAAAATACCTGGCGTATCGACAAAGACGACCTGAGACGCTCCATGCATGGCAATCCCACGCATGATCGCCCGCGTCGTTTGAACCTTGTGGCTGACGATCGAGACCTTGGCCCCCACCAGGCAGTTGAGCAACGTCGACTTGCCAGCGTTGGGAGCCCCGATCAGCGCGACGAAGCCGGCGCGGGTGGGCAGGTCAGAAGACGAGGCGGATTCGTCGGTCATCGCGTCGCTCTCCGGAGGCGGAAGGGTGGCCAAGATTATTGCATTCCTTTGAAACTGAATAGCAGATGTAGGACCCGGTCGTCGTCGCCTACTCTCGAAGAAGGAACCTTCTCACTCTTTCCCCGAGGAACGAAGAGATACACCTCTTCGATGAAGAACCCGCACGAACTGTTGCCTTAAGATTACCCGGCTCGCTTTGCCAAGGCCTCGGCGGCAGCGGCCTGTTCGGCATCACGTTTCGACTTACCCTGCCCCTCGCCGGCCGTCTCGCCATCGATGGTGACGACGACACGGAACGTTGGGGCGTGATCTGGTCCCGAACGTTCGACGATGGTGTAGCAGGGAAGCCCCTGCCCTCTCCCTTGGGCCCATTCTTGCAAGAGCGTCTTGGAATCGCGCAGAGGACCGGTCAAACTCTCCATGCGCGGTTTCCAGTTGTGCAGGACGAACTCCTTCGCCGCGTCAAACCCGCCGTCAAGGTAGATGGCCGCGATGACAGCCTCAGCTACGTCACCGAGGATGGCTTCCTTGCGGCGGCCACCGGACTGCCGCTCCCCAGCGCCCAATCTCAGCACCGAACCGAGATCAAGGTCGGACGCCACCTCGGCACAGGTTTCGCGACGCACCAACTGATTGAGGCGCCGGGCGAGATCGCCCTCCTCCTCACGAGGATAGGTCGTGAACAGCATTTCGGCTACCACCAGCGCCAGCACACGATCACCAAGGAACTCGTGTCGCTGGTAGCTTTCATGCGCCACCTGATCGCCCGGGACGGCGCTGCGGTGAGTGAGTGCCCGCAAGAGGCCGGTGCGGTCCTTGAAACGATACTGGAGGCGCCCTTCGAGCGCCTCCAGAACCTGTGCCTGATGAGTGTTCATGGATCAGTTCAGCATGGAAAGCATGCGATCGACACGCACCGTCCAGGGCCAGGTCCAGAACATCCAGGGCTTGGCGCTTTCGTCGATGGAGAAGAAGATGACCTGCGCCTTGCCGACCAGGTGATCGAACGGCACGTAGCCGACACCCGAACCGTCGATCCGGCTATCGGCGGAATTGTCGCGATTGTCGCCCATCATGAAATAGTGCCCCGGAGGCACCTCGAACTCGCGCGTATCGTCGCCGGCGGTGGTGCCCATGTCGAGCGTATCGTAGGAGACGCCATTCGGCAGCGTTTCACGCCAAATCTGCGCCTTGATGTCGTTGCCGAACGGGCCCTTTTCGACAAACTCGCCGGTATGCTCGCGCTTGACCGGTTCGCCGTTGATGAAGAGTACGCCACCCTTCATCTGTACCTTGTCGCCAGGCAGGCCGATGACGCGCTTGATATAGTCGGTCGAGTGGTCGGCCGGCAGCTTGAAAACGACGATATCTCCTGCCTTGGGGGCGCTGGCCCAGATACGGCCTTCGAAGGGCGCAAGACCGAATGGGAAGGAATATTTGCTGTAGCCGTAGGAGTATTTCGAGACGAACAGGTAATCACCGATGAGCAGCGTATGCATCATCGAGCCCGACGGGATCGAGAAGGGCTGGAATAGAAACGTGCGCACCACGAGCGCAAGAACCAGTGCCTCGACGATCACCTTGATCGTCTCCCAGATGCCATCCTTGGATTCCGCGCTCTGTTTGGTCGCCGACATGTGGCCGCCCTTCAATCGGAGTCTAATCCCGAACCTTGTCGGCCACTGCGGCCGATCCGCATTGGCTCGGACCTTGGCGCCTTTTATCGGAGCAGCACCGGCGACGCAACGAAAAGCCGAAAAGCGAGCCGAATTGTGGCAGCTCAACTGCCCATCCCAGGCCAATCCTGCGGCCAAGCCGAGATGACGACGAAGGCCTGTGCCAATGGGTAGTCATCGGTGATGGTGACATCGATGCGCGGGACAAGCCCCTTCGGCGTCAATGAAGCGAGGCGTGCCGCGGCCGATCCCTCGAGATGCATCGTGGGCTGCCCGGTGGCGAGATTGACGACGCCCATCTCCCGCCAGTTCACCCCCATCCGAATACCGGTACCGAGCGCCTTGGAGCAGGCTTCCTTGGCCGCGAACCGCTTGGCATAGGAGGCAGCACGATTGGCCCGTCGATCGGAACGCTCCCGCTCGACGTCGGTGAACACACGCCTTGCGAAGCGATCTCCGAAACGCTCCAGCGTCTTCTCGACGCGGCGGATATCGATGAGATCGGAACCGATGCCTATGATCATGGCCTACCCATTGACGCGATCGACCTTGCTGACATTCGGCAACACGCGCAGTTCGTTGAGGATCTGCGTCAGGTGCTTGATGTCCCATACCTCGAGATCAACGACGATCTCGTGGAAATCGGGGGTGCGGCGCGCCATGCCGATATTGTCGATGTTGCCGTCACTATCCGAAATAGCCTTCGCAATGCGAGCGAGCGAGCCCGGTTCGTTGAACGACTGGATCGCAATGCGGGCCGGAAAGCGGATCGGGTCCTCGCTGTCGATGTCCCAGCGTACGTCGAGCCAACGGTCGGGCTTGTCCTCGAAGGCGATCAAAGCCGGCGACTGGATCGGGTAGATGGTAATGCCGACATCGGGCTCGACAATACCGACGATACGATCGCCGGGCACGGCGCCGCCGTCCGGAGCGAAGCGCACAGGCAGATCGGCAGCAACCGTGCGAATCGGCAAGCCGTGCGCACGGATCGAGTCGGAATCGCCGTGGAACTTGATGCCCGCTTGGGCAGCGAACGAGAACCAGCCCCCCTCCTGCCGCTGCGCCGACGTCTGACGCGCCGCCCTCTCCTCCCGGTAGTCGGGGAAGCATGCCTTGAGCACATCAGCCGAGGGTACCTCGGCACGACCGACGGCGGCGAGCAAGTCTGGCACCGTTGGTTGAGAAAGACGAGGAAGCGCCTGCTCGAGCAGCGCGTCGGTGAGCTCCCGGCCCTCACGGGAAAAGACCGTCTCCAGCACTTGCCGGCCAAGCGAGGCAAACTGCTTGCGGGTGGCCTCGCGTGTTGCGCGGCGGATGGCGGCACGCGCCTTGCCTGTTATGGCGATGGTTTCCCAGGTTGGAGGCGGGACCTGGGCCTTCGATCGGATGATCTCAACCTCATCGCCGTTCTTCAGCTCAGTGACCAATGGTGTAATGCGACCGTTGATCTTGCAGCCCACACAGGTGTTGCCGATGTTGGTGTGAACGGCATAGGCGAAATCGATCGGCGTCGCGCCGCGCGGCAAGGCAATTAACAGCCCCTTCGGCGTGAAGCAGAACACCTGATCCTGGAACAACTCCAGCTTGGTGTTCTCGAGAAACTCTTCCGGGCTGGCGCCTTCCGACAGTGCCTCGACGGTTTGTCGCAACCAAGCATAGGCCGCCGTATCGTCGGCTAGCTGTGGCAGGTGACCGCTCTCGCTGATCTTATCCTTGTAGAGGGCATGGGCGGCGATGCCGTACTCGTTGACCTGTTGCATGTCATGCGTGCGGAACTGCAACTCGACGCGCTGCCGATGCGGACCAACCACCGTGGTGTGCAACGACTTGTAACCATTCGGCTTGGGCGTCGAGATGTAATCCTTGAAACGACCGGGAACGGTCCGCCAAAGCTGGTGAACGACACCAAGCGCGCGATAACAGGTGTCCACATTGTCGACGAGGACCCGGAACCCATAGATGTCGCTGAGCTGCTCGAAACCAAGCTGCTTGTCGATCATCTTGCGGAAGATCGAGTAGGGCTGCTTGCGTCGTCCCTTGACGGTAGCGACGATACCGCGCGTTTCCAGGTTCTCTCGAAGCTCTTTCTCAATATCGGCAATGAGGTCCTTCTGGAGCGCCTCCATTTCATCAAGGCGGGCCTTGATGGCACTGAACGCATCCGGATGCAGGGTCTTGAAGGCGATGTCCTCAAGCTCATCGCGCATGTCCTGCATGCCCATGCGGCCGGCCAGCGGCGCATAGATCTCCATCGTCTCCTCAGCGATGCGGCCGCGCTTGCTCTCCGGAGCGAAATGCAACGTACGCATGTTGTGCAGACGATCGGCAAGCTTCACCAGCAACACGCGAAGATCTTCGGCGATGGCAAGCAGCAGCTTTCGGAGATTTTCGGCCTGCGCGGTACGCTTGGACACCAGGTCGAGTTTCTGAAGCTTGGTCAGCCCCTCGACCAGTTGGCCGATCTCGACGCCAAACAACTGATCGATTTCCTGGCGCGTTGCATCGGTATCTTCGATCGTGTCGTGCAGAAGAGCGATGACGATAGTGGCATCATCTACCTTGAGGTCGGTAAGGATGGCCGCGACCTCAAGAGGATGGGAGAAGTATGGATCTCCCGAGTCGCGCTTCTGCGTACCGTGCTTTTGCATGGCATAGACATAGGCGCGATTCAGCAGCCCCTCGTCGCAATTGGGGTTGTAGCGTTGCACCCTCTCGACGAGTTCGTACTGCCGCATCATCGGGGACGGTCACTCCTCTCCTTGCAGGCACTGCGAATCCGCTTCGGGCCGGCACTTAACCTCAAGCTATAGCAACACCAATTCGGAAAGTAGTTCATTCATCGATGGACGGGCGGAAAAGCGACACGAGCCTTTTCAAACCGTTGCCGACAAATAAAAACGGGCGAACCGAAAACCGGTCCGCCCGCCAATCAGCTCGCCTTGGTCGGCAATCAGATCTCTTCAACCTTCTCGGGCGGAACCATGCTCTCCAGACCGCGAAGGAGATCTTCCTCCGACATCTGGTCGAAAACGATCTCGTCGTCGTCGGCGCTGTCGCCGGGACCGCCGAGCAGACCGGCCACGGGCTCCTGCTCTGGCTCATCCACCTCGACATACTTCTGCAGCGAGTGGATCAGGTCTTCCTTGAGGTCCTGCGGCGAGATCGACGATTCCGCCACTTCGCGCAGAGCGACGACGGGATTCTTGTCATTGTCGCGATCGACCGTCAGAGGAGAACCTGATGAGATCATGCGGGCGCGATGGCTGGCCAGCAGCACCAGTTCGAAGCGGTTGTCCACCTTGTCGATGCAGTCCTCGACTGTGACGCGTGCCATAGTCCAACTCCAGCTTCAGAAACAAATTTCGCCTGCACGAACGGTGTCCCCGTCCGGCAAGCGCGCAGAGATTGCGATTGTCACTCTCGGCAGCCCAGCCTCGCGACGCGCAAAACAAAGCTGCCAAACTCACGGTGTAAATATGCGGCGAGCAGCCGAAAAGCAAGCGGAGATGCATACGAACTTCCGTTCTGAATACCGACCGCCGATCGTTTCAAGAAATGTTCAGGATACCTTTTCGCGCCAAGGATGTTGCAAATCCGTTTGCCTTATGCATTCGCCATTGGTCGAATTAGCGACCTTTGCTGCTATTTTCCGTGGGAATCCAGCAAATGAAAGCGTTTTAACTTGGTTGTTCGGCCGAAAGTTGATAACAGGCGGACTAATGTGCGAAATCTTGGCGAGCGGAAACGTTGCAAGCTGATATCGTACGATGAAAATTTCTTCGGATGTGTGATCAGAAGCTCACCAAAGCGAAGCATTGTTAACGACCGCCGGTTGCGAGGTAAGCAAAGAACTAATGTTTGACGAACGCGAAAAAATAGCCCTCTTCATCGATGGTGCAAATCTTTACGCGACTGCCAAGGCTCTTGGATTTGATATTGACTACCGCAGGTTGCTGAAGGAGTTCAGTGCCAAGGGATATCTTTTGCGGGCACTGTATTACACCGCACTCGCTGAGGATCAGGAGTATTCGTCCATCCGCCCGTTGATCGATTGGCTCGATTATAACGGCTACAAGGTCGCGACCAAGCCTACCAAGGAGTTTTTTGATTCCACAGGCAGGCGCAAGGTCAAGGGATCGATGGACATCGAGCTTGCGGTCGACGCCATGGAGCTATCCGAGCACGTCGATCACATTGTTTTGTTTTCCGGCGATGGTGATTTCAGGTCGCTCGTCGAAGCGATTCAGCGCAAGGGACGCAAAGTTTCGGTTGTGTCTACGCTGCAGACGCAGCCGGCGATGGTGGCCGACGAGTTGCGACGCCAGGCCGATCACTTCATCGACTTGGCCAACCTTGCAGCGCGCGTCAGCCGGGATCCGAACGAGCGGCCAATCCGCCCCGCTGACAGACCTGGGGCACCCGACGAAGCCTAAGTGAGGGCATTGTCAGTTCGCCGTCAGACTTGCGCCATGGTGATAATGGGCAAGGCGTGGTGTGCTTGTTCGACACCAAAAGGCCGGCGAGGCAGGTCGTTAGCCGCTTTCTTAAGAGTCAGTCCACTGTGACCGGCAGTGGCTGACTTTTTGTTTTTGATTGTGTCTTGCACAATGCCGGCTTTCCGTTCTGCCATCTTTTTGGGTCATGCGAGCGTTGATCGGCTGGATTTCGTGTCATAGATGGCGCAGTGCGTTGCTTTGGGAGCGCGTTGGTTTCCCGTACGGATGCAGGAGAGTAGCGTGCGAAGTCATGGGGTGCTCGTCGAGTATGCAGGACAACAAACCGAGCCCGACCGAAACTGCGCTCTATGCCCGCGCTTGGTCGCATTCCGGAATGACCAGCGCGCCGCCCATCCCGATTGGTTCAACGCACCGGTACCGACCTTCGGAACGGCCGATGGCCGGCTGCTGATTGCCGGTCTTGCCCCCGGGCTGCGCGGCGCCAACCGGACAGGAAGACCCTTCACCGGAGATTATGCAGGAGATCTTCTGTACCAGACCATGCTGGATTTCGGCTTCGCGCGCGGTGTCTATCGAGCAGATCCAAACGATGGGTTTGAACTCGTAGATGCCGCCATCAGCAACGCGGTGCGTTGCGTGCCGCCAGAGAACAAGCCGACAACCGACGAGATCAACACCTGCCGTCGGTTCTTTGCCGCGACGATGGCTGGCTTTCCCAAGCTTTCGGCCATCATCGCCTTGGGCAAGATCGCTCATGATCAGTTGCTGAAAACCTTACGTGTTCCGCTCGTTCGCCACAAGTTTGCCCACGGCGCAATACACTCGCTCGATCGCCTGCCTGGGGTCCGTCTTTATGACAGCTACCACTGCTCCCGTTACAACACGAGCACCGGGGTCTTGACGCCCGACATGTTTCGCGCGGTCTTTGCGGCGGTCAGGCGAGATATCGATAATCGCCAAGCATGAGCGGTCCTAGCCGCCTCGCGCAATCTACGCCAGTTCGACGTCCACCACGCCGTCGACGGCCCTTAGGGCCCCGGCAAGCTGCGGCGATACGCGATAACCGCCCGGCAGCTTGATCTCCACCTCACCCCGTCCGCGATCACCAAGCACAATCAGCGACACGTCCCCCTCCCCGCCGGGCTTCAAAACGTCCCGAAGAGATGGAAGCGGCTCGGCACCGCGCAAGAATATCCGCAGGGCGTTCTGCAACTTGCCTGCCGCCTGATCGAGAGGCTCCACCGAGTCGATGCGAACCGAGATGCCTTCGGGCTTATCTTCGGCGTTGACGAGCAGGATCACCGACTGCCCTGGCTCGAGCAGGCTGCGGAAGTGGGCCAGCCCCTCGGAAAAGATCACAGCCTCATATTGGCCTGTCGGATCGGACACTCCGATAATGCCCATCTTGTTGCCTGTGCGGGTCTTGCGCTCCTGTTTGGCAACGATGGTACCTGCGAGCCGGCCGGCGGATGCGCCGCGCTTCACCGAAGCCGAGAATTGGGCCCAGGTCTGCACTCTGAGGCGGCCGAGCAAAGCCTCGTAGGCATCGAGGGGATGGGCGGACAGGTAGAAGCCGATGGCCGTATGCTCGCGTTGCAGCTTTTCTTCCGGCAACCAGTTGGGAACGGCCGGCAGGCGAACAGGCTCAGGTTCGCCACCACCACCGAACAACTCGTTCTGCCCGCTTTCCTGCTGTTCAAGCCGGTGCGCGGCGGCAGCCATCACGCTGTCGAGCCCTTGGAACAGCCGGTTTCGGTTTGGTTCCAGGCAATCGAACGCACCGGCCGAGGTCAGCGCCTCCAGGATTCGTTTGTTCATGGCCTTCGGATTGATGCGGCCGGCAAAGTCGGAGATCGAGCGGAATGGCTTGTCGCCTCGCTGTTCCACGATATGCTCAACCGCGGCCTGCCCCACGCCTTTGACCGCAGCAAGCGCATAAAGGATATGCTTGCCATCGACCTCAAAGACCACGTCCGATCGGTTGATCGACGGTGGCTCGACGGCGATGCCGAGGCGGATAGCCTCGCGCCTGAAGTCATTGAGCTTGTCGGTGTTGGTCAGTTCAAGCGTCATCGAGGCCGCCATGAACTCAACCGGGTGATTGGCCTTGAGATAGGCAGTCTGGTAGGCAACCAAAGCGTAGGCAGCCGCGTGACTCTTGTTGAAACCATAGTCGGCGAACTTGGCCAGAAGGTCGAAGATCGTATCGGCGAGTGCCTTGTCGATGCCGCGTTCGACAGCGCCGTCGACGAAACGAACCCGTTGTTTGTCCATCTCCGCCTTGATCTTCTTACCCATCGCCCGGCGTAGCAGGTCGGCTTCGCCGAGCGAGTAGCCGGAAAGAATCTGAGCGATCTGCATCACCTGCTCTTGGTAGACGATGATGCCGTAAGTCTCCTTGAGTACCGGTTCGATCGAGGGGTGCAGGTAATCGGGCTTCTCAAGACCGAACTTGCGCGCGCCGTAGACGGGAATGTTGGCCATTGGACCGGGGCGGTAAAGCGCGACAAGGGCAATGATATCCTCGAAGCGGTCCGGCTTGATGTCGGAAATGGCCTTGCGCATGCCCATGCTTTCGAGCTGGAACACGCCAACCGTCTCGCCGTGGGTAAGCAACTCGTAGGTCTTGGGATCATCCAGCGGCACGGCCGACAGATTGATCTTCACCCCCTTGCGCTCGATGAGATCAACGGCACGTCGCAGCACTGTCAACGTCTTGAGACCAAGAAAGTCGAACTTGATGAGACCAGTACTTTCAACGAACTTCATGTTGTACTGGGTGACCGGCATGTCGGAACGCGGGTCACGATAAAGCGGCACGAGCTGATCCAGCGGACGATCGCCGATGACAATACCGGCGGCATGTGTCGACGCGTGACGGTAGAGGCCCTCCAGTTTGATCGAGATATCGATCAGGCGATCGACGACCGGATCCTCACGCGCCTCCTTGAGGCGTGGCTCATCCTCGAGAGCCTGCTCCAGAGTCACGGGATGGGCGGGGTTCTGCGGCACCAGCTTGCAGAGCTTGTCGACCTGGCTGTAGGACATCTGCAGCACGCGGCCGACATCGCGCAGAACGGCCCGCGCCTGGAGTGATCCGAATGTGATGATCTGGGCGACTTGCCCCCGACCATACTTCCCCTGAACGTAGCGGATCACCTCCTCTCGGCGATCCTGGCAGAAATCGATGTCGAAGTCCGGCATCGACACGCGTTCGGGATTGAGAAAGCGCTCGAACAGCAGGGCAAATCGCAGGGGATCAAGGTCGGTAATGGTCAGCGAGAAGGCCACCAGCGATCCGGCACCCGAACCACGTCCCGGTCCGACGGGGATGCCATGGGCCTTGGCCCACTTGATGAAGTCCGCCACGATCAGGAAGTAACCCGGGAACTTCATGCGGATGATGATGCCGAGTTCGAATTCCAGGCGCTTGTGATAGTCCTCGAGAGTGAGTCCCGGGGCCAGTCCATGGCTCTCGATACGGCGGGCAAGCCCCTCCCAAGCCTGGCGGGTCAACTCGGCGACTTCGGCCGCT
Source organism: Pleomorphomonas sp. (assembly GCA_029976075.1). GTDB lineage: Bacteria > Pseudomonadota > Alphaproteobacteria > Rhizobiales > Pleomorphomonadaceae > Pleomorphomonas. The sequence goes on from JARKNW010000057.1 coordinate 153,950, forward strand.
TCGGCTGCCGCGACGTCGTCGACGTCCGCGCCAGCAAAGCGCGGCAGCAGGGGCTTCCGCTTGGGTGCCCTGACGGCACAGCGGCGCGCAATCTCGATGGTGTTTTCCAGCGCCTCCGGCAGATCGGCAAACAGCGTCTGCATTTCGGCGCGGGATTTGAAGTAGTGCTCCTCGGTCAGGCGCCGGCGGTCGTCCTCGGCGACCATGCGGCCTTCGGAAATTGCAATCAGCGCGTCATGGGCCTCGTAGTCGGCACGCGTGGGGAAATAGCATTCATTGGTCGCGACAAGCGGCAGGCCTCGTGCATAGGCGAGTTCGACGAGATGCGGCTCGGCCATGATCTCATCGGGCGTGCCATGCCGCTGCAGCTCGACATAGAGGCGGTCGCCAAAAAGCGCTTCCAGCCGCGAAAGGCGGCTTTCCGCCTGCGGCATCAGTCCGGCTACGATGGCTTTGTCCACCGGGCCGCCAGGGCCACCCGTCAACGCGATGATGCCCCCGGTCAGCCCCTCGAACCGATCAATCGGCAGATGTGCGGCCGCCCCCGGCTCGGACTCCAGGAAGGAGCGCGACATGAGCACCGTGAGGTTGGCAAAGCCCTCCGGGGTTGCCGCCAAAAGGATAATGGACGGCAACGCCTGCGGTAGCCCTCCCGGGCGGCGGCGATCGGTATTCTCATCACCGAAATCGACAGCCATTTGACAGCCCAGGATCGGCTGCAGCCCCTTGTCGATAGCCTTCTCGGAAAACTCGAGCGCACAAAAGAGATTGCCCGTATCTGTGATGGCAAGCGCCGGCTGATTGTCGGCAACGGCCAGCTTCAGCGCCTTGATGAGCGGAAGCGCCCCCTCAAGAAGGGAGTAGGCGCTGTGAACGCGCAAATGAATGAAGCCGACGTCGCCGATCATGGCCGTGTCCCGGTTGAAGGCCATCCGCCTATCATGCGAACCACCCACCCAAGGCTACCCTATCCAAACGGATGATCGGAACACTTTCCTGCCAAGACCGCCGAGTTGTGGAAAACTGCCAGTACCTGGACTCAGACCAACAGATCGACGGAGCTCAACACAAGGATCAACATGGTACCGAACAACACGAGCGCACCGAGAGCAGCAACATCTCTAACGATCGCAGCCGAGGCCACGGCAGAGGCGAGGCGCTCTCGCGGCGATAGGGTAAAATCGCGAACGGTAGGCGCATCTTCCCCCGCATAGCTGCGCAAAAACATACGACACTGCGGCATCGACGGCCTGTGTTTGCTTTGGCGACGTGGCGCTCGGTCATAACGAATGCCGACCACACACTCCATTTCCCCAATTGAAAGCCTGGCATTTATCACGGCCATTTCCGCCTCCGCGTTCCTTGTTAGGACACATATTGTTCTAACTTTGTTCCGTCGTCAAGCAGGCCCTTAACCTAGATCAAAATACGATAGTTCTTGTAACGTTCGCATGCCTGTGAGAAGGGTTCGCGAGGTAAGATTGGGAGCTGTCGGCCGAAGGAGGTTGCATGCGCATCGCCACTTGGAACATCAACGGTGTTCGTGCCCGCATCGAGACGGCGGCGGCTTGGCTTGAAAAGAGCCGTCCGGATATCGTCTGCTTTCAGGAAATCAAGTGCGTCGATGAAGCCTTTCCGGCCGAGTCTTTCGAGCGCCTTGGCTATAACGTCGCCCTGAATGGCCAGAAGGGTTTCAACGGTGTTGCCATCCTTTCCCTTTTACCATTCGACGAGGTTCAGCGCGGACTTCCCGGCGACGACTCGGATGTTCAGTCGCGCTACATCGAAGCGACGGTGTCCGTTCCGAGCGGCAGTTTGCGCGTCGCGTCCATCTACCTGCCCAACGGCAATCCGCCCGACACCGACAAGTATGTCTACAAGCTTGCCTGGATGGAGCGCCTGAGGCGACATGCCGCCGAGCTTCTCGCATTAGAGGAGGCCACCCTGCTCTGCGGAGACTACAATATCATTCCCGAGCCACGCGACTGTCATGACCCGGCCATGTGGGCCGGCGACGCGTTATTTCTTCCTCAAAGTCGGGCCGCGTTTCGGTCGATTGTCAATCAGGGTTGGACAGATACCTTGCGGGCCGTTGATGACCGGCCGGGCCGCTACACTTTCTGGGATTACCAAGCTGGCGCTCGGCAAAGGAACTGGGGAATTCGGATCGACCATATCCTAGCATCTCCACAGGCGGCGGATCGCGTCGCAAACGTGGAAATCGAGGATGAGGTTCGCGATTGGGAAAAGCCGTCGGACCACGTGCCGGTCGTCGTAGAAATCAGGCTCTAACGATACGGTCGTCCAGCCAGTTTGCCGGCAAGCAATGATAAATCGCACCTAGAGCAACGCGCAGAGCCCGACAGGGCTGCCTGAAGAGACCGCCGGAGAACTCACCGGGTAGTTGACGCCTCTACGGCCCGCTCCGACGTGGCGTAGGCTTGCGTGAAGGCGGCGTCGTTATCTACCAGCCACTGATCGGCAAGCGCAATTGCCTTGCGGCGCTCGTCTTCACTCGCGAGCGAGAAGGCCTCCTCGTGTGCGGCCCGAATCTCAGCATCATCGTGGTGCATGAGCTCGGCACGCTTCAGGGCGATGGTCAGCCACATCAGGCCATGGACGGGATTGGGTTCGATCTGATCGCCTTTGACCAACATCTCCCCAAGCTTGGCCTGCGCATCGATCTGGCCCTTGCGGGCGGCGAGCAGGAACCATCGAGCAGCCTGACGCGGATCCTGATCCACCCCCACACCATCAAGATACATGGTTCCGAGCTTGAGCTGGGCCAGAGCGTCGCCAAAGTAAGAAGCCGCGTAGGTGAAGATTTCGCGAGCACGATTGACGTTGGGCACAACCGCCGAGTCGGCAATACCCGTCAGATAATAGGAACCAACCTCAACGAAAGCGCTCGATATGAACGGCGCATCGGGAGATGAGGGCGAGTCCTCGCCATGAGCGGAAATCAGCTGACTGAAGAACTCGAAAGCCTTCATGTCGTCTTCGGCCACACCGTCGCCTTTGGCGTACATGCGACCGAGCTTCCACTGTGCGGCAGGATGGCCACTTTGGGCAGCGGCAAGCAAGCCGGTTACCGCTTCGCGCTTATCGCCCGAGTAGTAGGCCCGGGTCGCCTCGCGCAATGTGGACATGGTAGCGGCATCGCAACATGCATCCTGCCTCGCGGCAGATTGCGGATCGAAAGCCAAAGCCTGCGAGCCGAACATCGCCCCCAGCGTCAAGGCGACGGAGACTTTGCAGACATTTCTGACACAGACACCCGACATGTTCACTCTCGGCGTTCCGCCCCGCCCGCTTCATGACCAGCGGGGCCCAGAGCACCGCTTCCATTTGCGAACCCTCATGGGAACATCTGACCCGTGGCAACCGCCAGGTACAGGCTTACCCACGCTTGTTTTACAGCGATAAGGTCAGGTTCGTTTATGGCTGAATAGGGGCAATTTATGCCTAACGATTTCTGCCTTCGCGAGATTGACTGCGCTGTTGCGGAATCGTCACAGGCGACTTAGGCAAAAACACAAAGACATTGAACGGTTTTTTGCTTTCCGAGGAGGAGATCCGGTCGCGGCGGCGTAATGGTTTTGACCTTGCTACTTTCGGAGGCCGCGCGAATGACTCACGGCCGACATGTCCGAAACTGCCTGCGGAAGAAGAGAATCGATGACAACATGGTGGATCATGAGAGCCTATCGGACCGGACGCTGAAACAGCTCGTCGCGCGTTTAATCTCACCCCAGGCGGCGGCGTTAGAGCCTGTTGATTTTTTCCATTCGATCAAAATATTAACCGTTTTTTCTCAATCCAAGCGAAAGGTCCATTCGCCGACCTCAGCTAACGTATCAGATTATAAAGTCCGCATATTTATTTGATTTTATTTATTATTATATACAATGTTGAACTTATTGGCTGGCGCATAAAACACCCCTCTTGCACTGCGCAGTCGCTAACTCTACGTAAGTAAAATATATTCAACTGGCCGGTGCTGGTGACTGCGTCATTTTGTGACGGCCAGGTTTCGGGGGGACCTTGCTCTTGTCGCTCTCCATCGCATTCGACAACAGTTATGCACGTCTACCCTCGCGTTTCTTCGAGCGAGTACGCCCAGAAGCGGCGCCCTCTCCTGGGCTCCTGATTCTGAACACGACGCTGGCCGCGGAGCTGAACCTGGATGCCGAGGCGCTCGCCTCACCTGAGGGCGTCGCAGCGTTGTCGGGAGCCGATGTGCCGGCCGGCGCCGAGCCCATTGCCCTTGCGTATGCCGGACATCAGTTCGGACATTTCGTCCCGGCCCTAGGCGACGGACGGGCGGTGCTGCTCGGCGAGATCATCGCCCGCGACGGACGCCGGCTGGATCTCCAACTGAAGGGCTCGGGACGCACGGCTTTTTCAAGGCGCGGCGACGGAAAGGCTGCGGTGGGGCCGGTGCTGCGGGAGTACCTCATCAGCGAGGCGATGGCCGCCTTTGGCATTCCGACGACGCGATCTCTCGCCGCCGTGGCGACCGGCGAGACCGTCCTGCGCGAACGGCCCTTGCCGGGGGCGGTCCTCACGCGTGTCGCGTCGAGCCACGTCCGCGTCGGCACCTTCCAGTATTTTGCTCACCGCTCCGATGAGGACGGCATCCGACGCCTCGCAGACTATGTGATCGAGCGGCTCTATCCCGATGTCGCCGACGCGGAGGCGCCCTACGCCGCCCTGTTCGAGCGCGTGGTTCAGCGACAGGCGCGACTGATTGCCCTCTGGCTTTCCGTTGGCTTTGTCCATGGCGTGATGAACACGGACAACATGGCCATTTCGGGAGAGACCATCGATTATGGCCCGTGCGCCTTTCTGGATGCCTACGACCCTGGCATGGTCCTGAGCTCCATAGACCGACAGGGCCGATATGCCTACGGCCGTCAGCCCCAAATCGCCCAGTGGAACCTTGCCCGCTTCGGGGAGTGCCTGCTGCCGCTTCTTTCCAGTGATCGTGACAAGGCTATAGAGCTGGTCGTTGAGCGTTTGAGCGGATTTGCCCATGAGTTCGAGGCGGCATACTACGGCCGCTTTCTCGAAAAGCTGGGCATTGCCACCGAACGATCGGGCGATCGGGATCTGGTGCCCGGTCTGCTCTCCATCATGCAAATGGGGCATGCCGACTTTACCCTGACTTTCCGCCGCCTTGCCGACATCGTCACCCCGGAATCGGATACCGAGGCCTTCATGTCGCTGTTCGGTGGCAACGCCGGCGTTGACCCATGGCTTCTGGCATGGCGCAAACGGCTTGCAGCAGGTGACCGTCCACTTCAAGACGTTGCAATGGCCATGCGGGCCATCAATCCGGCGATCATCCCGCGGAACCATCAGGTGGAGAAAGCGCTCGATGCCGTCATCGAAGACAGCGACGGCTCGGCTTATGTTCGACTTTTGCAAGCCGTGACAAAGCCCTTCGAAGATCGGCCCGACGAAGCCGATCTCGGCGTGCCGCCCCGCCCCGAAGAGCGGGTCGCGGCCACGTTTTGCGGCACCTGAACGAAGCTCCGATACCAGTCAGGGAGACGGGTTGGATGGGTCGAAGCTCGCGATAAACGACTCGTCGGAAAAGCCGATGATCAGCTTACCTCCGTCCGCTTCAATGATCGGGCGACGGATCATGCTTGGCTTTTCGACCATGAGCGCCATGGCCCGAGCATCATCCAGGTTTTCCTTCGTGGTTTCCGGTAGGCCGCGATACGTCAGGCCGCTCTTGTTGGCCACATGCTCCCAGCCGCCAGCGCGGGCGATCCAATCTGCGAGCTTTTCGACCGTGATACCGGACTTCTTGTAGTCGTGGAACACATAGGAGACGCTATGGTCATCAAGCCAGGCAAACGCCTTCTTCATAGTGTTGCAGTTTTTGATTCCATAGATCGTAACGGGCATCACTCAACCTCTTGATTGTGCCTGGCCCGCCCTACCCGAACCAGAACGAGACGTGGACCTCATACGTGGAGACGCGTACCACATCTCCTAGCGGACAACCTATCCCTTTATTTCAATGAGGAAAACCCGGCTCGCGTAGTCATCACTACGATTTGTGATCTGGACCCATTCTTAACTGGAGCATAACCTGCGTGAGCGTTTGCTAATGTTTGCGAGTCGTCAGGCGTGCGCTTTCTGGGTGCACAGCTGACTTGTCAACACTGGCTCGCTTTTCGGGGGAACAGCATGGGTTCGGCGACCGAGACCTTTTATGACGTGATCCGCAGGCAAGGGATCACGCGGCGGAGCTTTGTCAAATTCTGCAATCTGACGGCGGCAAGCCTCGGGCTCGGTCCGGTGGCCGCGACCCAGATCGCACAGGCGATGGAGACCAAGCCGCGCATTCCGGTCATCTGGATGCACGGTCTCGAATGCACTTGCTGCTCGGAAAGCTTCATCCGCTCGGCTCACCCCCTGGTGAAGGATGTCGTCCTTTCGATGGTGTCGCTCGACTATGACGACACGCTCATGGCAGCGGCCGGCCATCAGGCGGACGCGATCCTTCAGGAGACCCGCGAGAAATACAAGGGCGGCTATATTCTCGCCGTTGAGGGCAATCCGCCACTCAATGAAGACGGCATGTACTGTATCGACGGGGGCCGGCCGTTCGTCGAGAAACTCAAGGAAATGGCCGATGGCGCCATGGCGGTCATCGCCTGGGGGGCCTGTGCCTCATGGGGCTGCGTGCAGGCGGCCAAGCCCAACCCGACCCAGGCCGTGCCGATCGACAAGGTGATCCGCGACAAGCCAATCATCAAGGTGCCGGGATGTCCGCCGATCGCCGAGGTAATGACCGGCGTCATCAGCTATATCCTCACGTTCGGCAAGATGCCGGAACTCGACCGCCAAGGGCGGCCGAAGATGTTCTATTCGCAGCGCATCCACGACAAATGCTACCGCCGCCCGCACTTCGATGCAGGGCAGTTTGTCGAAAGCTGGGACGATGAAAGCGCGCGCAAAGGCTATTGCCTCTACAAGGTCGGCTGCAAGGGGCCGACTACCTACAACGCCTGTTCGACGGTTCGCTGGAACGGAGGCGTTTCCTTCCCCATTCAGTCGGGGCACGGCTGCATCGGCTGCTCGGAAGAGGGTTTCTGGGACAAGGGCTCGTTCTACGACAGACTGACGACCATTCGCCAGTTCGGGATCGAGGCGACGGCCGACAAGATCGGTCTGACAGCTGCCGGCGTCGTCGTTGCCGGCGTCGCGGTGCACACTGCGGCCACTGCAGTCAAGCGCCTCACCAGCAAGCACGATCCGCATCGTCGTAACGATCATCAGTAACCCCCCCCGGCGTGCGGGCGCGCTCGCGCCCCGCCGTTCTTCCAGCAACGGGACAATTCTTCATGGGTATCGAAACCCCCAATGGCTTCAAGCTCGACAACGCCGGCCGCCGCATCGTCGTCGATCCGGTAACGCGCATCGAGGGCCACATGCGCGTCGAAGTGAATGTCGACGCTGACAACGTCATCCGCAATGCCGTCTCTACCGGAACGATGTGGCGCGGGATCGAGGTGATCCTCAAGGGGCGCGATCCGCGCGACGCCTGGGCCTTTACTGAGCGCATCTGCGGCGTCTGCACTGGAACGCACGCGCTGACTTCGGTCCGCGCAGTGGAGAATGCGCTGGGAATCAACATCCCGGAAAACGCCAACTCCATCCGCAACATCATGCAGCTGACGCTCCAGGTGCATGACCATCTTGTTCACTTCTATCATCTGCATGCGCTCGATTGGGTGGACGTCGTCTCCGCCTTGTCGGCCGATCCGAAGGCGACCAGTGCGCTCGCCCAATCGATTTCCGATTGGCCCCTTTCCTCTCCGGGCTATTTCCGGGACCTGCAGGGGCGGCTGAAGAAGTTCGTCGAAAGCGGACAGCTCGGCCCGTTCAAAAATGGCTACTGGGGCCATGCAGCCTACAAGCTGCCGCCGGAAGCCAACCTGATGGCGGTTGCTCACTATCTGGAAGCGCTCGACTTCCAGAAAGAGATCGTCAAGATCCACACCGTCTATGGTGGCAAGAACCCGCATCCCAACTGGCTGGTGGGTGGCGTCCCCTCCCCGATCAACGTCGATGGCACCGGTGCCGTTGGCGCCATCAACATGGAACGCCTCAACCTCGTCTCGTCGATCATCGACCAGGCCATAGCCTTCACCGAACAGGTCTACCTGCCCGACCTCAAGGCCATCGGCTCGTTCTACAAGGATTGGCTCCATGGCGGCGGACTGTCGTCCACCTCGGTGATGAGCTACGGCGACATTCCCGAGCACGCCAATGACTATACCGATGCCTCGCTGAAGCTGCCGCGTGGCGTGATCCTGAATGGTAAGCTCGATGAGATCCACCCGATCGATCTCACCAATCCCGACGAAGTGCAGGAGTTCGTCACGCACTCCTGGTACAAGTACCCCGACGAGACCAAGGGGCTTCATCCCTGGGATGGCGTCACCGAGCCGCATTTCGAACTCGGTCCGAACGCCCGTGGTACCAAGACCAACATCGAGGCTCTCGACGAAGCGGCCAAGTATTCCTTCATCAAGTCGCCCCGATGGAAGGGCCACGCCGTGGAAGTCGGGCCGCTTGCCCGCTACATCATCGGCTATGCGCAAGGCAAGGCCGAGTTCAAGGATCCGGCCGACAAGCTGCTGACCGACCTCGGTTTGCCGCTGACTGCCCTGTTCTCGACACTCGGTCGCACGGCCGCTCGGGCTCTCGAATGCCAGTGGGCAGCCCGTCAACTGCGCTACTTCCAGGACAAGCTCGTCGCCAACATCAAGGCAGGCGATCTTGCCACCGCCAATACCGAGAAGTGGACGCCAGACACCTGGCCGAAAGACGCCAAGGGCGTGGGCTTCACCGAAGCGCCTCGTGGAGCACTCGGGCACTGGATCAAGATCAAGGACGGCAAGATCGACAACTATCAGGCGGTGGTGCCGACAACCTGGAACGGATCGCCGCGCGATCCGCAGGGCAACATCGGGGCCTTCGAGGCGGCTCTGCTCGATACGCCGATGGCCGATCCAGAAAAGCCGCTGGAGATCCTGAGGACCCTGCACTCCTTCGATCCCTGCCTTGCCTGCTCCACGCATGTGATGAGCGAAGACGGCCAGGACATGGCCACCGTCACCGTCCGCTGAGGGCAACGTCATGGCACACGACGCAAAGATGCTTACCGGCGTGATGGACGCCACCGACGATGTCATCGTCACCGGTCCATCCATCTACGTCTACGAGGCGCCCGTGCGCCTCTGGCACTGGGGCAACGCCCTCTGCATCACCATCCTGGCGGTGACTGGCTATTTCATCGGCTCGCCACTGCCGACCATGCCGGGCGAAGCGTCGGACAGCTTTCTGTTCGGCTATATTCGCTTTGCCCATTTCGCCGCCGGACAGGTGCTTGCCGTCGCCTTCCTCGCCCGCATCCTCTGGGCTTTCTGGGGCAACAAATACTCTCGCCAGCTCTTCTATCTTCCGATCTGGGAGAAGACCTGGTGGAAGGGTGTCATTCGCGAGTTTCGCTGGTATCTGTTCCTCGAAAAGGAACCCTACAAATATATCGGCCACAATCCGCTCGCTCACACGGCGATGTTTGCGATGTTCACGCTGTTCAACCTGGGCATGATCATCACGGGCTTTGCCTTGTATTCGGAGGGCGCCGGTCGCGACAGCTGGCAGGCAAAAACCTTCGGCTGGGTGTTCGACATCTGGCCGAACTCGCAGGACGTCCACACGCTGCATCACCTGGGAATGTGGGTGATCGTCATATTTGCCATCGTTCACATCTATGCGGCGGTGCGTGAGGACATCATGAGCCGTCAGACCATGATCTCGACCATGATCTCCGGCGAGCGGCAGTTCCGCGACGAGCGCGAGGGCTGAGCGGGATGAGCGTGCTGGTTCTGGGTATCGGCAACATTCTATGGGCCGATGAAGGCTTCGGCGTCCGTGCTGTCGAAGCCTTTCATCGGCTTTATGCCATGGCGGATGGTGTCGAACTGCTCGATGGCGGCACACAGGGCCTCTATCTCGTCAATCGCGTTGCCGAGGTGGACCGTCTTCTGGTGTTCGATGCCATCGATTACGGTCTCACGCCGGGTACACTGAAAGTGGTGATGGGCGAAGAGGTGCCTAAATTCACCGGCGCCAAGAAGATGAGCCTGCACCAGACCGGCTTTCAGGAAGTTCTTTCCGCCGCAGATCTGATGGGGCGCTATCCGCGCGACATCGCATTGATCGGTTGCCAACCTCTCGATCTCGAGGATTGGGGCGGACCATTGACGGCACCGGTCGCAGCGAGCATTGAGCCAGCGCTGATGGCGGCGATAGATGTTCTCGCCAGATGGGGAGTGGCGCCGCTCAGGCGAGTCCTTCCCCTTCCGCCTGAAAGTGGCTTGCTTGCCAACGACATCGACCGAGCCGCCTATGAACGGCCGCGCGCCGACGTGATCTAGAGGGAAACAGTGCATGTGCCTGGGCCTGCCGATGACAGTCATCGACGGCGACGACTTTTCCGCCCTTTGCGAGTGGCAGGGCGAACGGCGGCGTGTATCGACACTCCTGGTCGGCCGACAGGCGACGGGGGCCCGATTGTTGGTCCATGTCGACAGCGCCATTCGCGTCCTTGACGAAGCTGAAGCCGAAGCGATCGGTCGAGCACTCGAAGGCCTTGCCGCAGCTGCCGACGGACAGGCCTTCGAACACTTGTTTGCTGATTTGATCGATCGCGAACCGGAGCTGCCCGAGCACCTCAGGCGCTAAACAAAGATACTCCAAGAGGAAACAGACAAGATGTCCGCCTTGATTGCCGCTCTTGCGAGCCAGCATGGCTTGCCGACCATCGACGCGGAAACGCTCGACGCTTTCCTGGAACCCGCGAAAGGCGAGCCGGAACACGCATTGCTGTTCTTTACCGGAGATCCCGAGCAGCGAACCGACAGCGGCGATGTCGCTGTGGTATTGCCTGAACTGCTGGCCGCCTTCCCCTATAGGTTTCGCGCCGGCGTAGTCGCTCGTTCCGCCGAAGCGTCACTGAAGACGCGGTGTCAGGTCGAAGTCTTTCCCTCTCTGGTCATCTTGCGGAAGCAGACGGTGCTCGACGTCTTGCCGCGCATCCGGGATTGGAGCGAGTATCTCGAACGCCTCGGGGCTGCACTTTTGCCGGACGCACGGGCATTTTCCGCGCCCGGACGCATCGAGATCACGACGGGCGCCAGGAGGGCTGACGCATGACCATCGATTTCCCGTCTTCCAGCCGGACGACAGGCACCGGCACCCTCACCTTTCTGGCAACGGCCGATGCGGAGGCGATGATCGCTCGCTGCCCCGGTGTCGCTCGCCTTCTGCCGGAAATGGTCGGCGCTCTTGAGCGGCAGAGCGATACAGCCCCCGGTCTCCTGTTCGACCTCGCCGATCTCAACGATGAAGAACGGTCTCTGCTCGGCGAAATTCTCGGCGAGGGCGAAGTCGCGGCTACCGTGGCTCTGCCAGATGGCGTGGTCGCCGAGGTCGCTGAGAGCATCTTCGCCGGTCTATGGCGCGTCCGCTTCCTTGGCAGTGACAACAGTGTTCTTGCCGACTACGCCGAGGTCTCGGCCGTGCCGCAAGCGGTCCGCCGCGCTGCTGCCATGACAGTCCCGACCCTCAATCTGGACGCATTACCCGACGACGTGATGAATGCGCCGGCCGTGCTTTCCGAAGTTGCGGATCGTGCCGCGCGCTATCGGTTTGGTGAACCCAATCATGTCATTTCGCTGACGCTTCTGCCCATGCTCCCGGAAGACCTCGACCTTCTGGTCGATCGGCTCGGCACGGGCCCGGTGAAAATCATCTCGCGTGGCTATGGGAGCTGCCGGGTGCAAGCGACCGCTGTTCACAACGTCTGGTCGGTTCAGTTCTACAATGCCATGGATGCCATCCTGCTAGATACCATTGAAGTCGGAGATGTTCCTACCGCTGCCAAGGCGGCCATGGAGGATTTCCGCGACTCGGCCATCCGTCTTCGTGAGATAGGCGAGGCCTACTTCCAATGAACGATAAGTCCAACGCTCGTTGGGAGTGCGGTATCTGCTGGACGGTGTATGATCCCATCGAGGGCGATGATGTGGCTCAGATCGCGCAAGGCACGCCCTTTGAGGCATTGCCGGAGGATTGGCGCTGCCCCAACTGCGACGGGCCGAAGCTGAAGTTCCTGAGGATCGACGATGACCGCTGATGCGCTTCTGTCCTGCCTCGACGATGAGGAACTGGTCGGTCGCCTTGAAGCCTTCTGGCAGGCTGCCGAGAGGCGCATGACAGGCCTTCCAGTGCATAATCCCGCGCTTTCGGTGATGGCGACGCCCGTTCAGCGCTTCGGGCGCTTTCGCTTCTCGGCGGTGGTGACACCCTGGAGCATGACCGTCGTGGCGGTGCCCGATTCCGGCATCGAACTGCCGCCAGAGGGCGTCACGTTGCGGCTCGAGTTGCCAGCCGGTGAAGTCGACTTCGTGGTGGCGTCAATGGACGAAGGCAACCGTTATGGCTCGGCGTCCCTCTTTTCGCCGATGGATGAGTTTGTCGACCAGACGACCGCGGAGTCGGTTGCCTTCGCAGCTATCGACGAGTTGCTGCGAGAAGCCGAACCATCGGAAACTGCCTCCCTCTCCATCAATCTGGACCGCAGGCGCCTTCTCGGTCTCGGGCGCACGGTATCGGAGACAGGGCCGTGAGCGGCTTCGATCCTGGCCGGATCGTCGTCGAGTTCTCGTTGATCGATGGCGCGGTCAACGGGGCAACAATCCGTTCGGCACGCCCTCTGTCGTTGGCTTCCCGCTTTGCCGGCCGCCCGATCGAGCAGGCCGTCGAGGCCGTCGGCCTCGTCAATGCGGTCTGTGGAGTTTCACATGCCGCGGCGTTGACTTTTGCCGCAGCGGCGGCGGGTAATCGTCCGATCGGAAGAGAGGAAGTTGAACGCTGGCGCGTTCGGTTGGCGTCCGAGCGCATTGCGGAGCACCTCCGCGAACTGGTTCGTCTCGCGCCGGTCGCAGCCTTCCCGATCGTGAGGGACGCCCTCGAAGCGGCGCGCAAGGCTGCCCGAACAGGTATCGCCGGTGATGACATCAGGGCAATCGGCACGGCCTTCGGCCTCGTTCCCGACTGGTTGCCGGCTCTGCCGGAGCATCCCTCGCAGCCGGACGCCTTGACTGCTGCTGACGACGCCGCCGTTGTGGTCGCACTCGAAAGCAACGCCGATTTTGCATCCCAACCGCATCTTGCCGGCCGACACCCCGAAACCGGACCGGCGGTCCGCCTCGGCTGGTCGTCATCCGTGCCAGGAGCAACCGATGCGGCGCGCCTCGTCGAAGCGGAGGAGGCGCTCGGCATTCTTCTCAATGGCCCGGGGGGTGACCGAGACTTCGCTCCGTGGCTAACTGCAAGTCAGACGCAGAACCATACGGGATACGCCTCAGTGGAAAGTCCACGCGGCAGGTTATATTATTTTGCCGTGGTGCAAGGAGATGGACGGCTCCGAGACGCCCGCGTTGTCGCTCCCACGGAATGGAACTTCCATCCCGAAGGACCGTTTGCGCGTGCCCTCATCGGATCAAGACCAGACGGCGAGCCTTTGGCAGCCGTTGCCCGAATGGCGGCGCAGTTCTCTCCCTGTGTTGCGGTGGATGTCGTCCTCAAAGGGGCGGTCAATGCATGAAATGTCGCTTTGCGAGGCGGTCGTTGAAATTGCCGTCGAGGAAGCGAGGAAGGGTGGCGCCGCTCGCATCAGGGCGGTGGTGCTGGAGGTGGGTGCACTCGGCCATGTCGACCCCGATGCATTGGCCTTCTGCTTTTCGGCTGTCAGTCGCGGTACCCTTGCGGAGAACGCAAGGCTGATCATCGAGCGAGTTCCCGGCAGTGGCTGGTGTCTCGATTGTGCTAAGACGGTACCGATGACCGAACGCTTCGGTGCCTGTCCGGAATGTGGGCGCCGACACGTGCAGATGAGCCATGGTGACGAGCTCAAGCTGCGCGAACTGGAGGTGGAGTGATGTGCAAGGATTGCGGCTGCGGCTCGGGCGGCACCGGCTACAAGATAAACGGCAAGACATCGGCGGAGTTGCACGGCCATTCGCATGATCATGATCATGGCCACGATCATCACCACGACCACGATCATTCGCATGACCACCACCATGACCACTCTCACGATCATGATCACCACCACGTACATGCCGCCCCCCTCGCCGCCGTGCATCAGCCGGATGTCGATGGCGAACGGGTGATCCGCATCGAGCGTGACATACTCGCCAAGAACAACGACATTGCGCGCCAAAACCGCGCTCGCCTTGCGACGACCGGGACGTTGGCGCTCAACCTCATGTCGTCACCCGGCTCTGGCAAGACCACTTTGCTGGTTCGGACCATTGAAGACCTGAAGGCAAAGTTTCCGATCGCCGTCATTGAAGGCGACCAGCAGACCGACAATGACGCCGAGCGTATCCGGGCCACCGGCGCGCGTGCCGTTCAGATCAATACTGGCAAGGGCTGTCACCTCGAGGCGGGAATGGTCGGTGCCGCTCTCGATGACATCAAGGCGGAACCGGGCGGGCTGCTGTTCATCGAAAACGTCGGCAATCTCGTCTGTCCGGCCGGTTTCGACCTTGGGGAAGCCCACAAGGTGGTGGTTCTTTCCGTGACGGAGGGTGAAGACAAGCCGCTGAAATACCCGGACATGTTTGCCGTCGCCGACCTGCTGCTTCTCAACAAGGCCGACCTGCTGCCGCACCTGAAATTCGATGTTGGCAAATGTCTGGCGGCAGCGCTCAGGGTCAATCCGCATCTCCAGACGCTCGTCGTTTCGGCTGAGACTGGCGAGGGCATGGCTGCCTTCTATGCCTGGCTCGAAGCGCGCGCCGCCCTTTCCCGCGCCGCGGCAGTCGTCAGGGCTTAACGAGACGATGACCGCCGTGCTCACCTCCGATGCCTTTGCACCCGTGGCGCGCCTTTTCCTCAAGGTGAACGGTGCCGTGCAGGGCGTGGGCATGCGGCCATTCGTGCACCGGCTGGCCACCGAGTGTGGTTTGGCCGGATATGTCCGCAACGGGTCGGATGGCGTCACCATCGAGGTGGAAGGTGCGCGCGTCGAGGAGTTTGTCCGTCGGCTCGAACTGGAGGTACCGCCACTTGCTCGCATCGACACGGTTCTCCGCGAGGAGATTCCGGTTCTCGGCGACGTCGATTTCGTCATAAGGGAGAGTGTGGACGGCGAGACCAAGACGCGCATTGTTGCCGATGCTGCCACCTGCGATGCTTGTCTCGACGAACTGTTCAACCCCGAAAGCCGCTATTTCGCCTATCCGTTCGTCAACTGCACGCATTGTGGTCCGCGCTACACCATCACCCGTCACCTGCCCTATGACCGGCGACAGACGTCAATGGCGTCTTTTCCAATGTGCCCGGATTGTGCCGCGGCCTATACGGACGTGCGGGACCGCCGTTTTCATGCCGAACCGGTTGCCTGCCCCGTTTGCGGACCGAAGCTGAGCCATCCGATTGCCGACATAGCAGCAGCAATCCGCGCGGGTCGTATCGTGGCGTTGAAAGGCATTGGTGGTTTCCACCTCGTCTGTGACGGCCGCAATGCTGACGCGGTAGCAGCTCTGCGTGAGAGGAAAGCGCGAGAGTTCAAGCCGTTTGCAATCATGGTGGCCAATACGGCCTCGGTCGGCACGGTTGCCGATGCGTCGCCTGAGGAGTTGAAGCTCTGTTCGTCGGTGGCCCGGCCGATCGTCCTGATGCGGGCAAGATGCGGCACGCTGGCGCCCGGCGTTTCTCCGGGCCTGTCCCGTGTCGGCGTCATGCTGGCTTACGCGCCGGTGCATCATCTGCTCTTCGCAGCGCTCGCCGGCCATGCGTTCGCCGCCCACGATCCGCACGCCCCCAATGACTTCGTGCTGGTGGCCACATCGGCCAACCCTGGTGGAGAGCCGCTGGTGGTGGATGATGGCGATGCTACCCGCCGCCTCGCCGGCATCGCCGATATGATCGTTACCCACGATCGGCCCATCGTGGTTCGTGCCGATGACAGCGTGACCCAGGTCATCGCCGGCGCGCCGAGTATCATGCGTCGGGCGCGCGGCTATGTGCCCGAGCCGATCGCGCTTGGCGAAGATGGGCCAGCAACCCTCGCGCTCGGCGCGCATCTCAAGTCTACTGTGACACTGACGCGCGGCCGCGAGGCCTTCGTTTCCCAGCACGTCGGCGACCTCGACACAGCGGAGACGCTGAGGTTCTACCGCGAGACGATCGCTCATCTCATCGACATAGTCGGCGTGAAGCCCGAGCTGATCGCCGCAGATCTCCACCCTGATTATCGCTCCAGCCAGATGGCAGAGGAGTTCGGCCCGCCCGTCATCCGAGTGCAGCACCATGCCGCACATGTTGTCGCGGTGGCGGCGGAAGCGGATATCAGGGAGCCAGTGCTTGGCCTCGCCCTCGACGGGCACGGTCTCGGTGACGATGGCGGAGCCTGGGGAGGCGAGTTGCTTCTGGTGGGCGGACCGACACACCGCCGGCTCGGCCACCTCGCGCCGTTGCCGCTGCCAGGTGGGGACCGCGCCGCCCGCGAGCCATGGCGGATGGGGGCCGGAGCCCTCGCCTCTCTCGGACGGCCAGAGCTTGCTGCCGACTTCTTTCCCGACCGGCCATTGGCTGGGCCGATTGCCGGCCGGGTCACCTCCGGCGCGGATCGGCTCAACACGACCTCACTCGGCCGGTTGTTCGATGCAGCGGCGGCGCTGCTCGGGGTTCGTGCCGTGCAGGATTACGAGGGGCAGGCGGCGATGGAGCTGGAGGCGCTTGTCGACGAGCCAGTCTCGCTCACAGGTGGGTTCACACTTTCGGACGGCGTCCTGTCCTTCTCGCCGCTACTTGCCCACCTCGCCCTTGTTCGTCCCAACTCACACGATGGCGCATCGCTGTTCCACGGCACGCTGATCGAAGGTCTTGCCGCCCTCGCGCGCCATGGAGCAGCCGCCTCCGGCCTCGGTTCGATCGCTCTGGGTGGTGGCTGCCTGATGAATCGCGTCCTGGCCGAAGGACTGTCGGCCGCGCTCGTTCAATCCAACCTCACTCCCCTCCTCGCCCGGCGTCTGCCGGCCAACGACGGCGGTCTTTCCTTCGGACAGGCCGTTCTCGCCCGCCGAGCCCTTTCGGAGACCTGACCATGTGCCTTGCCGTTCCCGCTCTCGTCACCGAGCTTCTGCCTGACAACATGGCCAAGATCAGCCTGGATGGCGTGTCGATGCCCATTTCCACCGCTCTGGTGAAGAACGTGGCCGTCGGTGACTATGTCATCGTCCACGTCGGCTATGCCTTGTCCAAAGTCGATCCGGACGAAGCACGGCGGACGCTCGACCTGCTCGACGAGGCGCGCAATGTGCCGCTAGCCGCCGGAGGCGCCAGATGAAATACGTCGACGAATATCGCGACGGCGATAAGGCGCGCGACATCGCGGCGGCCATCGCAGCTGAAGTCCGGCCCGATCGCTCCTATGCCTTCATGGAGTTTTGCGGCGGCCACACCCATGCGATCTCGCGTTACGGCATCGAGGACCTGTTGCCTGCCAACGTGCGCATGATCCATGGTCCGGGTTGCCCGGTTTGCGTTCTTCCGATTGGTCGCATCGATGACGCCATTCGCCTGGCGAAGCGACCTGAGGTTACGCTCTGCACCTATGCCGACCTGATGCGCGTACCGGCCTCTGGCGGTCTCAGCCTGATGAAGGCCAAGGCAGCCGGCTCAGATATTCGCATGGTCTACTCCTCGCTCGACGCCATCCGCATCGCCGAGGCCAATCCCGAGCGGCAGGTGGTGTTCTTCGCCATCGGGTTCGAGACGACCACTCCGCCAACCGCCGTTGCGCTGAAAGCGGCCGATGCCAAGGGTCTCAAGAACTTTTCGATATATTGCAATCACGTGCTGACGCCGGTCGCCATGCGCGCCATCCTTGACATGCCGCCGACACCAGGCGAGCCGCCGATCGCCATCGAGGGGTTCGTCGGGCCGTCGCACGTATCGACCATCATCGGCATGGATCCCTATAAGGTGTTTGCCGAAGACTATCGCAAGCCGGTGGTCATCGCCGGGTTCGAACCGCTCGATGTGATGTATGCCATTCTGATGCTGGTGCGTCAGGTCAATGAACAGCGGGCCGAGGTGGAAAACCAGTACATCCGCGCAGTCAGGACGGAAGGCAATCGCGTCGCCATCGACCTCTGTGACGAAGTGTTCGAGCTGCGGGACAGCTTCGAGTGGCGAGGTCTTGGTGCCGTGCCGAAGAGTGCGCTGAAGCTCCGGGACGCCTTCGCGTTCTATGACGCCGAGAAGCGTTTCACCATCGAAACACAGCCGGCCGAGGATAATCCGGCCTGCGAGTGCGGCGCGATCCTGCGTGGCCAGAAGAAACCGGCCGACTGCCGCCTGTTCGGCACTGTCTGTACGCCGGAAACGCCGACCGGCGCCTGCATGGTGTCATCGGAAGGCGCTTGCGCCGCCCACTGGACCTATGGTCGTTTTCGCACGCGCCAAACTGACGCAGGCCATCGGAGAAGCGCATGACCAAGACTTTCCGCCGAAAGCTCGATCTGAAGGCCGGTCGAGTCGACATGAGCCACGGTGCGGGCGGCCGCGCCATGGCCGAGCTGATTTCGTCGATCTTCAAGGATGCCTTCGGCAACGAGCTGCTCGATCAGGGCAACGATCAGGCGAGCTTCCCGACACCGGCCGGCGGTCGCATGGTGATGACCACTGACGGTTATGTCGTATCACCGATCTTCTTTCCTGGCGGCGATATCGGGTCTCTCGCCGTGCACGGCACCGTCAACGATCTCGCCATGGCGGGGGCAAAGCCGCTCTACCTTTCAGCAAGCTATATCATCGAGGAAGGGTTCCCGCTCGGCGATCTGAAGCGAATTGCCGAATCCATGGGAGCGGCAGCCAAGGCGGCCGGCGTGATGATCGTCACTGGCGACACCAAGGTGGTGGAGCGCGGCAAGGCCGACGGTGTCTTCATCTCGACGGCCGGTGTCGGCGTGGTGCCGGACGGTCTCGCATTGTCCGGGAATCAGGCGCGTCCGGGCGACAAGGTAATTGTCTCCGGGTCGATGGGCGACCATGGCGTCGCCATCATGTCGAGTCGCGAGAATCTCAGCTTCGAAACGGAAATCCTGTCTGACAGCGCAGCGCTCAATGGGCTCGTCGAGATCATGGTCGCGGCAGCCGGGGCTAACCTGCGTCTGATGCGCGATCCGACCCGTGGTGGTCTTGCCGCCACGCTTAACGAGCTGGCTCATCAGTCAGACGTCGGATTTCGTATCGTCGAGGATCGCATCCCGATCAAACGTCAGGTCGCAGCAGCCTGTGAGCTCCTCGGTCTCGATCCGCTCAACGTCGCCAACGAGGGCAAGCTCGTTGCCGTGGTGTCGGCCGACGCGGCGGAGGTTCTGGTCCAGGCCATGCGGTCTCATCCGCTCGGGGTGGATGCGGCAATTATTGGCGAGGCCGTCGAGGACGATCAGCATTTCGTACAGATGACCACTGGCTTTGGCGGAGGTCGGATTGTCGATTGGCTTGCTGGCGAGCAACTGCCCCGCATCTGTTGAAGAAATGCGCGTTTGGCACTTCTGCCTGTCTCGCCGCTCAATGTTGAAGGTGTGCGCATAATCGTTGACGAGGGGCGAAGCGCCGCGACTTCTCTGCAACAGCATTGTGGCGTCCGCCGAATTGAATTGATTGAATACCAACAAACAATTTCGGCGCCGTCGATCAGCCGCTATGCTTCGGCCAATCCTTGAGTCTGTCATGACAGCCGCCTCGTCCGCCGCCGACATCGGTCGCGCCGGAACTGCGGCTCCCGCACCACTCGGAGCGGGTCCGCCGGCGTCAATCGACGCCTCAACGAACGACGTCCCAGTGGCTGTCGTAAGTTGACTTCACGGAATCGCATCAGCGGTCCGAAACCCGTTCGGGGAATGAAATTGACAATGCCGATCGTAGCGGCCCTTTTGAGCGTCGCCGGCCTTGCTGGTCTCGCCGTTGTGGCGCCGATCCTTACCGCCCGGCGCGCGGTCTGGGCGACGCCTTTCGTCTATGGGGCCTGCTTCGTCTCGGCTGCGGCGTTGCTGGTCTGTGGACTGTTCGGCCTTCTGGGCGGCAGTGTGTTCCAGGGGAGCGTTCGCCTGCCAGTCGGACTGCCCTGGATTGGGGCTCACTTCGTCCTCGACCCGCTCAGTGCCGCCTTCCTGGTCATTGTCGATCTCGGTGCCATGGTGGCTTCGTTTTATGCCGTAGGCTATGGCGCCCATGAGGAAGAACCCGGGCGGGTCCTGCCCTTCTATCCCGCCTTCCTTGCCGGGATGAATCTGGTAGTGCTTTCGGCCGATGCCTTCAGCTTCCTGGTCGCCTGGGAGTTCATGTCGCTGAGTTCATGGGCACTGGTCATGGCTCACCACCATGACGCCGAAAACCGTCGCGCCGGCTACGTTTACCTGCTGATGGCGTCCTTTGGCACGCTGATGTTGCTGTTGGCCTTTGGTCTTCTGGCCGGGCCAGATGGGGACTATGTCTTCTCGGGCATCCGAACCGCCGAACACGTCCCCTGGATTGCGGGTCTCGTACTGGTTCTGATGCTGCTCGGTGCCGGCTCCAAGGCGGGGCTGGTCCCCTTGCATGTCTGGTTGCCTCTCGCCCATCCCGCCGCACCCAGCCATGTCTCGGCACTGATGTCGGGCGTCATGACCAAGGTAGCGGTCTACGGCTTCATTCGTGTCGTGTTCGACCTTGCCGGTCCACCGTCGTGGTGGTGGTCGGTGTTGGTGCTGATCCTGGGGGCAGGCTCGGCGGTCCTCGGCGTCCTGCACGCCGTCCTGCAGCGCGACCTCAAGCGCCTGCTGGCCTACTCGACGGTTGAAAATATCGGCATCGTCTTCATTGGCCTGGGGCTCGGCCTGGCATTCAAGACCAACGACATGGCCGGAGCGGCTGCACTAGCGGTGACCGCCTCGATCTTTCATGCCTTCAATCATTCACTGTTCAAAAGCCTGCTGTTCTTCGGAGCCGGCAACGTGCTTACCGGTGCAGGGGAACGCGACATCGAAAAGCTCGGCGGGCTGATCCATCGGATGCCGGAGACGGCCTATCTCTTTCTCGGTGGGTGCCTTGCCATTTCCGCATTGCCGCCTCTCAACGGCTTCGTGTCGGAATGGCTGATCCTGCAGGCCATTCTTCTCAGTCCTCAACTACCGCAGTGGGCATTGCGATTCCTGGTACCGGCATCGGGCGCCATGTTGGCCTTGGCCGCGGCACTTGCAGCCGCCTGCTTCGTTCGAGGCTTTGGCATCACATTTCTCAGCAGGCCGCGTTCGCCGGCCGCCGAGATGGCAAAAGAAGTGAGCCGATGGCAGATCCGGGCGATGTATGTCCTGTTGATCATCTGCCTCATCGCGGGTGTCTTCCCCGGGCCATTTCTCGATGCCTTGTCACCGGTTTCGCAGATGCTGGTCAACGGTGCCATGCCGAAGCAGCCAATCCTGCCGCATCTTGCGATCATTCCGATTTCCGAAAGTCGTAGCTCCTACTCAGGTTTCCTTGTCTTCTTCTTCATCCTGATGGCGAGCTGGGCTGCTATCCGGGTCATTCACAACTTTGCTTCGCGAGCCGTGCGCCGCGCCCCGGCTTGGGACTGCGGGTTCCCCGATGCTTCGCCGGCTATCCAGTATACGGCCGACAGCTTCGCTCAACCGATCCGCCGGGTGTTCGGTCCCCTCGCATTTCGGGCCAAGGTCAGCCAGACCATGCCGCTGCCGGGCGACATGGCACCGGCCCGTCTGACGCTCACGCTTCGTGATTTGGTCTGGGACTTCGTCTATGTGCCACTGGAGAACGCCGTTCTCTATGCGGCCGAGCGGCTCAACATCCTGCAGTTTCTAACGATCCGCAGCTATCTGAGCCTCGTGTTCGCGGCGTTGGTCCTCCTTCTCGTTCTGGTAGCAACATGGGCCTGATCCTCGCCATTCTCGTTCAGGGCGTCCAGATGGTGCTGGTGTTGGCGCTGGCGCCGGGGCTTGTCGGCTTTACCCGCAAGGTCAAGGCACGCCTGTTGCGCCGGCAAGGACCTTCGGTTCTGCAGCCCTATCGCGACCTCTTGCGTCTCGTGCGCAAGGAGGCGGTGCTGGCCGACAACGCGTCCTGGCTGTTCCGCAACGCGCCCTACCTCATCTTCGCAACGACCTGGGTTGCGGCGGCACTGGTTCCGACCTTCGCGGCCGGGCTGCACTTCTCCTGGGCGGCGGACCTCATCGCCATCACAGCCCTGCTCGGTTCGGCGCGCTTTTTCCTGGCGCTTGCCGGCATGGATATTGGTACTGCATTCGGCGGTATCGGTTCGAGCCGCGAAATGCTGTTCGCGACATTGGCCGAACCGGCGATGATCATGATCGTGTTCACGGTAGCTCTGGTAGCCGGCTCGACGCAGCTGTCGACGGTTGCCGAGTTCATGGTGGATCATGCCACTCTGCGCGTCTCTCTTGGCCTCGCCCTGATCGGCCTCATCATCGTGGCACTCACCGAGAATGCCCGTGTGCCAGTTGACAATCCGGCCACGCATCTTGAACTCACCATGGTGCATGAAGCCATGGTGCTGGAGTATTCCGGCCGTCACCTCGCGGTCATCGAGCTTGCTGCTGCACTGAAGCTCCTTCTTTACATCTCTCTCATCGCCTGCATTTTCGCCCCATGGGGCATGGCGCGCCAGGACGATGCCCTCCTTGGCATGGCCTTTGGTGTCGTGACCTGGATGGGGAAGCTCGCCGTGGGCGGCTTCCTGATGGTGTTGTTCGAGACCGCGATCGCCAAGATGCGCGTCTTCCGCGTCCCAGAGTTCGTCGGCGGTGCGTTGATGCTCGGCCTCCTCGGCACCTTGCTGCTGTTCGTTTCGCGGAGCTTCTGATGGAACGCTTTTCCCTCGACGCTGCGCATCTTCTGGCTGGCGGCATGGTCCTGGTGAGCTTCATGATGCTCTACCAGAACCGCATCCTCGGTCTGCTCAACGTCTTCGCGGCGCACGCCGTGGTGCTTTCGCTCTCGGTCGCCTGGCAAGCCTATGTCCAGTCGGCGCCGCACCTCTTCGTCACTGCGGCCATTGCGCTGATCCTGAAGGCAATCATCATCCCGGTGGCACTGCACCACATGGTGCTGCGGCTTGGCGTCCATCGCGACATCGAGACGGTGGGTGGCATCGGCTTGACCATGCTGATGGGAATAGGTCTCGTGGCGCTGTCCATGGTGGTGATGCTTCCCGCCGCAGCCGAGGCCGACCCGATCGCCCGCGAGGATTTGGCGCTTGCCCTCTCGGTTATCCTGCTCGGCCTTCTGATGATGGTGACGCGCCAAAACGCCATCAGCCAGATCGTCGGGTTCATGAGCCTTGAAAACGGATTGGTGCTGGCTGCGACGGGCGCCCGTGGCATGCCGCTGGTCGTGGAGATCTCCGTTGCCTTCTCGGTGCTGGTCGCCTTCATCGTGATCGGTGTTTTCCTGTTTCGCATCCGCGAGCGTTTCGACACCATCGATACCCAAGCCCTCGACGACTTCCGGGAGGGCCGGGAATGACCGCCTTTCTTCATCAGCTCCCATTCGCCCCCATCGATGCCGTACTGGTCGTGCCCGGCGTCGCGGCTCTGCTTCTTGCGCTCATTTCGAAGTACAAGCTCGGCGCCCGCGTCAATATGCTGGCTTCCGGGCTGACGTTCCTGTTCGCGCTGACGCTTCTCGTCGAGCGGCCCGACCCAACAGTGAGCTTCCTGTTCGTCGATGACCTCAATGTGGTCTTCGTCGTGCTCGGCACCTTCGTCGGCTTCACCACCTCGATCTTCTCGGCCAGCTATATCGGGCACGAAATCGAGATCGGCCGCTTGAAGCCGGGTTATATCCGCTTTTATCACGGCATGTACCAGGCGCTCTCCTTTTCGATGAACCTCGGGTTGACCGCCAACAATGTCGGACTGATGTGGGTGGCGGTGGAACTCGCCACGCTGACCACCGTCCTGATGGTCGGTCTCTATCGCACGCAGGCAGCGCTTGAAGCGGCGTGGAAGTATTTCATCCTGGGATCGGTAGGCATCGCGCTCGCCTTGTTCGGCACCATCCTGATCTACATGGCCGCCCGGCCAGTGATCGGCGAAGGTCACGACGCGATGGTTTGGACGACGCTGATTGCCAACGCAGCGGCGTTCAGCCCGGAATTGCTCAACGTCGCGTTTGTCTTTCTGATGCTAGGCTACGGCACCAAGGTCGGTCTCGCCCCCCTGCACGCCTGGCTGCCGGATGCCCATGCCGAGGGTCCGACCCCGATCTCTGCGGTTCTGTCGGGACTTCTGTTGAACGTCGCGCTCTATGCACTCTTGCGCTTCAAGATGCTGCTTGCAGCCAATCCCTTCGCGGTGGCGCCCGGGCCCCTCCTCGTCACCCTCGGTCTGGTGTCGCTGATCTTCGCTGCCTTCATGTTGTACCTGAGGCGGGACATCAAGCGACTGTTCGCCTATTCGTCGATCGAGCATATGGGGCTGATCGCCTTTGCCTTTGGCATGGGGGGGCCGCTCGCCAATTTCGCCGGCCTTCTTCACATGACCATGCATTCGCTCACCAAGTCGGCTATCTTCTTCGCGGTTGGCCAAGTGGCACAGGTCAAGGGAACGCAAAAGATCGCCGATATCCGCGGCCTCACCGAGAGTCATCCGACGCTCGGCTGGAGCCTTATCGTCGGGGTCGCAGCCATCGCCGGCCTACCCCCCATGGGAATCTTTACCAGTGAGTTCCTGCTGGTGAGTTCCACCTTCGCCAGAGAGCCGTTGCTAGCCATCCCGCTGGTGGTCGGCCTGCTCCTCGCGTTCGGCGCGCTCGTCTGGCGGCTCACCGGGATCGCCTTCGGCAAGCCTTCGCCCAGTGTGGTCAACGCCGGACGACGGCCATCGATGCTGCCGCTCATCATCCATCTTCTTCTGGTGCTGATCGCCGGTCTTTATCTGCCTGGACCCTTGGTCGCATGGTTCCAGAACGTTGCGCGCATGCTGGGATGAGATCATGAGCACGCTTCGTACCGCCCTTCTCAATGCCGCGCTGACCATCGAAGAGCAAAAGCCTTGGCCACGCATTACAGTCGATGCCGATACCTGGCGACAGGCGACATTGGCTGTCGCTGCAGGCAATGCCACCCTATCGGGTCTTTGGGCCGAACCCAGCGCAGTGCACATGGCGATCCTTGACGACGAGGACGGCGCGCTCATGGTGCTGACGCTCGGCGCGCCGGACGGCCATTTCCCTTCGGTCGGTCTCACTCACCCGCCGGCCCAACGCCTCGAGCGGGCAATCGTCGATCTCTACGGTCTCGTTCCCGAAGGCATGCCGGACGACAGGCGCTGGCTCGACCATGACCGCTGGGGCCTTCGTGCGCCGCTGGGCAGAGCTCCGAGAGCCGTACCTGCTGACGGCGCCCCGTATTCTTTCTTGAAAGCCGAAGGACCTCCCCTCCATCAGATCGCTGTTGGCCCCGTGCATGCAGGGATCATCGAGCCCGGTCATTTCAGATTTTCCGCTAACGGCGAGATTGTCGTGCGGCTGGAGGAACGGCTGGGATATGTCCACAAGGGAATCGAAAGTCTTCTCACCGATACGACGCTCGAAGCTGCGGCAAAAATAGTCGCCCGCGTCTCCGGTGACAGCACAGTGGCTTACTCATTTGCTTTTGCCCGCGCAGCGGAAGCGGCTCTGGGTGTCGGCGTACCGCAGCGGGCGATCTGGCTGCGTGCCCTGATGGCCGAACTCGAGAGGCTGGCCAACCATCTCGGTGATATTGGCGCCATCTGCAACGACGCGGCCTTTGCGTTGATGCTTGCCCACTGCGGCATGCTGCGCGAAGAGGTGCTGCGCACGGCCAAAGTTGCGTTCGGGCATCGATTGATGATGGATCGGATCGTCCCGGGTGGCGTCACCTCCGACCTTGCGGATACGGCATCGATCAAGACACTCACTACCCGCGTTCGTCAGCGCTTCCCACGCCTTGTCGAGCTTTACGACAACACCGCTTCACTTCAGAACCGGACCGTCTCCACAGGCCGACTTGATCCCGATCTCGCTCGCCGCTTCGGAGCTGGCGGACCGATCGGCAGAGCCTCGGGGCGCGGCTTTGATGCTCGCAAGACCCCGAGTTACCCACCCTATGGCGACCTCGATTTCAAGGTGGGCAAGCGTGAGAACGGCGATGTCGATGCAAGAATCTGGGTGCGTGTCGATGAGGTTTACGAGAGCCTAGAGCTGATAGAGCAAATTGTGGACCGTCTGCCCGCCGGCCCTATCGCTTATCCATTAAACCCGGCGCTGCGAGAGCGGCGGGTTCCTCAGGCTGGTGGCCTTGCCAATGAGCCGCACGACAACTCCACGGAGGGGCTCGCCGTGGTCGAGGGATTCCGCGGCGACGTGCTGGTCTGGCTCAGAACAGACGAGACCGGCCGCGTGCTGCGGGGCGCAGTGCGCGACCCTTCGGTCTTCCAGTGGCCGCTGCTCGAGGCGGCAATAGAAGGCAACATCGTCGCCGACTTCCCGATCTGCAACAAGTCCTTCAACTGTTCCTACTCGGGACAAGACCTTTGAGACGGACGACCGATCATGCGTAGAATGCTGCTTGAGGGCCTGTTCCGGCGACCTGTGACCGAAGACGCGCCGGTGGTTGCCGACGCCGAGATTGACGCATTGGCTACGCGACTGGGCGCTGCCGCAAAAGTACGCCTCGGTCGCAGCCTGTCGATCCGCGAAGTGGACGCCGGATCATGCAACGGTTGCGAACTGGAAATTCACGCCCTCAACAACAGCTATTATGACGTTGAACGCTTCGGCCTTCGGTTCGTCGCCTCGCCACGCCATGCAGATGTTCTGATGGTGACTGGGCCAGTAACCGCCAACATGCGCGAAGGTCTCGAGCGGACCTATGCAGCGACACCGGCCCCCAAATGGGTAGTGGCGGTCGGCGATTGTGCCGCCGGATGCGGAGTGTTCGGGAAAAACTATGCCGTTATCGGCGCCGTGTCAGACATTATCCCCGTCGACTTGATCATTCGGGGCTGTCCTCCCGAGCCAATCGACATGCTGAGGGGGTTGACCAGCCTCATAGAAGCAAGCCTGCGCGGCTAGAGCTGCCGCCCGAACCGCCAAAGGATCAGCGGCTTCCTCCAAGCGCTCAGTTCGGCCACCGGACCGTAAGGCAACGCCTTGCCAAGCGCCTTGAGATAAGGCCTGACAAAGGCGAGCGGCAAGAAGGCAGGCTTGGCGCGAGCGTCCGCCGACGCTAGGGCCACGAGCGCCTTGTCGAGATGCTCACTGGCATGGCTTCTAAGGCCGACGAGAATGGTTTCCAGCTCGGTGGCCTTGCGACCTTGCCGCACATCGTCCGGTTCGATCCCCGCGACTTTCAGAAGGTCGGACGGCAAATAGACCTGGTTGCGGCGGGCATGGATGGGAAGAGCACGCATCAACCCGGTCATGGCATAGGCGACGCCTGCATGCCCGGCGGCATCAGTGACCTTCGGATCGGCGCCGTCACAAAGTATCTGGGCAACCTCCAGGAACAGAGCCGACGTCGTCTCACCGGCGTATCCTTCAAGGTCGTTCAGCGTGGGCATCGCGTCGTCATACAAATCGAAATGGCGCGCCTCCAGGAGATTGACGAAGCCCGATCTGCGCAACGAAAAGCGCCTGATGGTGTCGATCAACGCCGCCGCCACTGGATGGCCGGCTACATCGCCGCGTGCTTCGCCTTCAATCGCATCGATCCACCACTGCAGGCGAATCTCGCCGGGCATCGCCTCATGGATGGTCTCGCGGATACGCGCGGCCTCATAGGAGAACGCATGGACGGCAAAAGCGTGCTGACGCTTGCGTTCTGGAAGCAACCGGTCTGCCAGCCAGCGATCGCGATCATGGTCGCGAACGAGAGTCTCGCAATAGCGATAGGCCTCGTCGAGGCGAGAAGACGACACCATTAGTCGACTGCCAGTAGAGCGGCGGCAAACTTGCGCCGTTCGCCGAGCATGACATTGAAAAGACGAATGGCGGCACCGGTCGACATCGCCTCGTGCTTGACGCCTTTTCCACGCAACGCCTCGGTAACGTCCCGTCTGGCCGGAACGAGATCATTGCCCGTGCCAAGCAGCAGCATTTCGATATCGTCCGCCTCGGCAAGGACCAAGGCGAGATTTGCAACGGTGATATCTGCCGGCGTCAGTGCCGTCCAACCATGGACGCCTGATGGCAGTATCAGGATCGATCCTCGGTGCGACATGCCACCGAAACGAAACCCACCGTTTCCATAGGCCTCGACCGGCACCTGCTCGGGCAAATGCTGCTCGCGACGTTCCGTGGGGCGGCCTCGCGGCCCGAACAGCTTCATCGGCAGTGCTCCCAAGGAAACGCTCCCGAACTCACGCCGGCTCGACAGCCTCCTCGCTGTCATCCTCGGCTTTCTTGGCCGATTTGTCGCCTGCCAATTGCGGGTCGAGGAAAATCAGCACCGGAGCCGCGATGAAGATGGACGAATAGGTGCCGATCAACACGCCGAACAGCATCGACGAAGTGAAAGAACGGATCACTTCACCACCGAAGATCACCAACGCGGCAAGCGCTATAAGGGTGGTCAGAGCCGTATTGGTCGTGCGCGTCAGGGTCTGATTGATGGCGAGATCGAGCAGCACAACGAGATTGAGGCGCTTATACTTGCGTCGCATCTCTCGAATTCGGTCATAAACCACCACGGTGTCGTTCAACGAATAGCCAACGATGGTCAGAATTGCTGCAATCGATGACAGACTGAACTCGACTTGGCTAACCGCGAAAAAGCCGATGGTCAGAACCACATCATGCAGCGTGGCGATCACCGCGCCGAGCGAATATTGCCACTCGAAGCGGAACCAGACATAGACCATGATCAGGCCCAACGCCGAGATAATGCCCAGAATACCGTTCTGAGCCAGCTCGCCGGAAACACGAGGGCCGACCATCTCGGTGCGGCGGTAGTCGACCTTATCACCAAAGGCCGCCTGCACTTTGCCGACGACAGCTGTCTGGGCCTCATCGCCCCCCTCTTGGCGCGCGATGCGGATCAGCACGTCATCATCGGCGCCGAAC
Organism: Pleomorphomonas sp.; assembly: GCA_029976075.1. Lineage (GTDB taxonomy): Bacteria > Pseudomonadota > Alphaproteobacteria > Rhizobiales > Pleomorphomonadaceae > Pleomorphomonas. Next base: position 183,167 of record JARKNW010000057.1, read on the forward strand.
GACTGAACCTGCACCTCGCCCATCCCCAAACCATTGAGCTGGTTGCGAATGGCCTCAAGGTCGGCCGGCCCTGACTTGGTCTGAACTTCCATGAGCGTGCCGCCCTGGAAGTCAATGCCGGTGTTCATGCCGTGGGTATAGAGGACCACGAAGCAGAGCACCGACGCGATGCCGGAGAATAGAAAGCTCCACTTCCTCCATTTCATGAAGGGGATCTTGGTGTCGTCGGGAAAAAGGCGAAGCAGGCGCATGATGGAGCCTCAGGGTCCGGATCAGAGCGGAACGACGGACGGCCGCCGATAGCGGACCCAGGTCGCCACCACCAGTCGGGTGAAGGTGATGGCCGTGAACATGGTGGTAATGATGCCGATCACGTGCGTCACCGCAAAGCCCTTCACCGGGCCGGAGCCCATCTGGAAGAGAACAATGGCGGCGATCAAGGTGGTGATATTGGCGTCGAGGATGGTACCGAAGGCGCGGCGGAAGCCGGCATCGATCGCGGAAACCGGAGACCGGCCGAGCCGTTGCTCCTCACGGATGCGCTCGTAGATCAGCACGTTACTGTCGACCGCCATGCCCATGGTGAGGACGATACCGGCGATACCAGGCAGCGTCAGCGTTGCCTGCAGGATGGTGATGATCGCCATGATCAGGATCACGTTGACCACCAGCGCAACATTGGCGAATACACCGAACAGGCCATAGGCGGCCAGCATGAAGATCACGACGGCAACGGTACCGATCATGGCGGCCCGCTCGCCAGCGGCGATCGAGTCGGCACCAAGGCCGGGACCGACTGTGCGCTCTTCGGCGACGGACAGCTTGGCAGGCAGTGCGCCGGCGCGAAGCAGCACGGCGAGATCGTTGGCGGTCTCGACCGTGAAGTGACCGGAAATCTGGCCAGACCCCTGGGTGATCGGTTCGTTGATGCGCGGCGCCGAAATGATCTCATCGTCGAGAACGATGGCGAACAACCGGCCGACGTTATCGGTCGTCACCTGAGCAAACTTGCGGGCACCCGACGTCGAGAGACGGAACGACACCACGGGCTCGTTGGTCTGGCTCTGGAAGGACGTCTGGGCATCGGTAAGGTCTTCACCGGTCATCAGAGGCGTTTCATCGACCACCATCGGAATGCCACCGGCTTCCTTCTGCTTCAGAAGAATCTCTCCGGGGGGCAGATTGCCCTTGGCTGCTTCCTCCGGCGACACATTGAGGTCGACGAGATGGAAGGTCATCTGCGCGGTACGGCCGATGATGTTCTTGAGGCGTGCCGGATCCTTTTCGCCCGGTGCTTCCACCAGAATTCGATCGGAGCCCTGCCGCTGAATGGACGGCTCAACAGCACCCATCTGGTCAACGCGGCGGCGAATGACTTCAATCGACTGCTGGACGACGGTTCCAAGGCGCTTGTCGAGACCGGCCTGCGAGAAGCCGAGACGCACGAGACCATCGGATCCCTGATCGAGCTGGAACTCGGTAACGGCAGAACCACCCAGAGCGCCGGTAGACAGCGGGTTGAGCAGGTTGTGAAGACGCTTTCCGGCCTCATCAAACTTGTCTGCATCGCGGATCTTCATCTGAACGACATCGCCTTGGATACCGAGGCCGGTATAGCCGATGCGTGGCTCGTCACGCATCGCCTGGCGGATATCGCCTTCAAGCGCCTTGAGGCGCTTCTGCTTATAGTCGTTCACGTCAACCTGGTAGAGAAGATAGACGCCGCCCTGCAGGTCAAGGCCAAGAACCACTTGTCGTCCCGGAAGCCAGGACGGCCAGTAAGACTTGAGCTGGTCCGAGCTGAGGTAGTTGGGAATCAGGACCACGAGAGCGACGAAAATCGTCAGGAGAATCGCGGTTACCTTCCAGCGGGAAAAATAGAGCATTTGCTGCCTCGGACCTTATTGGCCGAAAACGGGCAGTCAGGCTGCCCGCCTTCCCTCACGTACGACCGCTCGGTCAGTTGCCTTCCTTGACGGGCTCGCCCTTGGTGCGAAGCTGCTGCACGAGCCCCGAGGCGACGCGCACCTGAACCTTAGCGGTGCCGTCACCCACGTCGAGCACCAGCTCGTTCTCATCCACGACCTTGACGATCTTGCCGATAAGCCCGCCCTGCATCACAACCACATCGCCGCGACGCAGGTTCTTCAGCATGTCCCGATGCTCTTTGGCCTTGCGCTGCTGCGGACGGATCAGCAGGAAGTACATGATCACGAAGATCAGGATGAACGGCGCGAACTGAATCAGGAAGTCAGCACTGCCGGGGGCCGCACCGGCCGCTTGGGCGTAGGCTGGGGTCACGAACATCGGGTCAACTCCATCGGCCCGCCGCCGCCCGCAAATCGGACCGACGTGGCATTGGGATATCGAAGGGAAGGCGGCGGACCGCCCACTCGAAAGTGGCCGGAATATACCTAGGCCGCAGGACTTTGCAAACCAAAGCTACACGCAGCCACTCTTCGAGCGGCCGTCTAGGTAGTCTTCGGCAGGAATCGTGACAAAGCGTACCGCAAATGGCCTTGTATGGTTTGCATCCCAACACGCGGCGGCATAGAGAAGACACGAGAGTACCGATCGGTACGCAAGGTTGACAGAGTGGAGAACCGATATGAGCGCGTCCGCCATCGAGACCCTGAACGCCCATCTCGACCGTATTGCCGGGCTCTTGGAACGCTTGTCGCCGCCCCTCATCCAAACACCGGACTTCGCGGCAGCCGACGCCTTCGTTTTCATTGCCGAACCGTCGTCGCTGCAAGCGGTCGCCCGGGTCAACCGTGTCGAGATCGGGCTTCTCAAGGGAATCGACCGCAACCGCGACATGATTGTCGCCAACACAGAACGCTTTGCCCGCGGCTTACCCGCCAACAACGTCCTGCTCTGGGGCGCGCGGGGCATGGGAAAATCGTCTCTGGTAAAGGCCGCCCAGGCTGAGGTGAACAAGCGCCTCGCCGGTCGGCCGGACTTCACGCCGCTCAAGCTGATCGAGATTCATCGCGAGGATATCGAAAGCTTGCCCCTTCTGATGAAGATCCTGCGCGATAGCAGCCATCGCTTCGTTCTCTTTTGTGACGACCTCTCCTTCGACCACGGAGATACGTCCTACAAGTCACTCAAGGCTGTGTTGGAAGGTGGTATCGAGGGGCGACCCGATAACGTCGTGTTCTATGCTACGTCCAACCGACGCCATCTGCTGCCGCGAGACATGATGGAAAACGAGCGCGCCACAGCGATCAACCCTGGCGAGGCGGTCGAGGAAAAGGTATCGCTCTCAGACCGCTTCGGTCTCTGGGTCGGCTTTCACAACTGTTCGCAAGATGAGTACCTGGACATGGTGCAAGGATATGTTGCGGCTCTAGAACTCGATATCGATCCCGAGCGTCTCCGTGCGGAAGCGCTCGAATGGGAGCGGACGCGTGGCGCAAGATCAGGACGCGTTGCCTGGCAATATGTTCAGGACTTGGCTGGCCGACTGCAGCTTGGTGACTAGAAGCGCGCTGCCGCGGGAGGAAGGGGAAATGATGAAGCGTGTCTTGGCAATGGGCGCCCTCATCCTGCTCGCAGGATGTGTATCGACGCCGGTGCCGATCATCCACAAGACCGGATCGAGCTTCGCGGAACGACAGACCGTGGCTGACCAATGTCGCATCGAGTCGCTTGAGAAGATCCCCCAGGCCTTGGTCACGGAGTTCCATCCTCCCCACTATAGCCCAGGCTTCACCGAGTGCAGAGAAGACCCGATGAGCGGTCGCCGCTATTGTCGAGAGACAGGTGGCTTCTTTTATCCCGGCAGCAGCCGGACGCGCGACGTAAACGCCGAACTGCGGGAACGTTATATCGGTAGTTGCCTGCACCGCTCCGGCTTCGAAGTCATCGCCAAGCCAATTTGCGGAAGCGATGCGGAAGGTGCCTATCTGGCCAGCCGTGACAACCAGGCGCCAGCGGCCTCGCTTGCCTGCGTGACGGATGACGAGCGCATCATCCCACGCGATTGGCGTTGAAAAACCGGACAAAAAACCGGCGGCCAAGCCGCCGGTTAGAGACATGTGCTGTCTTTGACCGCGAACTATCAGCCGCTGAGATAGGGCAGCGGATCAACAGGCCTGTTGCCATTGCGAATCTCGAAGTGCAACTGCGGGCGGCTGACATTGCCCGTGGCGCCAACCTTGGCGATGGTCTGGCCGCGCAGAATATTGTCGCCACGCTGCACCAACACCTCGCTGGCATGAGCGTAGGCAGACACGAATCCGTTCGGGTGCTTGACCAGAACCAGATTGCCGAACCCCTTTAGCTCATTGCCGGCATAAATCACCTGGCCGCCTTCGGCCGCCTTGATGGGCGTGCCTTCCGGCACCTCGATGTTGATTCCATCGTTCCTTTCGCCGCCCGGTTTCACACCGAAGGCGGAAATCACACGTCCGCGCACCGGCCAACGGAAACTGCCATCTGCGGCGCTTTCAACACCGGTAGAAGCGGGGGTGGCATCCTTGACGCTGGGCTGAGCCTGATTGGGGGCAAGCGCTGCCACCTGCTGGCTGGCCTGCGGAACTGGCTTGTTCCCAGCCGGCGGCAACAGAGCGGGCTTGGCGTCGGTAGCCGTCGTCGAGGTCGGGGTTGCCATCGCAACCGTGGTTGTGGCGGGAGCCGCCGGCTTGGCAGGGGCCGCTGCGGCGACTTCGTTCGACACCGATCTGGGCACCGGGGGCTTCGTTGGCGGCAACTGGCCGAGGACTTGCGGACCGGGCGCAGTGGCAGACGCCGAAGCGGCCATCGCTGGCGACGCAGTTGGGGTGGCGGCGGCGGTATTCTGCTGCCCGTAAGCGGGAATGACAATGTTCTGGCCGGGGGTAAGCTGGGCGCCTGCGACAAGGCCATTGGCTGCAAGGAGCGACGACTCGGCCACACCATAGCGGCGAGCGAGTACCTGTACGCTATCGCCCGGCTTGACCGTTATGGCGGTACCGTTTGACGGGGTCCATGGCTGGGGAGCGGCCGGAGCCATAGCACCCGGTGCGGGCAATGCGGCCGTCTGAGTCGGCCGGACATAGGCACCGTTATTGACGACGGCGCCGGGGGCGGGTGGCAGGGCGTTGGACGAAACCGCGCTCGATGAATAAGTGGGAGCCGGTGCGGCATAAGTCTGCTGCGTGCCGGCCGGTTGCGCGTAGGCGGGTTGCGCGTAGGTCGCCTGGGAGTTTATTGATCCGGTCGGCATGGGATCGGCGCGACCAATGATCTGGCCCTGATTATCCGTCTCGGCAAACACATTCCCGAAACGGCTGACATCGCCACTGCAGCCGGCCGAAAAACCAGCCAGCAAGGCAACTGCGGCAACCTGGGCCAGAAAGCGGGAGGTCCGGCAGATCGCTAGGTTACTCATGATCATCAGGTCTCGCCTGCTCGACTTCAACTGCAATGATTAAGCCGCAGTAACGTTGATAAAGGTTTAAAGCAACAAAAAGGCTCATGGGGTACACATGCAAAACCCGGGGAAAACAGCGGATTTCGTAGAGACTTTTGGTGAATGCGCGAAGCCCGATCACCGGGACTCAGAGCCGGCGCGCCACGCCTTCCCTTAATGGGAACTGCCTTATGGCGCCGAGTTCGGCGCGATGGAACAGTCGTCCATCTCGGGAGATTCGCACCAGCGCCTGCGTATGCCCCGTGCCCACCGGAGCAACCAGCGTACCCTTGTCGGCAAGCTGATCGAGCAGAGCCGTGGGCACTTTCTCGACAGCCCCGTCGACCAGGATGCGGTTGTACGGCGCGTAGCGCGTAAAACCCTCCAGACCATCCCCGAGCAGCGTCGTGACGTTGGAGATTTTCAGCGCCGACAAGCGATCCTCGGCAATGTCGATCAGGCTGCGAAACCGATCCATCGTCACCACCTGTGCGGCGAGATGAGCTAGGATGGCCGCCTGAAATCCAGAGCCGCAGCCAACCTCAAGCACCTTGTCGTCTGGCTGGATCGCGAGAGCCGAGACCATCAGCGCCACCGTGGAAGGCGCATTGATGGTCTGCCCGCACTCTATAGGCAATGAACGATCGAGATAGGCGCTCGTCTGATGCGCTGCGGCAACGAACATGCGGCGAGGAACGAGCTCCAGAGCACGCAAAAGGCGGGTGTCGGTAACCCCCATACCCCGGAGCTTCATCGTGAGCTCCGCGATTGCCACCTTGTCGGGCTCGAAAGGCCTCATTGACACCATTCTCTCGCGCAATGCCACAAAACATGAATTGCGACGCTGCATTTATGACGGAGGTGTCAAAAGTAAGACGAACAGCCTTGAAAAAGCGTTTCAGTCAAAACAGCGACCGCAGTTTTTCCATGCCGTCGCTATCGGTCAGGTCCAGGCGAAGCGGGCTTACCGAAACCTTGTTGCGGGAAATGGCGAACGCGTCCGTTCCTTGCGCGCAAAGCATCTCGCCGCGACGGAATGTCAGCCAATAATACGGCTTGTTGCGGGCATCGATACGCTTCTCGACATCGATACCGTGATCGTAAGCGAAGTTGCCTTGACGCGTTACTTCGATCCCAGCCACCTCGGATGGCCGGCAGTTGGGGAAATTGACGTTGATGAAGGTGCCGTGCGCAATCCCCTGCCCGGTCAGCTTCCGGAGGATTTCCGGACCGAGCGCTTCCGCGGTCTCAAATGGAATGCGGCCGACAAAATCCTCATAAGCCTGGCTCAGGGCCACGGCGGGAATGCCGAGCAGCGTCGCTTCGATGGCGCAGGCGACAGTGCCTGAATAGGTCACATCGTCAGCCATGTTCGTCCCGGCGTTGACACCGGACAGCACGAGATCCGGCCTCTCGGGCAGAATATGACGGACACCCATGATGACGCAGTCGGTCGGCGTACCACGTACGGCAAAACGCCGGTCGTCGATCTTCCTCGCCCGGAGCGGGTCGTGCAGCGTCAGCGAATGGGCAAAGCCGGATTGATCGGTCTCCGGAGCGACCACCCAAACGTCATCGCTGATCGACCGGGCAATGTTCTCGAGTGCGACAAGACCCGGCGCGTGAATGCCGTCATCGTTGGAAATCAGGATACGCATGGCCGGGTCTTCGCTTTCCTTTTAGGCTTTCTCCAGACGTGCGATGCCGCCCATCAGCGGAAGCAGCACATCTGGCACCGTGATGGAACCATCTTCATTCTGCCAGGTCTCCATGACGGCAATGAGGGCGCGACCGACTGCGACACCCGAACCATTGAGCGTATGGACGAAGCGCGTGCCCTTCGGCTCGCCGATCGGGCGATAACGCGCGTTCATGCGGCGCCCCTGGAAATCACCGCAAACCGAGCAGGACGAGATCTCCCGGAACTTCTTCTGACCCGGCAACCACACCTCGATGTCGTAGGTCTTGCGGCTGCCGAAGCCCATGTCACCGGTGCAGAGCGTAACGACGCGGTAGGCGAGCCCCAGCCGCTTCAACACTTCCTCGGCGCATGCGAGCATGCGCTCATGCTCCTCCAGTGACTTTTCCTGGGCCGTGATCGAGACGAGTTCGACCTTGTTGAACTGATGCTGTCGCAGCATACCGCGCACGTCTCGGCCAGCGGAGCCTGCTTCCGACCGGAAACATGGGGTCAGTGCCGTGAAACGGAGCGGCAGATCCTTTTCCTCGAGGATCTCCTCGCGGACGAGATTGGTGAGCGGCACCTCTGCCGTCGGAATCAGCCAGCGGCCATCAGTGGTGCGGAAAAGATCCTCGGCAAACTTTGGCAGCTGACCGGTACCGTACATCACCTCGTCACGCACCATCAGCGGCGGAATCACCTCGGTATAGCCGTGCTCGATCGTGTGAAGATTGATCATGAACTGGCCGAGAGCACGTTCAAGACGAGCAAGATGGCTCTTCACGACGGTGAATCGAGCGCCTGCCAGCTTGGCGGCCCGCTCGAAATCCATCATGCCGAGCGCCTCGCCGAGCTCGAAATGCTCCTTCGCCCAGTTGAACTGTCGCGGCTCGCCGAACCGATGATGTTCGACGTTGGCACTCTCGTCCGGACCGTCGGGAACATCTTCGAGAGGCGAGTTGGGGATGACCGATAGCGCGGTTTCAAGCGCAGCATCCAGCTCGCGCTCCTTCGCCTCGCCGTCCTGAATAAACGACTTGATGCGCGCGACCTCTTCCATCAGCTCGGCGGCGCGAGCCTCGTCCTTGGCGGCCTTGGCCTTGCCGATCTCCTTGGACGCGGCATTTCGGCGCTCCTGCGCCTCCTGCAGCGACTTGATGTTGGCCCTGCGTGCGTCGTCGAGACGTATCGCTTCCGAAGCAGTGGTTTCGGCGAACTCCGCCGACTGGCCACGCCTCATCAGGGCATGCTTCAGGGCTTCCGGATTGTCGCGAATCCACTTGATGTCGAGCATTGGCTTTCCCCGCGCGGCACGCCCGCCGGAGCCCTCGCATCATCCTTCGGTGGTGGAGACTTCCCGGGACTGGCCGCGCTTGTTGATATACCTGACGGCAATAATGGACACTTCGTAGAGAACCATCGTCGGAACCGCAAGCAGGATTTGGCTCATCGGGTCAGGCGGCGTCAACACCGCAGCCACGACAAACGACAACAAGATGGCATAACGCCGCCAGGATTTCAGTCCCGCTTCCGTAACGACACCGACGCGAGCAAGCAGCGTCAGCACCACCGGCAGCTGGAAAACGATACCGAAGGCGAAGATCAGCGTCATGATCAGGCTGAGATATTCTGAAACCTTTGGCAGTAGCTCGATCGCCGCCTGCCCGTTGCCGCCAGCCTGCTGCATTGACAGGAAGAACAACATGATCGCGGGCATCACGAAGAAGAACACCATCAGCGCGCCGAGAACAAACAGGATTGGCGTGGCAATCAGAAACGGCAGAAAGGCCTGCCGCTCGTGCTTGTAGAGACCGGGCGCCACGAACATGTAGATCTGATTGGCGATCACTGGAAAGGCAATGAAGAAGGCACCGAACAGAGCCAGCTTCAGCTGGGTAAAGAAATACTCCTGCGGAGCGGTATAAATCAGCCGAACATTTTGCGTCGCGCCGGCAGCGCGCTCATAGGGGATGACCAGCACATTGAAAATATGCTGGGCAAAGAAGAAGCAGATCAGGAAACAAATGAGAATCGCGACCACTGACTTCAGGAGGCGCGACCGCAGTTCGGCTAGGTGCTCGATGAGCGGCGCCTTGGATGCCTCGATCGCATCGTCTTCTTCCTTGGTAGTCATGCGGCACCCCCGTCCTTGCCGCCCGAAGCAGGCGCTTCAGAAGCCATCTCGCCCGCCGGCTTGCCTGCATCGGCCGACGGCGACACTTCCGCCTGTGGCTGGACCACAGTCGGCGCCGCCCCTTCGACATGCGGATCTGAAGGGACTGGAACCGCAGCGCCATCCTCGACCGGAGCCGTCGCCGATTCGACAGCCTTCGGCGCAAGGGGTGTCGTCATCGACTTCTTGAGATCATCCCCGAAGGTGCGGACAGGATCCAACGTCTTCTTGAGATCCGTCAAAGGATTCGCATTCTGGACGCTGTTCTTGAGGTCGGCGAGATCAGCCTCGCGCTCGGCCTCACGCAGGGCTTGATTGAACTGTGCCTGCATGTCGCCGGCCATGCGCCGAGCCTTGCCAACCAACTGGCCGACGGTCCGGAGCAGACGCGGCAGGTCCTTGGTGGGGAAGACAATGAGCGCCACAATGGCGATCACGAGGATTTCCGACCAGCCGACTTCAAACATTGCTTACTCGCCCGCCATCGGCGCACGTCGCACCCCAAGGGCGCGACGCCCCTACAAATCAACGCACGATACGATGATCGATCAGACTCGCGGCGAGTCGTCGGTCTTGTTCTCGACGGGCTTGGACGGCGTTTCATCGTCGTCGGCCATGCCCTTCTTGAAGTTCTTGATGCCCTTGGCGAAATCACCCATCAGCTCAGGAATCTTGCCTCGACCACCGAACAGAATGAGGACCACGACCAAGACGATCAGCCAGTGCCAAATGCTCAACGAACCCATTTTTGTCTCCAGAGGGCACAGCCCGCCCCAAAAGTGGCGGCACTCTTACACAACGCACGCCCCGTCGCAAGAAACCCTAATGAGACTACGGGGGAATTCCGGCTTTCTGAAGGTACCGGCCGACTGCCCTTGGAAGGCCTCATTCTTCAGGTGGCAAGGCTTCGTAATCCTGAAAATCGAGCTCCGTCAGCGGGTCTTCGTCCGGCATCAGCGTATCGGAGGCATTCGGAATCGGCACACGGAATCCCGGCGGCACAGCCCCTTCCAGGAAGCCTGCGGCCTTGAGATCGTCGACCCCCGGCAGATCGGTTACCGCTTCCAAGCCGAAGTGAACCAGGAAAGCCTCCGTGGTGCCGTAGGTGAGCGGACGCCCCGGTGTTCGGCGGCGACCGCGCATTCTGATCCATCCGGTTTCCATCAGGACATCAAGGGTGCCCTTGTTGGTGGAGACGCCGCGAATCTCCTCGATCTCGGCACGGGTGACCGGCTGATGGTAGGCAATGATCGCCAATGTCTCCAGCGCGGCACGAGACAGCTTCTTCGGCTCGATCTGCTCACGCGTCAAAAGATGCGCAAGGTCAGGTGCCGTACGGAACATCCATTTGCCAGCTACCTCGACGAGATTGACGCCACGCGAGGCATAAATGGTGCGAAGATCGGACAATACCTGAGGGATATCGGTGCCAGGCGCCAAACGCTCGGCAAGCTCCTCCACACCGACCGGTTGGGCCGACGCAAAAATGATAGCTTCGGCACCACGAATCGCCGTCATCCAAGCCTCATACTCGGCCGGATCCCGATCGCCCGCGAACAGCTTCAGCTGGCCATGCGGCGTCTCGTCGGCAAAACCAGAACGGTTCATTGCCCCCCCTCCTCCGGCGTCTCGGGTCGGCCGTGCCCCTTGCGCACATAGAGCGGCGCGAACGGTCCGGATTGCATCAACTCCATACGTCCCTCACGGACCAGTTCCAGCGATGCCGAAAAAGCCGAGGCGCGAACCGTTGCCCGCGAGTCAGGGCCGGTCATGTATCGGATGAGATAGTCGTCTATCGGGGCCCATTCGATAATCGTGCCGATCAACCGCTCCAGAAGCTCACGCGCGTCGGCCAGGGCCCAGACCTGCCTCTTTCGTACCGTATGCACGCGCACCATGTCGCGTTGGCGCTGACGCCCATAGGCATCAAGCAGATCGAAAAGGCTCGCTTCCCAGAGCGAACGTCGCACCAGCCCCATTTCCTCGGGCGCTCCGCGAGGCAGGACATCACGACCGAGCCGAGACCGATCAAGGAGCCGACCCGCCAGAATGCGAATTCCCTCAAGGCGCTTCAAACGCATCGCCAGCATGCTGGCCAGTTCTTCCGCCGAGGGTTCGTCACCCGGCACCTCATCGGGCGGCAGCATCAGACGCGACTTAAGATAGGCGAGCCAGGCAGCCATCACGAGATAGTCGGCGGCCAGCTCCAGCCGACGCTCCCCCAGCCGTTCAATGAACGTAAGGTACTGATTGGCCAGAGCAAGAATCGAGATGCGAGCCAGATCGACCTTCTGATTGCGGGCAAGCGTCAGCAACAGATCCAGCGGCCCCTCGAAGCCATCGAGATCAACGACAAAGGCCTCATCGGCCGTTGGGTCGACGTCGAGCCTGACCTCGCTCCACTCCTCGGTCGTCGCCATCAAGCGGTCATCTCATCCCTGTCTTGCCGTATCAGGCACCGGCGGCGTCAAAGGCGGCCAGCGCGGCGTCGAGCCGAGCCAGAACACCCTCGACGTCATCATGCGGCGATCCAGCGCGCCCCTTCAATGCCTTTTCGGCGCGCGAGGCTGCTTTTCCAGCAAGGAAGGGCGCCTCAGCGGCAACGGCAACCATTTCCGACATGTCGCCAGAACAATGGAGGGCGATATCGCAGCCAGCGGCAAGCGTTGCCCGCGCCCGCTCGGCGATGGTTCCCTTCAGGGCGTTCATCGACAGATCGTCGGAGAACAGAAGCCCATCAAATCCAATACGATCGCGGATGATCTTCTCAATGATCTCCGGCGATTGGGTCGCGGGCCGATCCGCATCGATCGCCGTGTAAACGAGGTGAGCCGTCATCGCTGCCGGCAAGTCGGCCAGGGCAGCAAAAGGAATGAAATCCGTGGCAGCCAGATTTTCGATGGAAGCGTCGACCACCGGCAACTCGTGATGGCTATCAACCCGAGCGCGGCCATGGCCCGGTACATGCTTGATCACCGGGAGCACGCCCGCCGCCATCAGCCCGTTGGCAAAGGCCCGACCGGCATCAGCCACCAAGTCCGGGCGCTCGCCATAGCTGCGATCTCCGATAGCCGGCGTCATTCCGTCAGTCGCGACATCGAGGCAAGGGGCGCAATCGACATCGATACCAACGGCACAGAGGTCATCTCCCACCAGATGGCCGACATCCTCGATCAACTTGGCGTCGCCGACAAGATTTGCAGCGCCGGCCAGCCGTCGGCCGGAGGGATACTTGCGCCAGTTGGGCGCAGTCAGGCGCTGAACACGCCCCCCCTCCTGGTCAATCAAGACGGGGGCCTGCCAACCCACGGCGTCACGAAAATCGCCGGTCAGGCGTTTCAACTGGTCCCGATCCTCGACGTTTCGACGAAACAGGATAAGGCCCCAAGGCGCTGCATCGGCCAGGAAGGAACGTTCCTCGGCAGAAAGCACGGCTCCCTTAAGGCCGGTTACGAAAGCGCGGGACATGGCGGTCTCCAAATAAAAGACCGCGTCGGACGCCACCCGGCACACCGACGCGGTCCAAGATCATCAGTTGCCGATCAACGGGCAATCAGGCAATCGCCGCCGGCCGAACGAAGCTGTTCGCAGAGCGCAACGGCGGCCTCCTTGGTTGGCGCACCAACACGCGCCCGGTAATAGACACCCTTGCTTCCAAGGTCGGCTTGCTGAATATCGGCGACGGCCGAGCCCAAAATAGACGGGAACTTGCGCTGCAACGCGGCAAACGCGGACCGCGCCGCATCCTCGCTTCGCTGAGATGACAGCTGCACATAAGCGGCCGAGCCGCCACTTGCGGCTGGTGCCGATGCCGCCTGCGAAGCAGAGGGCAGACTTGCCACTTGGGCCGGAGCGGCGGGTTGCGCCTTAGCGGCAGCGGCGGTCAGATCAAGCGGACCGGACGACGACGCAGCCGGGGGCGCCGCCGGTTTTGCAAGCGGCAGCGGAGCTGACCCCTGAGTTGGAACGGAAGCCGTTGTATCAACGGACGCTGACGGCACAGCAGCGAGATTGATGGGCATCGACTGGCCAGCAGCGTCGGTGAGATTACTCGGCGGAAGCCCCTGAGGCGCGGCCGGAGCCGTATCTGACGCGACGGTCTGGTTGCTGGACGCAAGCGGCGGGAGCCCCGCGCCCCCTTCAGTATCCTCGGCAGCAGCATCGCCACTCGCCGCATCACCGGTGGTTTCGCTCCGAGCGATAATCTGCCCCGCTCCGTCGGCCGGCGCAGGCGTCGCGGACGCCGTCGCACTTGCAGGCTTGTCAGCCGGCGTCTCGATCAGCGAACCATCGGGCCGGACCAGCACTGTACGGACCCTGCGAGGACCGGTTTCGTTGGGGTCGAAGCCGGTCGGAAGCTCCGCCTCGACCTCCTGGCCATCCGGAAGCGTAATGCGGGAAACGTGCGGCGTGACGGCGGGCAACTCCGGCACATCGCCGCTACGAGCCACCAAACGCTCCTCGCTCTTGGGCGGAGCGCCGCCAACCGTGTCGTAGACGGACGTCCCCTCCGACGAAGCGACAACTTCCTGTGCGTTGGGGTCCGGCTTCACCTTGTAAGGGCCTTCAGGCGCCTTCACCACCACAGCCTCGCGAAAACCGGTCGAGCCACCGAAGAAAGCCCAGCCGGCAAACCCCACTGCAACAACAAGCACAGTTGCGGCCGCGGCCGTCATGAGGCGGCGACGGCCATGCGAGACGACAGGTTCGGGCTCCTCCTCTGCATGAGGCGGAAGAACACCAAACTGATCGACGACCGGGTCGACACCATCGCGTTCAAACTCGGCCATGAACTCATCGAGCGCCTGATCATCCCAGGGATCGTAAGCCTGGTTGGTCTTTCTCGGCTGGCCGGCGGGCTGTTTGTAGACTTTCCCGGTACGCATATCGACCGGACTCATCGAAGCGATGTCTTGCTCCAGTTCGGCAGCAAGGGCGTCGACGAACTGATCCATGTCGGCGTCACTGGCCTGCCGACCGTTGAGGACATCCTCGTAATAGCGTTCTTCTTCGGTGAGGCGCCCATCGTTGGCGGACACGGCGGGCCGCATCTGCGTCTGTTCGGCTGCGCTGCTCCTGACCATCGGCGTCGCTCTTCCCGTTTTTCTCCGCCACACCCGAACCGAACGATTCGTTGACGAAGGCTATCTCATCTCTTGGGGCGCATTGACGCCAAGAACCTCAAGGCCCGACGCAAGAACGTTCCTGACTGCCTTGACCAGAGCCAAGCGCGCATGCGTCAACAGTGGTTCATCAGGGTTAACAAAACGCAAATTTACATTTTCCTTGCCGGCGTTCCAATGCCCATGAAAGTCGCTGGCCAGCTCATACAGATAAAATGCGACCCTATGAGGTTCATGCGAGTCTGCCGCAGCATCGATAATGCGGGGGAACTCGGCCAACTTCCGGATCAACGCCAGTTCCGACGGATCGGCAAGCAAAGGCAGCGGCGCGGCCGATTCGTCGGCGGCAGCGACCTCGGGCATTACTTCCTGAGCCTGACGCAGGATCGAGTGGCAGCGAGCATGGGCGTACTGGACGTAGAAGACGGGATTATCCTTGCTCTGTTCCTTCACCTTGACGAAGTCGAAGTCGAGCGGAGCGTCGTTCTTGCGCATCAGCATCATGAAGCGCACGGCGTCTCGTCCGACTTCCTCCACGACGTCGGCCAGCGTCACGAAGTCGCCGGAGCGCTTACTCATCTTCACCGGTTCACCACCCCGGTAGAGCTTCACCAACTGGCAGAGGCGCACGATGACTTCGATGGTGCCGCCGGAAATAGCCTTGCCGACCGCCTCCAGCCGCTTGACGTAGCCGCCATGATCGGCCCCGAGGATGAAGATCATCTGCTTGAAGCCGCGCTGATACTTCGAGCGCATATAGGCGACGTCGGCAGCGAAATAGGTATAGCTGCCATCCGACTTGACGAGAGGACGGTCGACATCGTCACCGGCGGTCGACGAGCGGAACAGAACCTGTTCGCGATCTTCCCAGTCGTCCGGCAACTGTCCCTTGGGTGGCGGCAGGCGACCATCGTAAACGAGGTCGCGGTTGCGAAACTCCGCGATCATTTCGGCGATCTCGGAGGGCTGGTCGCCACGCTTGTCGTGCAGCGTCTTCTCAGAGAAGAACAGATCGTGCTTGACGCCGAGGAGCGCCAAGTCGGCACGGATCATGTCCATCATCATGTCGACGGCAAGCTTCTTGACGATCGGCAGCCAGTCCGCCTCTGGCAGCGACAGCAACCGCTCGCCCCAGGTGGCCTTGAGCGCCTCGCCCACCGGCTTCAGATAGTCGCCTGGATAGAGACCCTCAGGAATCTCGATCGTCTCGCCCAGCGCTTCGCGATAGCGCAAGAAGGCCGATCGAGCGAGCACCTCTATCTGCCCACCGGCGTCGTTGATGTAATATTCCTTGGTAACGTCGAATCCAGCCTTGGCCAGCAGACGGGCCAAGGCGTCGCCGACCACGGCGCCGCGACAATGGCCGACGTGCATCGGGCCTGTCGGGTTGGCTGAAACATACTCGACGTTGACCTTGAGCCCCTTGCCGAGACTGGTGGCGCCAACATCAAGACCCTGGGCAAGAGACGTCTTCAGGAAGCCGGTCCAGAAGGCCGGCGCGATGCGAAGATTGATGAACCCAGGACCAGCTACCTCGACGGCTTCAACATCCGGATCGTTCCGAAGCACAACGGCCATCTCCTCGGCGAGATCGCGAGGCTTCTTGCCGAGCGGCTTTGCCAGGAGCATGGCGGCGTTGGTGGCGACATCGCCATGGCTCGCATCGCGAGGCGGCTCGACGGCAATGCGGGCAAGCGCATCGGCGGGGATATCGAGCGACAGGGAAGCGATAGCCGAGCGAATGCGCTCGCCGAACACCTGGAAGATATTCATCGGGTACCTCGTGGAAGCCGGATTCCGGCCATTCGGCGAGGGGCCTAGCGCAATTCCGGCGTATCGTCAAACCAGCGGCGGTGTTCCTGAATGGCAAAGCGGTCAGTCATGCCGGCGATATAATCGCCTACACGCCGTGCAAGAGCTGCCTCATCACCAGCGTCTATCCCGAGACGCCACTCCTCTGGCATGAAATCGCGATGAGTGACATACTTGTCGAAAAGGTCCCGGACCACTCTTTCGGCGTCGCGACGCACCCGCATGACTTCGGGGTGTCGGTACATGCGCGGGAAGAGAAATCCCTTGATCGCGGCATCGACCGCAGCCATTTCCTCGGAAAAAGTGACGACCGTATGCCCGGCCCGCCGGATGTCGTCGGATGAACGAGGCTCGAGGTCGGCAAGTCTGGCGAGGGCGGAATTGATGACGTCCTCCACCATGGCCGTAATGAGACGTCGGGTGATCTCGTGAATGGTGCGGTGCCGATCGAGCCCTGGGTACTTCGCCTCGATGGTTCCGAGAAAACCTCCGATCAACGGCAACGGCCGAAGGTCATCGAGGGAGAAGAGGCCGGCACGAAGGCCATCATCGATATCGTGAGCGTCATAGGCGATGTCGTCGGCAATGGCCGCGCACTGCGCCTCAGCGCTGGCGTAGGTATCGAGCTTGAGTGCGTAGAGATCGGGGTAGGCAAGCAGCGCAACCGGCAGCCCGCGCTCGGCATGACGGCCAATGGGCCTTCCCTCTGCGTCGGTCAGCGGACCGTTGTGCTTGACGAGGCCTTCGAGCGTTTCCCATGACAAGTTAAGTCCATCGAACTCGGCATACGAGTGTTCAAGTTCGGTAACGGCCCGAAACGACTGGGCATTGTGATCGAAACCACCAAACCCGGCGAGGCAAGCATCAAGCGCATCTTCTCCGGTGTGGCCGAACGGCGTGTGCCCAAGATCGTGGGCGAGCGCCAGCGCCTCAGCGAGATCCTCGTTGAGCCTCAGGGCGCGAGCCAGCGCGCGAGCGATTTGTGCAACTTCGAGCGTGTGAGTGAGACGAGTTCGGTAGTGATCGCCTTCATGAAAGACGAACACCTGCGTCTTGTGCTTCAGGCGGCGGAACGTCGTGGAGTGGATGATGCGATCACGGTCGCGCTGAAAGGGCGTGCGTGTCGGACTGGATTGCTCAGGATAACGGCGTCCGCGACTTTCATCGGGATGAACAGCGAAAGGCGCCAGCGGTTCAGTACCAAACCCGAGACCTGCCACGACTGCCTCCCCCAACGCTGTTCCGTGCCAACGAATTCGCATGACCGGCTCTCGCAGCCGTCATTTGACTTTGCCATCCGCTGCCTTACGTATGTCAGCAGGGATCACACTTTCAAGTCATTCGAGCCCTAAGGACCACCATGGAAGCTTTAGCCGCCAACATCACCCTGACCGCCGGCGCCGCCCGCCGGATCTCCAAGGTTCTGGAAAAGCAGCCGGGCAAGACGGCTTTGCGGATTTCAGTCGAAGGTGGCGGCTGCTCGGGCTTTTCCTATCGTTTCGATCTCGTCGAGGGCCGGAATGTAGATGACATCGCCGTTGAGCGCGACGGCGCCACGGTGCTGATCGACTCGGTATCTCTTCCCTTCATGGATGGCTCGGAAATTGATTTCGTCGATGACCTGATGGGACAGGCCTTCAAGATCAACAATCCGAACGCCACCTCGAGCTGCGGCTGCGGTACGTCATTTTCGGTGTGATCAGAGACTTCTTAGAACCCGACTGGCCCTGTAAAGTCGCAGGGCATCAACTGGGTGCCTCGGGCACCCTCCCTTGCTCGACTGGCGATTAACGTGGACCAACCACGGGGAAAAGCAGGGGATCAGAGCCGTTCGCCTGGGCGTCTTTCCAACAGGAGAGCGCGTATATGGCGATCATTCTCGACGGCAAGTCTGCTGCCCTTTCGCTCGAAACCGAGTTGGCGGCTCGTGTTGCCCAGCTCGGTACCCCTCCACCAGTACTCGCCACCATCCTGGTGGGATCTGACCCGGCGTCTGCAACTTATGTCAAGATGAAGGGAGCTGCGTGTCGGCGCGTCGGTCTCGAGCCACGGCCCATTCGACTGCCGGAAGAAACAGGAACCGATGAGCTTCTGTCGGTGATCGACACCCTCAACTCAGATCCACGCGTCTGCGGCATTCTGCTACAACATCCCGTGCCACGGCATGTCGACGAGCGAGCCTGCTTTGATCGCATTTCGCTCGACAAGGACGTCGACGGCGTAACCTCTCTTGGGTTTGGCCGCATGGCGCTCGGTGAAGCAGCTTATGGCGCAGCCACACCGAGTGGCATCATGCGTCTGCTTGCCGCCTATAGCGTTCCCCTTGAGGGGCGCCACGCTGTCGTGATCGGTCGCAGCCCGATCTTGGGCAAACCCATGGCAGCCCTGCTGCTGAATGCAAACGCAACCGTCACCGTCTGCCACTCGTTCACCAGGAACCTGCCGGACATCACCAGAGCGGCTGATATTGTCATCGCCGCGGTTGGCAGGCCGCGCTTCGTCAGGGCGGAATGGATCCGAAAAGGCGCCGTAGTGATCGATGCCGGCTATCACCCAGGCGGGATAGGCGATGTGGATCTCGATGCGGTCATTCCGTTGACGAGCGCCTACACACCGGTTCCTGGCGGCGTGGGGCCAATGACCATTGCCAGTCTGATGGCACAATCGGTAGCCGCAGCAGAGGCCATGGCAGGCCTACGCGACGGGTGAGGCCAGCCGGTGGACTGTCCAAGAGCACATCGCAGCCTGAATGGCGCTTCCCATGAAACTTCTTCGATGGGAAGCACCATGAACACGGCTAGACTGTCAGCAACGTCGAACCCACGGTCTGGCGGGCCTCCATAGCCTGATGGCAAGCCACAGCATCAGCCAGCGCAAACTTCTGGCCGATATTGATCGTTACGACTTCATTGCGGATTTGTTCGAAAAGATCCTCCGCGCATGCATCGAGGTCGCCGCGGTTAGCCGTGTAGTGTCCCAACGTAGGCCGCGTTACATAGAGCGAGCCCTTCTGCGATAGAATGCCCAGGTTAAACTCCGCGACCGGGCCCGACGAGTTGCCGAAGGAGACAAACAGTCCACGGGGCTTCAGACAGTCGAGCGAAGCCGGGAAGGTATCCTTGCCGACCGAGTCATAGACCACGTCGCATTTGGCTCCGCGCGTAATCTCGGCGACGCGGGCGACGAAATCTTCCGTTCGATAATTGATGACGTGGGTATAGCCACAGGCTCTGGCGATCTCCGCCTTCTCTTCCGAACCGACGGTCGCAATGGAGGTGGCCCCGAGTGATTTCAGCCATTGACCGGCAATCTGGCCGACGCCCCCGGCACCGGCATGGAACAGCACGGTGTGATCGCGCGTCACCCGAAAGGTCTGACGCAGCAGGTATTGCACCGTCATGCCCTTGAGGAGGCTCCCCGCCACGGTGAAGCCGTCGATGTCGTCGGGGACACGGACGAGATTTTGCGCCGAGATGAGACGCGCCTCTGTATATGCGCCAACCGATCCGGCGTAGGCGACACGATCACCCGGGTGAAACTGGGCCACGCCCTCCCCGACCTTATCGACGATACCGACGGCTTCCGCACCCGGAATGAACGGCAGGCCGGCCGGTGCGGGATAAAGCCCCTTGCGATAGTAAGTATCGATGAAATTGACGCCGATCGCCGTATGTCTCAGGCGCACTTCACCGGGACCAGGCGCGCCAACATTGACGTCTTCGAGCGACATTACTTCGGGCCCGCCCGCTTTACGGACAACGATCGCCTTCACCATGGCCTGCACTCCCGGAATCTGGGGATTAGTTGGTCGAGGCGTTCGTACCACCAAGGGCGCCGACCTCGCCAATCATCTTTTGTTGGCCGGCAGGATCTTGCAGTGGCGGGTCGGCTTCGCGGGCAAAAACGCCCGACATTGCCACGAAGGGCAACATCATCAGAAAGGCCGCCGTCAGCCCGAAATGCTGGGCGACGAAACCGACACCCGGCGGTGCAAGCAGGAAAATGGCGGTAATGATCATCGACATCGCCGCCACGTTGCGTGCCGCATCCCCCGGCTTGTCCCCGGCGGCAGCCACGCCGATGGGCATCACCAGCGACACGCCGACACCCATCAGCGCCAGCGACAGGCCGGAGATGGCGATATGCGGCGAGAAGATGAAGCCAATCAGCCCCAGGGCCGTCGTCGTCGCACAAACGCGAACGATGTTCGATGCACGGTAGCGAGCCCGGAACCAGTCGCCCGCTAACCGGCCGACGAACATGGTCAGCGGAAACGTGCCATAGGCGGCGGATGTCCAGAAGGGACTGGGCTGGAGCTGTTCGCGCAGGAACAACGTCCCCCAGTCGTAGACGGCCCCTTCGGCCAGCGTCACTCCGGTCGCCATGATGCAGAGGCCGACAAGGCTGAGACTTGGCAAGGTGAACAGCGGTAGCTTGGCAGCATCGACCGGACGGGGCACCCGCGCGTACATGGGGCGCGGCAACAGCAGGGCTATGCCGGCGCAACCTGCAACGCCAACAGTCGCCATCGCGGCCAGATGCCAGACCAGCGGCACTCCGAGCTGTCCGAATATCCCGGCCGAAAGAGCCCCACCGACAAAGCCGAGGCTCCAATAGCCGTGACACTGCGCCATATATTTCCGACCGCTTGTCGCTTCGAGACGCTGGACTCCGGCATTTCCGCCGATCTCGAACAAGGTGTTGCCGGCACCGGCAAAAAACAAAACGACCGCCAGCATCATCCAATGTCCCGCCAGGCCGATCCCCAGAAGCATAGTAGCGGCCAGCACGAGCCCCCAGACACCAACGCGGGCTGCGGCGAAGCGATCCATCAGCGGGCCGGCGATCGGCGCCGTGACTAGCGCGCCCACCGGTCCAAGAAACAGCGCGATGCCCATGGTCGCCTTGTCGACCCCAAGATGAGCGAGCAGATCGGGCATGCGCGTCAGCCAGTTGGCCGTGAGGAACGATGAGCCGAAATAGAGAGTGCCGATGCGCAGGGCGGTAAACACGACCATCACCAGTCAATGGGAAGAGCAGCGGCCCGGTGGACGAAGCCGCACGAGACGATCAATCAGTAAAACGATTCAAACACCGAAAGCAATCCACAGTGGAGCGATTGGACCGGCTTCTCCGGCATTCCCAAAGCCCCCGTGCTCTTGCAATCACACCAAGAAAGATGTCCGCGCATTGCAAGGGTTTGAAAATCGCCCTGCCCTCGGTTGCCATGTTGGTTACAGTCGAGTATGTGAAAGCCCGTTCGCGCCGGTCCCATCGCGGGTTATACTCGGCAAAGGTGGCAAAGCCGCTGCGATCAAGGTGGGAGCGCGTAGCTCAGTTGGTAGAGCACGTGACTTTTAATCATGGGGTCATGGGTTCGAGTCCCATCGCGCTCACCATTCTTGATAATCCAGATGCGAGCTACCTCCCAACAGCCTCGGAAATGCACATACAGCGCTCTTGAAGGCACTGTTGCGGATTAGCTTTTCTCTTGAAGACCGACCGGTCCGGCCAACAAAAAAGGAGGGTAATCCCCTCCTTAGAATTCGTAGGTATGCCTGACAGTAATCCGCCGGCGTTCCTTGCGAAGCAAGTAGCAGCTTGAAGCGCAACCCTCGCTCCACGAACGGGGCACGGGGTGACGGCACCGAATGAACGGACACTTGACGGCGTCCTGTGACAAATCGCTCATGATCCCTTCTTCCTCGATCGTCCATTTATCTTGACCAAGATTATAACATACGACTTTAGTATTAGTCACCCCCAGGATGATCACGATGTTGCGTCCATGGCCAAGGGCCTGCGGAACCTGCTGGATCGGTAAAGGTTTGGTTTTCCTACTTGCGACTTTGGTCTATAGAGAGCGCATTGATCCTCGACCTGAGGTGCCGTCATGTCAGTTGCCATTGATGTTGCTCTAGACAAAGCGGGCACCGGTCCGTTTCAAAGGCGATTGCTCGGTATTTTCGGTCTCGTTTGGGCTGCTGACGCCATGCAGGTGTTGGCGGTCGGGTTTACCGCTCCGTCCATCGCCAAAAGCTTCGGCCTGACTGTACCCGCGGCGCTGCAAACGGGGACTATGTTCTTTTTCGGCATGATGATCGGCGCGGCGCTGTTCGGCCGGATTGCCGACCGCATCGGTCGTCGGCGCGTGCTGTTGGTTACGGTTGCCTGTGACGGCATCTTCGGCCTTGCCTCAGTGTTTGCGCCCAGTTTCGGAGTGCTGCTCGCTACCCGCTTTTTCACCGGAGCCGCCGTCGGCGGTACGCTACCCGTCGACTATGCCATGATGGCGGAGTTCCTGCCGTCGGATCGTCGCGGACGCTGGCTGGTAATGCTGGAAGCCTTCTGGGCGGTCGGGACGGTTGTCGTGGCACTTGCAGCCTGGGCAGCGGCTTCGGCAGGTCTTGAAGATGCCTGGCGCACCATCTTTTTCGTCACGGCGATTCCTGCGCTGATTGGCTTCTGGCTACGCCTGATGGTGCCGGAATCGCCGCTTTATCTTCTGCGCAAGGGACGGGGCGATGAGGCGCTCGCCGTCATCGATCGCGTGCTGACGACCAACGGCAAGCCCCGCCTCTCGGAGACGCTGACTGTCAGCGATGCGCCGCAACGGGCCGTTCGCCTGCTGTCGCCCACCCTGAAAAAGCGGACGCTTCTGATGCTGGCCGTCTGGTTCCTGGTTTCACTCAGCTACTACGGTATCTTCACCTGGATGCCTGCTCGTCTCGCTGGTGAGGGATTCGGCTTCGTACGCGGCTATGGCTTCCTCGTCGTCGTCGCGTTGGCTCAAATCCCGGGCTACGCCCTGGCCGCCTGGGGTGTGGAGCAAGTGGGGCGCAGACCAACACTGATCGGATTTCTGCTGCTGTCTGCTGCCGGATGCGCGCTCTTCGTCGTCGCAAGCAGCACGACGATCGTGGCCACTGCCATTCTCCTGATGAGCTTTGCGTTGCTCGGTACCTGGGGTGCGCTTTACGCCTACACGCCGGAGCTCTATCCGACGGCGGCGCGGGCGAGCGGCATGGGAGCGGCTGGCGCCATGGCCAGACTGGGCGGCCTTTTGGCGCCCTCACTCCTGTCACTGCTGATCGCGTGGAGTTTTGGAGCCGCGGTCGCGCTCTTTGCAGTGCTGCTTATCCTGGCCGCCGCCGCCGCATCCCAGATCGATACAGAGACCCGTCATCAGGCTCTCGACTGACCAGCCCAAGCACGTCAGTTCGGACCATATCTCGGAGGAGCCTGCGGACCTCCCGGATATGTTGATAACTGTTGCCGTCTTTTCACTGAAAATATCATTTTCGATCATATCCGATCAAAAACTAGGGGTTCGTGCGAGGTTGTGAGCGACCTTGCGAGCCAATAATTTTCAATATGGTTCAGCCAGCGGACGAACCCATGACATCCGCGGCAAGTCCATGTTGCCGTCCTCGCGACTGACAACGTGAGTTGCACGCTTCGGTTTCGCCTCTGGCATACACCCGCACTCGGCCGCGAGCGCCGCAGCCATCGACGTGCCGGGATAACCGGCCTCAGGAGGAACACAGCATGTCCCATCGCATGATTCTCAACGAGACGTCCTATTTCGGCGCCGGCGCGCGAGCCGAGCTGGTGGGCGAGGTAAAGCGCCGCGGTTACAAGAAGGCGCTGGTGGTCACCGACGCCGTGCTGGTCAAAGCGGGGACCGTTGCCAAGGTGACGAGCCTGCTCGACGCCGCCGGCCTTGCTTACGAGCTATTCGATAAGGTGATGCCCAACCCGACCATCGCCGTCGTCAAGGACGGCGTCGCCGCCTTTGCCAAGGCCAAGGCCGACTATCTCGTGGCCATCGGCGGTGGCTCGCCGCAGGATACCGCCAAGGCGATCGGCATCATCACCAACAACCCCGAGTTCTCCGACGTGCGCAGCCTCGAAGGCGTCGCCCCCACCCGGAAGCCGTCGGTGCCGATCATCGCGCTGGCCACCACGGCCGGCACCGCCGCCGAGGTGACCATCAACTACGTCATCACCGACGAGGAGAAGCGCCGCAAGTTCGTCTGCGTCGACCCGCATGACATTCCCGTGGTTGCCATCATCGACAGCGAGCTGATGGCCACCATGCCAACGCCGCTCAAGGCCGCCACCGGCATGGACGCGCTGACCCATGCCATCGAGGGCTACATCACCAAGGGCGCCTGGGAACTGTCCGACGCGCTGCACATCAAGGCGATCGAGATCATCGGCCGCTCGCTGCGCGCCTCCTGCGCGGGCGATGCCAAGGGCGTCGAG
>JARKNW010000060.1 GCA_029976075.1 Pleomorphomonas sp.
CTGGCATCCGACGGCCGGTCGGGTCGAGGTGCCCGCACCGAAGGTCAAGGTGGTGGATACCATCGGCGCCGGCGACACGTTCCAGGGATCGTTCCTGGTGGCGCTCAAGGAGGCAGGCCGGATTGCCCGCCCGGCGCTCGAGGCCATCAGCCGCGACGAACTCAAGGCAGCCCTCGCCTTCGGAACCCGATGCGCCGCCATCACATGCTCACGCGCCGGCGCAAACCCACCCTGGCGCAAGGAACTGTCCCAATAACCGCTTTCTGGCCGCGGACTGGGCAATAGGTCCAGGCAACTTCGGCAAATCTTAACCTGTAACTGCCACCATTTCGCTGATAGGCGGGACCATGTGCGATGTCGGTTGAGCAGAGAAGCGGGGTAAGGCGGCGGACGCTAAGGGCAGCGAAGATCGTCTATGGCGACTACCGCTATATCGTTGATTGCGTGGTGCGCGACACCAGCGCTGGCGGCATGCGCATCCGCTGCGATCACGCCCGTGAGATTCCGCAGGACTTCTTCATTTTCGACCCGACGGAGCAAACCCTGCGCAAGGCTGTGGTGATGTGGCGACGCGAAAATGAGCTCGGCCTGCAGTTCCAGGGCGAGCCCATCTCCATCCACGAAAGCCACGACCCCAGGCATGCCCGGTTCCGCTTCATGTAGGCGGAGCGATTTGGGTCAGTTCGCTTCGGTTCCCGATCCCGGGGTGTAGACGCTGGCCCAATCGTGCAAAGCATCCCCAACCGTCCTAAGTGCCTTGCCGGCCTCTGAAAGCTCGTACTCGACGCGCGGAGGGGCCTGCTCGTAGTCGTGCCTGACAATGAGGCCCGACTTCTCGAGATCGCGCAGTTGCGCCGCGAGCATGTGCTGGGTCACGCCTGGAATGCCGCGCCTCAACTCGTTGAAGCGCTTGGGGCCTTCCGACAGAAGGCACATGATTTCGCCCTTCCACTTACCGGTAATGGCCTTCAGACCGCGCTGAACGACCGAAAGGTATTCCTGAAGCTCGACCGAACAGTTGAGCCGGCCCGACGCCACAGCTGACTCAGGGCCTAGGTCGAAAGACATCGCACTCTCCACGCTTGAAAAGCATACCGTTGTCCACATGAAATAGGGACATTGCCCGTGGTGCGAAAGCGCAAACCGCGACAAAGGCCATCACAAGAGCGTGCGTAGCAGGTTAACTGAGGCCGACCACCCTTCCTTCGGAATCGAGACCGATGCGGTTGGCCGCCGGCACTCGCGGCAAGCCCGGCATGGTCATGATGGCCCCACAGATGACGACGACGAACTCGGCACCGGCTGCAAGCCGCACATCGCGAACAGGCAGCACATGGCCACTCGGAGCGCCCTTTCGCTGCGGGTCGGCGCTGAAGGAAGATTGCGTCTTGGCGATGCACACGGGCAAGCCACCAAAGCCGCGCTCCTCGTATTCGGCAAGCTTGCGAGCCGCCCGGCCGTCGAACTCGACGGAAGCGGCTCCATATATCTTGCGCGCGACCGTCTCGATCTTCGCGGCAAGCGGCAGAGTGTCGGGATAAAGAAGACCAAACGGTTGACGGCGCGGAGCGTCCAGAACGTCCAGCACAGCCCGCGCCAGATCTTCGGCGCCTCGGCCGCCGTTGGCAAAATGGGTGGCAAGCGCCACCGGCGCACCTGCGTCGGCGCACAGAGCTTCGAGGCGAGCCACTTCCGCATCGGTGTCGCTGCCAAAGCGATTGATCGCCACCACGACATCGAGGCCGAATTTGCGCAGGTTTGCAAGATGGCGGGACAGGTTGGCAAAGCCGGCTTCCATCGCCGCGACATTCTCAAGTCCGAGATCTTCCTTGGCGATGCCACCGTGCATCTTCAGCGCACGAATGGTCGCGACAAGCACGACGGCGTCGGGCTGAAGCCCCGTCTTGCGGCATTTGATGTCCAGGAACTTTTCCGCTCCGAGATCGGCACCGAACCCCGCCTCGGTCACCACGACGTCGGAAAGGCCGAGCGCCGTTTCGGTGGCAATCACCGAGTTGCAACCGTGGGCGATATTGGCGAACGGACCGCCGTGCACGAAGGCGGGCGTGCCTTCCAGGGTCTGGACAAGATTGGGCTGCAGCGCATCCTTCAGCAACACCGCCATGGCGCCGGCAGCGTTCACCGTATCGGCCGTCGCATAGGAGCGGGCGTCGAGTTCGCCGATAACGATGCGCTTCAGGCGACGCTCCAGATCGGCAAGATCCGTTGCCAGGCAGAAAATGGCCATCACCTCCGAGGCGACGGTGATATCGAAGCCATCTTCGCGTGGGAAACCGTTGGCGCTGCCGCCGAGACCGTTGATCTGATGGCGGAGCATGCGGTCGTTCATGTCGAGTACGCGCCGCCACGTCATGCGGCGGCCGTCGAGTCGCGGCTCGTTGCCCCAGTAGATGTGGTTGTCGATCATCGCCGACAGCAGATTGTGCGCCGAGGTGATGGCGTGAAAGTCGCCCGTGAAATGGAGATTGATTGCCTCCATGGGCACGACCTGGGCATGGCCGCCGCCAGCCGCGCCCCCCTTGACGCCGAAGCAAGGCCCGAGCGAGGGCTCCCGCAGGCAGATGCTGGTCTTGCGACCGAGGCGGGACAAGGCATCTCCCAGGCCGACGGTGGTGGTCGTCTTGCCTTCGCCGGCCGCCGTCGGCGTGATGGCAGTGACGAGCACCAGCTTGCCACGCGGCCGCCGGCGCGCCTCGGCGACGAAGCCGTGCTCGACCTTGGCTATGTGCCGGCCGTAGGGAATCAGCGCATCGCCGGGTATGCCCAACCGATCCGCCACCTCCTGAATGGGCTTGAGGCGGGCGGCACGGGCAATCTCGATATCATCAAGCATGAGCGCACTCACGGTTTCCGCCGGTCGACGGTAAGTGAAAAGGTATAGCCGGTTCGGACTTTTCTATTGTCTCGGTGGGATATCTCGTCTTTTCTGCTGGAAGACGGCTGCCCGTCTCCCTCACGGAGCCCCCATTTGACTGTTCCCGATCGAATTCCCTCCGACCGCACTCTGGTACGCGGTCGCGTATTGAGCTTCAAGCGGCGCCCGCAAGGAGCAGGCGATAGCAGTGCCTATACCTATCTCGAGGACGGTGTGGTCGTCATCGAAGCGGGCCGGATAACGGAGGTGGCCGACGCCGGAGAGATCGGCCGACTGGAAGCCGATCAGGGCGCACTGCACGATTTCACCGGCAAGCTGATTCTGCCGGGCTTCATCGATACCCATATCCACTTCCCTCAGACACAGGTGATCGCCTCCTATGGCGAACAACTGCTGGAATGGCTGACGAGGTACACCTTCCCCGCCGAGTCGCGCTATGGCGATCCGGGTTTCTCGGCAGCGCAGGCCCGGTTCTTCATCGATGAACTCTTGCGCAACGGCACCACGACTGCGGTCTGTTACGGCTCGGTCCACAAGAGTTCGGCTGAAGCGCTGCTGACCGAAAGCGAACGACGTGGCACGGCCATGTTCGTCGGCAAGACTGCGATGGATCGCAATGCACCGCCGGAGGTGCTCGACACCGCTCAATCGGCCTATGACGATACGGCAGCGCTGATCGCCGCCTGGCATGGCCGTGGACGGCAGAAGGTGGTGATCACACCCCGATTCGCCATCACCTCCACGCCCGAGCAGTTGGAGGCACTGGGCAGTCTTGCCCGTGCCCATCCCGAATGCCTGATGCAGACGCACCTGTCGGAAAACTCCGAGGAAATCGCCACAGTGCGGCGCCTGTTCCCGGATCGGGCCGACTATCTCGACGTTTACGATCACTACGGACTCATCGGCCCCAACAGCTTGATGGGGCACGCGATTCACCTGACGCCACGCGAAATACGGCGCATGTCGGAAAGCGGTGCCGTTGCGGTGTTCTGCCCGACTTCCAATCTGTTCATCGGCTCAGGCCTCTTCGACTACAAAGGACTCGAGAACGGCGCTCACCCCGTACGGATCGCTCTTGCGACCGATATCGGCGGAGGCACCAGCTACTCGATGCTGGAGACGGCGGCGGAAGCCTACAAGGTCATGCAGCTTCGAGGGCAGAAGCTGTCGGCGATCGAAGCCTTCCATCTGATGACGCGCGGCAACGCCGAGGCGCTTGGCGAGCCGGATCTCGGTCGTATCGAACCCAACGCACACGCCGATCTCGTGGTACTCGACAGCTCGGCAACTCCGGCGATGGCGCATCGTCTCAAAGCGAGCAGTGGCGACATCGAGGAGGAACTGTTCGTGCTCATGACGCTCGGTGGCGAGCAGAACGTGTGCGAAGTGTTCGTGGGAGGGCGCTCGCAGGGCCTGAGGCGAACGATCGGGTAACTCTCGCCCTGCCTCCGGCCGACAAAAGGCTCCGTTGTTTTTTCGACCCCTATAAAGAATAGCTTGCCACCATAGGACGGGCCACGCTAGCATCTATGAAATCGATTGCTGGAAATGGAGATCGTCGGGGGTGGACGGATCAAGCAGCCGGCAGATTAGCCGATCGTTCCGCTGCGTTCAGTTACCCTTCGCTTTTCCGTAACGTTTCGGTTTCGGAGTGACTTCATGGGGGAGGAGGCTTCCATGATAGCACGAATAGATACCGGCTGGCCGTTTATAAAGTCAGCCATGGGAGGACGATGTGGCGCGTGATTTGCCGTTCTCGATCCAGCTGCATTCCGCGCGGCTGTTTCCACCCGTGACGGACCATTTGCCGCGGCTCGCCGCACTCGGCTACACCAATGTCGAGCCTACGGACATTCTCTATGACGATCCGGAAGCGCTCCGCGAGTCGCTCGAGGAAAGCGACCTCACCGCCCTGAGCGGTCATTTCCCCCTGTCGTTGCTGGAGAACGACGCTGGCGCCGCCTGCCGCATAGCGGAAACGTTGGGCATGCATGTCCTCGTCTGCCCCTTCATCCCAATGGAGATGCGCCCGAACAGCACCGATGAATGGCGACGCTTCGGTGATCGCGTGGCGGAGATCGCCCGCCTGCTGCACGCGCGGGGCTTTGATTTCGCCTGGCATAACCACGATTACGAGTTTCGTCCACTCAAGGACGGATCATTGCCGATCCAGCATATCGCCGCCGATCCAGCAGTCCGCCTCGAAATGGACGTCGCCTGGGTAGCTCTCGCCGGAATCGATCCTCAGCCATGGATCGAAGGTTACGCTGGCCGCATCGCCGCGATCCACGTCAAGGACGTGGCACCGCGCGGCAGCCAAACCGACGAGGATGGCTGGGCGGACGTCGGAACCGGCATCGTGCCATGGCCCAAGCTGTGGAAGGCCGCCGTTGCTGCCGGCACATCGCTGATGGTCGCCGAGCACGACAACCCCTCGGACTTCGACCGCTTTGCACGACGAAGCATCGACGCCATGCGCCACTTCTCCAACCTGATGAATGTCGAGCCTGCGTTGCCGGAAAGGTAGCACGGCATCGCCGTGTCTTTCTGCTGAAGCGACTTGCCCTTTGCAAGGGACGTGGCTCGTTGTTCCGCAAGGACGCGACGGAGCCTAGCCGGTTCGGCGTGCTGCTTCAACGAAGAGGCGCCCGACCAGAATGTTGGATCAGGCAACCCGCCAGAGGAGATCCGACTAAGCGCAACCATGCACTGGCGTGCTGACTCAGGCCAGTTGGCTAAACAACAATACACTGAAATTGCGGGAAGAATGGTCGGAGTGGCGTGATTTGAACACGCGACCCCCTGCTCCCGAAGCAGGTGCGCTACCAGGCTGCGCTACACTCCGTAACCGTCGGTGGGGCGGTGTATAGCGTCCCCTCCCCGCCTCCGCAAGCCCCAAAATCAC
>JARKNW010000062.1 GCA_029976075.1 Pleomorphomonas sp.
CTGGCATCCGACGGCCGGTCGGGTCGAGGTGCCCGCACCGAAGGTCAAGGTGGTGGATACCATCGGCGCCGGCGACACGTTCCAGGGATCGTTCCTGGTGGCGCTCAAGGAGGCAGGCCGGATTGCCCGCCCGGCGCTCGAAGCCATCAGCCGCGACGAACTCAAGGCAGCCCTCGCCTTCGGAACCCGATGCGCCGCCATCACATGCTCACGCGCCGGCGCAAACCCACCATGGCGCAAGGAACTCTAGTAGTTCCGGGCAAGATCGACCGAAAAGCCCTGCAGTCCAACCGGCTTGATCTCAAGACGCCGGATGATTGCAACCGCAGGATTGGCGGACTACCAGCGTCGGCTTCAGGCGGACGAGCTGCGGCTTCAGCGCCTCGTCATTCTGGTCGGCCGCAATGCGGCGCACCAGAAGTTCGGCCGCCTTGCGACCGATTTCCTCGACGGGTTGGGCAATGACGGTAAGGCGTGGCTCGAAACAGTCGGCCCATTCAAAGTCGTCGAAGCCGACAAGCGCCACGTCCTCGGGCACGCGCATGCCGATGGCGCGGATGGCCCGCATGACGCCGATCATCGACATGTTGTTGCCGACGGCGAGCGCCGACGGCCGATCAGGCCGCGACAGCAGCTCGGTGGCAGCGGCCGCAGCGCCGTCAATGCTATCGCCAGAGCGGATCAGGGTATCGTCGAAGGCAAGGCCGCGCTCGGCAAGCGCGGCACGAAACCCGTCGGTGCGCTCGATGGCCGTGGCAAAACCCGGCTGGCCGGAGATAAAGCCTATGCGTTGGTGCCCGTGGTCGGCAAGATGCCCGACCACCATGCCCATCGCGTATTTGTTCTGGATGCCGACGCGGTCGAACTTCGTAGACGTCAGCCGATCGACCAACACGCAGGGAATCTTGTTGGTCTCGATGTAGTTCAGCGTCTCGCTGTCGCCCACTTCCGAGGGGGCAAGGATGATGCCGTCGACGCGCCGGAGATGCTGGGCCTTGACGACGCGCAGCTCGTGCTCGGGGTCGTCATGTGTGTCGGAGAGGAACACCATCAGTCCCAGGCGAGTGCACTCGCGTTCGATGGCACCGATGATGTCGCCGAAATAAGGATTGGAGATGGTGGATACGGCAATGCCGACGCTGTTGGTCGTCGAGACGGCCAAGGCACGGGCGATGCCGTTGGGCGTATAGCCGACGGCGGCGATCGCCTCCTGCACCCGCCGCGCCGTCTCGGCACTGACCTTCCGCGTGCCGTTGACGACATGCGATACCGTCGATGTCGAAACCGCGGCATGGCGCGCGACGTCGAAAATGGTGGCCACCGTCAGACCTCTCCTTCACTCGGCAGGGAAACCGGCGCGGCAACGATTCCTCCCGCCCCCGATCGGATCGATCTTCGCCCAAGTGCAATGTCGTCTCAAGGGCTTATACCGAGCAAAACCACGCAGTCCGCCGTCCATGACGGACTTGCCGGCGATCAAACCGGTGTCACGCCCTTCTTGAGAAGAATGTTGCCGTATTTGCGCGTTTCCCCGGTGGCGACGATGGCGAAGGCGCGACGGGCGCGCTCGTAGAAGGCAAAGCGCTCCATGAAGACGATCGGCGCTGCCGTCGGCGCATGCCGGGCGATGGCGGCCCGGCAATCGGCGAGAAGATCGGGGTCCATGCTGTCGCCGGCAACCGGATCGACCATCACCAGGGGATCGGCGACGTAGGTGTCGATTTCAAGGAGCGGCAGGATGCCATCGAGCATCTCCGTCACTCCGATGCCGGCAGCGCTCAGCACCGTGTCGTTCGAGGAAAAGGAGGGGAAATGGGCGTCGGCCAGTACGATCTCGTCGCCGTGCCCCATGCGGTCGAGAACCGACAGAAGCGGTCCGTTGATCACCGGGGAAATACCTTTCAGCATGATTGTCCTCTCAGCTTGCATCCTGCCGCCGCGCTCCGGCGGCGCCTTCCGCCGTCTGGTCGAGCGCGGCAAGCGCCATGATCTTTTCCTCGTCGGCATCCGCGCCTTGCAGTTCCCCCACCAGATGCCCATCGCGCATCACCAGGATGCGGTTGGAGATGGCGATCACCTCCGGGAGGTCTGAGGAGACGACGATGATGGCAAGGCCGGCAGCGGCCAGTTCGCGTAGGAAGGCGTAGATTTGCGCCTTGCTGCCGACATCGACGCCGCGTGTCGGCTCGTCGACGATCAGCACGCGCGGATTGGTGGCCAGCCACTTGGCCAGAACGACCTTCTGCTGGTTGCCGCCCGAGAGGTTGCCGACCTTCGCGTCGACGTCGGGTGTTTTGATACGCAGCCGCCGGACGTAGCCATCGACCAATCGTCGTTCGGCGCTGAAGTTCACGAAGCCGAAGCGAGCCTTCTGGCCAAGAGCGGCAAGCGCCAGGTTGGCGGACACCGACAAGCCGAGCACCAGGCCCTGACGTTTTCGGTCTTCGGGCAACAGAGCAATGCCCCTGGCAATGGCAGTGGCCGCGCGGTCGATGGTCACCGGCTGGCCGTCGATGCGGATTTCGCCCGCCTCCGGCGGAGGCGAACCAAACAGACCGAGCATGACTTCGGAGCGGCCAGCACCGACGAGGCCGGCGAAGCCAACGATCTCGCCGGCCCGCACCTGGAAAGAGATGTCGCGATAGGATGGCTGGCGCGTCAGGCCGCGCACCTCGAGCACCACCGGCTGCCCGGGATCGGCGGCCGGACTGCGGCCGACATTGGAGAGATCGCGTCCCACCATCAGCCGCACCACCTCTTCCGGGCTGGTATCGGCGAGCGCCATGGTGCGCACGTGACGACCGTCGCGCAGGATGGTGATGGCATCGCATACCGAGAAGATCTCGGGCATGCGATGGGAAATGTAGAGCATGGTGACGCCATCGGCCTTGAGGTCGGCCATCACCTTGAACAGGAAAGCGGTCTCGGCGTCCGACAGGCTGGATGTCGGCTCGTCGAGGATGAGCAGGCGCGGGTTGTGGATCAGCGCCTTGCAGATCTCGATCAGTTGCTGCTGGGCGATGGAGAGATCGCCGACCCGACGGTCGATGTCGATGTCGACGCTCATTCGGGCGAGTGCCTCGCGCGCGAGACGCCGCTGGTGGGGACGATCAAGAAAGACCACGCCGCGCGGTGGCTCGATGCCGAGGCAGATGTTCTCGGCCACCGTCATGTTGGGAGCAAGATTGAGTTCCTGAAAGACGATGCCGATGCCTTTCTCGCGGGCTTGCCGGGTGCCGCTCAGACGGATTTCTTCGCCGTCGAGCAACAGGCGGCCGCCGTTGGGCTGCTGCACGCCGGCGATGATCTGCATCAGCGTCGACTTGCCGGCGCCGTTCTCGCCGACGATGGCGTGGATGCGACCCGCCTCGATCTCGAAACTGACGCTTTCCAGCGCCTTGACGCCGGGGAAGGTTCTGCTGACGGCATCGATGGTGAGAAGCGCGGACATGGCGTTTTCCATCCGGAGAGTTGGGGCGGCAACCATGCGGCAGCCGCCCGTCGCAGGGTTACTTCAGGAACTTGTCGACGTTGGCCGAGGTGACGAGATCGACACCGGTGTCGACCACCTCCGGCACCGCCGCCTTCTCGGAGAGCTTTTTCAGGATATCCATCGACTCCGTGCCCATGGCGTAGGGACGCTGACCGATCAGGGCGGTGGCGTAACCGTCCTTCAGGAGCTTCAACTGCGAAGTGACGGTATCGTAGGAGACGATGACCAGCTTGCCTGACTTGATGTCGTCGTGCCGGCTGGTGAGCGCCCGCGAGAAGGCTTCGTAGGCATACATGGGCCAGCCGCCGGAGATGAAGATGCCCTTGAGGTCGGGGTTCTTCACCAGAAGGTCCTGGATGATCTGGATGGCCCGGTTGGAGTCGTCGTCGCAGGGGAACGGCGAACCCGACACCTCGGTGAAGGCCGGCGTCAGCGCCGACTTGAAGCCGGCGATGCGGTCATTGAGGTTGGCGGCTGCGAGGCCTCCGGTGATGATGGCATACTTGCCGCCCTGAGGCAGTGCGCCCACGAAGGCCTTGCCACCCTCGGCGCCACCCTGGACGTTGTTGGTGCCGACGAACAGCGCGCGTTCGGACTTCGGCGCATCGCTGTCGAAGGTGATGACCGGAATGCCCTTGGCCTTGGCGGCGGCGATCACCGGAGCGATCGAGGCGGCATTGTTGGGGGCGATGGCCAGACCATCGACGCCCTTGGTGATCAGGTCGCGGATGACCCGGGCCTGTTCGGCTTCGTCGGCCTGCGGCGAACCGGTGAACAGGCACTCGACGCCGAGCTTCTTGGCCGCGTCTTCGCAGCCCTTTTCGACTTCCGCGTAGAAGGGATGGCCGATCAGCTTGGGAACCATGGCGAAGGTCTTGCCGGCGGCGTCGGCCGCACTGGCGAGCGATAGGCTGACGGCGAGTACCGCGGCCGTCGAGAGCAGAAGCTTCTTCATGTCATTTCCTCCTTGTTGCCTGCCCCGGCACCTGCCGGGCAGTTTGTCCGAGCGGACCGCCCCACGACGGGCCGCTCTCTCCCTCACTTGCGTCTCCACACGCCCTTGCGGAGCTGGTCGATGAAGACGGCGATGATGATGACGAGGCCGACGAAAATGCCCTGCGAGTAGGCGTCGGTGCCGATGAGCACGAGGCCGTTGCGCAGGATTTCCAGGATGATGGCCCCGAAAAAGACGCCGAGGATGGTGCCCTCGCCGCCCATGAGGTTGGTGCCGCCGATGACCGCGGCTGCGATGACGTTGAGTTCCTTGCCGGTGCCCTGGTTGGCAATCGCCGACGACAGGTAGCTGACCTCGACAAGGCCGGCGAGGCCGGCGAACAGCGCCGACAGCACGTAGACGGCGATCTTCATGCGGTCGACGTCGATGCCGGACAGGCGGGCGGCAGTCTCGTTGCCACCGATGGCATAGAGGCGGCGCCCGAAGATGGTGCGGTCCAGCAGCACCCACATGATGATCGAGAGCACCGCGAACAGCACGAAGGGCGTCGGCACGCCAAGAATGGAGCCGCCACCCAACTCGAAGAAGCTGTCGCCAATGGGGCGGAACTCGTCGATGGAGCGACCGCGGGTGATCATCAGCGCAGTGGCGCGGGCGATGCTCATGGTGGCAAGCGTCGGCACGAAGGGCGGCATGCGCAAGAGCGTGATGCAAAGGCCGTTAAACAGCCCGAACAGCGCAGCGAGCGACAGTCCGCCGGCAATGGCGATCGGGGTCGGCAGGCCATAGCTCATCAGCGCGGCCGAAGCGACGGCGGTAACGCCCCAGATCGAGCCGACCGACAGGTCGATACCACCGATGATCAGCACCAGCGCCTCGCCCAGCACCGCGATGCCGACAAAGGACATGTTGCGGGCGTTGTTGGAGACGTTGTCGGCACTCAGGAAGCTCGGCGCCAGGATTGCCAGCACCGCCACCATGATGACGATGGCAAGCGCGATGCCGGTTTCCCGCGAGCGCAGGATCGAGCGGATAAAGCGGCCGCCGACCGAGCCTTCGGCGGACATGTCGACCTTCGCGTCGGTGTGGACGTCGTTCATCGGTTTCAGGTCCTTGATGTTCTGGAAAAGGGGCCCGCCGACCCGAGGGAGAGACAGCACCGGCGGGCCTGCCGGGGAACAGTCGCGTCGCCGCGCCCTCCCCGGTCATCGCCCAGATCATCCTGCGTCCCGAGGGACGCAGGATGATCTAGTCCTCTGTTATCGAATCGGATTTTTCGAAAACCGGGTTCCTCGTTTCGGTCCGATGACGAAGGGTCACTTGCACTCGGGATCGTCGCCGAAGCCCTTGCAGAAGAACTGCGTGGCGTTGTCCTTGGTGACCATGTTGGATGGGATCTCGATCTCCATGGTGCCGTCGGGGTGCTTGGTCATCTTGCCGAGCTTGTCGAGGGCGGCGGTGTCGCCGGTCACCAGGGCATGGGCGGCGATCACGCCTTCGGGGGCCACCGTCGAGTAGGTGAAGGTGGCGGCGAAGTCGCCCTTGGCCACGGCGCGGATGGCGCGGTTCTCGCCGTCGATGCCGATGATCAGGATGCCTTCCTTGTCGCGACCGGCCGCCTTGATGGCCTTCAGCGCGCCGAAGGCCATGTTGTCGTTATGGGCGTAGACGGCCTGGATCTCGCCGGGTCCGAAGCGCTGCAGCGTGTCTTCCATGAACTTGAGAGCCTTCTCCTCATCCCAGTCGGCATGCTGTTCGGCGATGATCTTGATCGCGGAGCCGGCGATGGCCTCGTGGAAGCCCTCCGAGCGTTCGACGGCCGGCGCCACGGCCGGGTCGCCCTTGATCTCGACGACGTTGCCCTTGCCGCCGAGCGCCTTGACGACATACTGGCCGGCCAGAGCGCCGATCGGCTTGTTGTGCGGGCCGATGTGCAGCGTCACCGGAACGCCGTCGATCGAGCGTTCGAGCGTCACCACCTTGATGCCCTGCTTCAGCGCGTCCTTGATGATGGGCGTCACAGCGGCCGAGTCCTGCGGCGAGATCATCAGCGCCTGGATCCCCTGTACCTCGAGACTCTCGATGTCGGTGATCTGCTTGGCCGACTTGCCCTCGGCGTTGGTGACGATCAGTGTGGTGTCCTTGAGGTTCTCGGCAGCATAGGCCTTGTTGCGTTCGGTCATGGTGTTGCGGTGGGCCGAGTTGGACGCTGCCTGCGAGAAGCCGATGACGACTTTGTCGGCGGCCAGCGCCGAGCCGGCGAAGGCGGTAGTGGCGAGCAGCAGGGCCAGCGTGGCGCCGATGGTCTTGATCGAGTTCATGATTATGGTCCTCCGTGGGGTTTCGCGCCGATCAGGCGCGCCTCCGCCGCCCTGCCTCCAACAGGACTGCGAATACGATGATCAGGCCCTTCACCACTTGCTGAGAGAACGGTGAGACGCCTGCGAGATTGAGGATGTTGGCCAGGATGGCGAGCACCATGGCGCCGCCGATGGTGCCGGCGATGCCGCCTTCGCCACCGAACAGGCTGGTACCACCGATGACGGCGATGGTGATCGCTTCCAGTTCCAGACCAACACCGGAGTTGGGGTCGCCGACCGAAAGGCGCGACAGGAAGATGAGGGCCGACAGCGAGGCAAGGCCGGCCGAAATCAGGTAGACCGAGAAGGTGACGAGACCGACGTTGATGCCGGCAAGGCGCGCGGCCTCGGGCGACGAGCCGACGGCGTAGATGGCGCGGCCGAAAGGCGAGAGGCGCAGCACGACGAAGGCGACAACGCAGACCAGCGCGAATACCCAGATCGGCGTTGGTATGCCCAGAATGAAGCCGCCACCCAGAAAGAAGAACTCATCGCCACGCGGTCCGAGGTTGACGGTGGAACCGTCGGCGATCATCAGCGCAATACCGCGCGTCATCACCATGGAGCCGAGCGTCATGATGAAGGGTGGCACCTGGCCGATGACGATGCCGAGGCCGTTGATGACGCCGATGAGCAAGCCGCCCCCTACCCCGATCAGACAGCAGAGAAGGATGGGATAGCCCATGCCCATCAGCGTGGCTGACACCACGCCGACGAAGCCGACGATGGAGCTGATCGACAGGTCAATGCCGGCCGTCAGCAGGATGAAGGTCATGCCGACGCCGAGGATGCCGTACAGGGCGACCTGGCGCAGCACGTTCAACACGTTGATCGGATTGAGGAAGTGCGGCGAAATCAGGCTGGCCGCGACGATGAGGGCGGCAAGCGCGATCACCAGGCCGAAGCCGCGTGGCAGATTGCGAAACGTCGGACGGGAAGATGTAGTGGCTGACATTTGAGGCCTCTCGGCTCGGATCAGTTGTGGGTGGCGTAGCGCATGACTTCCTCTTCGGAGGTCTGGCGCGCATCAAGTTCGGCGGTGATCCGGCCTTCGCGCATCACGTAGACGCGGTCGCAAAGGTTGAGGATTTCCGGCAGTTCGGAGCTGGCGATGACAATGGCCAGCTGTCGGCTGTCACTCAGCTCGAACAGCAGATCGTAGATCTCGCGCTTGGCGCCGACGTCGACGCCGCGCGTCGGCTCATCGGCAAGCAGGATGGTGCACTCGGCGCCGACGAGGCGGCCGATCACGCATTTCTGCTGGTTGCCGCCCGATAAGTTCTGCACGGCGGCGCGGGCGTTGGGCGTCTTGACGCGAAGGCGGCGGATGATGGTGTCGACGAGAGCCGTTTCCTTGACGCGCGACAGAAGCGGCCCGGCCATCAGATGCTTCAGCGAGGAGATGGTGATGTTGAAGCCGACCGATTGCTTGAGAAACAGTCCGGCCACCTTGCGGTCTTCCGGCACAAGACCGAGGCCATTGGCAAGGCCATCGCGCGGAGAAGCCAGACGAACCGTCTTGCCATCGAGGGTCAGCACGCCGTGCGCCGCGCGGTCGGCGCCGAAAAGGCCCTTCAACGTCTCGGTTCGACCGGCGCCGGCGAGACCGAACAGGCCGACGATCTCACCCCGGCGGACGTAGAGACTGGCGTCTTCGACCAGACCGCCCGCCGACAGGCCGGATATGCGGAGCGCCTCATTGCCGATCTTCGGCACGCGCTTGGGGAAGATGTCGCCAACCTCGCGGCCGACCATGTGGCGGATCAGCGTCTCGCTGTCGATTTCATTGGTCCGACACTGGTGGACCACCTCGCCGTCGCGCATCACCGTCACGGTTTCAGCGATGTCGAACACCTCGACGAGGCGGTGGGAGATGTAGACGAAGGCGACGCCATCCTCGGCCGACAACTTGCGGATGATCGCGAACAGCTGGGCAATTTCCGAGGCAGCGAGCACTGCCGACGGTTCGTCGAGCACGATGATGCGGGCATTCCGCGTCAGCGCACGGGCGATCTCCACCATCTGGCGCTTGGCCACCGACAGCGTGTCGATGCGGGCAGCAGGGTCGATGTCAAAGCCCAACCGCTCCAGCACGGCAGCGGTCTGTCGGCGCGCTTCTGCCCAGTCGACCAGTCCTCCGGTCCGGCGAGGCAGACGACCCAGCAGCACATTCTCGGCCACCGAAAGATGTGGCGCCTGGGCCATCTCCTGATAGATGACGGCGACGCCCTTGCCGATCATTGTGGCGGGGCTCGGATTTTCTACGGCCTTGCCGAAGATCGATATCGTGCCGGCATCGGCGCCGTAGGCTCCGGACAGAACCTTCATCAGCGTCGACTTGCCCGCACCGTTTTCCCCGACAAGCGCTCTGATCTCGCCAGCCTCGAGCGAAAAGCTGACGCTCTTCAACGCCTTCACGCCGGGAAAGGACTTCGAAATTCCGTGAAGGGCTAAAACAGGTAAATCGGGCATGCGCGTCGGCTCCTGCTGTCGACGGGTAAGCCGCCGGCCGGTCGAGTTGGGCATGAGGATGCATGGCCGGGATGACTCCCACGCCCATGCCGGCCTTTGCCGAACAAAGCCCTGCCGACCGGCGGCCGTTCAGGCACCGTCTGGCTCGGGCTCTATGAGTTTGAAATGGCGAGGCGATTGACGCTGGACGGTAGCGACGGCGATTGCCCCTTCAGGAGCAAAGAAGACGCCGCTCGTCGGTCCAAGACGTCAGCTCGGCGGGCAATGCCCTAACCGCTCGTCAAGGAATGCATGGTCATCACGGGGCTTCTCCCTGTTTCTCCGCGATCTCGGATCAAATGCGAAGCAGCCTCCCGACAGGATGCGGCGGTTGAATCCCCCCAACCGTTATCTCTCAGGATCGGCCATGGGCGCAAAATAGCATAAGCAAGCGCTTGCGCAAGCGCTTTCCTGAATGATAATCTTTTGGCTAGGGAGAATTGTTAAAAATACCAATACCCAACTCATTGCCGCGCAAACGGCAATGTGCCGGCCCGGAGGAGCTGTCCATGTTACTGGCCTGTGGCGATGCGTTGATCGATTTCGTGCCTGTGAAGTCGGCCGATGGCCGGGACGCCTACGCGCCGGCGGTCGGGGGCTCCTGCCTCAACATCGCCGTCGCCATGTCGAGGCTCGGCGCGCTCACCGGCTTTGTCGGCGGCATCTCCAACGACATGTTCGGTAAGATGATCGCCGACCATCTGACCGCCTCCGGCGTGTCGCTGCGCTATGTCCGCCATTCCGACGACGAGACGACCCTCGCCTTCGTCCGCTTCGTCAACAACGAGCCGCATTACGCCTTCTACGACGAGACGACCGCCGCCCGTCTCTGGACCTATCGACCCGACAGTATTCCCTTCCCGGCCATCGATGTCCTGCAC
>JARKNW010000079.1 GCA_029976075.1 Pleomorphomonas sp.
CGAGCGCATGATGGCGCCCATGATGTTTTCCTGGCTTGCCTCGGCGACGGGCATTTCGGCGACGATCGCACCTTCGTTCATGACGTAGATGCGGTCGCAGGTTCCGAGCAGTTCCGGCATTTCCGAGGAGATGAAGATGACCGCCTTTCCGGCGGCGACGAGGTCGTTGACGATGGTGTAGATTTCATACTTGGCACCGACGTCGATGCCGCGTGTCGGCTCGTCGAGGATCAAGACGTCCGGGTTGGTGAACAGCCACTTGGCCAGCACCACCTTCTGTTGGTTGCCGCCGGAGAGGTTGACGACATCCTGGTAGATGCTGGGCGTGCGGATGCGCAGCTTCTGGCGATACTCGTTGGCCGCCTTGCGCTCGACATGCTCGTCGATGACGAAGTTCTTGGAGATGCCCTTGTGGTTGGCCAGCGTGGTGTTGTGCATCACGTTGTTGATCAGCACGAGGCCGAGCTGCTTGCGGTCCTCGGTGACGTAGGCGAGGCCCGACTTGATCGCCCGCTCGACGGTGGAGACGTCGGCCGGCTTGCCGTTGATCAGCACGTCGCCGGAGATCCTCTGGCCATAGGAGCGGCCGAACACGCTCATGGCGAACTCGGTGCGGCCGGCACCCATCAGGCCGGCGATGCCCACCACCTCGCCGCGCTTGACGTTGAGGTTGATGCCGTTGGAGATCTTCCGGTCGGAATGGATCGGGTGATAGGCCGTCCAGTTGCGCACCTCGAAGATGGTCTCGCCGATCTTCGGCACGCGCTTGGGGAAGCGGTCGGAGAGCTCGCGGCCGACCATGCCGCGGATGATGCGCGCTTCGGAGATCTTCTCGGCATGGCAGTCGAGCGTCTCGACGGTGGCGCCGTCGCGCAGCACGGTGATCTTGTCGGCGACGCGGGAAATCTCGTTGAGCTTGTGCGAGATGATGATCGAGGTCAGGCCCTGCTTCTTGAACTCGAGCAGGAGGTCGAGAAGGGCGTTGGAGTCGCTCTCGTTGAGCGAGGCGGTGGGCTCGTCGAGGATGAGCAGCTTGACCTTCTTGGACAGCGCCTTGGCGATCTCGACGAGCTGCTGCTTGCCGACGCCGATGTGGGTGATCAGCGTCGAGGGGTTTTCCTTGAGGCCGACCTTGACCAGCAGTTCGGAGGTGCGGCGTGTCGCCTCGGCCCAGTTGATGACGCCGCCCTTGGCGACCTCGTTGCCCAGGAAGATGTTCTCGGCGATCGACAGCATGGGGATCAGCGCGAGTTCCTGGTGAATGATGATGATACCTTCTTCCTCGGTATCCTTGATCGAGCCGAACTTTTTCAGTTCGCCGTTGTAGTAGATCTCGCCGTCGTAGGTACCGTGGGGATAGACGCCGCTCAGCACCTTCATCAGCGTCGACTTGCCGGCGCCGTTCTCGCCGCAGAGCGCGTGGATTTCGCCTTCCTCTACCGAAAAGCTGACGTCGCGCAACGCCATGACGCCTGGAAACGTCTTGGTGATGTTGCGCATCTCGAGGATCACG
>JARKNW010000080.1 GCA_029976075.1 Pleomorphomonas sp.
ACCACACTTCATACCGCTTGGAAATCGCCGCCGGCACCTGTCGCCCTGCTGCCATGCTCTGACCGCAGTGGATGTGATAAGTGTCCGTTCGCTCAGGATACCGACGAGTCCGCCCATGGCACCCCGCAAGCCCGCTTCCGCTCCCGATACCGATCCGGCACCCGGTTTTTCCGAGATGCCGCAGGCGCCGTTCGAGGGAACGCCGTTGAAGGGTTCCTTCTCGGACTGGCTGAAGGACGTCTCCGACGACGCCGCTAAGCCCCAGCCTGCCAAGCCTCAGCCCTCCGAGTCGCGGGTCGTCGAGGAAACGATCGCCAAGCCGGGCAAGCGCAAGCCGAAGGCTGAGCTGACCTCGCGCAAGTCGTCGCGCGGCGGCTCTCTTGGCGGCTCCACCGACCCGAAGGTGCGCGCCGCCGGCGGCCTCAATCCCGTCTCCGGCATGTCGGTGTCGATGGAGGAGGCCGAGGCGCTGCCGCTCGGCGGTGTCACCGCCACCGTCAAGGCGCTGGAGGAGATGATCCAGAAGGGCCGCGACATCTTCCGCGACGGCCAGCCATGGGTGCCGCACCGGCCTGAGCGACCGCCGAAATCGGAAGGCGGCATCTCCTTCAACCTGTCGTCGGCCTACGAGCCGAAAGGCGACCAGCCCACCGCCATCGCCGACCTCCTGGCCGGCATCGAGCAGCAGGACAAGACGCAAGTGCTGCTGGGCGTCACCGGCTCGGGCAAGACCTTCACGGTGGCCAACATCATCGCCGCCACCAATCGCCCCGCCCTGATCCTAGCGCCGAACAAGACGCTGGCCGCCCAGCTCTATTCGGAGTTCAAGAGCTTCTTCCCCGACAACGCCGTCGAGTATTTCGTTTCCTACTACGACTACTACCAGCCGGAAGCCTACGTTCCCCGCACCGACACCTATATCGAGAAGGAATCGACCATCAACGAGCAGATCGACCGCATGCGCCACTCGGCGACGCGCGCCCTGCTCGAACGCGACGACGTCATCATCGTCGCCTCGGTCTCCTGCATCTATGGTATCGGCTCGGTCGAAACCTATACCGCCATGACTTTCGGCCTGGAGGTGGGCGACCACATCGACCAGCGGCAATTGCTCGCCGATCTCGTGGCTCTGCAGTACAAGCGCGCCGATGTCGGCTTCGCACGCGGCACCTTCCGGGTGCGCGGCGACACCATCGAGGTCTTCCCTGCCCACTTGGAGGATCGCGCCTGGCGCATCTCGCTGTTCGGCGACGAGGTGGAGGCGATCACAGAGTTCGATCCGCTGACCGGCCACAAGTCGGCGGACATGAAGTTCGTCAAGATCTACGCCAACTCGCACTATGTGACGCCCAAGCCGACGCTGGCCCAGGCCATCAAGTCGATCAAGGCCGAGCTGCGCGATCGCCTCGTTGAGCTCAACGCCCACGGCCGCCTTCTCGAAGCGCAACGCCTCGAACAGCGCTGCACCTTCGACATGGAGATGATGGAAGCCACCGGTTCCTGCGCCGGCATCGAGAACTATTCGCGCTACCTGACGGGCCGCGCACCCGGCGAGCCGCCGCCGACCCTGTTCGAATACCTGCCCGACAACGCGCTGGTGTTCATCGACGAGAGCCACGTCACCGTACCGCAGATCGGCGCCATGTATCGGGGCGACTTCCGCCGCAAGGCGACGCTGGCGGAATATGGCTTCCGCCTGCCCTCCTGCATGGACAACCGCCCGCTTCGCTTCGAGGAATGGGATGCCATGCGGCCGCAGACCGTCTGCGTGTCGGCGACGCCAGGCGGTTGGGAGCTCGACCAGTCCGGCGGCGTGTTTGCCGAGCAGGTGATCCGCCCCACCGGCCTGATTGACCCGCCGGTAGAGATCCGTCCGGCCCGCACACAGGTCGACGATCTCCTTGGTGAAGTTCGGCAGGTGACGAATGCCGGCTACCGCACGCTGGTCACCGTGCTGACCAAGCGCATGGCCGAGGACCTCACCGAATACCTGCACGAGCAGGGCGTGAAGGTCCGCTACATGCACTCCGACATCGACACGCTGGAGCGCATCGAAATCCTGCGCGACCTGCGCCTCGGTGCCTTCGACGTGCTGGTCGGCATCAACCTGCTGCGCGAGGGCCTCGACATTCCCGAATGCGCGCTGGTCGCCATTCTCGATGCCGACAAGGAAGGCTTCCTGCGCTCGGAAACCTCGCTGGTCCAGACCATCGGCCGTGCCGCCCGTAACGTCGACGGCAAGGTCATCCTCTACGCCGACAACATGACCGGCTCGATGGAGCGGGCCATCGCCGAGACCAACCGACGCCGCGAAAAGCAGGTGGCCTACAACGTCGCCAACAACATCACGCCGGAGAGCGTCAAGCGCTCGATCGGCGACGTGCTGAACTCGGTCTACGAGCAGGACCACGTCCGCGTCGACACCGGCCTCGCCGAGGAAGGCGAGATGATCGGCCACAACCTCAAGGCCTACATGGCCGACCTGGAAGGGCGGATGCGCAAGGCCGCCGCCGATCTGGAGTTCGAGGAAGCAGCCCGCCTCCGCGACGAGCTGAAGCGCCTTCAGGCGGCGGAACTGACCATCGCCGAGGACCCGATGGCCCGCCAGAGCGACGTCGATGCGGCCGGCGGCGGCTTCGGAGGCGGCAAGAAATACGGCAAGTCCGCCAACACGCCACCCTCCCGTGTCCGCAAGAACAATCTCGACGAAATGACCGTCGGCCGCACCGAAGTGCCGATGGGCAGCGAACCGCCCAAGCGCCCGCCGCCCAGCACGGCGGCGGGGACGGTGGCCGGCAAGAAGCGGGGAAGATGGGGAAAGTAACGTCTGCCTCGCACCATGCCGAGGAAGATCGATGGGCCCGGGATGACGACAGTCGATCTCATCAGGAAACGATCGTG
Source organism: Pleomorphomonas sp. (assembly GCA_029976075.1). Classification (GTDB taxonomy): domain Bacteria; phylum Pseudomonadota; class Alphaproteobacteria; order Rhizobiales; family Pleomorphomonadaceae; genus Pleomorphomonas. The sequence goes on from JARKNW010000080.1 coordinate 2,902, forward strand.
CCTGCGGCTTGATGCAGCGCGCTCCTAACTTGCCCGCCGCAATCCGCGCTGTCCCAACACAATGCTGCCGAAGATCAGGACAATGCCCAGCCATTGCAGGACCGACAGGGTCTCGCCCTTGAACAGCAAGCCGAGCGCCACCGCCGCTACCGGGCTCAGGAAACCGAGCTGGGCGACGAGATTTGGATTGAGGCGGGAGATGCCGCGGAACCACACGATGTAGGTGAGGCCGGCGCCGATCAGGCTGAGATAGGCGATGCCGATCAGGTTATGAGCGGTGAAGCCCGACAGTGCCTGAAGGTTCATGAACAGGGCCGGCAACAACAGGATGCCACCCGCCGTCAACTGCCAGGCGGTGAAGGTGAGCAGTGGCACCGGCGGCTGCCAGCGGCGCGTCAGTACCGTGCCGAAGGCCATCGAAAGAGCGCCCAACAGGCCCGCCGCCACACCCGTCGGATCGAGCGCGGCGCTCGGCTTCAGGATCAACAGAGCGACGCCAAACGCACCACCGAGCGCCGCCGCGATCGATACCGAACGGATCGGCGTCCCCACCAGAAATCGCGCCAGGAACACGATGATCAGCGGTTGGATCGCTCCCACTGTGGCAGCTACTCCACCGGGCAGCCGATAGGCGGCGATGAACAGCATCCACCAGAAGAAGGAGAAGTTGAGCGCGCCGAGCAGGAAGATGCGCAACCACCAGATCCCCTCGGGCAGTTGCCGCGTGAAGAGAAGCAACAAGAGCCCCGCCGGCATGGCCCTGAGGAAGGACACCAGCAGCGGATCGAGTCCCGGCAGGAAGGTCACGGTCACGATATAGGTGCCGCCCCAGATCAGGGGAGCAAGAGCCGTAAGGGCAACGTCGGACAGCCGGTGCATGGGTCACTCCTTTTATCTCGACGTCAAGATAAATGGAGAAATCTTGACGTCAAGATAATTTTGTGATGAGACTTTTCCCATGGATGGCGTCGACAAGATCATCGCCCAATGGAACCGCGAGCGCCCCGACCTCGACGTCGCGCCGATGGCTCTTCTGGGGCGGCTCGGACGATTGCGGGAGTTGATCCTTCACCGACAGGAAGAAGTGTTCGCCCGCTTCGGCCTCAACAGCTCTGGCTTCGACGTGCTGGCGACGCTGCGTCGCTCCGGCTCGCCTTACCGCCTGTCGCCGGGCGAACTGATGGAGCAGATGATGATCAGCTCCGGCACCATGACCAACCGCATCGATCAGTTGGTCAAGGCGGGACTCGTAGAGCGCCGGCAAAACCCGGACGACCGGCGCGGCATGATCGTGTCGCTGACCGAAAAGGGCTTTACACTGATCGACGAGGCCGTCACGGCCCACGTGGAGAACCAGCACAAGCTGGTATCAATGCTCGCCGAGCCCGAGCGAACTGCGCTTGACGATCTGTTGAAGGGCTATCTGACACGCCTGGGATACCCCTCATCCGATGAGTGATCAGGCGGGAAACGGGTAGGCTTGTAGCGATGGGCATGCCAAGCTGGTCTGTCCTTCTCGCCTGGGTCCATGCCATGAAATGCCTCGTCGTCGTCGCCCACCCGCTGCCGGACAGCCTTTGCCGGTCGCTGGCCCGTGTCGCAGTAAAAAAGCTGGAGGCAGCCGGTCATGAGGTGACGATCGAGGACCTTTACGGCAACGGCTTCAATCCCGCGCTCACCGAGGCCGAGCGCCTGAGTTACTACGCCACCGCCTTCGATGCCTCGGCTGTGGCAGGCGAAGCGGCGCGACTCGCCGAGGCCGAGGCGCTGGTGCTGGTATTTCCCACTTGGTGGTATGGCTTTCCGGCCATCCTGAAAGGCTGGTTCGACCGGGTCTGGTCGCCCGGCATCGCCTTCGACCATTCCGCCGACTTCGGTCCGATCAAGCCGCGCCTCAAGTTGCGCCACGTGCTGGCGATCACGACGCTCGGCTCGCCCTGGTGGATCGACACGCTGGTGCTGTGGCAGCCAGTGCGGCGCATTCTGAGGATCGCCATCCTTGGCGCCTGCGCCCGCGGCGTCCGCTTCAACATGCTGTCGCTCCATTCCGCCGAGAGGCCCGCCAAGGAACGTGTGACACGTTTCGAGCAACGCATAGCCGCGGCACTCGGCCGCTGGTCAAGTCGGTGAAAACAGCCGCCTCAGTCTGCGATCGTCTCGCCCGATGTCTCGGCACGAACGACAACCATGGAAACCGCTCCGCAGACAAGAACTAGCGCCAGAACGTCAAGGCCGACGCCATAGTCGGCGGTCGCACCCTTCAGCCATCCCATGATGTACGGCCCGAAGAAACCACCCAGGTTTCCGATCGAGTTGATCAGCGCCACACCGACCGCCGCCGCCAAGCCGCCCATGCGAGCGGTCGTGAAAGCCCAGAAGGGGCCGATCACCGACCAAAGCCCGATCAGCGCCAGCGACAAGGCGACAAGGCTTCCAGAAAGCCCGCTTGCCGTGCCGGCGAGAACGCAACCGACCGCCGCCAAAACGAGTGCGCCGACCACGTGCAGCTTTCGCTCTCCGAGACGGTCGGAACTCCAGCCGATCGCCAGCATGCCCACGACGGCGGCGAGGAACGGTATGGCGTTGTACCATCCGAGCAGCGACAGGTCCGAGCCGCCGAGCGTCTTCTGCAGGATCTGCGGCATCCAGAAGGCCACGCCGTACATCCCCAATACCATGCAGAAATAGACGAATCCCAGAAGACCGACCTTCCAGAACAGCTTGCGGTCGATGGAATGGAACTGGTGAAGCTCGAGGTATCCCGCCTCCCTGTCCAGCGCCGATTGCAAGGCTGATTTTTCCCGGTCCGTCAGCCATTTCGCCGCTATGGGCGTATTCGGCAACGCAAGGAAAACCAGCACACCGAGGACGACCGCCGGGATGCCTTCCAGGACGAACAGCCATTGCCAGCCGCGCAATCCCCAGAGGCTGTCCAGCCCCAACAGCGACATCGACAACGGGCTGCCGACCAGCCCAGCCACCGCGGTCGAGGACGCCAGCACCGACAGCGCGCGGGCGCGATCCTGCGGCAGGAGCCACTGGTTCACGTAAAGAATGACGCCAGGCAGGAAGCCCGCCTCCGCGACGCCCAGCAGAAAGCGGCACAGATAGAAGGTAGCCTCGTTGTGAACGAACGCCGTCAGGGCGGAAATCACGCCCCAACTGATCATGATCCGCGCGATCCAGAGCTTCGCTCCGACACGTCGCAAGATGAGATTGCTCGGCACTTCGAACAGGACGTAGCCGGCAAAGAACAATCCGGCGCCAAGGCCGTAGGCGGCCGGGGACAGACCGAGATCCAGATTCAGTTGCAGGGCTGCGAAGCTGACGTTGATCCGGTCGAGATAGGCAACCACGTAGCCGAGACAAAGCAGCGGCAGAATTCTCAAGGCGACTTTCTTCGAGCCGGACTGCACCACGTCTTGCATATCGCCCTCACTCTCCGGCAAGCGTCGATCGGACCATCCTTGAGGGACGCTAGGCGTTCTGCCTCATAGCGGTCTTCGCGCCGCATGCCGAGAGCTTTCTCAGCCGGCGATATGCTCCGCCCTGTCGGAGGGCAACAAGAGACTAGAGTTTGCCCATCCCCGACGCCATGACATCGTCGCGCATGATGCGGCCGGCGAGGACGAACACCACGAGCACAGGGAAGGCCAGGATCAGGCTGACAACGGCGGCGCTGGTGAAACGGATCCCCGACCCATCCAGATAGAAGAACAGCCGGACCGGCAGCGTTTCGACAAGTGGCGCTCCGACGATGAAAGTCATGTCGAATTCCTGAAAGCTGTCGACGAAAGTCAGAAGACCTCCGGCCAAGAGCGTGGGCACCGAGAGCGGCAGGATGAGCGCCACGGTAGCGCGCAATGGCGACGCCCCAAGCGACCGGGCGGCAAGGATCAGATCTTCGGGAATGGTTTCCAGCGACGCGCTGAGCAGCCGGATCATCAGCGGCAACGTACCGACAAGCTGGACCAGAACGACGCCCGTCACTGTGTAGGACAGGCCGAGACGCAGGAAAAGCTGACCGATTCCCACCGCAACGACCAGACCCGGCACGATCAGCGGCGCCAGGATGAACAACTCGACCGCCCGTTTCATGCGAAAAGGAAAGCGCGCCAGTGCCCAGGCGGTCGGCAGGGCGATGATCGAACTCAGTGTCGTCACCATCGCCGAGATGGCGAGAGAGCGTAACGCCGCCTCGGCGAGTCCCCGGTCGGCGGTGATCTGGCGCCAGTGATCGAGCGTGTAGGCTTGCGGCAGCAGCGCCGGCGGGAACCAGCCATCGGCGAATGACCAGAGCACGATCATGGCGAGCGGCAGACCGATCACCACGAGGAGCGCCGCATAGAGCCCGCCGGCCAGCCAGGGGGCGTCATCCGACGTGAAGGCGATCCTGCGTCCGATATCCAGCCTTGCTGGCAGGGAGATGGAGGTCATCGCGATCAGCTCCGGACGGCGCGCCGACCAGCGCCAAGCCGATCGGTCAACAGATAATAGGCGATCAGCACCATGAGCGAGGCTGCCATCAGCACCGATCCGATTGCGTAGACGAGGGGCCAGTTCGATTCCCGGAACGCCTGATACATGAGCACCGACAGCGGCAGCGGAAAGGAGGCGGCGAGCACATCAGGCAGGACGAAGGAGCCGATCGAACGGATGAAGGCGAGCAGGATGGCCGCGGTGATGCCGGGCATGGCGAGCGGCAGCATGACCAGCACGAAGGCCTTGAGCCGCGACGCACCAAGCGCCCGCGCCGCATGGATCAGCTCGGTGGGAACCGCCGCGAAACTGCCCGTGATGATCAGCGTCATGAAGGGAATGTCCTTCCAGGCCACGGCGGCAATGACGCCGACACCCCAGGGGTCGCGGACCAGACGCGGCAGTTCGAACCCCGCATGGGCCAGAAGTCGGCTCAGAAAGCCGCCCTGCTCGAACAGTGTCAGCGTTGCGAAGGCGATGACGATGCTCGGAATTGCCAGCGGAATCTTGTAGAGCCCGTTGAACAGTTTGCGGCCGATGAAGCTGCGGCTCAGTGCCAGCGAAAGGGGAATGGATACCAGCAGATCGACGACGATCGGAGCGAGGCCATAGTAGAGCGACGTTCCGAGACCGGCGACATAGCGGGAATCGTGGAAGATCTTGTAGTAGGCCGCCAGCGATAGCCCGCCTCTCGGTCCGGATATGCCGATACCGAACGAGCCCAGAAACGCCGTGACCAAAGGCAATCCAAACATCAGCAACAGAAAGCCGACACCCGGCAGCAACAGGATCAACAGGGTCAGTCTGTCCTTGCCCACGATCAGGCTCCGCCATTTTCAAGCACATGTAGCGGAGCCAGCGGCACCAGTTCGACGCGCGTGCCGGCAGGCAGCACGCTGTCGCGTCCGGGAACGCTGGCCATCACCTGATGTTCGCCGGCTGACAGGCGATAGCGGATGGAAGCCCCGAGAAACTGCGCACCGGTCACCAGCGCCGGTCCTTGCTCGGACGGTCGAACCGAGAAATCCTCCGGTCGGATCGACAGATCGACCTCACCCTCCGCCGAACGATCGCTTTTGACGACCTGCCCCCATGGCAGACGCACCTCGCAACCCGACGACAGCCCTCTGATGATCGATGTGTTGCCGAGGAACCGCGCCGTGAACAGCGTCTTCGGTGCCCGATACAGCTCGGTCGGCGTGCCGATCTCCACGACCCGTCCGTCATTGACGACGACGATGCGGTCCGACATGGCCATCGCCTCGTCCTGATCGTGCGTGACGTAGAGACTGGTGGTCCCGACCCGCTGATGCAGGTCCAGCAGCTCCTCGCGCAATGTCTCGCGCAACTTCGCATCGAGATTGGAAAGCGGCTCGTCGAACAGAAGCAGTTCCGGCTGCATGACGATGGCGCGGGCCAGTGCCACGCGTTGTTGCTGGCCGCCGGACAGCTCCTTCGGGCTGCGGTCGAGGTAGGCACCGAGATTGCAGATGCGCACGGCGTGATCGATGCGCTGCTGTTGCTCGTTCCGGGCGACACGCTTCATGCGCAGACCGAACTTGAGATTGCCGAGCACCGTGAGATGCGGAAACAGCGCGTAGGACTGGAACACCATCGAGATGTTGCGCCGTTCCGGCGGGTCGCGGTCGACGCGCCGGCCGGAAAGGCGGATTTCGCCGCTGGTAGGCAGGGTGATGCCCATCAGCATGCGCAGGAAGGTCGACTTCCCGCAGCCGGAGGGACCGAGCAGGGTGATGAACTCACCCTGCTCGACGGAAAGATCGGTGGGGTGAAGCGCCACTGTCTTGTCGAACGACTTGCTTAGCCCTTGTACTTCGAGATGTGCCATCATGCCCACCACACCAGTGTCCGCTACACTCAGAACTTCGACAGGACCTGCTCGACGTAACCGTCGCGGATCGCCGTCATCACCGGAACGGTCGGATAGCCGATCGCATATTTCCGATAGGTCGTCTCCGGCACCAGGAACTGGGCATTGTGGGCGTCGATCGCGTCGGTGATGGCGATGTCGGTGCGAGCCGTGCGGGACGCCATGTGCTTCATCTTCCACAGCTGCGGCTCGTAGCCCATGGCGTAGTCGATCAGCAGCAGGGCGGCGGCTACGTGCTTGGCGTTGCGCGGTACGAACATGCCGTCGCCACCGCCGTTCTGCCCATTGGCGAGCAGCGTGATGCGGTAGCTTTCCGGGAGCTGCTTGTCCTGCACGAAGGTGTAGGCATAGTCTTCCCAGACCGTGCCGATGGTGGCCGCGTTGTTGCCGATCAGGTTCTGCGTGTCGGCGTTGCCATTGGTGACTTCGACCAGCGGCGTCAACTCGATGAGATAATCCCACACCGGCTTGAAGCAGCCGCTGCTGGCCACCCATTCGTGAGCGGCATCGTCGTTCCAGCCGAAATCGCTCGAAAGCTTGTCGTGGCACTCACCGGTGAGCATGGTCTGCGCCAGGCTGTAGAGGAAATTCTCACCCGAACCACCCTTGAGCGGCGAGGTGATGGCAACCTTCTTCGGATTGGCCTTGGCATAGGCGAGCAGCGAGGGGAAGTCGGTGGGGACTTCGTCCGCCTTGACAAGGGCGCTGTTGTAGCCAAGGCCGGTCTGGTCGCGATGCAGCGGCATGAACGTGCCGCCATGAGCGAAGCCGAACGAGTTGTGCAGCAGGTAGCTGTCGTATTTGACGGCTTCCGGCAGGATATCGGCCAGCGGCAGATTGGCGATGATCGGCGTATTGCGCGTCTCGGCCGGCGTCGGGCCCGGAGCGAAATAGGCGTCGGCCGGCGAGTCCTGACCGGCCTCATGCACGGCGATCAGCTGCTGCTTGGCGACGTCCTCCTTGACGTCATAGAAATTGACATGGACGCCGTATTTCTTCTCAAAGCCGGGAATGACGGCCTCGTTCCAGAAGGCAGGGAAACTGGCGGCGAAGGAATAGAGATTGACCTCGCCTTCCTGCTTGGCGATCGGCGCCAGCATCTCGTAGAAATTTTCGCGCGTCAGCTTCGCGGCATCGAAGTCGAGATGCAGAAGGTTGAACGCCTCGGCGCCAACGGGCTTGGTCTCTGCCTGCACGCCACCGATGGCGCCAGTCGCAAAGACAACCGACAAACCAGCTATATGAATGAATTTAAACATTATTCCTCCTTCGACCGTCGTCACCCGATGGGTTGGACCAATTGTCAGGAGTGCTTACTAATTTATGCGTACGACGTTTGAATAACAGCCGTCATCCATTTGTTCCGTTGGTCTGGCAAAAGGCGAAAATGTTGCCTCGGGCATTCCAATGCTTCGCACTTTTCAAGGTTCTGACATGATCCACCCCGGCCATTTGGACAGATTTTTATCGCTTGCCCTTATCGAGTTTTGCCCGGACTCGACGCACCAGGTTGCCAGCCTGGGAACTCTGGACGCCATCCTTGTGCTCGGCCATCAGCTTGAAGAGGACGGAAGCCCCAAGCCTCGCCTTGTCACTCGGCTGGAAGCGGCACGCGCTTTGGCCGACAACAACCCAGGGGCATCGCTGGTTCTGACCGGCGGCAAACTCGGCTCGATACGCAGCGAAGCCGAAGCCATGGCCAACTGGCTGACCGCCCAAGGCTTGCCGTCCATGCGCCTGCATCTTGAAGAACAGGCCACGGACACGCTCGAGAATGCCGTCTATTCGCTACCGATCCTGCGGCGGATCGGCGCTCGTCGGGTCGCCCTGGTGTCGAGCACCTATCATGTGCGGCGCAGCCTGGCCCTGCTCCATGCCATTGCCGCCAGGCGCGGCGACCCCATGGAGTTCGTTCATCTCGCAGCCGCCGACCCGACACGGCCCGTTGCGCTCGATCGGGCAAGCCCAGAAGAGACCGACCTGATCGTTGCCGATCTTGAACGCGCCATGGAAATGGATCTGTCGCGGTACACCGACTAGCCGGCGATATGCTCCGCCCTGTCGGCATCGAGCAAGGCTGCGTTGAACCGCGCTAGCAGACCGGCAAACCCTTCGCGCTCGTCCTCGCTCCAATCGGCGAGGATGCGGCCGAGCCGCTTCTGGCGCGCGGCGCGCATGGCAGCAATCGACGCCGCGCCTGCCGGCAACAGACAGACCAGCACCGAGCGCCTGTCCTTGGGGTTGGGGCGGCGCCCGGCAAAGCCCAGCTCCTCGACTGCCGCCACCTGCCGGACCACCGTCGAGTGATCGAGGCCGAGTTCCTCGGCGATTTCGCCGGTGCTCTTCTCGCCATTCTCAAGCCGGCCGAGCAACAGGTAATGGGCGCGCTCCATCGGATAGCCGCGCTTGCGATAGTTCATTTCCAGCCGCCGGACCAGGAACGCTAGTTCGGGCTCAAGGCGCGAGATCGCGTCCTCCGGCAGGTCTGCCATGACATTCTTCCTCTACTTAGGTGCATCGTACACCAATATTTGTGTATCATACACGAAATTGCCGCATCCCTATTCGAAGTGCGACGGCAGGAGCATTCCATGTCCCACTCTACTGCGCCGACCGCGCCGGCCACAGGCTTCTTCGATCAGCCCAAAGCCGTATGGGCGACCATTTTCGCCTGCACCGTCGGCTTCATGTCGATCGGCCTCGTCGACCCCATCCTGACGTCGATCGCCAGGGGGCTCGACGCCGGGCCGGCCGAGGTGTCGCTGCTGTTCACCAGCTATTTCTTCGTCACCTCGGTGATGATGCTGATCACCGGCTTCGTATCGAGCCGTCTCGGCAGCCGTACCACCATGATGGTCGGCGCCGCCTTGATCGTCGTCTTCGCGGCGCTGGCCGGCAACTCCACCTCGGTCACCCAACTGGTGCTGTTCCGGGGCGGCTGGGGTCTCGGCAACGCCTTCTTCGTCGTCACTGCCCTCTCGGTCCTGGTGGCGGTGACGCGCGGCGGCACCGGCCGCGCCGTGCTGCTCTACGAGGCGGCGATGGGCCTCGGCCTGTCCGGCGGACCATTGCTCGGTGCCCTGCTCGGCAGCTACTCCTGGCGCTGGCCATTCTTCGGCACCGCGACGCTGATGGCGGTCGGCCTGATGGCCATCGCGCTGTTCCTGCCGCACTTGCCTCGCCCGACGGTCAAGACCAGCCTCACCGCGCCGGTCCGGGCACTCGACCACCCGGGCCTGTTCACCGTGGCGATGGGTGCTTTCTTCTACTATTTCGCCTTCTTCACGGTGCTGGCCTTCGCCCCCTTCGTGCTCGACATGTCGGCGATGCAGGTGGGCGGCATCTTCTTTGGCTGGGGCGTCCTGCTCGCCATCTTCTCGGTGTTCGTGGCGCCGCGCGTCGAGGCGCGCTTCGGACTGATCCCGGTCACCACCGTCTGCCTGACGCTGATGGCCGTGCTGCTGATCGTCATGGGTTTTGCCCCCAAGGGCATCGTCGCCGCCTGCGTCATGTTGTCGGGCGCGGTAATGGGTATCTGCAACACGCTGTTCACCGAGCTGGCGCTGGAGATTTCCGATGCTCCCCGCCCGGTCGCCTCGGCCGGCTACAACTTCCTGCGCTGGTTCGCCGGCGTCATCGCCCCCTATGCCGTGCCGAAGATCGCCGAGTTTCTGGGCGTCGAGGTCGCCTTCGGCGTGGCGGCGGCCGCAGCTCTGGCCGCGCCGCTCACCTTCTACCTGCGCCACCGCCATCTGGTACGACCGACCACGGCAGAGTTGGCCACCGCCGTCGTCTCGCCCCTGCTCGTCGCCGTCGACGGCAGCCTCAGCGACGCCGCCGTGCTCGATCGCTCAGCCGCCTTTGCCCGCGCTGAAAGCCGGCCGGTGCTGGTCGTTCACGTTCGCATGGCCGAGGTGGTCGATGACGAGGAAGCCGAGCTCGAGGACGCCGTGACCGCCGACACCATCGTCGGCCTCGCCGTCGAGCGATTGATGGCGGCCGGCATCGCCGCCAAGGGCCGGATCATCGACGCCACCGCTGGCGCGGCGGCGCGCAAGGTCTCCGAGCTGGCGGACGCTGTCGGCGCCGGCCGCATCGTCGTTGGGGTCACCCACCCGCACGACCCCGAGGACATCCGGCACGGCAGCTTCAGCGCCGCCCTTGTCGCCCTTCGGGGGCTAAACAAAGTGACGGTGGTCGGAGAGGCCATGGATCGGCGAAGTTCCTCAACGAGGGTCAGCACGCGGCCGGCCGAATCCGCGCGACCGACGTGACGCAAACCACGTTAGTCGACCGCATCTACCAGACGATGATCTGCACCACACTGATCAGCGCGCCGACGGCGTTTACACCCCCGACCAGGAGGAATCCCAGCAAGGACGCCACCGCGAAAGTCACCCAGCGCATTCGGTATTCCGGCGTTCGCGCACCTATGATGCTGATCGCGACACTCAGCGATAACAGCACATAACCGATGTAGTTGGCCGCCAGATACTTCGTTGGAGCCTCGCAAACGAAGGTCAGGGAAAGAGACCGAAGCGGACCGTAGAGGCCGATGATGATGACATCCGCAACGAGATATTTCTGAGGAATGGTGTTCGTGTTCATTTCGCCACGGAAGCTCACGCGCCCTGCAACCGAGGGCATTACCAAATGCGGCACATTCCTGTATTGGTTGTCAAGTCGGTTCCATTGCACGTAGGATGACTTTCAGCGCCATGGATAACGCGCCGGGCGGGACTGCGGGCCACACAGCGTTGCCATGGCTCAATTGTGGCCTATATTAGGCGAAACTGCGTAGCCATCCGGAAGGGACCGTCATGCGTAGCGTCACCGCCGTCCACCCCGCCCATCGCGACGACATTGCCGATCTCGTCACCCGCCGGCCACTGCCGGGACCGGGCCTCGAGCAGGTGGATCCCTTCCTGTTCCTCAACCACCATGGCCCGCAGACCTACGCGCCCGGTAACCACGGCCTGCCCTTCGGTCCGCATCCGCATCGTGGCTTCGAGACGGTGACCTTCATTCTCTCCGGAAGTCTGTCGCACCTCGATACGGGCGGCCACGAGAGCATCATCGAGGCGGGCGGCGTCCAATGGATGACCGCGGGCTCCGGCCTCGTCCACGCCGAGCTGTCGCCCGGGGCCTTCAAGCGCAACGGTGGCCCCATGGAAATCCTGCAGCTCTGGGTGAACCTGCCGCCGGCGCTGAAGATGACGGAGCCACGCTATACCGGCGTGCAGAAGGCCGACATTCCCGCTCTGTCGATCGCCGCCGGCAACGGAACGCTGAACCTGATCTCCGGCGAGTTCGGCGGCGAGACCGGCCCGATCCAGTCGCTCACCGACGTCTTCATGTCGACGGTGGAGCTCAAGGCCGGCGCCAAGACGGCGCTGCAGGTTGCAAAGGGACGAAACGTCTTCCTCTACGTCGTCTCCGGCCGGGTCGACATATCCGGCACTCAAATCGACAAATGGAACCTCGTCGAACTCTCCAACGATGACGACAGCTTCGTCGTCGGCGCCGCCGACGACGCCCTGCTGCTGTTCGGTCACGCCGTGCCGACCGATGCGCCGCTGGTGGCGCATGGCCCGTTCGTCATGAACACCGTCGAGGAAATAAGACAGGCCTATGCCGACTATCACGACGGCAAGTTCGGCGACCCGACCAAGCTCGTCCAGACGATGGCCTAGAGTAGTTCCAGGAAAAGTGGGAACCGGTTTTCCGCCCGGAATTGCGACTTAACAAAGAGATAGAGGGTCTCGGTGAACCTGCTTTCACCGGAGAAGCTCTAGTCGGTCCCGGCCTTCCAGCGCTCGGCCCGCGCGTCGTCATGGGCTTTCGCCTCCACCCAGCCGCCTTCACTCCGGTCGATCGGATGCTCCTTCTTCCAGAAGGGGGCGCGCGTCTTGAGGAAGTCCATCACATAGTCGCAAGCGGCGAAGGCAGCTTCGCGATGGCTCGAAGAGACGACAACCAGGACGATGCGCTCGCCTGGCTTGATGCGTCCACCGCGATGGATGACGGTCACGGCAAGAAGCGGCCAGCGAGCAACGGCTTCCCGCACCACGCGACCAATCTCAGCCTCGGCCATGCCGGGGTAATATTCGAGTTCCAGCGCCGCCAGCCGACCGCCTTCGTCGCGGCAATAGCCGACGAAGCTGGTCACTGCGCCAACAGCCGGATCGCCGGCCTGCAGGGCGTCGATCTCGGCGCCGACGTCAAAATCGTCGGGGCCAACGCGGACGGTGATGCGCGGCTCGGTCGCGGCCATGGCGATCAACCGCCGGTCATCGGTGGGAACAGGGCAATCTCGCGGGCTTCGCCGATCGGCTCGTCCTGCTCGATATGCAACTGGTCGACGGCAACGCGGATGGTATCCGGCGTCTCGAAGGCATAGGCGTAGGCCTCGCCACGATCCGACAGCCAGCGGACCAGATCGCCCGCCGTCACCACGGTTTCCGGCAGCGCCAATCTTTCCTCGGAAAGGCCGATGCGCTCGCGCACCCAGGCGAAATAGCGGATCAGCACCGGCTCATGGCTCATGGCTTTCCTCCATCAAGTGGACGACGCCGCTGCGGAAGTAGTCGTAGCCGGTGTAGAGCGTGACAATCGCCGCCGTCCACAGCATGGCAAGGCCGAGCTCGGTGATGCCGGTTACCAGCTTGTCGCCGGTCGGCCCGAGCAGAAGGATGCCGATGGCAATGAGCTGCAGCGTCGTCTTCCACTTGGCAAGTCGGCTGACCGGTACGCTGACCTTGAGGTCGGCCAGGAACTCGCGCAGGCCGGATACGAAGATCTCGCGCATCAGGATGACCACCGCCGCCCACAGCGAGAAGCCGCCGATGGTGCCGTAATAGGTCAGCACCAGAAGGCAGACCGACACCAGAAGCTTGTCGGCGATCGGGTCGAGCATCCGCCCCAGCGTCGACTGCTGCTTCCACAGGCGTGCCAGATAGCCGTCGAAGTAATCGGTGATCGACGCGGCGGCAAACAGGCCAAAGGCCAGCCAGCGCCCGGCGTCGCCCTCGATATAGAAGGCGGCCACCACCGCCGGCACGGCGACGATGCGGAGATAGGTGAGGATGTTGGGCAGGGACCAGACGAATTTCATAGCGCCGACATTTGTTGATCCGCCAATGACATTGCACGATGTCCCGGTGAGGGCAAGGGTCGAAGCCCCTCGAATTCCAGCCTGGTGAATGTTCGGTGGTCAACGTGACGTGATGCCCTCACCCGGGCACCACCGTTCATGAACATGTGAGATCCTCCGGCTTGAAAAGAAACCGACCATCCGGTATCTTTGTGGTCGATTTCCAGGAGCCATCATGAACCCGTCTTTCTCCGCCTACGGCTTTCTTGCGCTTGCCATCGTCTCGGAGGTGACAGGCTCATCCTTGCTGCAGAAGAGCGAGCAGTTCTCCAAGGCGCTGCCGACCGTCGGCATGGTCCTGTGCTTCGTCGCCGCCTTCTTCTTCCTGTCGCAGGCCTTGAAGGTCATACCGCTCGCCATAGCCTATGCCATCTGGAGCGGCGTCGGCATCGTTCTGACAGCCACTGTCGGTTTCCTGATCTTCCGTCAGGCGCTGGACACCTGGGCTCTGTTCGGCATGAGCCTCATCGTGCTAGGGACCATCGTACTCAACACGATGTCACGCAGCACGGTTCATTGAGATGGAAGCGGACGCTCCGGAAACCGGCTATCGACGCAAGAAGCAACCGGAGCTCGTCCATCGCGCCCTTCTGGACCATGCGGCGAGACTGGCGGTCGAGCATGGGCTCGCCGCCGTCACCGTACAGGCCGTCGCCGAGGCGGCGGGAGTGACCAAGGGCGGCCTCCTGCATCATTTCCCGAGCAAGCAAGCGCTGATCAACGCCGTCTTCGCCGATCTCCTAGACGCGCTCGACCGCCAGTTGGACGCACGGATCGCCGCCGACCCCGAACCGCACGGGGCCTTCACCCGGGCCTATGTCGATTCCGTCTTTGCCATCGAGCCGGAAGGCAACGCCGCCGTCTGGGCGGCGCTCGCCATTTCCATGCTGACCGACCCACCGCTCCGGCGCCTGTGGTCGAGTTGGGTGGAAGGGCGACAGCACCGACACTGCGACACCGACGGAACGCGGGCACTCGCCGCCGTACGCTTCGCGGCGGATGGCATCTGGCTTGCCGACCTGACGGGCGTCACCGTCGAGGAGCGCGTCGGCATGCGCGACTTTCTCATGCGGCAGACCACCATTTAGAGCTTGCCCGACGAGCTCTGGTTCGCCAGGTGGCACTCCATGGCGACCAAGCCATTCACGGAGTTGGCAACGTACCGGCCGCCCGACCCGAACGATGGCGATTGCTTCTCGTTCCGAGCGGGATAATGCTGGAGAGCTTGCTCGTCACGTGAGGCGCCATGATCACGACCTCTCCCCGCCGTCCCGTTCTGGTCCGCAGCTTTCATGCCCTGAGGATAAGACCGCGCCTGCTCACCGGCATCGTGATCGGCCTCATCGCCGGCTTCGCGTCGTCCTCGGCCTTCAAGGGGCAAAGCCATCTGCTGATCGGCTGGGATACCGGCGTCGGTATCTATCTGGTGACGACTTGGGCGATGATGATCCGTTCCAACGTCCGCCAGCTCAGGGTGCGCGCCGCGCGCCACGACGAAGGGGAGTGGACGATCATCCTGCTGTCGATCGCCGCTTCGCTGTCCAGCCTGGCGGCCATTGGCGCCGAACTGTTGCGCGCCCATGCGGACGATCCGCTGCGGGCCTGGCGCGCGGCGGCCGCCGCCGTGACCATCCTGATGAGCTGGCTGTTCATCCACACCATCATGGCCCAGCACTATGCCCATGACTATTACCTGCGTGAGGGCAGCGGCCCCGGACTGATCTTCCCCGACCGCATCAAGGAACCGGACTACTGGGACTTCACCTACTTCTCCTTCACCATCGGCGTCGCCGCTCAGACGGCTGACATCGCCATCGCGTCGCCGCGCATCCGGCGCGTGGCACTGGCCCATTCGGTGCTTTCCTTCTTCTTCAACACCGCCATTCTCGCCCTGGCCATCAACGTCGGTGCAAGCCTGCTGTAAGCGCAGGCGCTCCACTCCCCGTCGGAACTGCCGTTGAACGGGCGGCGGATCGTGCCTTCTCCATGGGAAGGCGCGCCGACGACATACGTCCAATCACCATCCGCAAGCCCCGCACGTTGACGATGGCAGACCCCAGTGTATGATCGTCATACAGAACTAAAGTTCTTTATACGGAACATATATGGAGTCCACGATGGATCTGACCAAGTTTCGGGGCGTCTTTCCGCCGGTGCCGACAATCGTCGACAAGCAAGGGCGCCTCGACAAGGCGGGGATGGCCGCGCTGATCGACAAGCTGGTCGCCGACGGCGTCAACGGCATGTTGTTTCTCGGCAGCGGCGGCGAGTTCAGCCACATGCCGAAGGAGCTTCGCTTCGAGGTGGCCGAGTTCGTGGTGGCCCATACGGCCAGGCGAGTGCCAGTTCTGATCGGCATCTCCAGCCCGAGCACGGCGGAAGCCATCGAGTTCGGCCATCACGCCGACAAGCTCGGCGTCGACGGCCTTCTGGTGGTCAATCCCTACTACGCCCTGCTTGCCCGCGATTACATCTACAACCACTTCCGCACGGTCGCCGAGGCGGTGAAGACGCCTGTCCTGCTCTACAACTTTCCGGCCCTGACCAAGCAGAACCTCGACATCGAGCTGGTCGGCCGCCTCGCCAAGGACGTGCCCAACATCATCGGCATCAAGGACACCGTCGATAACGCCAGCCACCTGCGCGAGCTGATCAATGTGGTGCGCCCGGCCCGGCCCGACTTCGTGATCTTCGCCGGCTTCGACGAGTACATGATGGATGCGCTGATCCTGGGCGCCAACGGCGGCATTCCCGCCACGTCGAACTTCGCGGCTTCCATCACCTGCGGTATCTACAAGGCCTTCGTCGCCAAGGACTACGAGACCATGTTCGCCCTGCAGCGCCGTCTCGCGCGCCTCTCGCAGGTCTACGATCTCGAGAGCCCGTTCTTCGGCGTCATCAAGCAGGCGATCCGCCTCACCGGTCTCGACATCTCCACCGAGGTGATGGCGCCGGTCCAGCCGCTCTCCGCCGAGAAGACCCAGAAGCTCGCCGCCATCCTGAAGGCCGCCGGCGTCCTTTCGTGACCCTTTCTCCCGTCGGCGGCCGAGCCGATCGGCGGGTTCTTTCCATGCACTGCCGAGGACGAGACGGCGGGGCAGTCCATCCGGGCACGCAATGTGCCCATCCGATATCGCGCGAAGTGGCCGGCGAGGGCCGGCAGCCCTAGGGGAGGGAATCACCGGGGCTGGCGCGGATATGAGGGAGTGAGAAGCAAATGACCAACGTGCAAGCCGTTGCAGCCGACGTCGGGGCCATTCCCCGCGCCCGCTGGCTGCGCATCATCCCGGCCGTTATCATCGTCTATATCGTCGCCTACATGGATCGCACCAACATCGCGATCGCCATGGCGGGCGGCATGAGCGCCGAACTCGGCATGACCGCCTCGTTCGCGGGTCTCGCGGCCGGCATCTTCTTCGTCGGCTACATCTTCCTCCAGATCCCCGGTGGCCAGATCGCCGAGCGGCTCAGCGCCAAGAAATTCATCGCCGGCACCATCATCGTCTGGGGCGGCGTCGCGGCCCTCACCGGCCTCGTACGCACCCAGAACGAGATGCTGCTGATCCGCTTCGTTCTCGGTGTCGCCGAGGGCGGCGTCTATCCGGCGATCCTGGCGCTGATCGGTCACTGGTTCCCCAACGAGGAAAAAGCCCGCGCCATCGCCTTCTTCCAGATGAACCTCGCGGTCGCCTCGATCATCACCGCGCCACTGTCCGGCTGGCTGATCCAGTCGATGGGCTGGCGCGAGATGTTCGTCGTCGAAGGCGTGCTGTCGCTCGCCCTGCTGCTCATCTGGGTGCCGATGGTCGCCGACACGCCCGCCAAGGCCAAGTGGCTCGACCCGCGCGAACGCGCCTGGCTCGACGCCCGCTTCGCCGAGGACAAGGCCAAGGCCGTCGTCGTCGAGAACGTGTCGGTGAGCACCGTGGTTGGCGATGCCAACCTGTGGAAGCTGGTCGCCATCTACTTCTTCTTCCAGGTCGGCTTCTACGGCTTTGCCCTGTGGATGCCGGTCATCATCAAGCAGCTCACCGGTTCCGGCATGACCACGGTCGGCTTCCTGACCGCCCTGCCCTACATCCTGTGCATCGCCGGCCAGTTCTTCATCGCCAACCGCTGCGACCAGACGATGAACCGTCGCCTCTACACCGTCATTCCGATGGTTGGCTTCGCCATCTGCCTGACCCTGTCGATCATGCTCGAAGGCAACATCTGGCTGTCCTACGCCATGATCGTGCTGTGCGGCTTCTTCCTGCAAGCCTACGCCGGTCCGTTCTGGACGCTGCCGCCGCTCCTGTTCCCGTCCAACGTGGTGGGCGGCGTCCGCGGCACCATCAACGCGCTCGGCAACCTCGGCGGCTTCATCGGTCCGTTCCTGGTCGGCTACCTGACCACCGCCTTCAGCAAGGACATTGGCCTGTCCTTCCTGATCGCCGCGCTGGTGATCGCCTCCGCCCTGCTCTTCACCCTGCCGAAGGTGACGTCGAAAGCCCCGCGCTGACGCTTCCCCGGCATTTCGCAATCCACACTGCGTCAGAACAAAGAGAAGGAGCATTTCCGGTGATCTATTCCACCGGAAATGCTCCGGAAGAAACGGCACAAAAATGTCCCAGAAATGTCACTTCGCCCGCGACCTGTGGTCACAGCTCGATGCCCTTCGGCTCGGCATGAACTACTCCGTCGAAGACACCGAAAAGCCCCAGGTCCTGATCGACGACTGCTTCGGCGAAAGCCATCCCGGCAGCTTCCACCTCGAAAAGCTCGGCTACGAGGCGATGCTCGGCGTCCATGAGACCGGCGGCCGCGCCGTGCGCCATCACGTCACCGACATCTGCGACGGCTGGGGCCAGGGCCACGACGGCATGAACTACATTCTCGCCTCGCGCGAGATGATCGCCAACATGGTCGAGCTGCACGCCTCGGTCGTCCCCTATGACGCCGGCGTCCTGCTGTCGAGCTGCGACAAGTCGATCCCCGCCCACCTGATCGCCGCCGCCCGACTCGACATGCCGCTGGTCCACGTGCCAGGCGGCTCCATGCGCCCGGCCCCCAACATGACGACGTCGGACCTCGGCGGCGCCACCGCCCAGTTCAAGAAGGGTGAGATCGGCGCCGAAAAGATCCAGAACCTGCAGCGTTGCGGCTGCCCCACGGCCGGCGCCTGCCAGTTCATGGGCACCGCCAGCACCATGCAATGCATGTCGGAAGCCCTGGGCATGGCTCTGCCCGGCAACGCGCTGGCGCCGTCGACCATGTCGGAGATCACCCGCTATGCCCGCATGGCCGGGCACCAGGCGCTGGTACTGGCCGAGAAGGGCATCACCTCCTCGAAGATCCTGACCAAGGCCGCCTTCGAGAATGCCATCAAGGTGCACGCCGCCATCTCCGGCAGCACCAACGCGCTGATCCACCTGCCGGCCATCGCCCATGCGCTCGGCTGGGAGCTGACGCCGGACGTGTTCGACCGCATCAACCACGAGATCCCCTACCTCACCAACGTCCAGCCGTCGGGCCGCTACGTCACCGAACTCCTGTGGT
Source organism: Pleomorphomonas sp. (assembly GCA_029976075.1). Classification (GTDB taxonomy): domain Bacteria; phylum Pseudomonadota; class Alphaproteobacteria; order Rhizobiales; family Pleomorphomonadaceae; genus Pleomorphomonas. The sequence goes on from JARKNW010000080.1 coordinate 21,963, forward strand.
TCGCCGGCGGCATTCCGATGGTGCAGTGGATGATCCGCGACCACCTCGACCTCAACGTCATGACGGTGACCGGCCGCACGCTGGGCGAAAACCTCGAGGTGCTGCAGAAGTCGGGCTTCTTCGAGAACAACCTCGGCTATCTCGCCAACTTCAAGCTGGAGCGGTCCGACCTGATCCGCGACCCGGAGAAGTCCAAGATCGGCGCCATCGCCGTCCTCAAGGGCAACATCGCCCCCGACGGCGCGGTGATCAAATACTCCGCCTGCAGCCCGAAGATGCACCAGCACACCGGCCCGGCCAAGGTATTCGGCTCCGAGGAAGCGGCGCAGGACGCCATCATCAACAACCGCATCGACCCGGGTGACGTCATGATCATCCGCTACGAGGGTCCGCGCGGCTCCGGCGCGCCGGAAATGCTGATGACCACCGACGCCATCGTCTTCGACAGCCGCCTCAACGGCACGGTGGCTCTCGTCACCGACGGCCGCTTCTCCGGCGCCACCCATGGCCCGTGCATCGGCCACGTGTCGCCGGAAGCCGCCGACGGCGGTCCGATCGCCTTCATCGAGGACGGCGACCTGATCGAGATCGACGTCAAGGCCCGCAAGCTCAACGTCGTCGGCCTCGACCGCAAGCCGGCCAGCGCCGATGAGGTCGAAGCCGCCTTCGCCAAGCGCAAGGTCGGCTGGACGGCCCCCGACTTCTCGAGCCGCAAGGGTGTCTATCGCCAGTACACCCAGCACGCAGCTTCGTTGATGGCCGGCGCCTACATCCGGTAGTGGAGCGAATTTGACATTTGAGCCCCGCCTGACATAGAGCGCCAGCTCAAATGTCAAATTCAAAAGCTCCACTAAACCAATAACTTGATAGTGGTTCTTTTGACCGAGACATTTGCTCTGAGGCTCGTATCACGCGAATGCAAATGTCTCGGTCGAACCACTAGCCCCCATTGCGGATCGGAGCAAAAACTCCGGCGCCGATCACAGGCAACAACGAAGGAAGGCCCGCCCCGCGCGGGCCTTTTTCGTGCCGGAAGCCTTGGGCTCAGTATTGCGCGGCTGGCTGGGTATGCTTGTCGGTCCATTCCGGCGGCGCACCGACCTTGCCGGCGATGACGCCAGCCAGCCCCGGAGCCCGGCCGAAGGCGTCGCAGGCCGGATACTTGGGCTTGCCGCCGAACCACGACCTAACGCTCTGCCCCGACGGCAGCGACAGGTCCAATCCTTCCGGCTCCTTGCCGAGCACCAGAATGCGCGCGAACTCGCTGCCGAAATCCGCCGACAGGCCATAGGCATCGCCAACCTCGGACACCAGGGGGTCGTCCTGGATGGAGTTCGCTCCACGCGACCAGACCATGGCGGCGCGCTGAACCCCGGCCCTGTCCAAGGCCTCCGCTTC
>JARKNW010000087.1 GCA_029976075.1 Pleomorphomonas sp.
TCAACGCCTTATCCAAAACGGAAAGAGGCCAATCGTCGCAATCGGCGCCCTCATGAGAAAGATCATCGTCATCCTCAACGCAAGACTGAAGGATCTCAATGTCCAACAGAGTTGATGACAGATTTATACTTATGAAACAAAGATCTGGCCGCGTGGCATCACCATCAAGCTGTCATCCTGGCGCGGGCCAGGACCTCGGAACGAGAAGATGCCGAGGGATGTATCAGGCGTCCTCAAGCGCTCGAAGCCCTCTTGCACCCACCTTGCTTAACCAGTTGGAACGATACCCGATCTGATTGAATCAACGGACTATGCAAGCCTGAATTTGTTTGCTTCATAGGGAACTGCCGAAAGGGAAGCGGCGGGTACGGCGGCCGTGGGGATCAAGTTCGGGGGAATTCTCGTGGTCAAATTCGGCTTTACCGGTTTTGCGCTGGCCGGCTGTCTCTCGCTGACATCCTACAATGCGACGAGCGGCATCCTTCCGTCCGCCTTCGATTATCCCGAGGCCAAGGCCTACGTGGATTGCGTCGTCGCTCACACGAGAAAGCGGGCTTTGGACAAAGGGAAGCAGTTGAGAAACTCGGATGTCCATGACGTGACGGGGGACGCTTTTGATGACTGCGAGGCGGCCGAGATGCAGGTCAAGTCGCACATGAGGGCGAATGGCTTGTCCGATATCAGGGTGAACGACCTTTTGGTGGAGCTTCGAACCAAGGCCTGGGATCTCGCCTGGGATGAGTTTGCTCGGATCCGCCTGGCGCAGCTCAAGGCCCAAGGCGCGATCCGCTGACACGGGCATCTGCCTAGGAAGATGGCAGATATCATGGGGATCAAGTTCGGGGGAAATTTCGTGGCTAAACTCGGTTTCACCGACTTTGCGTTGGCTGGCTGTCTCGCTCTCACATCGTGCGTCACGTCGCCGAGAATCCAGATGGCGTCCGCCTTCAAGTATCCGGAAGCCAAGACCTACGTGGATTGCATCGTCGATCACGCGCGAAAGCGGGCGTTTGACAACCCGCAATGGTTCAAGAACGACGATCTTGATGTGCCGATCATTGCCGGTTATCGCGCCTGCGAAGCCCCTGAGCTGCTGCTCCAGATGCGCGCCAGACAGGATGGCATGCCCGCTTTCAAGCTGGGGGACTTTACTGTGGAGGTCCGAACAAAGGCCTGGGACATTGCCTGGGACGAGATCATTCGTGTCCGCAAGGAAAGGCTCAAAGCCATGGGCGCGATCCGCTGACACGAGCTTTGTTTTCATCAATTTGTGGGAGAAGTGAGTGAATATTCGTCTTCGCAAGTGTTTGCTGATTGCCGCAACGGTTGGCCTCATGGCCGCGCCGTCGATCGCCAACGCCGAGACCATGGATAATCTGGTTCAGAACGGCTTCAAGGTCAGCAAGATCACCAACGGCAAGTCGGGTCAGCTGGGGTGGAATGTCACCAAGGGCGACCAGAAGTACTTCTGCACGATCAAGTTTGCCTCCGCGTACATCGACAGCAAGAAGATGTACGGCTTCACCAGTTCGGGCCGGCCGGTTTCGATGGATCGAGAGGTCTACGATTCCTATATCGGCGGGCCGGACCCCAATATTCCCTACTGGAAGGACGTTCAGGTCGGGAAGGTGAAGCCATCCCAGGTGGGGCCTTGTCTGCCGACGAAGTGAGCAAGTCGTAGAGGGGGATGATGTCGGCCCCGCTGGCCGATCGCGCATCGTCCTGACTTCTGGGTGCTGCTTCCCCTCTGGAAACAATAATTAGCCGCTTTGTAATTGTAGCCAACTCTGTCTATTCCTAATTTTTACTATTTCGCTCAGCGAATTTCACCTTCTTGCACATAGAGTATTCGAGAGTCGTGAATTTATTCATTCTGACTGCAATTATTCTGTTTATCTGGAAGCGTCGGGTAATTCTACCTTGTTGTAAGTGCGAGCTGATGGTGTAAATAATGCGAAGTGCAGGAGGAAATATCGATGGTGTGAGGTGATATTGAATATTTTATTCATTTATCCGCAGCAAGAAGTGCTGGGATGAACTTATATTTTCGATATGGCCTGCCGTCAGCGTACAATGACGGTGGGCCTATTTCATATTTCTTATTAAATTTTGATATATACGTTTGAATTGCTTTTCAAACCAGTTCCGTCTGGGGGCGATTATCTCCGGAGGCTCAATGGCGGAACAAGAAGCGTGCGCATGCCACGAATGGGCGTGGCTGGGGAAAGCCGCCGATGTGAAAATCAACACCGACGCCCGTTCGCCGTCTTAGACAGCAATCAAGCGCCGGTGCCGGGACTGCACCGGAAGTTGGGTGGTTACCAGTGCAGTTTGGAGGCATTCATTCGCCGTCTTGGTGACGGGTGGACCGAATGAACGCATCGAACTGTAGAGCTATGTTCGGTGACATGGATTCACCCGAAACACTCATATCGCCAATACAATGCCACTCTCGGCGGTTCCTCGCGATACGCACTTTCCACATCTCACGATTATCTGAACGAACATGTTCGTTTGAGTGTGACGTCGGCGCTCGTCAGGGTTGTTGTGCCGTCTTCAGAATCGCTGCCTGCCGGCAGATCGAAGCAGTTCGCAAGCAAATGTGGAGACGGCGACAATCCAGCAGGTTTAGTGCGACTCCCTGCCGGCCCGCGGCACCCTCCATATTCGGTCTCCAATGATCAAAAGTTAGCATCGCACTGAGGCGACTATCGCGTAGTTGAGGTAAGGGACGAATTATTGGCCGATCGTCATGCCTCCCTAGCGCGCTGACGATACCAGACCGGCCCGGCTATCAGCCTGACGGCCGTGAAGCAGCTAAAGGCAAGTGCAAACAGTTCGGCTACCATAAATGATGTTCCTAAGCCTCCGACAAGAACAGGCACCGATATTGCGACGATCCAGGGAGCTAGCGCGAAGCAAATGATGAGGAAAATGGCTCCTCTCGGTCGTCCAATAAATGAAATGTAGCCTTTCTCAGCCTTACACGATTGACAAACGATGGCCTTTCTATCAACTGGATTAAGGCAGTAGGGGCATATTGGCATGATATACGTGCAGCCTGTAATGATTGTTAAGTTTTACTAAAATTCTAATATTTTAGGAGAATTGATTATTTTCTGTATAATGGCCTTTATTTGTTTTATTAAGGATTTTATCTAAGCATGTTTCGAGCTCTAGAAGTTTTGCAATCAATGCTCGACGCGCTCTCTGCCCATCTTCGGATGCGCACGGGATTTGAGTGACGTACTCTATGCTTGCGTTGAACTGATATTCGAGGGCTGTAGCTTCTTCTTCGCACAGGCATAATCTGCTCGCGAGATGAAATCGACAGGCGATGGTCGCGGAAAGTGACTTTATGTCTCGGTCTATTTCGATGCACTTTTCTGATAATATAGTATTCCGACGTTCAATTATTCTAGGGTGCATAGCATCCTCGTTTTAATAAATATATTGATTGTGAAATATATAACAAATTTCAAGAGTAATTATTCTATAATAATTAGAAGATCGCTTCTGGCTATGATGATCTTTGGATTTAAGAAATATTTCCATATCGGAAGTGTAGTGTCGTAATGCCGTTTGCTAGATTGATACATTAAGTAATTCTAGGGTCGACATCGGCCGTTCCCAAATTCTTTGCCAAGAGGACCATTGCGATCAAATGGGTGACGTTGCGAGCGCCAAGGCGGCGTTTAAGTGTCTCAATCCGATGCTCGACGGTTCGGGGAGAAAGATTGAACTCGCGTGCAATCTCCTTGGCACCATAGCCGGCTGCGAGATATGATACGGTTTCGATATCGCGCTCGCTGAGATAAAAATCGACGATCCTTATCATTTTCCTGCAATATGAAGTCAACGGCGTTCTTTTCGGAATTAAAAAGAAATACACTTCTTCTCTGAAGAACATGTAATCGTTGAATCTTATTTCTTCGGAGTGCGTCTGTGGTTCTTCTTGATGCCGGGTGTGTTGTGGTGCTGAAGTTGGTATAATAGGCGGTGGCGGTGTGTTGCTTCTCGTGCCTGGGACGGAGCCTATACGCCTTCTGTTCTGGACGTCATTTCTCTGACCCCAGTCATGTTGCCCCTGAGCAATGAGCGAGTTCGATTTGCTCATGAAATAGGTTTTTGATGGTCTAGTCTCCGTCGCGAGCTCGGGAAAGGCTTGGTCTCGCCTAAGTTCCTTAGCTTGCATGAAGCTTCCCCTATCCCCGCTTTCGACCGATCAACAACCACAGTTTGGTTCCCTCGGACATAACCGGTTGTCCCAATAATGCCTTAGTCTGCCTTTTGAAAAAGTTTGAAGTCAAGCCGCTCAAACTGCTGCAAAATCAGCTAAGGGTATATCTACCCAATTCTTTCTAAAGGGAAGTTGTATCTGTAACTAGTAGTTTATTCCTTTCGTTGCGGCTAATAACAACGCCATAAACTCTTTGTTATGGAAAAAAAATCCCTAATTGGAGAAGTAGTGGGCAGATTTTTCCTGGCACTGATGGGTAATAGTACCCACGATAAATTTCACTAGGTAAACTGGTCGTCGAGGTTGCAGGGGGGCTAGGCAGTTTCTGTGAGGGCCTCGCGATTTTCGAGATGGCTATGGCTGAAACGCATGCCTGTCACTAACTGTGCCTTGGCACTGCGGGGCGCGCGCTCCAAGTGCATTGAGGACAGGGACTGCGGGGCGGCCATTGCGGCCGCCAGCCTTTCCGGCTAGCTTTCGTTCGTGCCTGGCACAGAGCCCCGCGCCTTCGCGGACGGCTGCCGGCACATTTCCCCCATCAAACCATAATTTGAGGATGGCACATGTGTGACCATTTGTTTGTCGTGACCGGCGGCCCCGGCACGGGAAAAAGCACGTTGATCGAGGCACTTCAGCGCCGTGGCGTCATGAGCATGCCGGAGGCGGGCAGGGCGATCATCCGCGATCAGGTGGCGATCGGCGGCGCCGCGTTGCCGTGGGGCGACCGCGCCCTCTATGCCGAGCTGATGCTGGGCTGGGAGCTCCGGTCCCACCACGAGGCCGAAGCGATGACCGGGCCGGTGGTGATGGATCGCGGCGTTCCCGACATCGTCGGCTATCTCCGGCTGATCGGCCTGCCGGTGCCTGCCCACATCGAGACGGCGGCGCGGCGTTTCCGCTACAACCGCACGGTCTTTCTGGCGCCCTACTGGCAGGCGATTTTCGCGCAGGACGCCGAACGCAAGCAGGGCCGCGAGGAGGCCGAGGCGACGGGGCGGATGATGGCCGAGACCTACGCGGGGCTGGGATACCAGGTGGTGGAGCTGCCGAGAACGAGCGTGGCGGAGCGGGCGGCGTTCGTGCAGGAGAGGGTGGGCGTTACCGGTCGTCCAGCCTCGTGACGCGGCAGGACGACCATGCTTCGTCGGGCGATGGCCGAACCGGTTTCACCTCGACGCGGAAGCGCCTGGGGTCGAGCAGGGGTTCGATGAACGGCAGGCTTGGTGCGTAGACGAAGCTGCCGCCGGGCTGCAATCTCTCGAGGATGGACATGTAGGCGACGGCGTAGCGTCTTGCCTCGTCCTCCGCGTGCAGGTGGGCGTGGATGAAGTGCAGGCTGAAGGAGAGATGGGCGACGATGGTCCGCCAGCCTCCGGCCACCATGGGAAGATCGAACCAGTCGCCCCGCATGGTATGATCGCCGGCCGGTGCGAGGCGGTCGATCCCGAAGGCGGCGCAGCCGTGCCCGCGCAGGAAGCCCACCAGTTCGGCGGTCTCGCCGCAGCCGATGTCCAGCAAGGGGCCGGCGAGATCGTCGTCGGTCAGGCCGAGCACCCGGCATTGCAGGGCCGGCGAATACTGCCGGCATATCGGTTCCGCTCCGTCGAGGACATCGTCGAGCGCGCCGACCTTGTCCAGCATGCCGATGGTGATCAGCCGCAGCCGGTCGTGGTGCTGGCCGATGACATGCTGGAGGGCGCCCGCCAGGTCGGTTGCCGCGTCGGGGATGACCTCCGTCATGGCGCGGTAGGCATCCAGTACGGCCCTTTTGTCGGACGCCGAGGGGCGGACGTACTGGTAGCGATCGAGCAGATAGGCGAGGAAGCCGGACGCCATGCCGGCCGCCAGCGTCTGCCGCGCGCCGGCCGACGACAGCTCGCGCCTGATGGTTGCCTCGTGGCGAGAGAGACGCTCGGAAAGCGGCCTCGAAATCCGGCGCAGCGCCGGCAGGCCGGAGACGATATCCCGCAGCGTCGTGCGGGCGCTTTCATCGAGCCGGTAGCGCAGAAGCGACAGCGCGACGTCCATGTCTCGATCCTTCCCTTCCCTGAGGGCGCCGACGGCGCTTCGGCCGGGTTCTATACCCTTGCGGGAGAGGATGGGAACCGGTCGGCGCGGCCGGCCGCTTTCACGTCTGCGGCATTCGCCTGGCGCTCTCGGTCATGAAGTCCACGAAGGTCCGCACCTTGGCCGAGAGGTATTTGCGGCTGGGGTAGACGGCGTAGAGCGTGGTGGTGAAGCCGACGGTGTCCGGCATCAGGAGTTCCAGGCGACCGGCGGCGATGTCGCCGGCCACCATCCAGGTGGGCAGGAACACCATGCCCATGCCGGCGAGGGCGGCGAGGTGCAGCACGGTTTCGTTGTCGCTCTGCATCACCGTGCGGACGGCCACCTTGTGCGGCCCGTCCGGCCCTTGAAGCGACAGGCTGTCGCTGGAGCCGATGCCGCTGTAGCGCAGGATGGCATGGCCGGCCAGCGCGTCGATCTCGGCGGGGCGGCCGGTGCGGGCGAGGTAGTCGGGCGCCGCCATCAGGCGGAAGGCGATGTCCATGATCGGTCGGGCCACCAGGCCGGGGTCCAGCCGCTCGGGCGTGGTGGCGCGCAGCGCGAGGTCGAAGCCCTCGTCGACCAGGTTGACGATGCGGCCGGAGAGGTCGAGGTCGAGGCTGACGTCGGGGTAGCGGCGGTTGTAGTCGGCCATGCGGCCGACGAAGTAGTCGCTGGCGAACCACACCGGCGCGCTGAGCCTGAGGGTGCCGCGCGGGGCCAGCGTGGCGTTGCCGATCGCCGCCTCCACCTCGTCGACGCTCTCCAGCACCTGGCGGATCTGGTTGAAGTAGAGCGTGCCGGCCTCGGTGAGGCTGACGCGCCGGCTGGTGCGGTTGAGCAGGCGGCTGCCGAGCCGGTTCTCCAGCTGCATGACGTGCTTGCTGGCCATGGCCGGCGAGATGCCGAGGCGATCGGCGGCGGCGGTGAATCCCTTGAGTTCCACGACGGTGCAGAACACCCTGAAGCTGGCAAGCGTGTCCATGGATCTTCAACAACCAGGAAAAGGTTCTTCAATATTCGGCAGATTGATCGGTATCGGGTAAAAGATCAATCTCGCTCTCAACAGACCGGCCGACGCCGGCCGCTCCGATCCGAGAGTGATCCCGATGTCCGCTTCCTCGCTCCCCACCTATTTCATCAGCCATGGCGGTGGCCCCTGGCCCTACATGACCGGCGAGTTCCGCCACAACTTCGATCAGTTGGAGAAGTCGCTCGTCGACATGCGCGGCGAGCTCGGTGAAAAGCCGAAGGCCATCCTGGTGGTGTCCGGCCACTGGGAAACGCGCGGCCTTGCCATTTCCTCCGGCGTCCAGCCGGGCATGGTCTACGACTATTACGGCTTTCCCGACTATCTCTACCACATCGCCTACAAGGCGCCGGGGTCGCCGGAGCTGGCCAACCGCGTGCGGCAGCTGCTCTCCGCCGGCGGCATGGAGGCGGCGCTCGACCCGACGCGCGGCTTCGACCATGGCACCTTCTCCATCCTGAAGCCGCTCTACCCGGACGAGGACGTGCCGGTGGTGCAGCTGTCGCTGCATGCCAGCCTCGATCCGGCCTTCCACCTCGCCGTCGGCCGCGCGCTTGCCCCGTTGCGCGACGAGGGCGTGCTGATCGTCGGCAGCGGCCTCAGCTATCACAACCTCGCGGCCATGCGCGGCACCGGCGGCTACGAGCCGTCGCGTCGCTTCGATGCCTGGCTCAGGGAAACGCTGGTGGAAGCGCCGCGCGACGAACGCTCGGCCCGGCTGATCGGCTGGGAAAAGGCGCCGGCCGCCCGCGCCGCCCATCCACGCGAAGACCACCTGATCCCCCTGATGGTGGTGGTGGGCGCCGCCGAAGGCGAGCCCGGCGCCGTCACCTACCATCAGACCGACTTCTTCGGAGGGCTGACGGCTTCCAGTTTCAGATTTGGTGAAGTCCCTGCTGCCGCCTGATCCTGCCTTCGCCTGAAAACCTCCACCTTGAACCCACCCCTGGAGACCGACCATGCTTGACACTTCCTTCCTGGGCCCGCGCGCCCTTGCCGTCCTCCGCGTCATCACCGCGCTCCTGTTCCTCGAGCACGCCACCATGAAGTTCTTCGGCTTCCCGGTAGGCATGGGCGATGGCCCGCTGCCGACGCTGATCATGGTGGCCGGCGCCATCGAGATCATCGCCTCGCTGATGGTCATCGCCGGCTTCTACACGCGCCTTGCCGCCTTCATCGCCTCGGGCGAAATGGCCTTCGCCTATTTCATGGCCCATGCGCCGTCGAGCTTCTGGCCGGCCGTCAACAAGGGTGAATCCGCCATCCTGTTCTGCTTCATCTTCCTCTACATCGCCGCCGCCGGTGCCGGCGCCTGGTCGGCCGACAACGTGCGCCGTGACGCCAAGGCGCTGGGCTGACCGACATCCGAAAGACCGCCGCGAAGGGGCGCTGCCAGCGATGGCGGCGCCCTTTTCGTTTCTGGGGGGGAGACTGATACCGGCCGGGCGCTCCGTTCTGCCCGACGCATTCTGCCCGCGCGGAGGAGGGCAGGCCAATTGCAGATAGGGAACAAATGGATATCTGATCGCTCTTCCTATCCAGCGGCTGTCTTCCTCCGCACAGGCGATCGTGATTGACGCTGTTGTTTTCTGCGCGTTATATAGTTGTCAATATAGCGAATTCCCCGGAGTTTTGCGCGCTGTCGGCACCGTCGTGCCGGTTGGCGCGAACGGATCGGCATGCCTTGCCGCATGAGGAGAATGCGATGATTCAGACGACGCGACGCGCCTTCATCGGTGCCGGGGTGGCCTTGGCCGCGCTGGGCCTCAACCGGTCCGCCCTTGCCGGCACGGTGCCCGGCCTGCAGGTGCTGGCGGCGCCGAACGGGGCGTCGATCGTCCTGTCCGATCTGGTGGCGAGCGGCGGGCTCGACAAGGTGGCGCCGGGCGCCAGCTTCCGCCTGTGGCACACCACCGACGAGCTGCGGGCGGCGATCGTCTCGGAAACCAGCCTGCTCTACTCGACGCCGAGCCATGTGCCGGCCAACCTCGCCAATCGCGGCATGCCGCTGAAGCTGGCGGCGATCATCGGCATGGGGCACCTTTCGGTGGTCACCGCCGACCCGGCCATCAAGGGCATGCACGACCTCGCCGGCAAGACGGTGCAGTGCTTCTTCCGCAACGACATGCCCGACCTGGTGTTCCGCGCCATCGCCCGCATGGAGGGGATGGACCCGGACAAGGACTTCAACCTGCAATATGTCCAGACCCCGATGGAGGCGGCGCAGCTGCTGGCGGCCGGCAAGGTGGATGTCGCCGTGCTCTCCGAGCCGCCGGCCACCGCCGCCATCATGATGGCCGGCATGAAGGGGCGCACGCTCAGCCGCGCCTTCGACCTCAACGACGTCTGGGGCGCCCACAAGGGCAAGGCGCGCATTCCCATGGTGGGCATCGCGCTGCACCAGAAGCTGATCGACACGGCGCCCGAGGTGGTGGCCGCCCTTGGAGCCGGCCTGGCCGCCGCCAGGGCGCATGTGGTCGCCGACCGGAAAGCCGCCGCCGCGCTGGCCGAGAAGACCATGGAGATGAAGCCGCAGGTGTTCGAGAAGGCGTTCGACCATTTCAACATCGACGTCGTCCCGGCCGCCTCGGTGAAGGAAGAGCTCACGGCCTTCTATCAGACGCTTCTCGATCTCGATCCGGGCTCGCTGGGCGGCAAGCTGCCGGCCGACGATTTCTACATGGATCTGCCGGGATGAGGGGATCTGCCGGGATGAGGGCGAGCCGCGGTGGCGACTGGTTGTTCGGCACCCTCGGCCTGGTGTTGCTGATGGCGGGGTGGAGCCTCGTCAACCGCGTCTCCGGCCCCTTCGTGCTGCCGTCGCTCAGCGAGACCGCCGGCGCCTTCCTCGGCCTGTTCGCCTCGGGCGTCGTCGCCCGGGAACTCTCGGTCACCCTGCTGCACGCCGTTGGCGGCGCGGCGCTCGGGGCGGCGATCGGCTTTTGCCTCGGCCTCGCCGGTGGCCTCAGGCGACCGATCGGCGCCACGCTCAGGCCGGCGGCCACGGCCATCCTCGGCATTCCGCCGGTGGCCTGGGTGGTGCTGGCGCTGTTGTGGTTCGGCCCCGGCCTCTGGAGCCCGCTGTTCACGGTGACGGTGACGACCGCGCCGATCCTGTTCGCGGCGACGCTGCAGGGCGTCGAGGCGCGCGACCCCGGCCTCATGGAAATGGCCGAGGTGTTCCGCCTGTCGCGCCGCACCCGGCTCGTCCGCCTGATGCTGCCGGAGCTGGCGGTGCATGTGGCGCCGGCCCTTTCCACCACCTTCGCGCTGGCCTGGAAGGTGGCGCTGACCGCCGAGGTGCTGGGCGACGGCAGCGGCGTCGGCGGGGCCTTTTCCACGGCGCGCGCCCATCTCGACCTTGCCGAGGCCATGGCCTGGATCTGGCTGGTGGTGATCTTCCTGCTCATCACCGACGGCCTGCTGCTCGGGCCGCTGAGGCGCTGGATTCGCGGCAGCCGCCCGGTGGCGCAGGCGGGCCGCGAGGCCGGCGGCGGAGATGGCCCGAGCTGCGTCGGCATCGGTTACGTTCGGGAGCGGAGCTGATGCTGCGCTTCGACAAGGTGGGCTGGTCGCCCGGCGGCGAGGCGGTGCTCGACGGGCTGGACCTCAGCGTCACGCCCGGCGAGCTGGTGGTCATGCTCGGCGCGTCGGGTGTCGGCAAGACGTCGGTGCTGCGCCTGTCGGCCGGGCTGATCGAGCCGCGCGCCGGCACGGTGGCCAACGGATTTGCCGCGACGGCCATGGTGTTCCAGGAGCCGCGCCTGATGCCGTGGGCGACGGCGCTCGCCAATGTCACGCTGGTGCTGGAGCGGATCGAGCCGGCCCGGCGCGGCGAGGTGGCCGCCCGCTGGCTGCGGCACCTCGGCTTTGACGACGCCGACATGAAGAAGCACCCGGGGCAGCTGTCGGGCGGCATGCGGGCGCGGGTGGCCGTGGCGCGCGCCTTCGCCACCGGCGCCGACCTCATCCTGATGGACGAGCCCTTCGTCTCGCTCGACCTCGGCCTCCGCCGCAACCTTCAGGTGGAGGTGCGCCGCCTTGCCGTGGAAACCGGGGTGGCGGTGCTGTTCGTCACCCACGACCTCACCGAAGCCGTCAGCCTCGCCGACCGCATCGTGGTGCTGGCCGGCAGGCCGGCCCAGGTGGTGGCCGATCTCCGGCAGACGCCGCCCGAGCGGATCTCCGAGGTGTGGGAAGCGGCGGCGGCCCTGTCCGTCCGTCCGGAACTGGCGTCGGTGGTGGCGGGGTTGGGGGCGTGAGTGGGAGCTTGATATCGGCCGGGAGCATTGTTCTGCCCGAGGTCCTGCGCCTTCGCAGAGGGTGACATCTTGTAGGAGCGGGCGCGGTTTGAGGGGCGTGCCACCGTTGAGATCTGGCGGCGTTCCGAGGGCAAATTCCCTTGTGGCTACATTGCTTCCATTAACGGCCGAGCAACGCAAAGGGGGGATACTCTGCGCAACGTGAAGCAATGAGGCGGCGATGCGGTGGGGCGGGATTTTCGGCGTGGCGACGCTGTTGGGCGGTTGCCTGGTCGGTTCGGCGGCGACGGCCGCGGACTGGCAAATTGCAGCGGTGAGCGGCAAGGCTTTCCGGCTGGACGGCTCGGCCTGGGTGGCGGTGGCCGCCGGTGAGCCGCTGGCGCTCGGCGACACGCTGAAGACGCTCGGCTCGGGCACGCTGACGCTTTCCCGCGCGGGCGTCACCGTCACCGTTGGCCCCAACAGCCGCGTGCAGGTGGCCGAGCGGATGGACGGCAAGTTCACCGACGTGTTCCAGACGGCCGGCAGCGCCACGGTGGAGGTGGACCCCGCCAAGCATATCCGCCTCGCGGTGGAGACACCCTACATGGCCGCCGTGGTGAAGGGCACGGTGTTCGCCGTTTCCACCTTTGAGGGCCATTCGGAAACCGCCGTGCAGCGCGGGCGAGTGGCGGTGGTGGACGTGATGAACCGCCTGCATGCCGACATCACCGCCGGGCAGCAGGCATCCTCCGGGCCGTCGCAGCCGCTGTCGCTGTCGGGGAGCGGGGCGCTATCGACACCACAGAGCTTCGCCGGCAAGGTGGCCTCGCGGGCGGCCGACGGAACGCTGAGCGAGATGAGCATTTCCGCCAGTGCGGCGAGCAGCGCCGGCACGACGGCCAGCGAAGCGGCGACCGGCAAGGCCGGCAGCAATGCCGGCGGCAACGGGGCCGGCAACTCCGAGAGCAGCCATGCCGGCGGCAACGCGAACAGCGGCGGTTCGGGCAACGGCAACTCGGGCAACGGCAACTCGGGCAGCGGCAACTCGGGCAATGGAAGCTCGGGCAATGGAAACTCGGGCAATTCCGGCGGCAACGGCAACTCCGGCGGCAGTTCCTCCGAGCACAGCCACGGCAGCGAAGGGTCGGACCATGGCCACGGCAGCGAGGGCTCCGACCACAGCCACGGCAACTCCAGCCATGAGGACTGACATTGCCCGCGTCGTGGCTTGACCGCGCCCTGCTGAAAGGCCGCGCCGCCCGGCTCGTGATCAGGGCGGTGGCGGTGGGCGTGCTCGTGGCGGCGATCGGCCTTGCCGGCGGCTTTTCCTGGCTCGACAACCACCTCGCCGACCTGCGCTTTTCGCTGCGCACCCGGCCGGCCAGCCCGTCGCTGGTGCTGGTGGACATCGACGCCAAGAGCCTTGCCGCCGTCGGCGTCTGGCCGTGGGACCGGGATATCCATGCCCGGCTGATCGAGCTGCTGGATGACCTCGGCGCCCGGCAGATCGCCTTCGACGTCGACTTCAGCACCCGATCCAACCCGCATGCCGACGCTGCCTTCGCCAAGGCGCTGAAAGAGGCCAAGGCGCCGGTGTTCCTGGCGGCCTTCAGGCAGCCGAAGGCGGCGGGCAAGGCCGACGTGCTCGTCAACCGGCCGATCGACCTGTTCGCCGACGGCTGGCCGGCGCTGATCAACGTGCCGGTGGATGGCGACGGCCTGGTCCGGCGCTTCCCGGCGGCGCTTGCCGTCGGCGGCGAACGGCTCGACGCTATGCCGGCGCTGATCGCCGGGGCCGATGCCAAAGCCATTTCCGGGGCCGATGCCGCAGGCGGCGAGATCGGCATCGACTATTCCATCGACCGCGCCGGCCTCTCCCACGTGTCGGTGTCGGACGTGCTCTACGGGCGGGTCGATCCGGCGGCGATCGCCGGCAAGACGGCGCTGGTGGGCGCCACGGCGCTGGAGCTGCACGACTATTTCCTGGTGCCGCGCTGGGGCATGATCCCCGGCGCCGAGATCGTGGCGCTGGCCGCCGAGACGCTGCAGCAGGGGCGCAGCCTCGCCCCGCTGCCGGCGCTGCCGATCGCCCTGCCGCTGATGGCGCTGGCGCTTCTCCTGTCGCTGCTGCCGACGCGGCGGGCGCTGGTGGCGCTGGTGCTGGTGTCGCTGATCGCCGAGGCGGTGGCCGCCTATCTGCAGGTGATGCGGGCCGAGGTGCTGGGCACGGCGATGGTGCACGTCGCCGTCGCCGGCCTTCTGGTGGCGGTGCTGATCCGCGAGTACGGCCTCCGTCGGGTGCTGCTCACCGTGGCGCGGCTCGAGAAGGCCAACTCCGACCGCATCCTCGGCCGGGTGTTCGACAATGGCTTCGACGGCATCGTGCTGCTCGACGAGAACGACGCCATCGTGCGCCACAACCTGCAGCCGGGCGGGCTGATCGCCGCCGGGGCGGCGCTGACGCTGTCGGCGCTGCCGGCCGGTCTCCGGCAGGCGGTGGAGACGGTACGGCGGCGGGCGGCGGCCGGCGACGAGGCGGCGCTGGTGGTCGACGTGGAGACGCCGGCCTCGGGCGACGCCGAGATCTTCGAATGCGCCGTGACCGCCTTCGAGGTGGAAACCCACCGCTTCCGACGCGGCAAGGCGCGCTATGTCTGCGTCACCCTGCGCAACGTCACCGAGCGGCGGCGGGTGGCCGAGCGCATCCGCCACATGGCGCTGCACGATGCGCTGACCGGCCTCGGCAACCGCGCCGGACTGCTGGAGGCGATCGAGGGGCGGGCCGGCGCGCTGCTCTCCTTCGACATCGCCCGCTTCGGCAAGCTCAACGCCTGGCTGGGCAACGCGGTGGGCGACAAGATCCTGATCGAGGTGAGCCGGCGGATGGCGGCGTTCGCCGGCCGGCAAGGCATTCTGGCGCGGGTCGGCGCCGACGAGTTCGCCATCTTCCTGGGCAACGGCGCCGATGCGGCGGCGCTGGTGGCGGCGGCGCGGGCGGCCTTGCAGCCGCCGTTCGTCGTCAACGACCACCGGCTGTTCGTGGATTTCGACTTCGGCCTCGCCGGCGATGCCGATGGCACGCTGGGCGCCGAGCTGTTGCTGCGCCACGCCAACCTGGCGCTCGCCAAGGCCAAGCGGGAGGAGGGAGCATTCGCCGCCTACGACCGCAGCCTGGAAGGCGCCGAGCGGGACCGTCTGACGCTGGAGCAGGACCTCAGGCGGGCCATCGAGGAGCACGAGCTCGTTGCCCACTATCAGCCGCAGGTGGCGCTGACCGGGGCGGGCGAGGCGGGCGAGATCGTCGGCGCGGAAATGCTGGTGCGCTGGCGGCACCCGACGCGCGGGCTGGTGCCGCCGTCGCTGTTCGTGCCGATCGCCGAGGAAAGCGGCCTCATCCACAAGGTGACGGCCTGGGCCATCCGGCAGGCCTGCGCCGACGCGGCCGCCTGGCCGAAGCCTATCCGCCTGGCCGTCAACGTGTCGGCCATCGACCTCGGCGCCGCCGAGACCGGGATCCCGGCCACGCTGAAGGCGGCGCTGGCGGAAAGCGGCCTTGCCCCCGACCGGCTGGATATCGAGATCACCGAGTCCGTGCTGGTGGAGCGCAGCGAGGCGGTGCTGGCGACGCTGGCCGACATCCGCGCCCTGGGGGTGGGCATCGCCCTCGACGACTTCGGCACCGGCTATTCCTCGCTGAGCTACCTGAGCCGCCTGCCGTTCACCAAGCTGAAGATCGACAAGAGCTTCGTCGACGGCCTGCCGAACGAGCCCGACGCCACGGCGCTGGTGGACGGCATCATCCGCCTCGCCCACGGCGTGCGGCTTGCGGTGGTGGCCGAGGGCATCGAAAGCGAGCCGCAGCGGCACGCCCTCGCCGCGCTCGGCTGCGACATCGGCCAGGGCTACCTGTTCTCAAGGCCGGTGACCGACGAGGCGATGCGCGCGCTGCTCGCCGGGTGAGGAGGCGCAGATCATCCCGGCGCCGGGCCGCAGCGGGTTGGGCGGAGTGGAGTGGGGGAGATCTATAGCGGCGGATCCGTTGCCTTGAGCGCTATAGCGACCGCTCGCCTCTTCCTGCCTGAGGTCCTGCGCCTTCGCGCAGGATGACAAGTAAATTATATATATGAAGCAATGTGTTAGCCGCCGGGCTGACTCTGGAGGCGGAACAGGGTGACACCCGCCTTTCCGCAAGACAACAGCCACTCCGCTAGGGAAAGACCGCAAGCGAAAGGTAGCGAGCTACCAAAAGGCCCGCCCAGAAGCCCCACGCCCCTGCACCCCCAGAAGTTGCCCCCGGAAGGCCGCCCATATCCCCCACTTGTCATCCTGGCGAAGGCCAGGACCTCGGGACGAGAAGGCGGAGGGGGACGTATCGGGCGCCCGGTGTGCTTCAAGCGCTCTCCGGCCCCGGGGGATCGGAACCCCGCCAGAGCCGTTCCAGGAAAAGTGGGAACCGGTTTTCCGCCTGGAACTGCGACTTAACAAAGAGATAGAGGGTTTCCGCGGATCGGATTGATGGTGCTGCTCTTCGGTTTCGGCGCCCTGGCGAGGCACTGCAACTGGCGAACATCGGACGACGCCAGCCCCCAAACAAAAAGGGCGCGACCCGACGGCCGCGCCCTTTCTCGTTTCGGGAACCGCCCTTACGCGGCGCGGATGGTGGCGAGGAACCGCGTCATCTCGGTGCTGAGGGCCTGCGACTGGGTGGAGAGGTCGCTGGCCAGCGCCTCGACGCGGCTGGCGGCGTCGCCCACCTGCTGGGTGGTGGCGGCCACGGTGGAGATGTTGGCGGTGACCTCGGCGGTGCCGGCCGACGCCTGGGTGACGTTGCGGACGATCTCGTCCGTCGCGGCGCCCTGCTGCTCGACGGCGGCGGCGATGGCCGAGGAATAGTCGCTCATCGACTGGATGGTGCCGGCGATGGAGCCGATGGCCGTCACCGCCTTGTCGGTGGAGGCCTGGATGGCGCCGATCTGGTCGGAGATGTCGGCGGTGGCCTTGGCGGTCTGGGTGGCCAGCTCCTTCACCTCGGCGGCGACCACGGCAAAGCCGCGCCCCGCCTCGCCGGCCCGCGCCGCCTCGATGGTGGCGTTGAGCGCCAGAAGGTTGGTCTGGGCGGTGATGTTGGAGATGAAGGCGATGATGTCGTTGATCTTGCCGGCGGCGGTCGACAGCTCGTGGACGATGCCGGCGGTGCTGTTGGCCTCGGAGACGGCGGTCTGCGAGATGGCGACCGACTGTTCCACCTGGCGGCCGATTTCGCCGACCGAGCTCGACAGTTCCTCGGCGGAGGCCGAGACGACCGAGACGTTGGCCGAGGCCTGCTCGGCGGCGGCGGCGACGGCGTTCGACCGGCCGGCGGTTTCCTCGACGCTGGCGGCGAGATCCTTGGCCGACAGGCTGAGCGTTTCCGATGCCTGGCCGACGGCGCCGACGATGCCGCCGACGGCCCGCTCGAAGGTGTCGGCGAGGCGGGCCATTTCCTGCTGGCGCTCGGCCTTGCGCGTCGCCTCGTCGCGGGCGGCCTCTTCCTCGAGCGCGCGGTTGCGCTGGAGACTGTCCTTGAACACCTGCACGGAGGCGGCCATGGCGCCGATCTCGTCGCGGCCGCCGGCGCTGGGGATGGCGGTGTCGAGGTCGCCCTCGGCGATGCGGCCGATGGCGCCCGTCATGGCCGTGAGCGGGCGGATGACGCGCTTGCGCACCACCCAGAGCACCACGGCCGAACCGAGCAGGGCGGCCAGCAGCGAGCCGAGCGACACCCAGAGATTGGAGCGGCTGGTGGCGATGGAGGCATCGAGCGCATCGGCGGCGGCATCGTAGGCGGCGTCGCGCAGGGCGATCACCTTGTCCCACATGGCCACGGTGCGGCTGCGATAGCCGGCGCCGTCATAGGGGAACTTGCCGTCGGCAAAGCCGGGCGCCACCTCGGCCTTCACGCCGGCGAAGTAATCGACATAGCCGCTCTTGGTGTTGTCCAGCGCCGCCTTGAAGGCGGCCGGCGTGTCGGCAAGGCCGCCGAGCGCCGACAGCGTGGCCCACACCTGATCGGTGGGGCCCTGCAGCAGCGCCAGATCGACCTTCTGCTCGGGGCTGACCGGCTTGGCGGCGGCCACCACGGTCTGCAACATGCCGGCGTAGCGTCCGCCGTAGTTGCGCAGATCCCAGACGGTGGAGGCGATGTTGGCCCAGCGGAAGGCGATGCCGCTCGAATGCGACAAGAGGCGCGTTTCCGTGGCCATCACGGCGCTGGCGGCGGTGTTGATGGCGGTGAACTTCTCGGTGATGGTCTTCACGGCGTCGCCGCGCTGGTCGACCGGCTGGCCGAGCTTGCCTTCGGCGAAGGCGCGCGCCTCCTTGAACTGGCCCTCGATGGCGGTGACCGCCTGATCGAGCGCCTCGGCGCCATCGAGGCCGCCGGCCTTGGCGGCATCCACGGCGGCGCGGGCCTTGGTCATCACCGCGTCGCTCTTGGCGCGCAGGGCGGTGAAATCGGCCGCCGCCTTGATCTCCTCGGGAGATTTGCTCTGGGCGAGCAGCGTGGTGAGGCCGCGCTCGCCGTTCATCTGGTTGGGGATGTCGGCCACCGCCCGCAAGGTGGCAAGCCGCGCGGCGCCCTGTTCGGCGGCGCTGAGCGTCCCATACTGCCGGAGAGCCGCCGAGGTGGCGATGGCGCAGGCGATCGCCGCGATGAACAGGATGGAAATGGACAGAAGGCGGCTCAATGACATGCATGCAACTCCGCTGAAGCGATACAAACATGACTGCAACCATCTGAATGTTGCGTTAAGGCCGCCGGTAAACTTGCCAATCCCGTTCAGAAAAGCGTCGCCATAGGGTTTTCGCGGAGGTGAGGTGGGGGTGCAGCTTTCCTGCGCGTCTTGATCCGGCCGATGGCAGGGAGCGCGAAATCGATATCATCCAACAATGGCATATCCGCCGCGTGACGTTCCCATGGGATTGTCATCCTGGCGCAGGCCAGGACCTCGGGACGAGATAGCTCCGAGGGATGTATCGCGCTCCTCACCCTCTTCGTTCACCAATCCGCCTCGCCGCATCCTCCGCCATCTTGCCTCCACGCCCGTCCTGGCGTATGTCCCGTTCATCGCGAAAAGCGATTGCCTCCCTTGATCCGCCCGTTGGCGGAGTAAACAGGTGGACGACTCCCCGTCCAGGCAATCAGGCACAAGCGCTCCGTTTCCTTTCAAGCGGATCGACCAGCGATTTTCCAACATAGCCGCCTGACCCGATCAGGCTTTTCCGTCAGCCATGCGCGCACCCTTGCGCCCTGGCTCCTTGTGCTTGGGCTGCCGCCTATCCGGCCGCATCCCACTATTCGGCATCGTCCGGTCGATCCTCGCTACGCTCCGGTCGGATGATGCTCTGGGAGTTCGCCATGAACAGACCGCTCATCGTCATCTATGCGGCCATCGTGCTCGACGCCGTCGGCATCGGCCTCATCTTCCCCATCCTGCCGGCGCTGCTTTCAGACGTCACCCACGCCGGCAACGTCGCCCCCTATATCGGCATCATGACCGCGCTCTACGCGGCGGTGCAGTTCGTGTTCGCGCCGGTGCTGGGCGCGCTCTCCGACCGGATCGGCCGGCGGCCGGTGCTGCTGATCTCGCTCGCCGGTGCCGCCATCAACTATCTCTTCCTCGCCTTCGCCGGCAGCCTGTGGCTGCTGTTCGCGGGCCGGGCGATCGCCGGGCTGACCTCGGCCAACGTGTCGGTGGCCACCGCCTACATCACCGACATCACCGAGGAGGACCAGCGCGCCCGCCGCTTCGGCCTGCTCAATGCCATGTTCGGCATCGGCTTCATCGTCGGGCCGGTGCTGGGCGGCACGCTGGGCGATACCTGGCTGCGCCTGCCGTTCATCGCCGCCGCCGTGCTGAACGGGGTGAACCTGTTGATTGCATTATTTATTCTTCCGGAATCCAGACAGCCTTCGCATGAGCCGCTCGACCTCGCCGCGCTCAACCCGCTGAAGCCGCTCGGCTGCGTGTTCCAGGTGAAAAGCCTCTGGCCGCTGATCGTCATCTTCTTCCTGCTGTCGGCCACCGGCGAGGCCTATGGCACCTCTTGGGCGCTGTGGGGCGGCGACGCCTTCGGCTGGAACGGCATGATGATCGGCCTGTCGCTCGGCGCCTTCGGCGTCTGCCAGACGCTGGCGCAAGCCTTCCTGCCGGGGCCGGCGGTGAAGCTCTTGGGCGAGCGCGCCGCCGTCCTCGTCGGGCTGACCGGCGCCTCCGTGGCGCTGATCGTGATGGCCTTCGCCACCCAGGGCTGGATGATCTTCGCCATCATGCCCGTGTTCGCCCTCGGCGGCCTCGGTGTGCCCGCCCTGCAAGCCATGGCCAGCCGGCAGGTGAATGAGAACCAGCAAGGCCAGCTCCAGGGCGTGCTGGCCTCAGCGCTCAGCCTCGCCTCGATCATCGCCCCGCTGGGGTTCTCCAGCATCTACGCGATGGTGAGAGGGAGCTGGCCGGGCGCGGTGTGGCTGAGCGTGGTGGCGGTGTATGCGGTGGCGGCGGTGATGGTGTGGCGGAGGAGGTGAGGGGCATTGCCCGCCACTGAGCAGCGCGCGTCGTCTAGCTGAGGTTATCCTTCAGTCCGCGGTCCGTAAAAGCTGTTATGGAAATATATATATTTCTATGGTTGCATAACCCAAAGCGAACATATATAGAACATGGAGCAGACAATGTCCCTGCGTACAAGTGCTGGTCTAGAGCTATTTGCAGCCGGGTCGCTTACGGGGGGGATTGTATTCACTTTTATTTTCGCTCCGTTTCATGTTGCCCACCCTGTCAGTCAGAGTTCCGACATGACCTATTCAGATTTTGTTTCAGTAATGTTGACGGGGATCACTGTTCTGCTCGCTGTTGTAGCGCTAGCGGTGGGGGTCCTCGCGTATTGGGGGTTCGCGGCGACAAAGGATTTGGTGCAAAAAGCCGCCGAGAAGCATGTAGATGATCTAGTTAATGGAACGATCTTTGATAAAAAGTTCAATGACCTCGTCGAGGCACTGGTGCGCAAGAAGATTGATTCATCTGAGTTTAATGACTATATGGCCGTAGCACTAGAAAAAAGCATTCTACAAAATGCCGAGAATAGAGCTAAAGCGACCGACCACAACGGCAGTGAAGAGCCATTCTCAGGTTAGGGAGGGTAATATGTCCCGTCTTTGGGATCTGCTCCCTGATGAGACCAGGGAGAAAATCCAGGAACTGTTGACGGAAGCTCCTATCAGACTGTCGGCGATCGCAAACGTGCTTGGTGTGACTGTGATCTCTGCCCCTCTGCCTCAGGGTATATCCGGGGAAATCCGCCCAGATCCGAACGCTGCGGATAAATACATTATAAAAGTCAACAAATTCGATTCGGGTAAGCGCCAACGCTTCACAGTCGCACACGAACTTGCGCATTTTCTCTTCCATCGGCATGAGATTGGTGCCGGCGTAATGGATGATGTTTTATATAGATCTAGTTTGAGTGACGCTCGCGAAGTACAGGCGAACAAGTTTGCAGCGGAGTTGCTTATGCCGATGCCGCTTGTTGAGGAGTGGCTAGATCGTGCTGCTACTCTCAAGGTTGAAGATCCGGTTGAATTTCTCGCCAATAAGTTTAACGTCTCGGAAGCAGCAATGAGGATAAGACTTGGCCTCTAGTTGCGGATGGGGGCGCTTAAGTGTCGATTTTCGAGAAGTTCGGGTATGTTCCGCTGCTCACAGTGCGGCCGGCTGAATTGATGGCATTGGAGCATCTATCGGCGTCGTGCAAGAATAACATACTCCCGATGATTCCACTTAAGCCTTGGGCTAGTGCTGTGGAGCTATCTGCGACTACAGACCAAATCAAAAACGCCTTTCCGGATCGCCCGTTGATACTCGATATAACAAAAGAGACACTTACTCCTAAGGCGAGGAGGAGTGTTCACGACGAAATTGATGGTCTTAAAAATCCTGCTGGAGGGTATGACAAGTGGTGCTCCTTTATAGAAGGTAACACTAATTTTCTCCCAGTCATACAAATAGAAAATTTGGAAAATCTTGAGCCTCAAACAGAGAGGTTGTCTTCTCTAAATCGTGGTATAGTTGTATACATGACCAAGCAGTCTTTTGGGTTTTCGGGTCAGATTGCTGGTATAGTCAAGAAATACTGTTCTGAAGAGAGTATTTTGTTTATATTTGACCGTGAGCAAGCTGGTCCTGATCTTTTGACTTCGGCGATACAGTCGATCTCGCTTGTCAGACAGATTCAAGAGGTTTCTGGGGGGTCTTTTATCTCTGT
Organism: Pleomorphomonas sp.; assembly: GCA_029976075.1. GTDB lineage: Bacteria > Pseudomonadota > Alphaproteobacteria > Rhizobiales > Pleomorphomonadaceae > Pleomorphomonas. The sequence goes on from JARKNW010000087.1 coordinate 21,854, forward strand.
TGCAGCGACAAGTTTCCCTCAAACGTTTGTGGGCTTAACTAACCAGGAGATCTATGAAAGGTCACATTTTGAAATGGTGGCGACGGCCACAGGCGCAAAGAATTTAGTATATTGCGATCACGGCAGCGCCAGATGTGAACGGCAAAAAGGTGGTGGGGGCGAAGTTGCCCCGCGCATCGATAACGCGCTCACGAACAGATGGGACTTTTTCCGCGAAGCTGGCTTTGAAGATAAGGTCGACGGTTATCAGAACGCTGCGCAACGAGCCATTGATTCAGATGGCTGGACGGACCTAAGTGTATGGGGAACTCAGATAATTAAGGAAACCGCCGACGGCGCCGGGACTATTTACTATCCAACGATGTCAACCGCAGCTCGCATCAATATCCATCTCAACGTTCAGGCGGGAACCGGAGCGGCACCAGTAGAGGAAATATGGGAGGATTGACGGGCTTTACGCTGTCATCTCAAAGAATGAGCCAGCATTCCTGTTCCACTCTTCCCAGAACTTCGTGCGTTCAGTCATCGCATTTGTTGAACGGAGACGGTCGTCTGCATATCGGCTCAGGTTTAGCACGTCCGTCTGTGATATTTTCTTGCGTGTAATCCCCTCCCAGAATTCACCGCTCGTCTTTTCGAAAGAATTCCTGAAATGATCTTTGACGGCCCCGAAAATCCACTCCGGCGGAAGTTGAGAACATTCCCTGATGATATCGGCTCGCTTTGTTCCCTTCGGTGAGTTGCTCAGCTTTCGAAGCGTTGCGATGGGCAATAAGTTAAGCCGGAACTCGTCACTGAACCTGGGCGGGTTGGCGCCGGCTCGCATCATCCTTGGCGTGCCTGCTCCGTCAATTATCCACACTTCCACATGGCGGGGCGCTATCGCAAGGCAAGGATCAAGGTGCTTTGCCGCCAGCACGACAACGGTCTTCTCGAAGCACCTCTCATATGCGGCTATTTGCTCTTCAAGTCGGTACAGGGTGTCGAAGTCGCTCTTTATCTCAACTCCGATAAAATCATTGGCCAAAATAGCGAGATCGGCGCGCCGCCCGTTACGAGCGAGAACATATTCTGACGCTATTACGGAGTTGCGGTCTATGACCTTGTTCGCACGCATGGCTTGAAGGAAAATTGCCTTCATTGCTAGCTCGCGGCGTCCGGTCATAATCAATGCCTGTTTAGGTAGCCTTAGGACTTAATTTTTGTTCTAAGCCGCTTTGGTCGGGCGGGCCGCGTAGTATGGGCGTCCCTAAAAACCTAGATCACATCAAAACCCGTTAACGTCGACCTAACTGTCTCCTTCGAGATAGCCTAGCGACTTGTCAAAGGACTCGGCACCTTTGAAGCAGCCTGCGGATGAGCGCAACTTCGTCAATACAATATGGAAAGGCAACCATTTTGACAGCGATCAGTGCGGTGTACACAGACGAATTTGGTCTGTCTCCGTCACGGCTCGGTCTGATAGAAATGGCCTGTGGTCATTACGATCCGCTTTCAGCCTGCACTCCGTCCTTCGCTTCTTGCAGGTCAAGGTGGCCTAACTTGGATAAGAGCGGCGTCTCGTTCATACCCACTATTCTCGACATTTGAATTAGTTGGGATACGCTCACTGGCGTTCGCCGTTCCGTCCCGTCTCTCTCCCCCTATGTCCGATCTCCCTGAGTCCGAGTCATTTTCTTTCTCGCCCCCGCAATGAATCTCCGTCCCAACACGCCTTTTCCTATACTCGCGTGAAAGGCAGACGGTTGTATGTGATCGGATAGAGGGTGATAGGGGCCGGGTGCCTCTTTCGGCCCGAGGTCCTGGCCTTCGCCAGGATGACGGCTTGATGGTGACGGCGGCTTGATGGTGAGGTTCTCGCCTTCGCCGGGAGTGGCTGGCCGTTGGCCTACCGCCTGCCTCCCCGCCGCAACTTCGCCCTGTCCGTTAACACCTTGCCCCCGCTCGCCCTTCCGTCCCGCCTCATCGCCGCGCAATCCCGCGCCTTTCTCTTCCGCTTTGCCCGTTAACATTTCGCCGGCATCCTCTCCCTTGCCCCACGACGCGCCGCGTCGGCTTCCATTGAAGGAGAGCCGGCATGGCAGACCAGATGATGACGGAGAGGCGCGCCGGTGGGCGTGCGGATGAGAGCGAGCGGGACGGCGGTTGGTCGTCCGGCGGCGGGCGGGGGATGGAGCACATCAGCCAGCCGCTCAACCGGGTACTGGCCGGCAGCGGTTTGCTGGGCGCCTTCGAGCAGGCGGCGAACGGCGAGCGCCGGGTGGCGCATCGGTTGCCGGGGCTGGCTTCGGCCGAGGTGCCGCCGCGCTGGAAGGGCCGGCCGGAGACGGTGGCCGATCGCGCCCTCGCGGGGCAGCCCGACACCTGGTTCTCGGCGGCGCAGATGAGCCGCGACGAGGCGCGGGCGCTGTTCGACTATCGCGACAACGGCCGGCTCTACTGGCGCGAGCTGACGGGCCGGCGGCGGCCGGAGGCAGGCGGCGAGTTCTATCGCAAGAAGCTGGACGCCGGTCCGATCTGGACCATCCAGATCGGCAGCCGGGCGACCGTCACGCGCTACATGCGCCGCATGCTGGTGTGGAACTGGCACTTCGGCGGCACCGACCGCGTGCTCTTGCCGATCAACGGCGACACGCTGGACGACCGCATCGAGAACATCCGCCTGGGCGCGCTGTTCTCGGAGATCGGCACCGGGCTTGGCTCCGGGGTTGCGGCGGATGTTCCCCTTGGCTCGCCGGTGGAGCCGCCGGCGCGGGAGACGGGCATCACCTGTCCATGCTGCGGCGGCGTGGCGCCGGTGCTGTCACCCAACCTGATCGCCCGCGCCTATGAGCTGCCGCCGCAGCAGGAGACGATCCTCGCCCGCGTCTGGCAGGGGCGCGGCAAGCCGGTGACCGGCGAGGCGATCATCAGCGAGATGTATGCCGACGACGAGGACGGCGGGCCGGAATACGAGACGGCGCGCAAGTATTTCAAGACGCAGCTGAGCTTGCTGAGGAAGCGCATCGAGGGCTCGGGCGTGCGCATCGAGACGGCCGGCTATCAGCGCGGCTTCAAGCTGGTTCTCTCCGGGGAAGGCGGCAAACCGGAGACGGCTAGGCTGCCCGGCGACATCAGCGAGGAGTGATCCGTGCCGCGACAAGGACCCGACAAGGTGGATGCCGGCTGGCTGCTCGGCCGGCTGCTCGATGAGGTGAATGCCGACATCGCCGACCTCTACGACGGCGAGATCATTTTCAATGCGTCCTGGTCTCAGGCGGCTCGCCATGCGTGGCCGCAGGCGTCGCACTCAGGCTTGTGCATGCAAAGGGTGGAACCGCATGTCGGGCACTTCCATTTGGCGCCTTCCTTGGAAAGGAAGGCCTCCATTCCTTCCTCCTTGATCATATGGAAGTTTTCAAAAATATCCACACCGTATTTCTTGCGATATCTCTTCTCGAGACGCAGAAGACTTGCGCACGGGTAGTCAGGGCATGAGAAGCAGAACCGACGATCACCATCGGAAAGCTCGCGGCAGTTCTTTATGGCGCAGCTGAGGCAGCCATTCGACTTGTTGAATGCGCCGCCCCGGCAACCAGGGCAGGGTTTGCGATGCCTGACGAATGCGCGGCACACGCGGCAGTTCAGGCCGCAGGGCGCTATCAGCTCGGCGCTATCAAGAGGTGTTCGATCGACGGGCATGGTGACGACCTGACCGTTTGCCCGGCCAGACTACACCACCGGCAGGCGGGGCCCAATGGCTGCTTAAGTTCATCGCCCCGAGCGACCGGCCCTGGGGATGGCGGAAAACCCGCTTCGGCTACTCTCGCCGAACTGAACGAGGAGTGATCCGTGCCGCGCAAGATGAAACATCAACCGATCGAGGCGGGGGGCGAGGCGGGAGCCGCGACGGTGGATGCCGGCTGGCTGCTGGCGCGCCTGGTGGACGAGGCGACGGCGGATATCGCCGACCTCTACGACGGCGAGGGGAAGCTGAAGCCGGTGGCCGAATGGCCCGAGGTGTGGCGGCAGGGTTTGGTGCAGGGCGTGGAGATCGAGGAGCGGTTCGAAGGGCGCGGCAATGCCCGGGAGCAGGTGGGGTTCGTCAAGAAGATCCGCCTCTCCGACCGGCTGAAGCGGCTGGAGCTGATCGGCAAGCACATCGGGGTGAAGGCGTTCGAGGAGACCGTGCGGGTGAAGGGTCTGGAGGGGCTGGGCGAGAGGCTGATGCGGGCGCGGAAGCGACTGGCGGAGGACGGGAAATGAGGGGTGGAAGGTTCGCGGGGGTATCCAGCTATCTCCCGTTACTATCGAGCTGTCATTTGGCAATGCCTTTCTATCGTTCCGCATTGAGCGGCCGCGCCGGGCACTCCAGCTTTCTCCCCTCACTATCCAGCTGTCATCCTTGCGAACGCGAGGACCTCAGGACGGTGGGGGGAGGGGGTAGTATCGGGCGGCGGTGGTTTGGGGAGCGCGATATAGGCCGAGCGTTACATTCTGCCCGAGGTCCTCGCGTTCGCAAGGATGACAGCATTATATTTAGGGATGACAAGCGGTTAGGTGGTCGCCCCGTTCCATCGCTCTGTGATCCCACCATGCCTCGCGATCGCTCTGCTTCGAGCAGTCACCCCGCGCGCTCCAGCTCTCTCCCGCTCCTATCAGACTGTCATCCTTGCGAAAGCGAGGACCTCAGGACGGTAGAGCGAGGGGGTAGTATCGGGCGGCGTTGGTTTGGGGAGCGCGATATTGGCCGGGCGTTTCGTTCTGCCCGAGGTCCTGGCCTGCGCCAGGATGACAGCCTGATAGTTCGGGGTGCCAAGCTATCCACCTGTTTTGCATATCAAAACTGTCATCCAGCAGTGCCTTTCGCTGGTTGCGCATCGAACTGCCACTCCGCAGACTCCAGCTATCTCCCATCACTATCAAGCTGTCATCCTTGCGAAAGCGAGGACCTCAGGAAGGTAGAGCGAGGGGGTGGTATCGGGCGGCGTTGGTTCCGGGAGCGTGATATTGGCCGGGAGTTTTGTCCTGCCCGAGGTCCTCGCTTTCGCAAGGATGACAGTATTATATTCAGGAATATCAATCTGCTAGGTGGTCGTGCCACCGGTGCGCCGGTGCCTCGGAGGGTCGCCGCATGACCGCCTCTCCCGATCCCAACGAGGAGATCATCCGCCTTGCGGCCGAGTGCCGGTATGATCCTGACAGGTGGTCGATTGCCGCCTATGACTGGGGCGAGGGGGATCTCGCCGCCCACTCCGGCCCGCGCGCGTGGCAGCGGGAGATCAACCGGGAGATCCGCGATCATCTGGCCGATCCCGCAAAGCGTTTCACGCCGCTCCGCATCGCCGTCGCCTCCGGCCATGGCATCGGCAAGTCGGCCGAGATGGGGATGCTTTCCAACTGGGCGATGTCGTGCTGGGCCGATTGCAAGATCGTGGTCACCGCCAACACCCGCTCGCAGATGCAGACCAAGACGGCGCCGGAGGTGGGCCTGTGGTTCCGCCGCGCCGTGACGGCGCACTGGTTCGACGCGCAGGCGCAATCGATCAGGAGCCGCGATCCGAAGCGGGCCGACAGCTGGCGGCTCGATTTCGTCACCTGGTCGGCCGAGAACACCGAGGCCTTCGCCGGGCTGCACAACCAGGGCCGCATCATCCTGCTGCTGTTCGACGAAGCCTCGGCCATCGCCGACAAGGTGTGGGAGGTGGCCGAGGGCGCGCTGACCGACGAGAACACGGTGATCGTCTGGGTGGCCTTCGGCAACCCGACGCGCAACGCCGGCCGCTTCCGCGAATGCTTCCGCCGCTATCGCCACCGCTGGATCACCCGCCACATCGACAGCCGAACCGTCGAGGGCACCAACAAGGCCTATCTGCAATCGATCGTCGACGATGCCGGCGGCGAGGACAGCGACGTCGCGAAATACCGCGTGCGCGGCCAGTTCCCGAGCCAGAGCCCGATGCAGTTTGTCAGTGAGGCGGATGTGGAGGCGGCGCGGGCGCGGCACCTCCGGCCCGAGCAATATGGCTTCGCGCCCAAGATCATCGGCGTCGACCCGGCCTGGACCGGCGTTGACAAGGTGGAGATCGTGCTGCGCCAGGGGCTGATGGCGAAGAGCCTCGTCAGCCTGCCGCGCAACGACAACGACGTGGAAGTGGCCAACCTGATCGCGCGCTTCGAGGACGAGGAAGGCGCGGACGCCGTGTTCGTCGACGCCGGCTATGGCACGGGCATCGTTTCCGCCGGGCGGACCATGGGGCGTGCCTGGCGGCTGGTGTGGTTCGCCGGCAAGCCGATCGACCCCGGCTACCTCAACAAGCGGGCGGAGATGTGGGGCACGCTGAAGCGCTGGCTGAAGGACGGCGGCGCGCTCGACCCGCAGGACCAGGGCCTCTACGACGACCTGATCGGCCCGGAAACCGTGCCGCGCCTCGACGGCAAGATCCAGCTGGAAAGCAAGGCCGACATGAAGGCGCGGGGGATTCCCTCGCCGAACCGGGCCGATGCGCTGGCGCTGACGTTCGCCGAGCCGGTAGTGAAACGCGGGGCAGGGCCGGGCGGGGCGGGGAGACGGGCGGTGGAGGAGAGGTATGACCCGCACGGGGGGCTGTGAGGGCCTCAGGCCAGTTCTTGTCAGTCATGGATCAGGCTGGCTTGGTTCTTGGAGCGCTATATCGGCCGGGAGCTATGGTCTGCCCGAGGTCCTCGCGTTCGCAAGGATGACAGCATTATATATAGGGATGACAGCCGGTTAGGTGATCGCTTCTTTCTGTTTCGCTGTGCTCGGATGGCGCTGTTCCGGCACTCCGCTTCGAGAAGTCACTCCGCGCACTCCAGCGATCTCCCGCTCATATCAAATTGTCATCCTTGCGAAAGCGAGGACCTCGGGAAGGTGGAGCGAGGGGGACATATCAGGCTGCCTTTGTTCGGTAAGCCCGATTTGGGCAGTTCGCCGATCACGCCGCCCCAGTCCCCTCCGGGACGGCGTCGAGATCAATGTTCTCTGCCCGGGCGTAGCAGACGCTGACGACGACGTTGACGTAGGTGAGCAGCGCCAGGCCGACGAGGGCCATCAGGTAGCCGCAGGCGATGCCGAACAGGTCGAGGCCGCCATCCGGCGTCACCAGCGTCGGCAGCAGTTCGAAGGCGGCGAGGTGGGCGACGATGATCGTGAGCCAGATCACGAAGGCGGCGACCAGCGCCAGCACCAGACGCCAGTAGACCGTGTGCAGCGACTGGACGCCCCGGATGAGCGCCCGGTGCAGGCCGGCGCCCTTGCCCATGATGCCCGAGGAAACCCAGCTGCCGAGCAGGGTGACGATCAGCGGCAGCGCCATCGCCAGCGAGCCGGCGACGATCAGGAGTTCGACCAGCGGCGGATATAGGCCGAAGACCATCAGCACCGTGGTGCGGTAGGTGGCGTAAAGCGTGACAGCCGTGAGAAGAACGGCGATCAGCACCACCTTGAAGCCGGCCGCCATGGCGCCGGGTGCGGTGAAGCCGGCGGCGCTGCCGAGCGGCATGCCCCGAAGCACCTGATACGGCAGGCCGGTGGAGAGATAGAGGCAGGCGACGATCTCGCCGACATGGCCGGGCTCGGAGACCAGCCTGAGGCCGATGACCACCTCCCAGCCGACGATCAGCAGCGCCAGCAGAAGATAGAGAACAGAATGATCGCGCATGATGCGCGCCGATCTCGCCAGCATGGTTCCCCCTCGATCGTCCGCCGCCGTCCCTACCGCAAACGCTTCGCAGACGCCACCGGCAATGGCGGCGGGGCTGGTCCTCCACCCCCGACCCCCGAGCATCGATCTGGACGCCTTACCCCCGCTGTGCCACATAATCGGTCCGGTTCGCGGTCAGAGGCTTGGGGTAGGCAGCCGTTCGAATGAGGAATCTGGCTTCACTGTCGCAGCTCATGGTGTTCGCGCGCATCGCCGAGACCGGCTCGCTTTCGGCGGCGGCGCGCGAGTTGAACATCACGCCGTCGGCGGTGTCCAAGAGCCTGACCCAGCTCGAGGAGCGGCTGGGCATCCTGCTGATCCGGCGCACGACGCGCAGCATGGTGCTGACCGAGGGCGGGCGGGCGCTGATGCAGCACACCGCCACCATCCTCGACAGCCTGGACGAGGCGCTCAACGAAACGTCGCAGTACCGCAGCTATCCGGCCGGCCCGCTTCTGCTGACCTGTTCGGTGGCCTTCGGCTGCTCGCAACTGTCGTCGATCCTCGGCCGGTTCGTCGAGGCGTTCCCGCAGGTGCAGGTCAACATCTCGCTCGACGACCGTTGCGTGGATCTCAACGAGGAAAACTATGACGTCGCGCTGCGCATCACGGCGTCGACCGTCTGGAACCATGCCTCGCGCAAGCTGGCGCCGATCCACTGGGTCTATTGCGCCGCCCCCGGCTACCTCGAGCGGCACGGCCGGATCGAGTCGCCCGACGATCTCGCCAGCCATCGCTGCCTCGTCTATCCGGCCATGACGCTCGACGGCTCCTGGACCTTCCAGCGCGGCAGCGAGGTGCGGCACGTCAAGGTGCAGGGCTGCATGATCTCCAACTCCAGCCTCGCCCTCCTGGCGGCGACGCGGGAGCAGCACGGCGTCGCCTGCCTGCCGACCTACGTGGTGGCCAACAACATCCTGTCCGGCGAGCTGGAGGTGGTGCTGCCCGACTATCGCTCGGCGATCACCCACACGCTCTACGCCATGTATTTCCGCTCGAAATACACCAACCCGACCATTCGCGGCTTCATCGATTTCATCGTCGACGATCTCGGCTCGATCCCGCCCTGGGACGCCGCCCTGCGCGCCCACCTGCCGTTCCTCGTCGACGAATAGGCCGCCCATCGGGATCGGGCGGCCGCACCCATTGTCATCATCGCGCAGCCTGTCCACGCGCGCCCCCACCGGGCGGCGGCCGTCCCATTTATGAAAATTAGTCACAAGTGTTTTGAGATTTTACCATTTTATTATTATTATTCAAGACGTTAGCTTCAATTTCAACCCGTGTTTCGCTTCAGGAGAGGACATCATGGCTTATGATTTCGATGCGGTCATCGACCGGCGTCATTCGGATTCCGCGAAATGGGCCTTCCCGGAAAGTTGCCTGAGCGCCGACGAGGCCGCCGCCGATCCGTTGCCGATGTGGGTCGCCGACATGGACTTCAAGGCGCCGCAGCCGGTGATCGACGCGCTGAAGGCCGCCGCCGACAGGGGCATGTTCGGCTATCCCGGCGTCACCAAGAGCTATCTCGACGCGGTGGTCGGCTGGCAGCGCAAGCGGTTCGGCTGGGACGTGCCGGCGGAGTGGGTGCTGCAGACGCCCGGCGTCGTCACGGCGCTCAACACCGTCATCCAGGCCCTGTCGCGCCCCGGCGACTCGGTGCTGGTGCAGACGCCGGTCTACGTCCACTTCCACCAGGACGCGATCAACAACGGCCGGCAGGTGGTCTATGCGCCGCTCACCGTCGACGGCGACCGCTACAGGTTCGACGCCAAGGTGTTCGAGGCGGCCATCCAGCCGAACACCAAGCTGTTCATCCTCTGCAACCCGCAGAACCCGACGGGAACGGTGTGGTCGGAGGACGAGCTCCGGCAGATGGGGGAGATCTGCGCCCGCCGCAACGTTCTGGTGGTGTCGGACGAAATCCATGAGGACCTCGTCTTCAACCGGTCGAAGAAGCACGTTCCCTTCGGCTCGCTGGGGCCGAAGTTCGCCGACAACAGCATCGTCTGCACGGCGCCGAGCAAGACGTTCAACATTCCCGGCCTGCAGTGCTCCAACATCATCGTCGCCAACCCGGAGATCCGCGCCGAGCTGGGTCGTCAGCTCACGCGCAACGGCCTGCATTTCATCAACAACCTCGGCATGGTCGCCGGCGAGGCCGCCTATCGCCACGGCGAGCCGTGGCTTGAGGCCCTGCTCGACTATCTCAAGGGCAATCAGGAGCATTTCGCCGCGGAGATCGCCAAGTCGCTGCCGCAGCTGAAAGTGTTCAAGGCCGACGGGCTCTATCTCGCGTGGATGGATTGCCGCGCCCTCGGCATGGACCCCCAGGCGCTTGAAAAGTTCATGCTGACCAAGGCGCGGGTGTGGTTTGACAAGGGCCAGAAGTTCGGCCCCGAGGGCCACGGCTTCATGCGGGTCAACCTCGGTTGTCCGCGCGCCACCGTCGACGAATGCCTGAGCCGCCTGAAGCGCGCGCTGGCCTGATCCAGCTTCGAGAACCGGTAAACGGGGGCTCCCGGAGGAGAGGAGCCCTCCGACCGCATACGGGAGGAAACGACATGGCCGAGGGTAAGGTCACTCGAAACATTGATAGCCTGAAGAAGGAACTCAGCCTGCCGATGGTGTTCTGCGTCGCCTTGAAGCAGGTCATCGGCGGCGGGGTGATCGCCCTGACGGGCGTCGCCATCGGCCTGACGGGCGCCGGCGTGCCGCTGGCCTATACGCTGGCGGCCATGACCTCGATCATGGCGGGCATCCCCTTCGCCATCATGAGCTCGGCCATGCCGGTCACCGGTGGCACCTACACCTGGCCGACCCGGCTGCTGTCGCCGGTCACCGGGTTCCTGACCCTGTGGTTCTTCTTCCTGACCAACGTCGCGCTGTCGCTCTATGCCATCACGGCCGCCGACTACATCTCGGTGTTCTACCAGAACTTCCCGGCATGGCTGCAACTGCCGAAGCCGCTCCTGGCCTTCCTCATCCTGACGCTGTTCTACCTGCTCAACCTGTCCGGTTCCAAGTCGACCGCCAAGGTGGGCATGGTGCTGACGCTGATCATGGCCAGCGCCATCCTGCTGTTCATCGTCACCGGCGCGCCGGAGATCCAGGCGGCCAACTTCAGCGAACTGTTGCCCAACGGCTTCAAAGGGCTGATCAGCGCCGCCGGCATCCTGCTGTTCACCACCGGCGGGGCGGCCATGGTCGGCGAGCTCGGCGGCGAGATGAAGAACCCGGGGCGCGACATTCCCATCGCCATCATCGGCGCCACCGGCCTCGCCGCCGTCGCCTATGTTCTGGCCAGCTCGGTGGCGGCCGGCGTGCTGCCCATTCCGGACGTCGCCAACAAGCCGCTGACGCTGGTGGCCGAGCACGTCATGTCGCGCGGACAGTTCCTGTACTTCTCGATCGGCGCCGGCATCGTCAGCGTTCTCGGCATCATCAACGCCCAGATGCTGTGGGGCAGCAAGAGCCTGCTGGTCGCCTGCGACGACAACTGGCTGCCGCGCAAGCTGGCCAGCGTCAACAAGCGGTTCGGCACGCCGCACTATCTTCTGACGCTGCTGTACCTGATCGGCATCCTGCCCATCGCCCTCAGCCTGTCGGTCAAGGAGATCTCCATCGCCGCCGGCATCACCGGCGTCGTCGCCCAGATCGTCGTCATCGTCTGCTGCTTCGCCCTCTACCGGAACCACAAGGGCATCTACGACGCCGCGAGCTTCAAGATCCGCTCCAAGCCGCTCCTGATGGCCATCATCGCGATCGCCTTCCTGCTGAACTGCTTCCTGGTGATCATGATGTTCGTCAACGAGGCCAGCGCGATGACGGCGATGCTCATCTGCGGCTGGATGGTGGTCGGCGTGGCCATCTCGGCGATCCGCCGGAAAGGCATCCTGGAAAACAAGATCGAAGGCGCGGTGGCCGGCTCGTAAGGCCCGCCTGCCAGACAGCGAAAGAAAGCAAGGGGGCGAGAGCTCCCTTGTCGCGTTCGGGGCCGAGCCGGTGGAATCCAGCTTTGCGTCCGGGGCGCGGTGAAGCAATTGCTCCGGGGGGCGCCTACCCCAGCGGGGCGAGATCGACATTCGAGCCCGGTCCGACATGGGGCATCTGCTCGCGATCCCCGTGGCAGCGCGGCCAAAAAGAAACTCCGCCCTTGAGGGACGGCGCCACGTTCATATCGGCCGTAGCTTGATCAAGCCGCTTCGCGGATCCGGATATCCACCTTGAGGCCAAGCGCGGTCAGCATGTTGATCAGGCTGTCCAGGCTGAACATGCTGATCTTGCCCCGCATCAGCGCGGAGACACGCGGCTGCGTAACGCCAAGCGCCTTGGCAGCTTCCGCCTGGGTCCACCCCTTCGCCTTGATCGCATCTTCGATCGCATCCATGAGCGCGGAACGCAGCTTCATGTTCTCGGCTTCGGCGGGCGTGTCCTCGATCGCGTCCCAGACGCTTGCAAATCTCTGACTGGTCATTTGCGCAGTCTCCGTACCAAGTCGTTGTAGCGATCCGTCGCTAATCTCACGTCGGGCAGGCTCGTCTTCTGCGTCTTCTTCTGGAAGCAATGCAGAACGTAGCATCCTCAAATTTCGCGACTATTCTATTGCTAGACGCATTTCCGGACGCAAAACCGGTTCCCACTTTTGCTGGAGTTGCTGGGTGACACGAAACTGTCCCGCGGCGTCGGTAATGCGTATCTCCCTGACGCCGCTACCGATCGAGGTCATCGGCTTGGAGTCAAATGGCTCTTTGCCGCGTTGCACCCTGTCGAGCTGCCGCCCTGCATCCCGCCGCGCTTCCTCGGGAAATGCGCGAAGATCGTCGAGCGAGGTCTTCTCAAACACCACGTCTTTCATGGCGATTATATACATTCCGATATAATTGATTGCAAGCGCAACTTCCGCCAATGGAGCGCTCGGAAGGCTGCCAACCCCCGCCAACCGCACCCCGGAAACCCCATCCGCCTTATTCCCGGGAGGTACGACCCACATGCGGGGCTATGATCATGTGCCTTTCCAAGTCCACTCCCAAGGTGGAGCAATACAAGACATCCGCGCAGGCGCAGGAGCCGGATAACGGCGCCGTGCAGACTTCGGCGGCGCGGCGGGCGACCGACAAGCTGAGGGCCGGCGCCTCCACCATCCTCACCGGTGCGACTGGCGTTCTTCAGAACGCCGCGACGCAGAAATCCACGATCCTGGGGGTGTGATGGAAGCGCGCGCCAATGAAACGCAGGTCCAGTATCACCGCCGCCGGGCCGAGGAGCTGAAGCGGGTTCGCCAGCCGTGGGAATCCACCTGGAGCGGGCTGGCCGATTTCGTGGCGCCGCACCGGCTGCGGCTCGAGGCGGCCGACGAGCGGGCGATATCGAGGAAGCGCATTCTCGACCCCTCCGGCACCTTCGCCTGGCGGACGCTGGCGTCCGGCATGCACTCGGGGCTGACGTCGCCGGCCCGTCCCTGGTTCCGCTTTGCCACCACCGATCCGGAGCTCCGCGAATGGGGCCCGGTGAAGATGTGGGTGGACGAGGTGGAGGCGATCGAGCGGCGGATGTTCCAGCGCTCCAACGTCTACCCGGCGTTCCACGAGGGCTATGGCGACATCGGTCTGTTCGGCCAGTCCTGCGGCATCCTGATCGAGGGCGGCGACGACCCGCTGCACATGATCCAGCTGCTGCACGGCCGCTTCTGGATCGCCAGGGATGCCGAGGGGCGGGCGACGACGCTCTACCGCATGCTCCGCTGGTCGGTGGAGAAGATCGTGCGGCGGTTCGGTTTGGAGACGATCTCGTCGTCCGTTCGCTCGGCCTATGACGCGGGGCGCTATGACCAGACCTTCGACATCTGGCACGCTATCGAGCCGCGCGTGAGCCGCGACCCGCAGAAGATCGACAAGCGCAACAAGCCGTTCCTTTCCAACTATTGGGAGGCCAACGGCAATTCCGGCGATGGATTGCTGGAGGAAAGCGGCTTTGACAGCAATCCGATCATCTGTCCGCCGTGGCTGATCTGCGGCGACGACAGCTATGCCCAGTCGCCCGGCATGGACTCGATCGGCGACGTGAAGTCGCTGCAGGCCATGGTGCGCGACAAGCTGGAGGTGATCGCCAAGCTGGCGCGGCCGCCCTTGCAGGGGCCGACGAGTTTGAACGGTAATCCGACGTCGCTGCTGCCGGGGGCCATCACCTTTGTCGATGATCCCACCGGCAAGGGTTTGCGACCGGTGATGGAGGCGAGCCCGCAGATCGGGCCGCTGCTCCAGGACATCGCCGAGACGCGGCAGCGCATCAACTCGGGCTTCTATGCCGACCTGTTTCTGATGCTCAGCAACATGGAAGGCGTTCAGCCGCGCAACCAGTTCGAGATCGCCGAGCGCAAGGAAGAGAAGCTGTTGGCGCTCGGGCCGGTGCTGGAGAACATCTACAACAACCAGCTGGAGCCTTGTGTCGACCGGGCCTTCGAGATCGGGTTGAAGCGCAACCTGTTCCCGCCGCCGCCGCGCGAGATCCAGAACCAGCGGTTGGCAGTGGAGTACATCTCGACGCTCGCCCAGGCGCAGAAGGCGGTGGCCACCGGCGCGGTGGAACGGCTGGTGTCGTTCGCCGGCCAGTGGGCGGCGATGAAGCCCGAGGTGCTCGACAAGCTCGACGCCGACCAGTCGATCGACGTCTACGCCGACATGATCGGCGCGCCGGCCGCCATCGTGGTGCCCGACGACAAGGTGCAGGAAGCGCGGGCGGCACGGGCGCAACAGCAGCAGCAGGCGCAGATGGCCGAGATGGCGAAGACGGTGGCGCCGGCGATTTCCGCCGGGGCGAATGCGGTGAAGGCGGGGAAGGATGCGGGCATCGATCCGGCCGCCGCGCAGCAACTGATGGCCCAACTGGGGATCGGTGGCGGGTAGGGGGAGATCGATATCGGCCGCTCGCTCTACCTTCCTGAGGTCCTGCGCCTGCGCGCAGGATGACAGATTTATATAAATAAAAACAATAGCATAGGTTGTCATCCTGCGCGAAGGCGCAGGACCTCGGGCAGGATGGGACGAGGGGTTGATATAGGGCGCCCCGTGAAAGCTCGGTGTGATGGCGAAATGGAGCTTGATATGGGCCGCTGCGCCTTCTCGTCCTGAGGTCCTCGCTTTCGCAAGGATGACAGCATGATAGTTGCGGGCGCCTCCTTATCCGACGGATTGAGAGTGAGAGGCGCTCCTCTATCCGAGGGCTTGATGGTTGCGGGCGCCCATCTGTCGACAGCTTGATAGGGATGGGCGCCACCTATCCGCTTGTTCCTAAATATCATTCTCCTGTCATCCTTGCGAAAGCGAGGACCTCGGGAAGGTAGAGCGAGGGGCTCATATCAGGCGAGCTTGAACGGCGCGGACATCGTGCCGCGTGAACCAGTTTCCATAATCAAACGGATATCCAGTGATGCTCGATGAGTTCGAAGCGCGTGAGGCGCGGGATGCCGAGGCGCGGAAGCGCGCGGCGCAGGAGGAGGCCGATCTGATCGATGCCTTCCGCCTGCTGATGGAGACGGCCGAGGGCAAGCGGGTGGTGTTCTGGCTGCTCGGACGGGCCGGGCTCTACGCCAACGCCTTCGACCCCGGCAGCGAGGCGGCGGAGCGTTATCGCCTGGGGCGGCAATCCCTCGGCCTCGAAATCCTGCAGAAGCTCGACCGCGTCGATGCGCGGCTCTACCCGCGCCTGCTGCTCGAGCGCGGCGAAGCCAGGGAGTTGGAACGGGCCGCCCGGATGGCCGGCGGCAAACCAACCGAGGATGGGGACGACCAATATGCTTGAGCGATGGATGTGTGGTGCGGCGGTGTTCGCGCCTGAAGGTGACGGCATGGGTGATGGCGGGGATGCCGGGGCGGCGCCGGTCGGCGGAGTACCGCCTGAGAGTTTGATGTTCCCGAGCGAGGCCGGCTCGCAGGAGGCCGGTGCGCCAGCCGAATGTGACAGCGCGGTCCATCCGCCTGAAGCCAAGGACCGGGCCAAAGACGTGGCCAGGACTGAAGCCAAGGACGAGGCCGATACGCCCGACCCCGCCGACGAAATCCCCGAGGACGGCCGCTACGACTTCAGCCTGCCCGAGGGCATGGCGATCGATCAGAAGCTGGCCGAGGCGATGTCGCCGGTGCTGAAAGACATCGGCCTGACGCGCGGCCAGGCGCAGGCGCTGGCTGGTGCGCTTGCTGCCCATCGCCAGGCGGAAGCGGCCAATGGCAGCCGCGAGTGGGCCGACATTCAGACCGGCTGGGTCAACTCGGCCAAGAAGGATGCGGAGATCGGCGGTGCTCGCTGGGATGCGTCAGTCGCCGTGGCGCAGGGCGCGCTCGCCCGCTTCGGCACGCCGGGGCTCAAGGCGTTTCTCACCGAAAGTGGCGGCGGAAACCACCCGGAAGTTATCCGGTTCATGGCGCGCGTCGGCAACGCGATCGCTGAAGACCGACCGGAGAGCGGCGGGGCCGGGGCAGGTCGCCCCTGTGAAGCCGCCCACCTGCTGTTTCCGAGCGACAAGCCCAAGGGGTAAATGACACATGGCCACCGTTGGCACCTACTACCCGAACCTGATCGACGCGCAGAAGCAGAGCGCCGAGGGCACGGTTCTCGAAATCCTGTCGCAGCAGAATCCGGTGCTGGACGACGCGATGGTGACCGTCTGCAACCAGCAGGCCACCCACCGCCACATGATCCGCACCGGTCTGCCGTCCGTCGCCTGGGGTCGCCTCTACAAGGGCGTGCCGCAGTCCAAGGCCACCGTGCAGCAGGTGGACGACACCACCGGCTTCCTGGAGGCGCGCTCGGAGATCGACGTGCGCCTGCTGGCGCTGGCAAAAGACGCCGCCAAGCAGCGCCTCGTCGACAGCGCGCCGTTCCTCGAAGCGATGAACCAGGAGATGGCGACCGGCATCTTCTACCATGACGTCGCCACCACGCCGGAGAAGTTCAAGGGCCTCGCCGCCCGCTACAACGCCTATTACGACGGCCCCAACGCCACCAAGCCCAACGTCGCCGCCGGACAGGTGATCGACGGCGGCGGCCGCGGCGCCGACAACACCTCGATCTGGTTCGTCACCTGGGGCGATCACGCGACGTCGCTCCTGACGCCCGAGGGCATTCCCACTGGCGTTCAGGTGTCCGACAAGGGCGAGGAAGTGACGCTGGATGCGGCCGGCAACAAGTTCTACGTCAAGTCGACGCTGTTCTCCTGGCACGTCGGCATGTTCGTGAAAGACTGGCGCTACAACGCCCGCATCGCCAACATCGATGTGAGCGACATGCTCTCGGGCTCGGTCGACATCTGGAAGCTCTTGCGTGAGGCCTACTATCGCCTGCAGTCGCGCCGGCTGAATGCCACCTCCAGCCGCATCGCCATCTACATGAACCGCGACGTGCTGGAAGTGCTGGATGCCCAGTCGAGCGATCGGTCGCTCACGACCAACGCCGGTGCCTACAATTACTCGGCGCCGGGCCTCAAGCGCGACAGCATCGAGGGCAAGGAAGTGCTGACCTATCGCGGCATTCCGATCCGCGAGACGGATGCCCTTCTCAATACCGAGGCTGCGTTGCCTGCTTACGCCGGCTGATCGTCTAGCTCTGAAGTGCCCGCTCCGGCGGGCGCCTTTCTCCCCGTTTTTTCAAGGATACACCCATGATCCTGGACAATCAGGCGCTGTTCTCGGACGCTCAGGCTATCACCGCGACCGCCGCCTCCACCAACACCATCGACTTCGGCCCGATCTCGCCCACCATCAAGACCTTCGATGCCGGCAAGGGCCACGAGGTGGCGCTCCTGGTGCAGGTGGTGGAAGACTTCAACAACCTGACCTCGCTGCAGATCGACCTGGAGCTCGACACCACCACCACGTTTACCCCCGACAAGGTGATCCCGATCGCCACGGCGAGCCTCGCCCAGCTCAAGGCCGGCATGCAGATCGCCCGCGACGACCTGCCGCGTGGCATCACCATGCAGTACGGCCGCCTGAAGTACACAGTGACCGGCACGGCGCCGACCACCGGCAAGATCACCGCCGGCATCGTCGCCGGCGTGCAGTCCAACGGGGTGGCTCTCTGATGCGCGTCACCGCCGTCCGCAAGGGCTACTTCGGCGGCAAGATCCGCGACGCCGGGGAGGTCTTCGATCTCCCCGACGCGCTGATGAAGAAGGGCGTGCGACCGTCCTGGGTGGAGGCGGAGGGCGAGGCGGGTGGTGCCCCGGTCGAGCCGGAAAGCGAGCCCTCGGCCCGCAAACGCGGACGCAAGCCGAAGGCAGCGAGCGACGATCCCGCCCCCACCGGCAACGGTCTCACCGAAGCCCTCGGCGGCCCGCCACCGGATTGGATTCCGGGTGACATCAGTGAGTGAGCAGGCGGGCTTCGGCCCGCCTGAGTTTTATCGGGGGAGATTGATAGGAGCCGTCGCGCCTTCTCGTCCTGAGGTCCTGGCCTTCGCCAGGATGACAATCGGATGGGGTGTTGCGGGCGGCTAATTATTTGTTTTATATATAATTTTGTCATCCTGCGCTTTAGGCACAGGACCTCGGGCAGGGTGGGGCGAGGGGGCTATATAGGGCGCGCCGCTCTCTCCTTGGCTCTGGGATCAAGCCCGCTTGGTGTCAGAATGTTATGTCGCCGTCGTCTCGTGCGGCTTTGGTCGCCTTTGATGACTGACGCTCAAGATCAAGATGGAGCGAAACTAAAAAACTGTTGAGGGCTCCCGCAAGAGCCAGGGCCAACTCACCGTAGGCAGGCGGCAGGTTAATGGCCTCCTTGCCGTGCCCATGCCCCGAGAATGTGTTTCTCATGAAGGGGACGCACTGCATTACCTTATCAATAAATGCGTTGCGGTCGTCAGTGGGGAGGGCATTGAGGTACCCAGCGTTGCGGAACTGATCCAAGAGTGTTTTTGCGTTGCCTTTTCTAACGTCGAGTATCGTCTTTAGGACGCTCTCATAGCTATGTCCGGCATTATTGATAGCTTCGCGGATATCGCCGACGGTCAAGGCCTCTCGTCCCCTAGCGAATTCCGCCGCAGGTGTTTCAAAGCCGGCATTGACCATCGCTTCGTGGGATGCCTCTATAGACTCCGTAGCCACAAAGTCGCTCGAAAGCTTGAAGAACCGTCCGTCTGCTATGCGCCATGGGCACTCATAGCTGCGCATGATCTCATTAAGGCGCCTCGCAAAGTCCGACTTCTCCTCTGGAAGGTTGTTCCAGAATAACTCAATAAAACTGATCGATATCTCGCCCGGCTGATCTAGAACGAAATTCCTGCCTACCTCGTGATAGTTTCCTCTGGCGAGGATTTGTATTGAAGCGCCGGTTTCTGTTGCAAGCTCACGCAATGCTTCTTCCGTTACAGTGGAATTGGAGATGTAATCGTTGTTTGGATCTCTTCTTACGGCGACTGTGTAGTCGTGCGCTTCCATCCAAGCCCAAATGCGGGTCCTTGCTTCATCAGGCAGATCGACTGTGAGGGAGCCTGTCTTTAGCGCGCGATTATGCCGTTCTGAGAAGATCATTTCGGAACTCATCACCGTTCAATGTTTGGCCACTATAGCTTCCACCGACATGATCGGCCCGCATGAAATCTGCGGCGTTTGGTCTTTTGCCAGTGTATTTTCGATGGCGGACTTCAGTGCGCACCACGATACAACGAAGCTTCACCAGACTTGGCCGCAAGCAACGTTCTTCCGGCAATGATATCAGCGTCCCCTCATTGAACCTCCACCGGATTGGCCGTCGGGCGCTATCGACGACTGAACAGGTGGGCTTAGGCCAGCCTGATTCTTATCGAGAGGCCCATACGGGCTGCGGCGCCTTCTGGTCCTGATGTTCCGCGTCTGAAGCGCAGATTGGCAGGTGAATTATATAGAGCAAACAGGGCTCTGGCGGTTGTGCTTCCATAGGTCCGTCATCCTGCGCTTTAGGCGCAGGACCTCGGGCAGGGTGGGGCGAGGGGGCTATATAGGGCGCCTACCGACATCCGATCCAGTCGAGCGGCAGCGTGCTTCGGGGGCTTTTTCATAGAGGCCGTGTCGGGGCGGCCTGCCCAGGGTCATGGATTCGCCAGTCACCTCAAATTGTCACGGTTCGCTTCATCAGCCTGAAAGGATTGGCCTGCATTCTCCTTCAGGTTGCGAGGAGTTCGGCGTGCTCGGATATCTATTCCTTTTCTACGGGAGAATGGGGCGTCTGCAATATGCCCTTTGGGCCTGGATATTCGTTCCGTTGATCTTCTTCCTGGCGATTGTCGTCGGAATCTTCGTAATCGCGTTTGGCCTGCATGCTGGTGGCTCAAAGACAGTGATTTTTGCGTTCACTGGCTTGGTGTTCGCGTTGTTCACTTGGGTGGAGCTCAGCCTTTCAGCCGTGCGAATTCGCGACATCGGTTGGAAGCCTGGCATCGTTATTCCCGTTGTGATCGCGATCAACTTTATCGATCTCGGTGTTGCTTACGTCGTCCCCGCTTGGGCTGACGCCACGGGGCTTCATACAATAGTGCCCTCGGTCTTCGGCTTTCTCTATTCCGCTGTGCTGCTGTTCACGCCAACCGACGGCCAGGAGATGGTTCCCTTCATCATTCCCGGGCTGTCGTTACCCCGGGTGAATCTGGGCTTCTTTGCCAGGAGGCGCCCGGAGCCTCGGCTGGAGCGCAAGCCACGCCAGCCGCCGTTTGAGGCGCGCCATCCAACCTATCCGCGCGAGAGGGTCCCCTTCGGTCGTCGTGGCCTCACGTAGAGCAATTTCAGCAAAAGTGGCGACCGGTTTTGCGTCAGAAATTGCGAGAAAACAAATAGTTAGAGCGCTTTCGGCGAACCGGATTAAGCCGGACGCGCTCTGGGTCCGGCGATGCTCAGGCGCTCTTGCCGTCACCTCGGCGGGCGGAGCCCGCCGGGTCGGTCAGATGGCATCGACCTCGTTGGAGGTGAACTTGCTTCGGATGTGGGTCATGTAATACCGGCCGGGGGATTTCGCCTTTCCGAGGCGCGTCACGGTGGCTACCGGCACTCCCTTGAAGACGCGTGTGCGGCCGTCGCGCAGGTACAATTCCAGCTGTTCAATATCCTCATCATAAACAAAGCCGTCGAGGACGCTTGAATGTAGCGGATGATAGGTTTTCATCGATCGCTCCATCATCGTTTGAGGCAAGATAGTAAAGCAAATGTCGGGCCAGCTATCAGAGAGTATAATTTAGGCAATTCATGGTCATGTCGCGTCGGCGCACATGATGCCAGTCCGTCGCGGTCATGTGTGCAGGGCTTCTTCCTGGGCCGTTTCCAATGAAAATTATTTGGTCGGGTAAGATCCGTATCCTTGCTTTGGGGCAAATCCTCCCAGCAGGCTGCGTTCCACTTGCACCAAGGTGTCACTAGTCGAGCCACCCAGGCATTCGTACCTATGACATTAACCTTAAAGCGAATGGCGGAGTCAACGAAAGTGTGCATGGCGGACATCGATCCGCTTCGCTTTGGCGTCCGCCCCGACCTCTCAACCGGCCTCAACGACGCTCTCGAGGTCGCCGACCGCCCAGTCGGCGATGTGGCGCAGTTCCTCGCCGGCCTTGACGTGCTCAGGGTGCGCGGCGAACCGGCGGAGCGCCTCGCGGTCCTGGAAGACCGACAGCTGGACGACGTGCCAGTTCTTGCGCTGGTCGAGGTTTTCGCCGACCTGCCAGTGGACGATGCCGGCCGCCGGGCCGCCGCAACGGGTGCCAAGCGTCTGGTGGCGCGCGAGGAACTGGCGGCGCGTCTCCTCCGGCACCTCGTCGCGAAACGAAATCAGCACGACGTGGACCACCAGCTTGTTCCGGGCGAGGTCGAGGGACATCGGGGCAGCTCCTGATCGGGATGCATGACGTTTTCCAGAGCGCGTCCGGCGAACCCGGTTCGCCGAAAGCCCTCCGACTATTCGTTTCTAGCAGTTTGGCAGGCAAAACCGGTTTCCGCCTTTGCTGAAATCGCTATCGCGGAACCGGGCGCCATCGCGACGCCGAAAACCCTCTGGGCCTAGTTTGCCGTCGACTTTCCCCATCCCCGAGGAGACACACAGGATGCAGTCGATCGCCGAGACATACATGGGCGCGCGCGGCTCGCTGCCTTTCGAGGACATGGCGCAGGCGGGCGCGGTGACCGGCGCCGTTTCGGCCAACGGCCAGAGCGTGGTGGTGCCGATCGGCGCCTACAACGGCGCGGTGTTCGCCTGGTGGGGCACGTTTGCCGGCATCGCGTTGGCCTTCGAGGCCACCTACGAGCCGAGCCTTGCCAACTGGATCGCCATCTCCGCCCTGCCGGCGGCCGGCGGGGCGCCGGTGACGACGCTCACCGGCCTCAACGCAGCCAATGCCTACGAGGTCTACGCGCCGGGCGCGCTGGCCGTTCGCATCCGCGCCACCGCCTTCACGTCGGGGGCGATGAACGTTCGCGCCATTCCCGTCGCCATGATGCAGGATATCGCGCCGGCCATCTCCGGCGGCGCTGTGACGGTCGGCAGCGGTTCGCTCGCCGTGGCTGGGCAGACCGCCAGCGGCACGGGCGGCCTTTCGGCGGTGAACCGCCTCGCTTCCGCCGCCGCCTCGGTGAACGCCACGCAGGTCAAGGCGTCGGCCGGGCGCCTCTACAAGATCTACGGCTACAACGCGGCGACCAGCGTCCGCTTCCTCAAGCTCTACAACAAGGCGTCGGCGCCGACGGTGGGCACCGACGCGCCGGTGGTGACCATTCCTCTCTCGCCATCGCGCGAGTTCGATGTCGACCTCGGGGTGATCGGCCAGTCGTTCTCCACCGGCATCGCCTTTGGCCTCACCACCGGCGCGGCGGACACGGATACCGGTGCGCTGGCGGCGGCCGACGTGGTGGGGCTGGCGCTCTGGTACGCGTGAGAAGGCGGGCGAATTCTCCTGTGCCATCAGGAGGTTTCGCCCGTTCTTCTTGACCCTATGTAGGATAACCGATGAACGGATGTCGGTTGGCCCTAGCAGTAATCTCAATTGTATTTTTTGCCAGTAAGAGTTGCTTGGTGAAAAATCCTCGCGTTAAACGACAATTAACCATGTTATAGAGACAATCGCCCATCAGTTGCATGTTGCCGGCCGCATATCGGCAACATGGATCGTGGAGGGCTGCTCCCTTGTCTTTTGCAAATCTTTCCCTGATGGCGAAGGTCTCTTCGCTGCTCGCCTTGCTCGGCATCGGGGCGCTGGCCGGGGCCGGCTATGCCGGCTACCAGATGGTCGGCATCGACAATACCTACAGCCGGCTTCTGGATGGCGAGTCGACGGCAACGGTCAATCTTGCCCGTGCCAACCGGTCTCTGTCCGACGTGGTTGGCGCTCTCTACTGGAATGCGGCCGCCGTCACGGCGGCGGAGAACCAGGCGGCCTTCAATGCCCGCAACGAAGCCCTTGCCGCTTTCGACAAGAACCTCGGCCTTGCCGTGGCAGCGGTCCCTGGACGGAAACCGGTGCTTGATGATTTCAGCGCCAAGGTCAAGCAACTGATGGCCGGCGTCTGCGGCGACGTCGTCAAACTGTCGCAGTCCACCGATCCGACCGAGAATGCCAAGGCGTTGGCGCTGTTGGGGGCGGAGTGTCGGCCGCAGATGGCCGCCTTGCAGAAGGCGGCGGTCGACATCAACGCCGAGATCCTTTCCGAGATGAATGCGATCAGCGATGCGAGCACGACGGCGACCTGGGGTGCCGTCTGGACGACGCTGGTGACCATCGGCCTGATCGTCGTCGCAGTGATCGGCATTGCCATCGTGCTGTTGCGCGGCGGCGTGACGGTGCCGCTCACCCGGCTGATCGAAGCGATGAAATCCATGCAATCGGGCCATTATGACCTCGGCATTGAGGGCATCGAACGCAAGGACGAGGTGGGCCAGATCGCCGGGGGGCTGGAATCCTTCCGCAAGAGCCTGCTCGACGCCGAGACCGCCCGCAAGGCGCAGGAGGCCGCCAAGGCGGCCGATGACGCGGCGATCCGCAAGCGGGCGACGCTGGCCGAGCATTTCGTGTCCCGCATGCAGGAACTGGCGTCGGGGTTCGGCAAATCGTCCGGCGAGGTAGCCGATGCGGCGAGGAACCTGTCGGTCACCGCCGAGGAAACGGCCCGCCAGGCGCAGGCGGTGGCTGGCGCCGCCGAGGAAGCCGCCGCCAACGTGCAGACGGTGGCCGCCGGCGCCGAGGAGCTGTCGGCATCCATCCACGAGATCTCCAAGCAGGTCAGCCAATCGTCGTCGATCGCCCGTGACGCGGCGACCGAGGCCGAAACCAGTTCGCAGAACGTGCAGACGCTGTCGAACGCCGCCCAGCAGATCGGCGAGGTGGTGACGCTGATCAACAACATCGCGGCCCAGACCAATCTCCTTGCCCTCAATGCCACCATCGAGGCGGCGCGGGCGGGCGACGCCGGCAAGGGCTTCGCGGTGGTCGCCGCCGAGGTGAAGCAACTGGCCGACCAGACCGCCAAGGCCACCGACCAGATCGGCAGCAAGATCGGCGAGATCCAGGCGGCCACCGGCGGCACCGTCGAGGCGATCTCCCGCATCGTCAGCACGGTGACCAACATCCAGACCTCGTCGGCGGCGATCGCCAGCGCGGTGGAAGAGCAGGGGGCAGCCACCAACGAGATCGCCCGCAACACCCAGCTCGCCGCCACCGGCACCACCGACGTCACCAACAACATCTCCGGCGTCAGCACGGCGGCCGAGATGACCGGCGCAGCGTCGACGCAGTTGATGACGCTGTCGGAGCGGTTGAACAGCCAGTCGGCCACCCTTCAGAAGGAGGTGTCGGAGTTCGTCGCCTCGCTCAAGGCGGCCTGACACAACCATGGTCAAAAGGCTCAAGGGAGCCGATAGAGGCGGGGTGCTTCCTGGCGCGGAGGCCCCCGCCTCATTTTTTCACGCCACGGCCACCCAGCCGCGCAGCGAGAAGCCGGCATAGAACAGGGCGATGTCGGAGAAGCCCGCCTTGCGCAGCAACGCTTCGTCGTCTGCGACGGTCAGGGCCGGCAGGCGCTTGGCCATGGTGGCGGCGGTGTCGCGGTCGCTGCCGCCGAAGACCAGCGAGCGGGCAAGCCAGCCCTGGAGATCGGCGCCCTCGGCGACGCTGTGGTGCGCCACCACCAGCGCCGCGCCGGGGCGGAGGCGGCGATGGATCGCCTTCAGGGTGTCGAGCCGCTCGCCCCGTTGCAGGAAATGCAGCGTCAGGAGGCAGGTGGCGCCGCCAAATGGTCCGTCCGGGGCGGCATCGACGGTGCCCTGCCGGAGGTCGGCACGCGCCGCGAGCGGCCCCAGGGTGCGGCGGGCAAGATCGAGCATTTCGGCCGAGGGGTCGACGCCCAAAAAGCGCCAGCCGGGCTCTGCCTCGGCGAGGGCCTTGATCTCCAGGCCGCCGCCGGCGCCGACCACCAGGATCTCGGCGGTCGGCGGCGCCCGTTCGGCCAGCAGGATGGCCGTCATGCGGTGGAGGTCGGCGTAGCCGGGCACCTTTTTCGGGGCGGTTTCGGCGTAGCTGGCGACGAAGGCGGGGTCGTTGAAGGGCTGCATGATCATCCAAACACGAGTGCGCGGTGGGCGGAGGTGCCGGCCATCACCCCGTCGGCGACGGCGAAGCTGACGCTGTGCGGCGCGTGCGCGATGTCGCCGGCGGCGTAAAGGCCGGGAACGCTGGTCTTCTTCTCGGCGTCGGTCTTGATGATGGGGCCGAGCGGGCCTTCCTCGATCAGTGCGCCGAGTTCGGCGGCGATGGGGCTGGAGAGGGTGGATTTCGGGGCCACGTAAAGCGCTTCCAGCCGGCTCTCGCGGTCGTCTTCCAGTTGGATGGCGGAAAGGGCATTGCCGTCGCCGAGGAGTGCCTTCACCCTGGCGGGCTCCACCGCGATGCCGCGCCTTTCGAGTGCGGCGGCGCTATCCGGATCGAGGTGAAAACCGTTCATGTAGAGCGTGGTCGGGCCCCATTCGGCGACCAGCGAGGCCTGATGGACGGACATCGGCGTTCGCCAGAGCACGCCGAGCCGGCGATTGCTGTACTCGAAGCCGTGGCAGTAGGGGCAATGGAGCACCGACTTGCCCCAGCGTTCCGCAAGGCCGGGGATGGGATCGAGGCTGTCGCGGAGGCCGAAGGCGAGGATGGCAAGGCGCGAGGTGAACGTCTCGCCATCCTGAAGGGTGAAGGAGAAGCCGCCGTCCACGAGCCTTGCCGAGGCGGCCTCGCCAGGGACGAGCCGCACGCCGGGATAGGCGGAAAGCTGCTGGCGTGCCTTCGCGAGGATGTCGGCGGGGTTGCTGCCGTCGGAACCGAGGAAACCGTGCGAAGCCTCGGCGAAGCGGTTGCGTGGCTCGCCCTTGTCGATGACCAGCACGTTGCGGCGGGCGCGGCCGAGATAGGTGGCGGCGGCGAGGCCGGCGAAGGCGCCGCCGACGATGATCACGTCATGCTGCATGGCTCGTCTCCATGACACGTATCCGGGGTTGGCAATCCGCCGCGTTCGGTGAGGCGGGCGTGGAAGTCGGCGCTGAGCGCGGCGAGGGTGATCTCGCCGAAGCGGTGAAGCAGCAGCGCTTCGGCGTCGGCGAACGCGTCGCCCAGGGCGGCGTTGACCGCCTGCTCGACGAGGCAGCCGGGCGCTTCCGAACGGTTGCCGATCGAGAGGAGGCCGGGGCTGCCGAGCGCCTTGTAGATATCGCGGAGGGTGACCTCGTTGAGATCGCAGGAGAAGGTCCAGCCGCCGCCGTGGCCCTTTTCCGAGCGGACATAGCCGTGATCGCGCAGGCCGGCCATGACGCGCCTGACAACCACCGGGTTGGTGTGCATTGCGCGCGCCAGCGCCTCCGAGGTGATGGGAGCGGGCGTTTCGGCCATGTGCAGGAGGACGTGCAGCACGCCCGACAATCGGCTGTCTCTTCTCATGCAACTTCATATGTTGCGTGAGAAGTCGATTTCAAGGGGGAGGCGCCAACGGTTGCCGGTTTCGCCAAACTCCCTATGATCCCTAAAGCGGCCGGGCCTTGTCCGTCCCCCAGGGAGAGGATCGATGGAACTGACCTATGGCGTGGCGGGTGCCGCCGACGCGGCCAATCTCGCTGCGCTGTCGATCGAGGTCTGGCTGCACACCTACGCGCGGGAGGGGATCCGGCGGGCGTTCTCGGACTACGTGCTGAGGGAGTTCACCGCCGCCAGGTTCGCCGAGCATGTCGCCGACGACAGCCAGGTGATCGTGAAGTGCGAGCGCGGGGCGTATCTCCTCGGCTATCTCCGGATGGCGTTCGGCGCGCCCTGTCCGACCGATGCCGGGCTGACCACCGAGATCGCTACCCTCTATGTGCGGGCGCGCCACGCCCGGCAGGGCATCGGCAAGCGGCTGTTGGCCGAGGCGTCCGACATCTGCCGGGCGCGGGGCATCAAGGGCTTCTGGCTCTGTGTCAACCACGAGAACGCGCCGGCCATCCGCTTCTACGCGGCGCTGCGGTTCCAGCGCAACGGCTCCGACTACTTCGAGCTGGAGGACGAGCGGCACGAGAACTTCATCCTCTGGCGGGACGTGATGCCAGAGGCGGAATGCTGATCGAACAGCCGGCCGGTCAAGCGGGCTTGGCGCCGTGGCACTGTTTGAATCGCTTGCCGCTGCCGCAGAAGCAGGGGTCGTTGCGCGAGGTGTAGCGCATGGAGACTTCGATGGAGAGCTGCACGTGCCTCTGTCCGATGAAACTCAGGGGCTGTCTGAGCGCGGGCGGAACGTGAGCCGCGCTGACGCCCGGGATCATGTTCATCAAGCGCGTCTTTTCCGCCGCGACCTTGAACAGCTCGGCGATCAACGGGTCGTCCGTGTGGGCCTTGCGGATGTTGTCGCGGCGAACGCCAGGGGTTGCCGCGTTATAGGTCGCGGTTTCATCGGCAAGGAACAGCCGGTGGCTTTCGCCATCGGAAGCAGGGGTGACGTCAACCCAGGCGGCGCCGTTGCCCGGATCGTAGACCGCGTGATGCTCGGCCTCGATGTAGGCCCCCGGCCAGTCCCGGATCGACCAGCCGGTGCGCATGTCACCTCCGAACCGGTCGATCTGCTTCTGGACATTCAGAAAACTGTCCTTCGGCTTGCAATCTTCCCTGGGGGCGATCTTCACGAAGACAGGGGCGGAGGGCGAAATGGACCGGCAGAAAGCCTGGACTTCGGCGTTCTCCGGATTGGCTGTTTTCATCGACATGGCTCACCCTGCTTCCTGTCACCCGGCTCCGTCGGGAGCGAGAGACCACCTACCACGAGACGGCCCTCGCAGAGGAGCGCCGCGCCGCCCTTTTAAACAGGAACGCGATCAACTGTCATTGACCACGCGTTGAAGAGGAGAGAGAAGCCGGATCGAAGCCCTTGGCTTGCCCGTCTCCTACCGCTGCGCATCAGAGGCCCACCGCGGATCGCTGGCGAGGGCAGGGCCGCCGGAAGGCTCGCCGGCATCGAACCGCCGCTGTGCCTCGCTCAGATCGCACTGGTGGTCCAGCGCCCAATCGTAGAGGGCGAGAAATGGCGCCTGCAGCGTGCGTCCGAGCGGCGTGATCGAATAGACCACGGCGATCGGCGACGCCGTGGCGACGTGGCGCTCCACCAGTCCGTTGCGCTCCAGCCGGCGCAGCGTCTCGGTCAGCGCCTTCTGCGTGATGCCGTCCAGCCGCCGCCGCAAGGCGTTGAACCGCTTGGGCTCCTCGCAGAGGAAGGTGAGAATGAGGATCGACCACTTGTGGGCGATCTGCTCGAGAACCGGGCGGACGATCGGGATGGTCTCGATGACTTGCTGTTCCGTGTAGGGCATGTGGTTTCCTCGAATATCCCTAGGCTATTTATAGTGCCTGATTGACACCTAGTACAGAGAATATACTTGAATTGGTCTGGGACCATTTACCGATGGAGACAGCCTTGACCAACAGGAATTCGAGCAATCCCGGCACCGCGATCGTCACCGGCGCCTCTTCCGGCATCGGCAAGGTCTATGCCGACCGGCTCGCCGCGCGCGGCTACGACCTGATCCTGGTGGCGCGCCGGCAAGAGCGCCTCAGTACCATCGCCGCCGATCTTCAGCAGCGCCACGGGGTGAGTGCCGAGGTGCTGGTGGCCGACCTGTCGCAGCCGGCGGGGGCGGCGGCGGTCGTCGATCGGCTGGCGAGCGACGCGTCGATCTCGCTTCTGGTGAACAACGCCGGCTTCTCGGCCATGAAGCCGCTGACCGACACGCCGGACGCCACCATCAGGGAGATGATCGGCCTCAATGTCACGGCGCTGACCCTGCTGTCGAAGGCGGCGCTCGTTGCCTTCAAGGCGCGCAACGCCGGCACGCTGGTCAACGTCGGTTCCGGCGCCGGCTTTGCTCCCTATCCCGGTATCCCGGTGTACGGATCGACCAAGGCCTACGTCCATCTGTTCACCGAGGCGCTGCAGGGCGAGGTCGAGGGAACGGCGGTCCGCGTGCAGCTGGTGCTGCCGGGCGCCGTCATCTCGGAGGGCTGGGAGGTGGCGGGCGGCAGCAGCCTGGAGTCCCTGCCCGAGGGCATCGTGATGACGACCGAGGATTGCGTCGACGCCGCCCTCTCCGGGCTGGACCTGGGCGAGCGCGTCACGGCGCCCTCGCTGCACGACGACGCGCCGCTGCGGGAATACGAGGGCCTTTCCGGAAAGCTGCTTCAGTCGGTGTTCGATGGAAAGCCGGCGGCGCGCTACAAGGTGGGCGGATAGGCGAGCTGACGCCGCCTGTCCCTGAGCGGGAGGGCTCTGACCGAAGGGCGCCCGATACGGGCGTCGAGCCCGCTCGTCCCGAGGTCCTGCGCCTGCGCGCAGGATTACAACATTATATAAATCACACAAATACAGAGATTGTCATCCTGCGCGCAGGCGCAGGACCTCGGGCAGGATGGAGCGAGCGGCCGAAATAGGGCTCCCTAGTGGAGCGAATTTGACATTTGAGTCCCGCCTGACATAGAGCGCCAGCTCAAATGTCAAATTCAAAAGCTCCAGTAAAACCAATAACTTGCTAGTGGTTCGACGGAGACATTTGCCCCGAGGCTTGTATCAGGCGGATGCAAATGTCTCGCTCGAACCACCAGATGCTCATCGCCGGCTCCTCCGCCGCCGCGCGCCGGTTGGCCGTTCAGCGCTCGCCGCCTGGACCATGGTGTCGCTTGCCCGAGGTGGAGAAGGCACGAGAGGTGTTCGACCGAAGGATGGCCGGGGTGGGAATCCGTCTCAGGAAGACACGCTCATGTCTTCCTCGCCTATGTCGCGATATCGGCTCAGGACCCTGACAACATCGATGGCGTTGGGCTGGGCAGTATAGAAGATGACGTAGTTACCGACCGGGAAGCTGCGGATTTCAGGCCGAAGTTCGGGGCGTGCGCGACCGGCAAGCGGAGTGTCGGCCAGCATATGCAAGGTGCTGTCGATCCGACGCAACAGGCGGTCGGCGGCTGCCTCGTTGTCGTCGGCGATATAGGTCCAGATCTCGATCAGATCCAGTTGCGCCCTCGGTCGACGTGAGATTGTCAGTCTCATGATGCGCGGGGCTTCCTTGCCGCGTTCCTGAGTGTGCGCGCCTCCTCGATGACCGCTTCCATGTCGAGAGGCTCCGACGGGCCGCTGTCGAGGCCCTCGCCGATGTCGCGCCGTAAGGCATCGAGTTTGGCTTGCCGGAGGTTTTCCTGTTCTTCGAGCAGGCGAAGGCCGTCGCGCAATACCTCGCTGGCCGAGGCGTAGCGACCGCTTGCGACCAGTTGCTTGACGAAGCCTTCGAAGCGGTCGCCGAGGGTGTAGCTGGATGGCATGGGTAATCTCCTTGCCGCCGCTTATATCATTTTATGATAGTATGCCCAAGTAGAAGCTGCCTTGGTCGCAAACGGGCAGCAGCATCGGCGGCGCTCCATACGAGCGTCGAGCCCGCTCGTCCCGAGGTCCTGCGCCTGCGCGCAGGATGACAATCTATCTATTTGTTTCATTTATATAATTTTGTCATCCTGCGCTTTAGGCGCAGGACCTCGGGCAGGATGGAGCGAGCGGCCGATATCGGCCTCCCTAGCAACAGTTCCTCGCCGGCTCCCCTGCCGCCGCGCGCAGGTTGGCCGTTCAGCGCTCTTCGCCTGGACCCATGGAGTCGCTTGCCCAAGGTGGCGAGGGCGCGGGAGGTGTTTGGCCGAAGGGCGGTGGGGGCGCCGTTTCAGGTCGACGCGCCCATGTCATCCTCGTCCGGGTCGCGCGAGGCGACGATTTTGCTGTGACATAGGCTGCCGCGACGGAATACCGCCTTTCGGCGGGGCGGGAATGGGGCTATTTTGCCGTCAATCAGGGGCGGTTGGACCGCCCATTTGGGGAACATCGGTTTACGAAAATGGGCATGGTATTGACTGCAAGGCAAGCGGTTGCGCTTGCGTTGGTGATGCCGATCGGCATCCTCTCCACAAAAGCCTATGCGGGTCAGTGGAACGGACTGTATCTAGGGGTTAGCGCGGGTGCCGCTCGAACGAGCTCGGACTACGGGACTGGTCCGGTCGATTTTCGTTGGAACTTGGCGTCACAACTAAGCCAGGGCATGTGGGACAGCGGCAATCAGGATCGGTCCAAGTTCGGACCAATCGGCGGCTTGTTCGCAGGCTATAATTTTCAGGTTGATTCCTTCGTTTTTGGCGGCGAGTTGGGCTTGAGCGCAGTTGACGCGGATTTGCAAAACACAGACACCTATCAATATACTGGGCTGAACCATTACTATACATATACGCAAGAAGCCAATGCCAGAGGTCTGCTTACGTTGCGTGGCCGCGCCGGGTATGCATTTGGCGACTCACTTCTATCGGTCACGGGCGGCATTGCCGGCACGTCACTCAAGACGAGGCTGGGCTACATCGATGATTACCCAGGAAGCGGGCAATATACCGCTGCGAACACGGAGACGACCGCCAAGGTGGGCTGGACGGCTGGTGTCGCCTATGAGCACAAGCTATCCGACGATATCGCCCTGAAAGCCGAGTTCGCCTATGTGGATTTCGGCAGTACAGGCTTTACCACGCCGGTATGGGCCGGAGACGGAAGTTATGAGGGTGGCATGCAGTACTCCTCCAACGTCCACATGAACATCTTCACCGTTGGCCTCGAAAAGAGGTTCTAGAGCACCCGCCGATCAGGTTGAATCAACCTGATCGAAAAGCGGCTGCTCCAGCAATAAACCTGGAGCAGCCGCTGCACCGCCAAATGTTTCAATGTGTTCGGCGAATGCTCCAGAGCAACTCCAGGAAAAGGGGGAACCGGTTTTCCGCCCGGAGTTGCGACTTAACAAAGAGGTAGAGGGTTTCCGGTGAACCTGTTTTCACCGGAAATGCTCTAGCCGCAGCTCATTGCCGGCTCCCTCGCGGCCTCTATGGCCTTGTGCACGAGGGTGAGGGCCGCCGTGGCGCTTTCGGGGGTGAAAACCAGCGGTCGGTCGCCGGCGATGGCGTCGATGACGTTGGCGTAGAAATCCTGGTGGCGGGCGGGCTCGAGCGGCAGGCGCTCGCGCACCACCTTGCCGGCCCGCTCGGTGTGCAGCAGCGCCGTCGGCGTCTCGCCCTTGGCAAAGCTGGTCTCGTGCGGGATGACCAGCGAGCCCTTGCGGCCGTGGGCGACGATCACCGGCCCCAGCTCGCGGACGAAGGTGCTGGCGCGCAAGAGCACGCGATGGTCGGGGTAGCGGAAACGCACGTCGAAGAAATCGGTGGCGGCGCCGGGGCGGCGCAGCGAATCCATGTCGGCGGCGACCGAGACCGGCATGCCGAACAGGCTCAACATGCCGTCGACGAGGTGGATGCCGAGGTCGAACCAAGTACCGGCGCCGGGCAGGTCGTCTTCCTTCCACTGCTTGTGGGTGACGTGGGCGCGGTAGCGGTCGTAGTGCCATTCCAGCTCGACGAGATCGCCGAGGTCGCCGTTGTCGAGGTGGCGTTTCAGCGTCAGGAAATCGGCGTCGAGCCGGCGGTTGTGGAAAACGGCGAGGATGCGGCCGGAGGCCTCTGCCTGCCGCGTCAGGGCATGGGCGTCGTCGAGAGTGATGGTGACGGGCTTTTCGAGGACCACGTGCTTGCCGGCGGCGAGCGCCGCGCTGGCCATGCGGAAATGCAGCTCGTTGGGCGTGTTGACGACCACCAGCTCGATCTGCGGATCGTCGAGCACCGCCTGGAAATCGCGAACGAACCGCACGCCCTCGGGCTCGCTGCCGTCGGGGCCGGACCGGCGCAGCAGCGTGGTGAGCCGGAGGCGCGGCTCGGCTTCGATCAGCGGCAGGTGAAACTCCCGCCCGGACATGCCCCAGGCACACAAGGCAACGTTGATGGTCATGAATGGTCCCGTTCGCTGATCGCCGAACGGGCAGTATGGCCGTTTCGCCAGGGCTCGGCCAGATGAGGGCACTGAGAAATAAGGCTTATGTCGGCCGCCGCGTCTCGCCTCCCGGTGTTGCCCTCAAAGCCCCCACGTCGGGCCGCGGGCCGAAAGCTCGAACGGCATGGGGGCGCCGCACACCTCCACCGTGGGGCCGCCGAGGGCGTTCCAGCGGAAGAGGTTGAGGTGCCAGCCGCCCTCGATCTGCCGTGAGCGATCGATGATGCCATCGGCCCCGGCGGCGCGGGCGAGGTCGGCGCTTTGCCAGGACGGCGGCTCGCGGCCTTCGGCGAGGGCGTTGCGCCAGGACTGGTTCGAGCGATCGCGGTCGATGCCGAGGGCGAGGCAGGCGTCGAGATCGTGCTGGTCGAGCACCAGCGCGTCGCCGATCCGAAGCGGCACGACGACGCGCCGGCGACCGTCCTCGCGCATGTAGCCGGCCGTCGCCATGATCGCCCATTCCGGCTGGGCGCTGGTGTAGAGCGCCGGCTGGCCGTGGCGGTGATAGCGCCCGGCGCTCTGTGGGCCCGGCGGATCGAGCACCCGGTCGACCCGCTCGACGAGAACGGTGCGGAAGAAGCGGCCGGAGATCTTGCGGAAAGGCCCTGTGCTCACGTCATTGTCCCCTTGGATGCGGCGGCATTCTCCCCCGGATGTGTGACGGTCCGTTGGCGGTCTCCCGGCGCCACCGGCGTGACGACCATTGGCCAAGTGGACAGGCCGCTGCAACAAATGGACACGCAGCGGTTTTGCCCCTAATGTTTTGCCGGCTGAAGTTGGGGGATCATCTTGCATAAGCTATCGATTATCGGCGTGGTGGCCGTGGCCGCCGCGCTTGGCGCCTGCGCCAAAAGCCCGGAGAGCATTTCGCCGTCCTATGTCAGCGAGGTGAGCTACCAGGCCTGGAGCTGCCAGCAGCTCTCCGATGAAACGCTCCGCCTGTCCTCGGCCTATGCCTCGGCGGCGCAGCAGCAGGAAAAGGCGCGCACCAACGACGTGGTGGGCGTGATCTTCATTGGCCTGCCGGTGTCGAGCCTCAGCGGCGACAACATCGCCCCGGAGATCGCCCGCCTGAAGGGCGAGCAGGAAGCCGTGCGCAAGGCGATGGTGCTGAAGAACTGCTCGCCGGCCGCCGTTCCGCCGCCCGCGACGACCGCCAAGGCGCCGGCAACCAAGGCACCGGTGAAGCCGGCCCCGGTGGCTCCGGCCGCGGCGGCGCCGGCCGCGACGGTTCCGGCAACCACCGCGCCGGCCGTCACCGCCGCTCCGGCGGCGACGCAGGCACCGGCCAAGAAGTAAGGTTCCGACGACCATGACGAGCCGCCCGCCGAGCGATCGACGGGCGGCTTTGCTTTGTCGGTTGGGCGTGAGGGGCTCGGGGGCGTGCGCCGGGTTGCCAGTTGACCGCCGCCGCTTCCTCGAAGATTTCCGACGCGGGAAAATTTCCGGCGCGGTTGGAACAAACGCGCGGGGGGAGACGTTGACCAGCCGTCTCCGTGATCGCGACCCGTGCCGCCGGGCCAATCTTCATCGCTCGTCGGGGGAGGCGCGTCACTGGCATGTCGGCGATTGCCGACGTGCAGGTTGAAGCACGCCGCGACGGCTGTCGCGCCGCTCGGCCACGCCATGGAAGCGAGCCTTGCATCGCGTCCGGGATACTTGCGCCGCTGCCCTGGAACAACGGCCGTCACACACTCAAGGGAGCGCTGAAATGCTGTGGAATGCCTCCAAGATCAAGGGTTACACCGTCGCCGCCACCGACGGCGACATAGGAACCGTCAGCGATCTGCTGTTCGACGATGAAAGCTGGCACATCCGCTGGCTCGTGGTGGACGCCAGCAGTTGGTTCACCGAACGCAAGATGCTGCTGCCGACCTCCACGCTGGGGCACGCCGACCAGCAGAACGAGAGATTTTCGGTCAGGCTGACCAAGCAGCAGGTCAAGGACAGCCCGGATATCGACACCCAGCGGCCGGTTTCGCGGCAGGCGGAGAGCGACATCTACGGCTACTACGGCTGGACTCCCTACTGGGGTGGCCTGTTCGTGGGCGGCTACGGCAGCGGCATGGCGGCACCCGTCGTCGCCCCCGTGTCGGATGCGCAGCGCATCCGCAGGGAGGCGGTCGAGGCGCAGCACAGCCGCGACGATCCGAACCTTCGCAGCATCAACGCGGTGGAGGGCTATTACATCCAGGCCACCGACGGCGATATCGGCCACGTCGAGGACATGCTGGTCGAGGAGTCGGACTGGAGCATCCACTACCTGGTGATCGACACCAAGAACTGGTGGCCGGGCAAGAAGGTGCTGATCTCGCCGCGTTCGGCGCGGGACATCAACTGGGCGGACAAGACCCTTTTCCTCAACGTCGATCGGGAGCGGGTCAAGAACAGCCCCGAATATGACGCCTCGACCATTGTCGACCGCGCCTACGAGGACCGGTTCGGTGCCTATTACACCGGGGATGAGCCGGACTCCCGCCTGAGGCGGCACGGCTGACCCCGAACCCGCATAGGGACGGACACAGAACCGGTTCCCACCTTTGCTGGAGTTGGTGCGGTCCCGCGCTTCCAAGACGAGCCGCCCGCCGAGCGATCGACGGGCGGCTTTGCCATGTCAGTTGGGCGTGAGGGGCGGCCGGGCGACCGGCGGCTCCGGCCGGTCGGTGGCTTGCGGCGCGGCGAGGCGACCGGCGATGCGGTCGAGCCATTCGGCCATCAGGTGGCGCTCGCCCGGGGTGAGGGCGGCAAGGCAGTCGAGGTTGGCGCGCAGGGTGATGGCGGCGACCTCGGGCCCTTCGGCGGGCGCCGGGGCGGTGCCGGTGTCGCCTGGCGTGATGGCGGCGATCAGCGCCTCGCGGGCGGTGGCGGCAATGCCCATGTCGCGCGCTTCGGCCGGCATGGCGTTGAGCGTCAAGACGGTGCCGGTGGCAACGGCCTTGATGAGGGCGGCGGCGCGGCTCTCCTCCATCCCGAGGCGACCGGCGGCAGCCAGCGCCCGCACGAAATGGCGGAGCACGCCGAGGCCGGTGTCGCTGGCCGGCGCCGCGCGCGGTGCAACGAGGATGGCGTAGAGGGCGGGGTTGTCGACGCCGAAGGCGACGTGCAGGTCGAAGGCGCGGCGGAAGTTTTCCAGTGGATCGGTCGATTGCTGGCGCGTCGATTTCGCCGCCACGTATTTCCAGAGGCCGTGCTCGGCGGTGGCGTCCAGCAGGCCCTGCTTGTCGCCAAACAATCGATAGAGGGTGGGCGCCTGCACGCCGGCCGCCGCCGCCACGGCGCGGGTGGTCAGCGCCGCCGCCCCGCCTGAGCGGAGCAGCGCCTCGGCCGCATCGAGGATGCGGGCACGGGCGGATCTGTCGTCGGACTCGGTCTCCATGGCCGGAGATTATCATTGGCAGCGGATCGCTGCTAGCGCCGATAACGGCATCATGTTATCGTTGATATCAGACTCAGGTTATCAACGATATGGAGCAAGCCATGACCATCGAGCACAAGGTCGTCGTCATCACCGGCGCCGGCAGCGGCATCGGCCGCGCCACGGCGCTGCATCTCGGTTCGCTCGGCGCCAGGGTGGTGCTGGGGGCGCGGCGGGAGGCGCAGATCGCCGAGGTGACCGAGCGCATCCGGGCTGATGGTGGCGAGGCGGCCTATCGCGCTACCGACGTGACCAGGGCGGAAGAGGTGAAGGCGCTGGTGGCGCTGGCCGTCGAGCGGTTCGGGCGGCTCAATGTGATGATCAACAATGCCGGCGTGGCGCCGCTGTCGCGCCTCGACGAGGGGAAGGTGGGCGAGTGGGAGGCGATGATCGACGTCAACCTCCGGGGCGTGCTGAACGGCATCGCCGCCGCGCTGCCGGCCTTCGCCGAAGGCGGCGGCCACATCGTCAACGTCGTGTCGACGGCGGGCCTGAAGATCGTGCCGACCATGGGCGTCTACGCCGCCACCAAGAACGCCGTGCGGACGCTGACCGAGGCGCTGCGCCAGGAGTCGCAAGCGGGGCTCAGGGTGACGGAGATCTCGCCCGGCTTCGTCGCCACCAACCTCGGCGACTCCATGGAGGACGGGCCGGTGAAGGAGGCGATCGCGGCGCGCATGCGGGAGATCGCCCTGCCGCCGGAGGCGGTGGCGAAAGCCATCGCCTATGCCTTGGACCAGCCGCCGGAGGTGGAGATCGGCAGCATCGTCATCCGGCCGACGGTGCAGGACTGAGGGACGGCAACGGGAAAGCCGACCGGAGCCATGGTGCCTTCTCGCCCCTGGGTCTGCCTCGCAGGCCGGGACGGCGAGGAAATCATCGGGACGGGACAAGCGGATAGCCCATCGCGCCGAGTTGCGAGTTGACCGCCGCGCCAAAAGGCATTGATGTGCCGGCGGTGGAGCGGGCGCGGGTGCGGTTCATGGTTGGGTTGGTCGATATCCACGAGGCGGTGCAGAACGTGTCGGAGGCGATCTCCAGCGTTCTCGACGTCGACGTGATCATCTCCGATGCGGAGTTCCGCAAGGTGGGCGACACCAAGCGGCACTTCAACAAGGAAGTGACGGAGATCCGCGACACCTACGTGATCGGCCACGTGCTCAGGACCGGCGAGACGGCCACCATCGCCAGCAAGGCCGACAGCCCGCAGTGCATGGCCTGCAAGGAGCAGGCGGAGTGCAATCTCCGGGCGATGATCTGCGTGCCGATCGAGCGGGAGGGCACGCGCGTCGGGGCGATCGGCCTCATCGCCATCACCGACGTGGCGCGCGCCAAGCTCCTGGAAAACCGCGTCAATCTTGTGGTGTTCACCAACCGCATGGCCGACCTCATCGTCAGCAAGCTGATCGAGCAGGAGGCCGCCGAGGAACTGACGATCGCCAAGAACCGGCTGACGCGCATCATCGACTCTATCGAGGAGGGCATCATCGCCATCGACGAAGCGGGGCGGATCATGCACACCAACGCGGTGATCGAGGAGGTGCTGCAGGCCGACGGCGCGGCGCTGGCCGGCCAGCTGGTGGAGAGCTTCTTCAGCGGTGCCTATGTCGGCGCGCTGCTCCGGGACGGCACCGCCTTCACCAACATCGAGCTCCGGATCGGCGAGCAGGGGCGCGGCACCCACGTGCTGATCTCCGGCAAGCCGGTGGGCGACAAGAACGCCGGCTCCATTCTGGCGCTGAAGAAGATGGACGACGTCTACAAGGTGATCAACAACCTGACCACGTCGCCGCTCGCCACATCTTTCGACGAGATCGTCGGCGCCAGCCCGCAGATCACCCAGCTGAAGCGCGAGGCGCTGCGGGTGGCGGTGAGCAGCTCCAACATCCTGATCACCGGTGAAAGCGGCACCGGCAAGGAGCTTCTGGCGCGGGCCATCCACCACGCCAGCCCGCGCGCCGCCAAGCCCTTCGTGGCGCTCAACTGCGCCGCCATGCCGGAAACGCTGATCGAGAGCGAGCTGTTCGGCTTCGAGGAGGGCGCCTTCACCGGCGCGGCGCGCGGCGGCCGTCCCGGCAAGTTCCAGCTGGCCCACGGCGGCACCATCTTCCTCGACGAGATCGGCGACATGCCGCTGCACCTGCAGCCCAAGCTGTTGCGTGTGCTGCAGGAAAAGACGGTGGAGCGGCTCGGCGGCCACAAGTCCGTCGCCGTCGACGTGCGGGTGATCGCCGCCACCAATCGCAACCTCGAACAGCTGGTGGCCGGCGGCGAGTTCCGCGAGGACCTCTACTACCGGCTCTCCGTCATTCCCCTGCACATCCCGCCGCTGCGCTCGCGGGTGGGCGACGTGCGCCTCCTGATGGCCCACCTGTTGCGCCAGTATGGCAAGAAGCTCGGCAAGTCGATCAAGGGCTTCACCGGCAACGCCGAGGCGGCGCTGACCGCCTGGCCCTGGAAGGGCAACGTGCGCGAGCTCGCCAACGCCGTGGAATACGCCGTCAACATGGAGCAGACGCCCTACATCTCCTTCGAGAGCCTGCCGGTGAGGATCCGCGAGGCGGCGATGAGCCCGGCTGCCGCTCCGGCGGTGGGCGTGCTGCGGAACGCGGAGACCGACGCGATCCGGCGGGCGCTGGCGGAGTGCGGCGAGACGCTGGAGGGGAAAAAGCGCGCGGCGGCGATGCTGGGGATCAGCTTGGCGACGCTGTACAGGAAGATCAAGGAGATGGGGTAGGGGGGAGGGCTTGGCCGGTAAAGACAACCGTCGGGCACCTGAAGTCATGCGGTGCAGCGAACCGCCACAACACCTAAGCTAATGTCCGAAACGGGGCCGGAAGAGGACAGGCAACTCGCGGGGGGCTTCATCAGAAAGCCGACGTACGGTCCACCGCCTCCTAGCGGCACTCCGCCTGTTGTCACGTTAGCCAAAAGCGGCCGGCCGACTTGCAAGACGCGTCGTGCGCCCTCATTCAATCGCCGCCTCTTGGATTGCGACCACTTTGTATAGGACGAACATCGCGCTAATGCTGCTCAACACTCATGCGAATTTCGGTAGATCAATTTCAGGCAGCGCGCATACGGGGGGAGAGAATGCAAGCACCGTTCGAGTTAAGCGAAGGAGAAGATCGGCTACGTTCGATTATATCGAAGTTTCCGCCTGACAGCTCCCATTGGAATGAAGCCGAAAACCGATTCCAGTTTGTTGACCGCCTCTTCACCGAATGTTTGGGCTGGGAAAGGCCAAATGTCCGAGTCGAGGTACAGGATGGTATCGGGGGGAAGGCAGATTATGTGCTTGGGCGTCCACCCAAAGCCGTGGTGGAAGCAAAGCGCGAGGCGAAGACATTCGGCGCCCTACCAGTAGGGAAACCTACCTTGGTCCGCAAACTCGACCCCCTCATGAAAGCGTCTCCAGAATTTAAGGAGGCGGTGCATCAAGTCATACCATACTGCTCCCTACTCG
Organism: Pleomorphomonas sp.; assembly: GCA_029976075.1. GTDB lineage: Bacteria > Pseudomonadota > Alphaproteobacteria > Rhizobiales > Pleomorphomonadaceae > Pleomorphomonas. The sequence goes on from JARKNW010000087.1 coordinate 61,822, forward strand.
GCGCGCAGGTAGCCATCGTCTGCAACGGCCCGCAGTTGGCAATCTTCCAAGCCATCATTCCCGGTCAATCACCACTCGACGGCGAATGCTTCCTATTCAACGGGATTGAAAGCTATCTGTCCGACTTTCCGCTCATGTGGACGCTATTGTCGCCCGAAGGGATCTCTGAAAATCGAGCGTACAGAGACATCGCAATCCATCGTAACCCTCGGATACCGGAAAAGGCGTCGATTGCTATCCCCGAACCGATGAAACATCGTTACAGAAGTCCGTTTCAAGAAAATCTTCGCGACCTATCGGGGCTTTTACTTGAGGAAATTGAAGACAATCCGGACTTAAAACCAGCTTTTTACCGCGATTGCTATGTCCCTATTGAAGCTAACAATCGACATCTTCTGCTCAGCAAACAAATTATCTCTGCACGTTACAAACGTGTAAGCGGCGATGGAATCGCGCCGAGCGCCATCGATGAAACTGCAGTGTTGGGGCACGCGAGTTCTCGTCCGGTAGTGGTGTTGGGTGACGTGGGTGTTGGCAAAACGTCGTTCTTTGAAAATCTCTTCGAACGAATGGATGTCGGTGAAAAAGCAAACACTTATTTCATTCATATAAATCTGGGTATAAAAGCCAATCTTTCGAAGGATGTAAAAACGTTTGTGCTTTCTGAGATTCCCGCGGTTCTTAATAAAAAGTACGGTGTTGATATAAATTCATCGTCATTCGCTGACGCGATTTACTACGAAGAACTTCGTCAGTTCGATGAAAGTGTTAAGGGGAGATTAAAAACTGTCGACCCAATAGCCTACGAGAAAGAAAAAATAGAATTTTTGTCAGCGAAGATTGCGCAGCAGGACAGTCACCTGATGGCGGCGCTTGGCCACATTGTGCGCGGTCGCGGCAAACAAGTCATCATTGTTATGGACAATGCAGACCAGAGAGGATTGGCCGTCCAGCAGGAAGCCTTCCTGATCTCCCAAGAGTTATCGTCATGGAGAAACTTACTAATATTTATAGCACTTCGGCCAAGCACTTTCTATGACTCAAAAACTACCGGTGCACTATCAGGTTATCAAAACAAAATTTTAACGATTTCTCCGCCGCCGGCAGACGAGGTTGTTCAACGCCGCCTTGCATTCGCGGTTCGCGTTGCGGAAGGAAAAGAGAATCCCGGAAAGCTAGAAGGGATTGGACTTCAACTCGGCAGTGTTGTTTCTTTCCTTAACGCAACTTTGCGTGCAGTTAGGTCAAATCAAGCTATTCAGCAGTTCTTGAGTAATATTAGTTCCGGAAATACACGTTCTGTTATAGAATTGATTACGTCTTTCTGCGGAAGTCCGAATGTTGATTCTCAGAAAATAGTAAGAATAGAGGAAGAGACAGGCAGTTATAAGGTTCCTCTACACGAATTTACAAAGCATGCACTGCTCGGTGAGTATGCCTACTTCAATGCGCAATCTTCCCTCGTCGCCCAAAATGTCTTTGACGTCTCAACGGCGGATGCGCGCGAACATTTCCTTTCCCCTCTAATCGTATCTTACTTGAGTTCCAACTTAGGTGAGAAGGATAGCGACGGATTCGTCCTGGGAGAATTCATAGTTACGGAGATGCTGTGTCACGGCTTTATCGAAGACCAGACGCGAAATGCCTTGCGACGGCTAGCAGCTAAACGTCTCGTCGAGACGCCTTACGCGCACTTTCGAGAGCTGAAAGTTTCCGGAGATCAGTTGCCGGATCAGTTTCATTTCAGAGCAACTTCCGTTGGAATATATCATGTAAGATATTGGATGGGAGCGTTTTCGTTCTTGGATGCAACTTCAACCGATACGCCGATTTTCGACGAAGTCTGCCGATCTTTAATATCGGATTTGGCTCCCTCGTTTGAAATCGCGGATAGGTACAAGCGCGCGACAGAGTTCAGAAGTTACCTTGAAAGCCAGTGGCACCTAGCAAACATCAACACAAAATACTTCGATTTCCCGGCGGTACTGCGGTTACAGGAAGACGGCTTCAATGTTGTAAAGGGTGTGATTGACAAGAAGCCGTTCAAGCAGAAGTCTGTCTGGAAGAAGAGTCGGTAGAGATGCGGTGAGACGCGAGGAGGTGAGGTCAAAATCTGCTATTTGGTCGGTAAAGTCCGCTTTCGTGCGAAGGTAAAGCCAACCTGAACGGCTGTAGCGGGGCGCATTGCTGTCCGGCCTCGCACGATAAAAGCGGTTTTGCTGTTCGTGGCGGATCGATGCCATCACTCAATGCAGGGCAATAACCCAATGACCGACCGCTACCACGCCTTCGCCGATCTCGCCGCCCATGAGAAGTTGGGGATCGATTATCGTTTTCGCGTCGTGGACCTTGGAACGCCGCAGGTGATCCTCGCGCCGCACGGCGGCTGGATCGAACTGGGCACATCGGAGATCGCCGAGGCAATTGCGGGAATGGATCTCTCATTCTACGCCTTCGAGGCGATGAGGGACGGTCCCCACGGCGATTACCACATAACCTCTCACCACTTTGACGAACCCGAGGCCATCGACCTTATCGGCAAATCCAGGATCGCGGTTGCTGTTCATGGGCGGCAGAACGAAGGAAGGGAAGTGGTCTGGATGGGTGGTCGAGCCACTGCCCTACGCGACGTGATTGGCGCCTCATTACGCGGTGCCGGTTTCGAAGCCGAGATCAACGAGAGGCTTCCCGGCCTTGACCGAGCGAACATCTGCAACAGGACGCTCTCCGGTAAGGGAGTGCAGCTCGAGATTCCACGATCGCTGCGCGACCGGCTGGTGTGTGAGACGAGTTTGATGCACGCCTTTTGCCAAGCCGTCCGAAACGCGATCCAGTCATCGTCCGATATCTGAACCTACGACTGCTTTCGGTAGCGATCCAAATAGCAGCAACGACCGACATGGGGCCCACTTCCGCCGCTTGGAAGAGCGTCGCGGATGGCGGCGTCAACCTTTAGCGGAGGATACGTCCCAGCCGCGCCGTCAGAAGCTCCACAAGTTCAGGCTGCATGAACTCATAGCTGTCTGGGATGTCCAGGCAGACGAGGCGCTTTCCTTTTAGGTGCGATCCCAACTGGCGTTTCAAGCGCGACAGCTGTGCCTTCTCCATGACCGCTATCGTATCGGCCCAGGCCAGTTGCTCCGGACCGACGCGCTCGTCCGCATCGGCGCTCAGTCCGGCGAAATCGGTCGGTTGTCCGAGGCGCTCGGCGGCGACTGCCGCTGCCGTGGGGCTTCTTTTGCGGGCCTTCCCGCAAATGAACAAGATATTGGTCATGGCCCGACTATCAGTCAGTGGGCAAAGACAGTCTATAGGCTCGTCCGCATTCCATTGCCTATCTGCGGGTGATTGGCTTGCATCCGGATATGGTGGCGAGGGTTGTCGCTTAGGGCTGGAGGGGGTGCCCTATATCGCCCTCTCGCTCCATCCTGCCTGAGGCCCACCTTGAATTCACATGTGAATTCAAGCGGCCTGCGCGAGGATGACGGGAGAGTTATAGATAACGGACGCTTGGCCGCCCGCGAGGGCGACTGACGAGTGCTTGCGGCCATGCGGGGCAAGGACATATCGGGATGGGCGATGCATTTACCGGAGCCATGACCGCCGATGCAGCCTTCTGGGCGGCGCTTGAGCGGTTGGTGCGGGAAAGCGAGGTGGTGATCGACCGTCCCAAGGGATCGGCCCACCCGCGTTATCCCAACATGATCTATGTCGCGGACTACGGCTTTCTCAGGAACACGTCGTCGATGGATGGCGGCGGCATCGACGTCTGGTGTGGCGCTGGCGGCGGTAGACAGATATCCGCTGCGATCGTGACCGTCGATCTTCTGAAGCGTGACTCGGAAATCAAGATCCTCCTCGACTGTACCGAGGAGGAAATTGCCCGGATCATGAGTTTTCATAACGGCAGCGACTACATGAAGGCTCTGCTGCTTCGCAACGAATGCTTCAGGGCGAGTCCGAAGTGACTTTGCCCTGTTGAGCCCAAGCTGCGCTCTACTGCTGGCCGGCTGGCTCGGTCGCCCTGGGATAGTCCAGATAGCCCGCGTCGCTGCCGCCGTAGTAGGTGTTGCGATCGCTTGGGCTGAGCGGAAGGTTGGCCCGGAAGCGCTCGACCAGATCGGGGTTGGAAATGAACGGAGCCCCGAAGGCGATGGCGTCGGCGAAACCGTCCCGGATCAGGACGTTGCCGGTCTCGAAGCTGTAGCCGCCGTTGGCGATGAGGGTGCCGGCGTATAGCGCCCGGAAGTGCCTCGCGACATCCTGCCCGAGCCCCTCCAAGGGCGTCCCCGTCAGATCGCTCACCGGGTTCATCAGTTGCAGATGGGCGAGATGGCGCTTGGACAGTTCGGCGATCAAGTGCTCGAAGGTTGCCAGCGTTTCTGTTCCGGCGACGAGGTTGCCGACGCCGGTCAGGCCGGGGCTGAGCTTGATCCCCACGCGCGCCGCCGTCCAGGTTTCGACCATGGCGTCCACGATCTCGAGGACAAAGCGGGCGCGGTTTTCGGGCGAACCGCCATAGCCGTCCGTCCTTTGGTTGAGGCTCTCATAGAGGAAGGTGGGGATGAGAAAGGTGTTGATGCCGTGCAGCTCGACGCCATCGAAGCCGGCGGCCTGGGCGAGGCGCGTCGCCTTGGCATAGTCTTCCACCGTGCGGGCGATGTCGCTCGCATCCATGGCGCGAGGCGTCACCGTGTTCTTGAAGCCGGTCGGCGTAAAGGCCTTCAGGCCGGGGTTGATCGCCGATGCGGCGAGCGGCAGGGCGCCATCGAGCAGATCGGGATGCGATGACGAGCCCGTGTGCCCGAGCTGAACGAAAATCCGCCCGCCCGCCGCATGGACGGCGTCGGTGATCCGGCGCCATCCGTCGGCCTGCTCCTGAGTGTAAAGGCCGGGCACGTCGATGAAGCCCACGCTTTCCCGGTTCGGCCAGGTTCCCTCGGTCAGGATAAGGCCGGCCGATGCGCGCTGGGCGTAGTATTGCGCCTGCCGCCGATTGGGAACCAGGCCCGGATTGTCGGTTCGGGCGCGCGTCATCGACGCCATGAAGACGCGGTTGGGGAGTTCGATCTCTCCCAGGCGGATCGGCGTCAATAACGGAGGATTGGAGTTGGTCATGTCTGCTCGCGAAGTTGGCAGCGCTATCCGCGGTTTCGCGCCTGAAGGAATGGAGACCATGCCCGTCGACATCGTCGTCCAGACCAGTTAGGACAACGCAGACCTACAATCCAGTACACACCTTTTTGTAAGTATGAGATTTGGGAGAAGAAGGTGGGCGAGACGCGTTTCAAATGTGGTTTGGAGGCGGTTCTGGCGATCCTTGGCGGCAAGTGGAAGCCGCTGATCCTGTTTCACCTGGCCAGCGGGGCCAAGCGCACCGGTGAACTCCGCAAGCTCGTCACCAACGTGAGCGAGAAGATGCTGATCCAGCATCTCAAGGAACTGACCGAGGACGGCGTCGTCCGCCGCATCGATTTCCAGACGGTGCCGCCGCACGTCGAATACGTGCTGACCGACTTCGGCCGAAGCCTCGCCGAGGTTCTCGCCCCGCTTTGCGCGTGGGGAACGCGCCACACGTCCGAGGTGGCGGCGATCGTGCGAAACCGCGAATGCGCGCCGGAAGTGGCATAGCAGGCTAGTGGTTCTTATGACCGAGACGCTGCCCCTTTGCTCGTTCCAGCCCACCGAAAGCGCCGAGCAACTTCACTAAGCTGTTGTTGCGAGCCGCCTTTTGTCTCGCCTTTCGCTCCGGCCGGGTGATGCGCGCATTGCCGGCGCGCAGCAACGGACGTATGGACGGGTATGCCGGTTGTTTGGGCGATGGCGCGAGCCGGTGGTCATCGACGGGCGAAGCCTGTGAAAAACTTGATTTTCGTGAATGGGCCGATGGGCGTCGGCAAGTCGACCACCTGTGAGGTGCTGCTCGACGGGCTTGGCGCCGCGGCCTACCTCGACGGCGACTGGTGCTGGATGATGCGGCCGTGGGTGGTCAACGATCGCACCATCTCGATGGTCGAGCGGAACATCGTCCACATGCTCAGTGAGTACATCTCCCTGCCGGACGTGAATAACGTCATATTCGGATGGGTGATGCACCGGGCCGACATCGTGGACAGGCTTCTGTCGGAGCTGCGGCGGGACGACCTGCGCATTTCGGTGTTCACGCTGATCTGCTCGCCGGATGCGCTGCGGCGCCGCATCGGCCTCGATATCAAGGCCGGCAAGCGCGCCGAGGACAACTTGCAGCGCAGCCTGGAAAGGTTGCCGCTCTACGCCGACATGCCCTGGCCGAAGATCGATGTTTCCACCATCACCGCCGAACAGGCGGCGCTGGAGATTGCAAGGCGGTTGTCCTCCTCCGCCCCCGGCGCCCACGCCCAAATGCCGGCTCCCTTTTCGGCTTGCTGAGTTGGCGACGGGGGCGTATCGCCGGGGCGGATGCGGGCGGGCCGGTTCGGGCCGGGCGGCGCTTGCGGCAGCTATCGAGACGGGGTCGATCGACGGGTGGGGCGTCCGTCCGTTCCGTCCGGAGTTGCGTGAAAACAACGAGATAGGGCACGTTGGCGAACCAAGGCTCGCCGGACTGGCTCAAGGGGTTCGGGACCGTCAACATGATCCTTCGCGGTGAGTATTTTTCGCCGGCGCTCCAGATGGAGACGCGGCTTTCCCTGTTCATTCCGAACGGCAAGGGGCCCCATGGCAAGCGGGCCGTCGTGTATCTGCTGCATGGCCTCTGCGGCCGGTCGGGCGACTATCTCGACTACACGACGCTGGCGACGTTCGCCGCCGGGGGCGACGCCATCCTGGTCATGCCGGACGTGGCGCGCAGCTTCTATGCCGACATGCGCTATGGCCCCGACTACTTCGCCTATGTGGCCGACGAGCTGCCGACGGTGTGCGCCGACCTCTTCAACATCGACGCCACGCGCGAGCGGACCGGGGTGGTGGGCGCCTCGATGGGCGGGTTCGGCGCGCTGCGCCTGGCGCTGTCGCGGCCCGAGCGGTTCGGCTGGTGCGCGGCCTTCTCCTCGCCCTGCCTCAATCTCCGGGAAGATTTCGACCTCAAGGCGCGCGGCCTGACGGTGGAGGCGCTGAAGGGCATGTGGGGCGAGCGGCTGATCAACGATTTCCAGGCCGTGCTGGGGGAGGGGCTAGACTACGACCCCCGGCTCGACGTGCCGGCGCTGGCGCGCGGCCTTGAGGGGGCGAGCGTCAAGCCGCGCATCCGCACCGCCTGCGGCCTGTCGGACCCGTTCTTCCTCGCCGATAACAGGCGCTTTGCGGCGGAGATGCAAACGCTGGGCTTCGATTTCGACTACGAGGAATGGGAGGGCGGCCACGACTTCGCCTTCTTCGGCGCCGCCCTCGAGAAGGCGCTGAAGTGGGGCGCCGGGCTCTGAGGGCGCGTCCGGCGGTCTCGCGCGCAGCAAAGCCTGGCTCGGTGCGCGCGGTACCCGCCGGGTCGGCTGCCGTTACCTCTGGCCCAGGATGTGTTTGTCCACGAACAGGGCGGCGAAGCCGTTGTCGCCCGACATCTTGAGCTGCGCGATCACGTCGGTGACGTTCTTCTCTTCCTCGACCTGCTCGACGACGAACCATTGCAGGAAAATCCCCGCCGCCACGTCGGCTTCCTTGGCCGCCAGCCCATAGAGGGCGTTGATCGATGCCGTGACCTTCTGTTCATGCGCCAGCACCTGCTGGAACACCTCCAGCGGCTTGCCGAACGCCACCGGCGGCTGCTCGATCGCCGACAGTTCGACCTTGCCGCCGCGATCGTAGACGTAATCCCACAGCTTCATGGCGTGGCCGCGTTCCTCGTCCGACTGTTTCTTCATCCAGGATGCGAAGCCCGGCAGGTTCGCGGCTTCGAAATGGGCGGCCATCGCAAGATACAGATACGAGGAATAGAACTCTTTCTGGATCTGCTCGTTGAAGCCGGTCTGGAGGGCGTTGCTCAGCATCTTGACTGCTCCTTCACTGTCCCGATCTGCCACTGAGGTTTCAACCAGCAGCGGCTGTTCCAGGCATCGATTGGGTTTACGCCTTGCGGCGCGGTGCGAGCAAACACGGGATCGCCGGAGAGGGTTTCCACTCACGGCACGACCATGAGTTGAGGCCGGCTCGCCGACATGGTCGATATGCGGCGACGTTTCCCGAGGATTCATCCCGTTCCGAGTTCGCTTCCGGCTTGGTTTTGTCCCGACGGAGTGGGAAGGTTGCCGCAAACTCGGCTTGGGTGCCATCTCTCACCCCTCGCCATAGCTCTCCGCCCCACGCCTTCGGGAGACAGACAATGACTGCACCCATCAAGATCATGGCGATCCTTTCCGCCCGCCCGGGCAAGGCAGCCGAACTCAGGGCGCTGCTCGACACCATGGTGGCCGCCAGCCGGACCGAGACCGGCAACCTGCGCTACGACCTCTGGGTCGATCAGGCCAACGACGCCCGCTTCGTGCTCGACGAACTCTATGTCGATGATGCCGCCGTCGCCGCGCACCGCGTCACGCCGCACTTCCAGGCCTATCTGGCCGCCATCGGCGATCTCGCCGAGCGGACCGCCGTCACCCTGCGCGGGCTCGCGGTGGCCTGACAGGCGATGACGCGCCGCTGGCAGTTGCCTGCGCGCCTCACCCCTCGCCATACCTTTCCGCCATGTAGCGCCCCGGCGAGGTGCCCAGCGTTTTGCGGAACATGGTGACGAAGCTCGGCACGCTTTCGTAGCCGAGGTCGGCGGCGACTTGCTGGATGGAGGCGCCGGCGGCCAGCCACTTGACCGCCAGCATGACGGCGAGCTGCTGGCGCCAGCGGCCGAAGCTCATGCCGGTCTGCTCGACGATGCGGCGGGCCAGCGTGCGCTCGCTGAGGCCGGCGCGCCTGGCCCAGACGTCCAGCGTCGCCCGGTCGTCCGGGGCGGCCATCACCGCTTCGGCGAGGCGCCGCAGCTGGGGATCGGCGGGCATCGGCAGGTGAAGATCCTCGATGCTCGCCACGGCGATCTCGTCGAGCAGCACCGCCAGCAGGCGGGCGTTCGGCCCGCTCTCCTCATAGAGTTGCGGCAGCCGCGCGGCGCGGCGCAAGAGCTCGCGCAACAGCGGCGACACCGTCACCGCGCAGCAGGTGCGGGGCAGGGACTGGCTGACGGCGGGGGCGATGAAGGCATTGTAGCCTTCGAGCGGGCCGCTCATGCGGACCGAATGATGGGCGCCATCGGGAATCCAGACGGCGCTGCCGGGCGGCACGATCCACAGCCCGCCCTCCACCTCGCAGGTGAGCGCGCCGCGCTGCACCAGGATGACCTGCCCCTTGGTGTGGCTGTGCGGCGGCAGCTCCAGCCCGTCGAACTTTTCGGCCACGAAGCCGTAGATCACCACCGGCCGGGGCACGGCATCCGGGTCGATCCAGTCTTCATGCTTGTGGTGTTCGGTGAGGATGGGCATGGCGGCATGGTCGCCCATCGGCGTGGTTTTGGCAATATCGAATAATAATCTGTCCGGGCTTCGTAATGACGCCACGGCCGTCCGTCGCTACTTATTCGCAAGTAGCTGAGATCTGCGAGAGAACGGCCATGAATGCACTGATCCAAACCCCCGCCGCCAGCGCGCTGGAGCGGCTGCACAGGGTTGCCGAAGCCTCCGACCGCGAGCTGAAGGAAACCAGGATGGCCCATTTGGCAAGCGGGTCGGCCGGCCAGGCGATCGCCGACCTCCTGGCCGAGGACGCCGCCGACTACAAGGGCGTTTCCCATCGCTATGCCGGCAACTTCCTGTCGGTCTCGCCGGCCTACGGGCGCTTTCTCTACATGATGGCGCGCTCGGTCCGGGCACGGCGGATCGTCGAGTTCGGCTCGTCGATGGCGGTGTCGACCATCTATCTCGCCTCCGCCATCCGCGACAATGGCGGCGGCAAGCTGATCGGCAGCGAGCTCGAGCCGTCGAAGGTGATGCGGGCGCAGTTCCACCTCGGCGCCGCCGGGCTGGGCGACCTGGTGGAGATCCGCGAGGGCGATGCGCTGGAGACGCTGAAGGACGTGGGCGGCGAGGTCGACCTGTTGCTGCTCGACGGCTCCTTCTCGCTCTACCTGCCGGTGCTGAAGCTGGTGGAGCCGTGGCTCAAGCCCGGCGCGCCGGTGCTGGCGGAGAACGCCTTCGCGGCCGATTTCCTCGCCTATGTGGGCGACCCCGCCAACGGCTACCTGTCGCTGCCGCTGCCGATCGACCGGGGGCGGGGCAACGTGTTTTCCGTGAGGGTTGCGTGATGACCATCGAACAAGTGCCCGCTTCTCCCGCTGAGGCGCCCGGCCGGTTGGGCCGCACCCTGATCCGCCTGATCATGAAGCACGCGAGGGTGGCGGCAAACGAGGCGCTCGGCGACCGCTACCGGCTGGTCACCCTGGAGGGGCCGGATCTCCGGGGCGTCCAATGGATCGCCGGCGAGTTCATCCAGCTCGCCATGGGCTCGGCCTTCCGGGCGCGCGCCTATACGCCGATCGATTGGGACGCGGCGGCCGGCCGCATGCGCCTCCTCGGCTATCTGCACGGCGGCGGCCCCGGCAGCGCCTGGGTGGGCGGCGTCCGGCCCGGCGACGAATGCGACTTCTTCGGCCCGCGCCGCTCGCTGGATGTGCGCCACGTCGCCGGCCCCATCGTGTTCTGCGGCGACGAGACGGCGGTCGGCCTTGCCCATGCGCTGATCCGCGAGAATCCGTCGCGGCGCGTCACCTGCCGTTTCGAGGTGGACGATGCGGCGGATGGCCGCGCGGCGGCGGCGGGGCTCGGCATCGGCGCCGCCACCACCTTCTACGCGCGCCAGCCGGGCGACGGGCATCTTGCCGCCCTGGAGGAGGGCCTTGCCGACGGCGGCAACGCCCATTTCGTGCTGACCGGCAAGGTCGGCACCGTCCAGCGGCTGAGGCAAACGCTGCGGCAGCGGGGCGTCGCCTCGGCGCGCATCCTGCCCAAGGCCTATTGGGCGCCGGGCAAGGCGGGTCTCGACTGACCGTGAACGAGGTGTCTCTCCTCCAGGATGTGCCCGATGGCGCCTGCGACGCCGACGTGCCGGGCCTTGCCGACCTCCATCGCAGGGTCCTGCTGCTGCTGGCCGAGCACGCGCCGCCAGAGGCCGAGATCCTGGTTGCCGATGACAGTGACGGCCAGTTGCTGAAGGCCCTTGCCGAGGCGCGGCCGGCGTGGCGGCTCCTCGCCGTCGATCCGTCGGCGGCACGGCTGGAGCTCATGCGGCGGACGCTCGGCGATCCGGCGCCAGGGGCCCGCCTGCTGCGCGGCGGCATCGACGAGGCGCCGGGCGGCCCGTTCGGCGGCGCGGCCTTGCTGTTCACCCTGCATTTCCTCGATGTCGAGGAGCGGCTTGCGGCGCTCAAAGCCCTGAAGCGACGGCTGCGGCCCGGCGCCGCGCTGGTGGTGGCCCACCACAGCTGCCCTGATGGCGGCGATCTCTGGTCCTGGCTCGCGCGCTCCCTGGCGTTCGCCGACCGCGAGGTCGGCGATCTCGACCGGGCATCGGCCGCCGCCGAGGCGATGATGGCGCGCCTGCCCATCCTGTCGTCGGAGGAAGACGAAGGGCTGCTCTATCGCGCCGGCTTCTCGGAAGTGACGCTGTTCTACGCCGCCTTCAGCGTCCGCGGCTGGGTCGCCTTCGCCTGACCTCTCGGCCAGGCGACCGATCGGGCCGTTCCTCAGCCAGCGATGGTCTTGAGCATCGACGACTGGATGGCCGCGTCGATGGCTTGCGCTTCCATGGCGTTTTTCAGAAGCGGGGTGTCGCAGCCGTTGTCGCGCAGCCAGCGGGCAAGGATCTCCGCCCGGTCCTTGCGGTCGCGGCAGAGCTCGGTGGCGAGCCGCAGTTCCGGCGCCACCACCGCGACGCGCCGGTCGCCGACGGCGATCTCGGCGAAGTGCGTCCAGGGGCCGCTGCCGATCGCCTCGATGAAGCCGGACTCCGTTGGGGACTCGACGGTGCTGGCATCGACCTGCACGCCGTCCACCTCGAACGCCGCATAATACTGCCCGCAACACGCCATCCAGGTTGGTGGGGTCAGGCAGCGGTGAGCGGTGAGCGCTTGGGCGAAAGTGTCGATATCGGCTCGGTCACGGGCCAGAAAGTCCACGTCGGCGGCCGGGATCGGCACCCCGCGCAGCAGGTCGGCGGCGGTGCCGATCAGGCGGTAGCTGAAGCCGCCCTGCTGTTCCCACAGGCCGAGCACGGTGGTGAGCGTGTCGCGCAATTGCGCCGTAGTCAGCGTCATGAACCGGTTCCTCCCATGGCAGCCTAACAGGGTTGCAGCGCGGTGCGCTTCTGTACTTTTGCGTGCGCTGGGGGCTATCGGCCGGGAGTGTCGTTCTAGCGAGGTCACCTTGAAGTCGCGCGCGACTTCAAGAGGTCTGCGCCTGGATGACGGCGTGGTCGTGGTGAGGCGCCCGATAACCGCCTCCCACGTTCTTGTCCCGAGGTCCTGGCCTTCGCCAGGATGACGGGAAAATGATATATAAGACAATCTGTTAGGTTGGCGCCCGGTCCTATCACGCTGTCATCCAGGCTAGGTGGACGAGGGGGCTCATTGCCCCTCACGCCTCCATCACGCCGCGCTCGTTCCCGGCATCGTATTTCCTGACATCCCCGCGCATCCGGCCCTGCCAGCGCGTGACGAAGGCCCGGGTGTCGGGCGCCTCGAGGTGGGCGGTGAGCGACGGCTGGTCTTGCCAGCGCTCGACGACCAGCAGGCGGCTGGGCTCTGTGGTGTCGCGGCCGACGGCATAAGCGAGGTTGCCGGCGCGCTGGCGGCTCACCTCGGCCAGCGCCGTGAGGTCGGCGGCGAAGAGTTCGAGGTCGGGCAGATCGACCTCGACCGTGCCGGTGACGATGATCATGGCGGGTTTCCTCAGTTATCTTTGTCAAGGCGCAGTTCCCTGGCTCAAAACCGGTTCCCACTTTTGCTGGAACTGCTTTCTCGGTCAGTCGACGGTCAGGACGATCTTGCCCTGGATGTTGCCGCGGGCGGCGCGCTCGTGCGCCTTGGCGGCGTCGGCCAGCGGGAAGGTGCTGTCGATGACGACGCGCAATGTGCCGTCGTCGAACAGTCGGGCGGCCTCCGTGAGCTGGGCGCCGTTCGAGCGCACCTGCGTGGTGGAGACGGTGATGCCCAGCGCCTCGGCGTCGGCCTCACCGGTGAAGCCGAGCGGATAGACCGGGTAGAGGACGCCGCCGCGCTTCAGCACCTTGAGGAAACGGCCGGTGGCCGCGCCGCCCACCGTGTCGAGCACCACGTCGACATCGCGCACCACCTCGTCGGCGGCCGTCGTCTGGTAGTCGATGAACTGGTCGGCGCCGAGCTCGGTCATCAACTGCCGGTTCTGGGTGGAGGCAACGGCGATGACGCGGGCGCCCTGCCATTTGGCGAGCTGCACGGCGAGATGGCCGACGCCGCCACCGGCGCCGTTGACCAGCACCGTCTTGCCGTTGAGTGGCACGGGCGCATGCGGGAAGGGCTGGAACGGGTTGGGCGCGTCGTGGCCGAGGGCGATCAGGAACTGCCAGGCGGTGAGCAGCGACATCGGCGCGCCGGCCGCCTGGATCGGATCGATGCCCTCGGGTTTCAAGGCCAGATGGGCGACGGGCACGCTGACATATTCGGCGTAGGCCTTGCCGCCTTCCATGACATCGTCGGGGAAGCGCACCATGGCGTAGACATCATCGCCGACGCTGAAGCCGGTGACGCCCTCGCCAAGCGCCGCGACGGTGCCGGAGATGTCCGACCCCAGGATCAGCGGGAAGGTCGGTTGCGGCTGCCACTCGGGCGGCAGCGAACGGTAGCCGTCGCGCAGGTACCAGTCGGGCGGGTTGAGGCCGATGGCGCGGGTGCGCACCAGCACCTCGCCTGCCGCCGGGGTAGGGCGCGGGGCGTCCTCGTAGCGCAACACCTCGGGGCCACCGAATGCGTGGAGGCGAACCGCCTTCATCATCTCGCTCATGTCGTTCTCCTTTGGGAGTGTGTCGGGTGAGGGAGATGTGGCAGCTTGCATCGGGATTGATAATGCCGGCAATATTCGCTTTAGTTGTTCCATGAAGGAACAAATCGCCCTGGAACGGCTGACCGGCCTGATCGCCTTTGCCCGCGTCGGCTCGCTGGGCAGCTTCACGGCGGCGGCGAGGTCGCTGTCGGTGTCGCCATCGGCGGTCAGCAAGAGCGTGCGCCGGCTGGAAGAGACGCTGGGCATCGCGCTGATCTCCCGCACCACCCGCTCGCTGACGCTGACCGCCGAGGGGCGCGACCTGCACGAGCGGGCGCTGCGCCTGCTGCGCGATGCCGAGGCGATCGAGGAGGTGGCGAAGACGGCGCGGGCCGAGCCGTCGGGCACGCTCCGGATCGCCGCTTCGCTGCCGATCGGCATCCATGTGATCGCGCCGGTGCTGCCGGCCTTCCGCGCGCTGCACCCCAAGGTGACGATCGACCTGCGCCTCAGCGACCAGTTCGTCGACATGATCGAGGAGGGCATCGACGTCGCCGTGCGCATCGGCGATCTCGCCGATTCAAGGCTGCTGTCGCGCCGCCTGGGGCCGCATCGCTTCTGCTGCTTTGCCAGCCCCGCCTATCTCGCGGCGCGCGGCACGCCGCAGCACCCCGACGATCTCGCCGGGCACGACACCGTCAACCTTCGCTACCAGAGCAGCGGCCAGCTGCTGCGCTGGCCGTTCCGCGTCGGCGACCGCGATATCGAGATCCTCCCGCCCTCGGCCATCGTGATGGACGTGAGCGAGGCGCTGATGGCGGCGCTGGTGGCTGGCGGCGGCATCGGCATCAGCGCCGATTTCATCGCGGCGCCCTTCGTGGCGCGCGGCGAACTGGTGCCGGTGCTCGCCGAGCACGCCGTCATCCGGCACAACATCACCGCGCTCTGGCCGGAAAGCCGCCGGGCCAACCCGGCCGTGCGGGCGTTCGTCGCGCATCTGCAGGGGGCGGCTTGAGAGGCGGCGGGGCACCCCTCAGATGGAATGTTCTGGGCGAACCCCTCAGGGTTGCGGAATCCGGTGGCAAAACGCGGCCGTCCCTGTCAGCCTTGCCCGGTGATCCGGGCGGAGGATTCGCGGGGGGGCGATCATCTGTCCGCAAGGCGGCGCCGGCGCCGGGGCAACGGAGGAAACCCGTGTATTTTCTCAGAAACTGGGTATTGCCGATGTTGCTGGCCGTGCTGGGAGCCGTGCTGGGCCTCATCGTCACGGGGCTGCCGGGGCTCAACATCGTTCAGACCGTCGATGGCAAGCCGGCGCCCGGCGGATACATCGCCGAGGCGGATCTGGTCAACCTGCTTGCCGAGGGCAAGAAGGTCGGCAGCTACATCGACTTCTATGGCGTGCAGCTTGCCGGCGATCCGCGCTATTGGCTGATGGGAACCGTGGTGGTGTTTGCCCTCGCCGGCTATCTCATCGGCAGGCGGTTCAGGCGTTCGCCGGACGCCTGACGGGCGCCGGCCGGTTCAGGCCACGCGCTTAGACAGCAGCAGCGCCCGGATGTGCAGCAGCCAGAAGGCCACCGTCAGCTCGACGAGCGGCGACACTTGCAGGGCGGGGCGGCGCATCACCGCCGATACCAGATCGGCCGAGCCGGTGCAGTCGGACGACACGGTCTGCGGCACCATGATCTGCCAGAGATAGCGCACCACGTCGAACAGCAGCGGCACGACCACCACCAGCATGACGAGGGTGACGCCGATGTTCTTGGATGGCTTGCCGAGGTCGATCTTGAACACCGGCGCGCCCGACTGCCGGCCACGGATGAGCACGAAGGCCACCGCCGCCGAGATCAGCGCCACCAGAACGGTCCAGGGCAGAAGCAGGCCGTTCAGCGCCTCGTCGAGCATTTCCGAACTGGTGCATTCGGGGTTCGGTGCGAACCAGGCGGGTGCCATGGCCATGTCGATCAGCTTGGCCGGCAGCAGGCACCACATGAAAGCGAACCCGGTCAGCCAATAGACGACCTGGTTGTTGGATGTTTTCAGCACGGTATCCCCTCGGCCCCCGCCGGCCGCATTCTTGGCATTGCCAATTATGATTGGCAAGGGCGCCGAAGGGGGAGGCAGGTGCATATCGAGAGATTGGGGCGTTTGGCTTGATCCTTGGCGAGGGCCGGAGACCAAGGGTCATCTCCAATGCATCCCGGCATCACCGGGCGATGATCCGGCGCACGGCTTCGACGGCGAGGTCGGCGCTGGCGGCGATCGCCTCCTCGGTGGGGGCATCGGTGGCGCCGACGATCTGCCAGACGTGGCTTTCGCCGACCAGCACGCCGAAGAAGGCGCGCATGGCGAGCGTCGCATCCTCGGGCCTCAGCACGCCCGCCGCGATGGCCTTGCCGACGAAGGTCCGCACCGAGGCATTCACCGGCCCGGCGCCGGCCTCGCTGATCGCCTTGCCCAGCTCGTTGACGCGCCCGGCTTCCGAGGCGGCGAGGCGGAACAGGGCGGTGCGGTGCGGCTGGCAGAGATCGGCGGCAAAGCGCCGGCCGAACTTGCCGAGCAGATCGAGGAAGGCGTCCAGCGTGTCGGGGCTGCCGAGGTCGTCGGCGAACGGCAGCGTGGTGGAATAGGCGCGCACCATGGCCGAGAGCAGCCCCTCCTTGCTCTCGAAGTGATCGTAGAGATCGCGCTTGGAGACGCGGGCCAGCCTGGCGATCTCCGCCGTGGTCGCCCCGGAAAAGCCCTTGGTGGCAAACACATGGGCCGCCGCGTCCAGGATGGCTGTTCGTCGTTCTTCGTCGCTTGTCACGGCGGTCTCGTCGCTCCCGATTTTCTGGTACCCATCGGTACCAAGTCGTGCTATAGCCATTTGGTACCACGCAGTACCAAACTTTTCGAGCGGTCATTTCATGAAAACGGTTCTCCTCATCAAGCTGGCCTTCCTGCCGGCCATCGTGTTCGGCGTCCTGACGGCGCTCGGCTATCGCCTGGCGGCGCTCGACATCGCCGCGCTGATCTCCACCATCCTCGTTGCCTGGAACGTGTCGCGCGGGGCGAGCCGACCGCTGGAGACGATGCTGCTGGTGACCCTGTTCGGCTCGGCCGCCGCCACCCACCTCGGCTACGACCTCACCGACCGGGCGGTGGCCCTGCAGCTGTTCGGGCAGGGGCTCGGCGGCCTCTACATGGCGGCGCGCGGCCGGCACTGGACGAGCGACTACTCGTCCGCCCAGTATCCGAATGCCGTCGAAAGCCCGGCGTTCCACACCGTCAACGCCATCCTCTCGCATGTCTGGACCGCGCTGTTCTTCATCCTGGGGGTGGTTTCCTGGCTGAATGTCGGCGGCTGGTGGACGACGGCGGTGGTGGTGGGCGGCATCGTCCTCAGCATCTGGGGTCCGAGGCTGATGATCCGCCTGGTGGTCGGGCGGATGATCGCCGCCCGCCAGTTCACCGACTGGCAGCGTCCGAGCTTTACGGGCAAGGAGCCCGGCGAATATGACGTGGCGGTGGTCGGCGGCGGCCTTGGCGGGCTGGTGTCGGCGGCGCTGCTCAGCGATGCCGGGCTGAAGGTGATCGTCGCCGAGCAGCACGTCATCGCCGGCGGCTACTGCCAGCACTGGATTCGCAAGGTCCGCCATGCCGGCGCCGTGCGCGCCTTCCGCTTCGACGGCGGCCTGCACGACTTCTCCGGCGTGCGCGACGGCGCCACCATCACCGAGCTGCTGGCCCGGCTGGGCATCCGGCTCGACTGGGCGCGCGTCGGCCATTCCGCCTGGCGCGACGGCGCGTCCGTCAAGGTGCCCCAGGATTGGCGGGAGTATGTGCGCAGCCTCGGCGAAGAGTTCCCCGGCAGCGCCGATGGCATCGCCGCCCTGTTCGACACCATGCTGAAGGTGGGCGAGGAGATGCGTTCGCTCGGCAAGGGCAACTGCGGGGTGCCGATGCCGCCCGAGAGCGCCGCGGCGGCGCTGGCCTTCCAGCGCGACAACCCCACCGCCATGGCCTGGATGAAGAAGCCGTTCGGCGACATGCTCGAGGCGTTCGTTCCCGAGGAGGCCGCCCGCCGGGCGCTCAGCCACCTGACCGGCTACCTCACCGACAAGGCGGACGAGCTGACGGTGGGCAACATGGCGCCGATCTTCGGCTACTATTTCTACGGCGGCTTCTACCCGAAGGGCGGTTCGGGCAGCGTGTCGGAGGCGCTGGTCGGCGCCATCCGCGAGCGGGGCGGCGAGGTGCTGCTGCGCGCCCCGGTCCGCTCCATCCTGGTGGAGGACGGCCGCGCCCGGGGCATCGAGCTGACCGACGGGCGCCGCATCAAGGCGCGGGCGGTGATTTCCAACGCCGACCTCAAGGCGACGTGCCTCAAGCTGTTGCCCGAGGGCGCGCTGCCCGCCGACTTCCGGAGGCGCATGCAGGAGGCGGAGCCCGCCGCCTCGGCCTTCATGGTGCATCTCGGCCTCGACATGCAGCCCGATCTCTCGGCGATCAACGGCGTGGTCGGCGAGGATGGCCTTTCGGTGGGCGTGATCTCGACGACGGTGGTCGACCCGACTGCCGCCCCTGAGGGCTACGGCACGCTGACGCTGTTGTCGCTCATCCCGCAGAGCGAGGCGGCGAGCTGGTTTGCCGGCAGCGACGCCTGCGATCTTGGGGGCGATCCCGACTTCGAGGCATTGCGCGCCAGCAACTCCTACGCCGAGCGCAAGGCGGCCTTCGGCGATCGGATGATCGCCGCCGCCAGCCGGCTGGTGCCCGGCCTCACCGACCACATCGTCCTCCGGGAGGATGCCTCGCCGGTCACCTTCGCCCGCTACGACCGGGCGAGCGGCGGCGCCATCTACGGTCCGGCGCGCGGCGATCGCCTCGCGGGATCGCAGACGCCGCTGCCCGGCCTCTACGTGGCCGGCTCGGGCAACATGGGCCCCGGCGCCGAGGCCGCCTTCATCTCCGGCGCCCGGACGGCCGCCGCCATCGTGCCGGGGGTGCTCAGGGCGGTGGGGTGATGGGGGCGGGGCTTGCTTGTTCGGGCCGTTCAGGACCAGGACGAGGGGCGCAGTTCGCGCGCACCACCATTGGAGCGCGATATCGGCCGCTCACTCCATCTTCCCGAGGTCCTGGCGAAGGCCAGGACCTCGGGCAGGAAGGGGCGCGCGAGATATATCGTGCTCCCGCAGCGATCTTCCCCGTCAGCCCTCAGGCGCCGGAAAACTTCACCGTCACCCCGCGCTGGCGGAAGTAGGCCTGCATCAGCTTGCGGCCGGAGCGGTTGCCGTGGGGGAGCCGGGCCGGATCGAAGACCGCTTCCTTCGTGCCCTCCGCAGCCAGCGCCGCCTTCAGCGCGGCAATGCGCAGGTCGATGTCTTCATTGTCCGCCTGCAGGGAGGCGTAAACCTGCTCGATGGCGTCGGCTACGGTCGTTTGGCTCACAACTCACTCCTGTCGCTCGTGGCGGTGCCCGCCATGATCTCTGGCCTGACCTATCGGGGTGAAAGGCCGTGGCGTCAATGGGGGAGGTGGGGTGGAGGACGGAGGCTTCACTACCCGGTTAAGTTGGATGGGGCCTTATATCAGCCGCTTGGTGCCTTCTGCCTGAGGTCCCCGCCTGCGCGGGGATGACAAGTTTATATAACAAAAACATGAGTATAGATTGTCATCCTGGCGAAGGCCAGGACCTCGGGCAGGATAAGGCGCGAGGGATATATCGGGCGCCGGCAGCGCCCCCATGGGCCGTGTTTTGCCCCCGACAGGGCGTTGGGGTAGCTTGCCCCGGCGCCTTGCCCGGCAGGGGCTGGCGGCGCCGGAGCGGACAAGCCGAGATGGAACGACACGACCTTGAAAGCTATCTGCACGAGCAAATCCCCCTTTCCCTGGCGATGGGGGTGTCGGTGCGCTCCGTCACCGATGGAGGCGTCACCCTTGCCGCCCCGCTCGCGCCCAACATCAATCACAAGAGCACCGTCTTCGGCGGCAGCGCCTCGGCGCTCTCCATCCTCGCGGGCTGGTCCACCCTGCATGTCCGCCTCCTCGACGCCGGCCTGCCGTCCGAGATCGTCATTCAATCCAATACGATGGAGTATGAGCGGCCGATGCGCGGGGAGTTCGTGGCGACGGGGATGATCAGCGCGGCGTCGGACTGGCCGGGCTTCGTGAGGATGCTGGAGAGGCGGAAGAGGGCGCGGATCGAGATCGAGGCAGCGTTGAGGTGTGGGGAAGAGGCGGTGGGGGCGTTCAGAGGGCGGTTCGTGGCGTTCTTGAGGTTGGGGGTTGAGTGACAGATAACGAGTGCATTTTGGAGGTGTCTTACTCCGGCCAGAAAACGACCATCTTCTCTTCGAGCAGATCGCGAGGGGCTGACCCTACCGTTCGAAACCTCGCTCCTGTTCCCTTAATCGCTTTCACTATCTCGGGGTCGGGGTGTTTCCAGCTCGGTCGTGTTGGAGCAGCAGCGGCGACCCAGAGCTCGGCATCGACTACTGGGTTTGCCGGATCATAATTGTGGGCCGATCCATGATGAGGAAGTACGAAGGTCATTATCCAATCTAGCTCATCACGATAGTGGGCTTTCAGATTGCTAACTGTCTTCGGGTCGTTGAGTCCGGCGTCGCCCGTTCCAAGCCAACCAATACGCGCAGTATGATGTTGAGGCATGCTTTTGTAGATAGAACCGGCTTTTCTGGGATTGGTCGGTCCCGAGTATAGAGAGAGCGACGTCTCATTCTTGTCGCCAAAGGCCCACATATAAGCTTTCGAAATTGCCGTTCGATACTTAGTAACCAAGAGGCGTCGCTCATTTTTTTCTTGTACCTTCTGATAGAAACTTCCGCGAGGCCAGTTGAGAAGGACTTCTACCGCCGCACCAAATGCGTCTCTACTTGCTCGCGAAGCGCTCTTCACATGAGGTTTGAGTCGCCAGCCAGCTTGGCCTTCGAGTTCTATCGTGAACGTCGGGCGCTCCACTAATATGGCGCCGTCAGACGTCCGAGATATGGAGGGCGGAAACATCTCCTCTGAGGTGGAACCGGTTGTACTCCAACGCAAAGCGTCCGGCGCTGACCTGGGCGGTTCTGGTGGCGGAGAGGAGAAACGGCCAACGCGGCCATCCTCGTCGGAGGGAGGGATCATCAAAATTTGTCTAGGACTAAAACGTCCGATGGTGCCGACTGGGTCGACTATCAAACTTTGATGGAAACGCTCCGAAGCTCGGTCCCCAACGATATTCGCGTGTCTTGCAAAAGCTATGATCCGGTCAACGTCGTCTAGATAAGGAATAACTACTGTATCGACCAGAAATCCTGTTCGCTTGTTGAGGAGGTCTGGAATTCCGCAAATATGGTCTCTGTCAAAGTGTGAAATGAATAGTATATCAAGGAGGCGCGATGGGCGGCGCTTCAAAAGAGATTTGATTTCTCTTGCCACTCCACTTTTGGGGTCGGAACCGCAATCGTAGACATAAAGAAAGTCGGCATCGCGTATTGCATCGCTATTTAAGGAGGTGCGCCATAGGGCCTTATCTCTGTCTAGCTTCTTAAGTGTGCCAACGTGGAAACCACCCTGCCCAACTGGAAATTGGTATCTATGGTGACTTACAATATGGTTCATTCCCTCACGCTTTAAGGCTTTCGGATGGCTCTGGGGTAAGCGAGCCGTCTTTAGAGCGAGAGTTTCCGTCTTGATCTGCTCTTGCTCTCGGAATTGGCGGCATCTTTCGTGGAACGCGCTCGCATCGAATAAAATCCGCTCGTGCTTAACAGCCAAACTTAATACTTTGTCCGATATGCCGTTCCGAAGTATATCGGGTGGGATGAGAGTGCTGCAGCCGTATTGCTGGGCTATCTCTCTTTGCAGATATGCAGTGGCGTACGATATCGCTCGTTCCCAATCTTCTTCGCTGATGTCGTCTGGTTTATTGTTTTTGACTCTCAATGGTCTGGCTCCGTATTACTTTGGTATAATTTATTGATGGGCTGACGACTGTTAAGTCAGACTTGAATTAATAAAAACTATAATCTATAAATGGCAGTTAATATCTCGGAATGAGCGGCCTATTCATTTCTCCGGTGAAGCCGCCAGTAACTCCTCGCCAAAAACACCACCGCCGCCAACCTCTCTCAAGGCGGCGGCGGTCTGTGGTTCATAATCTCCAGCGAGGCACTCCGTCCTCAGCTCCTCACTGCATCGCCACCTTGTCCGGCAGCGGCTGTACGGGAACCCCCGGCCAGATCTTCTGCAAGTTCCCCGAGATGACCAGGTCGCTCTCCGTCAGCCCGGAGAGGATGGCGACGTCGGGGCCGTCGGTGCGGCCGATCTGGACCATGCGCTGTTCGACCTTGCTGTCCTTGCCGACGACGTAGACGAACTTGCCGAGCTGGCTGGAGCCGAGGGCAACCTGCGGGGCCATCAGCACGTCGGGCTCGCTGCCGACGGAAAGGCGGAGGTGGACGTATTGGCCGGGCAACAGGTCGAAGGCGGCGTTGGCGATGGTGGCGCGGGCGGCCACCGTGCCGGTGGACTGGTCGAGCCGGTTGTCGATGAAGGTGAGCTTGCCGGTGTAGTGCTTGCCGCCGCCCTGCGCGTTGTCGCCGGTGGCGCCGGGCAGGGTGATGTCGGCGGTCACCTCGCCCTTCTGGAGCGCCGCCTTGATGCCGGCGAGCTCCTTCTCGGACGGGTTGAAGGTGACGTAGATCGGGTCGAGCTCAACCAGTGTGTTCAGCACCGTCTGGCCGGAGGTGACCAGCGTGCCGACCGAGGCGGAACTGCGGCCGACGCGGCCGGCGAACGGGGCGCGGATGGTCGAGCGCTCGATGTCGAGCTCGGCCGCCTGCACGGCCGCCCGGGAGATGCCGATGGCCGCCTCGGCCTGGCGCAGCGAACTGGTGCGCTGGTCGTAGGTATCCTTGGCGAGGAAGCCCTTCTGCGACAGCTCCTGCCCCCGGTCGAGGTTGGAGCGCAGGTAGTCCACCTGGGCGGTGTCGCGGTCGAGCTGCGCCCTGGCGGTGTCGAGGGCGGTCTGGGCGTCGCGGTCGTCGATGGTATAGAGCACGTCGCCGGCCTTGACGTCGGCGCCGTCGGCCACCTTCTGCTCCTTGAGATAGCCGGTGACCTTGGCCTGCAGCGAGACGGACTGGATGGCCTCGGTGCGGGCGGGATAGTCGAAGTAGACCGGCAGCGTGCGCTTGTCGACCTTGGCCACCGGCACCGGCATGGCCTGGGGCGCCGGCGGCGCGGCGGTGGCGGCGGCCGGGGTGGCGAAGAAGTCCTGAACGTGCTGGGTTTCAAACGCGTAGTTGCGGACTGCCGGATGGTAGAGGCTGGCGCCGCCAGCGATCACCACCAGGGCGACAAGCGAGGTGACTGGGCGTCTTGTCAGGAAAGACATGGTGGAAACTCCGTTCACTCGGCCGCCTTGGCGAGGTCGTCTTCATCGGCCTCGTTGGCAGCTACGGGATGGGCGTGATGGAAGTGGGCGGCGTCGCGCTCGACTGCGGTGGGGTTCATTGCCTCGCGCAGGCGCTCGATCACCACGTAGAACACGGGGGTGAAGACCAGCGTCAGCACGGTGGCGGCCAGCATGCCGCCGACCACGGCGGTGCCGAGCGACTGCCGGCTGGCGGCGCCGGCGCCGGTGGCGAACATCAGCGGCACCGCGCCGAGGATGAAGGCGAAGGCCGTCATCAGGATCGGGCGGAGACGCAGGCGGGCCGCCTCGGTGGCCGCCGCGATGATGCCGAGCCCGTCGTCGCGCCGCCGGCGGGCGAACTCGACGATCAGGATGGCGTTCTTGGCGGCGAGGCCGATCAGCATGACGAAGCCGATCTGCGAGTAGACGTCGATCTGCATGCCGCGCAGCTCTATCATTCCCATGGCGCCGAACAGTGCCAGGGGCACGGTGAGCATGACCACGAAGGGCATGGTCCAGCTCTCGTATTGCGCGGCGAGGATCAGGAAGACGAAGACGAGGGCGAGCACGAACACCATGCTGGCCGCCGACCCGGCCTTCAGTTCCTGGAAGGTGATGCCGGTCCACTCGTAGCCGAAGTCGCGCGGCAGTACCTCGCTCGCCACCCGCTCCATGGCGGCGATCGCCTGGCCGGAGGAGAAGCCGGGGGCCGGGCCGCCGTTGATCAGCGCCGAGGCGTTGGAGTTGTAGTGCGGCACCGTTTCCGGGCCCACGGTGGGCTTCAGCTCGCCGAGGGTGGAGAGCGGCACCATGCCGCCGCTGGAGTTCCTGACATAGAGGCGCGTCAGGTCGGTGGCCGCCGAGCGGGCGTCCTGGTCAGCCTGCAGGGTAACGCGGAAGGTGCGGCCGAACAGGTTGAAGTCGTTGACGTAGAGCGAGCCGAGATAGATCTGCAGCGTGTTGAAGATATCCGGCAGGCTGAGGCCCAGGAGCTTGGCCTTGTTGCGGTCGAGGTCGTAGATGAACTGCGGCGTCGAGGTGCCGAAGGATGAGAACATCTGTTGGGCGTTGAGCTCGGGCTGCTGGCGGGCGACGGCAAGCAGCGCCTGCGTCGCGTCGTTCAGCGCCTGGCTGCCCTGGCCGGTGAGGTCCTTCACCTGGAATTCGAAGCCGCCGGTGGCACCGAGGCCGGGGATGGACGGCGGATCGAAGGAGAGGGCGAAGGCGTCGGGGATGCCCATCAGCTTGGGGCGCACCTCTTCGACGATCTTCGAGGCGTTCTGATCGGGGCCGCGCTCTTCCCACGGCTTCAGGATGGCGAACTCCACGGCCGAGTTGGACTGGGCCGCCGAGGTGAGGAAGTTGAGGCCGGAGATGGCGCCGACGATATCGACGCCCGGCGTCTTTTCCAGGATGTCGCGCACCTGCTCGGCCACCCGGTTGGTGCGTTCCAGCGAGGCGCCGTCGGGCAACTGCACCACCACGAAGAAATAGCCCTGGTCTTCCACCGGCAGGAAGGTGGAGGGGATGCGGTTCCACAGCCAGTAGGTGGCGCCGATGGTGACGATGAACAGGGCCAGCACCACGTAGCGCAGCTTGACCAGCAGGCCGACGCTCGCGGCATAGGCGTGCGACATGCCGTTGAACGCCGTGTTGAACCAGCGGAAGGGCGCAAAGCGCGTCGCCCCCTGGTGGCGCAGGAAGGCGGCCGACAGGGCCGGGCTCAGCGTCAGCGAGTTGAAGGCGGAGATGCCGACCGAGATCGCCACGGTGAGCGCGAACTGGTTGTAGAGCTGGCCGGTGACGCCGGGGATGAAGGCGACGGGGATGAACACCGCCATCAGCACCGCCGTGGTGGCGATGATCGGCCCGGTCACCTCGCTCATCGCCTTGCGCGTGGCGGCGAGCGGCTTGAGGCCGGCCTCGATCTGCCGCTCGACGTTCTCCACCACCACGATGGCGTCGTCGACGACGAGGCCGATGGCCAACACCATGCCCAATAGACTGAGCATGTTCAGCGAGAAGCCGAGGAGATACATCACCACCAGCGTGCCGATCAGCGACACCGGAATGGCGATGGCCGGGATGACGGTGGTGCGCCAGCTCTGCAGGAAGATGAACACCACGGCGATGACCAGCACCAGCGCCTCGCCCAGCGTCTTCAGGACGTCGTCCATCGACGCCTGCACGAAGCGGGTGGTGTCGTAGTGCATGGCATAGGAGATGCCGGCCGGGAAGCGCTTGGAAAGCTCCTCCATCTTGGCCTTGACGCCTTCCTGGAGCGCCAGCGCGTTGGAGCCGGGCATCTGGAACACGCCGAGGACGACGGTGGGGTCCTTGCCGAAGAAGGCGTTCGACGAATATTGCAGCGCGCCGAGCTCGATGCGGGCGACATCCTTGAGGCGCACCACGGCGCCGCTCGGCCCGTCGGCGCGGACGACGATCTCGCCGAACTCCTCGGGCGTGCTGAGGCGGCCGAAGGCGTTGACCTGCATTTCGAAGGCGGTGCCGGTGGGGGCGGGCGCCTGGCCGATCTTGCCGGCGGCCACCTGCACGTTCTGCTCGGAAATCGCCTGCTGCACGTCGACGGCGGTCAGCCCGAGGTTGGCGAGCTTGTCGGGGTTCAGCCAGATGCGCATGGAATAGCGCCGCTCGCCGAACACCTGCACGTCGCCGACGCCGGGCACGCGCTTCAGGGGATCGACGATCTGCAGCGCCGCGTAGTTGCTGAGGCCCACCTGGTCGACCGAATGATCCGGCGACACCAGGTTGACGATCAGGACGAAGTTGGGGTTCTGCTTCCTGACCGAGACGCCCGTCTGGTTGACGAGGGCCGGCAGCGAGGACGACGCCTGCGACACGCGGTTCTGCACGTCGACGGCGGCGGTGTTGATGTCATAGCCGGTGTTGAAGGTGACCGTGATGGTCGACGAGCCGTCGTTGGAACTGGTCGAGGACATGTAGGTCATGCCCTCGACGCCGTTGATCTGCTGCTCGAGCGGCGTCGTCACCGTGTCGGCCACCACCTGGGCGCTGGCGCCCGGATAATGGGCGGAGACCACCACCTGCGGCGGCGAGATGTCGGGGAACTGGGCGACGGGCAGCAGCACGTAGCAAATGACGCCGGCCAGCACCATGATGATGGCGATGGCCGACGCGAAGATCGGGCGTCCGGTGAAAAAGCTTACCATGTGCAGGCCTCGCCTTTCCCTGCGGACATCATCCAGCAGGGAACTGTTTTGCCGTTGGCGTTGTTGTGAAGACGGTCGCCGATGCGCCGCAGTTGGCGGCCGACGTTTTCCGGATGCACCCGATCGGCGCGCATGACGGTCAGCACGATGGGATCGGCCAGCAGCTCGTCGAGCGTGAGTTCGCGTTTCATGCCGCATCTCCTTCGGGCTTGTACGAAAGGCGTATAAGGGCGTTGCCGCACCCGGAGGGGGCTAGCCTTGACGTCTCTGGAAGGGGGTGTTACCTGTCAGTAACATCTTGGACGTTACAGATCGGTAACATGGGCGTCAAGGCGCCTTTTCAGAATGGCTAATGACGAAATGGTGAGCTGCTGCGTGATGAAGCGGCCTCGCGAGCGGATCATCGAGATGGCCCAGCTCCTGTTCCGCAAGCACGGCATCCGCGGTGTCGGCGTCGACACGATCGCCGAGGAGGCAGGCACCAACAAGATGACGCTCTACCGGCACTTCGGCTCCAAGGACGAGCTGATCGCCGAATGCCTGCGTTATACCGCCAGTGGCGCCGACGGATTCTGGGACGAGCTAGACAAAAGCGCCGCCGATCCGATGGACAAGCTGCACCAGTGGGTGCGCGCCGTCGCCTCCTATGCCAGCATGGAAGAGGGCGGCTGCGACCTCCTGACCGCCGCCTTCGAACTCCCCGAACCCGACCACCCGGCCCGCCTGGTGGTGGAAGCCTTCAAGCGCGAACAGCGCCAGAAGCTGGTGGCGCTCTGCCGGGAGGCGGGGATCGTCGAGGCCGAGGGCCTCGCCGACGCGCTGGGCCTGCTGCTGGAGGGCGCACGGGTGAACCGGAGATCGGTGGGTCCGAACGGTCCGTCAGCGCACTTCGTGACGATCGCCGAAGCGGTGATCGCGTCGTTCAGCGCAGCGGGGGAGAGGGTGCGCGAGGGGGCTTGAGGGGGGGCTCGTTCTGTTCCTGTGTTCAGCACTTTCCGGCAACATCGAAAAGCGGATACTTCTTGCTGCCATTGTCAAAGGCTCTGAGCGGTAAGACTAGCAAGCGTCGTCGATTGAATCGTCTAACTTCTCGCCTGCTAGCGCGCAGAAATGTTTCAGAGCTCCTCGTAGCGTGAAAAAAGTGGCCTCGCTGCGGTGATGGAATGAATTGTCATGAATAGAAATATGGGCGACAGCCCAGTCCTTTACTGCATGCTCTCCAAAATGTGTTAGTACCACTAAGCCGTCTTTGGCTAGTTGGCAGTCCACTACAAGGCTTGTGTTGTAATCATTCTGTGAGAAGACCGTTCCGAAAACTAGCCGTGACTCGTATTCCTCCAGCGCCGAATCTGACGTGACGGCAGGGCACTGCGGAAATTTGGTCGGAGTCTTCCAGTTAACTTGGGTAGCTGATGGTGTTAGGGATGGATAATCTGTTTCAAAAGGGGGCGACATTTGACTTCTCTGTTCAGAGGACTCGCCAGATCAAACAATGCTCACCAAAAGGCGAAAGTAAATCCATACGGTCAATAAAAAGGGTATGAGGTGTCACTAGATGCATATATATTCATACGCAAAGTTTAGGCATTAGTGTTGCCGAATTGCTTCGCTTGTTTGAGCCTCCTTTTGAGGTAAGCGGCCACCTAGGTCTTTGTCTGCGTACTTGCACGCCTAGGTGCGCGCCGTCGCCTCCTATGCCAGCATGGAAGAGGGCGGCTGCGACCTCCTGACCGCCGCCTTCGAACTCCCCGAACCCGACCACCCCGCCCACCTGTGGTGGAAGCCTTCAAGCGCGAACAGCGCCAGAAGCTGGTGACGCTCTGCCGGGAGGCGGGGATCGTCGAGGCCGAGGGCCTAGCCGACGTGCTGGGCCTGCTGCTGGAGGGCGCGCGGGTGAACCGGAGATCGGTGGGCCCGAACGGTCCCTCAGCGCACTTCGTGACGATCGCCGAAGCGGTGATCGCGTCGTTCAGCGCGGCGGGGGAGAGGGTGCGCGAGGGGGCGTGAGGGCAGAAGAGCCCTATATCAGCCGATCGTTCTGTTCTGCCTGAGGTCCTCGCCTTCGCGAGGATGACAGAAGAATTATATTTAGGAACAATCGGGTAGCGCTCGCGCTCCTATCAGGCTGTCATCCTCGCGAAGACGAGGACCTCGGCCGAAAAGGGCGAGGGTTGATCCCTCACCCATCAAACACAAACTCCGGCCGATACGAATCCCTCAAGAGCGCGCTTCGGCTTTCCAGCGTTACCCAGCGTTGCGGATGGCGGCGGCGGACTGAATCGAAGGCTGGGTTGGCTTCGTCGAGGGATTGGGCGGCGACGAGGACTTGCTCGATCTCTCGGCGGCCGTGGTCCCAGAGCGCGACAACATATTCGAAGTAGGTCAGTTTGGGGGCCCGGTTCAGGAAAACGATCTGATCGGGGCGGCCACCGCAGCGTTTGCAGCGAAAGGCGCTCCGGGCGTCCTCTCGTGTGCGGATCGAGCTTTTCTGCATGACCACGTCGAGCAGGCAGATGTGGCTACGGTTGCAGGCGTTGCACACCAGTTCGAGGTGGGTGCAGCCCGCCGCTTTCGCCTCGGCTAGGGTGGACAACGGCTTCATGGGCCACAGGATGCGGCAAGAACAAAAAGAGAACAACTAACCAGAAGTCGCCAGCAGGCCGTGCGCTCACCCGCCGTTGCCTCGGCCTTGGTTCCATTCGCCCGCCAGGACCCCGGGCGGATGGGCTTGGTCACTCCCCGCCGGCTTCGAGGGCATAGAGGCGCTTCAGGCCTTCCGGGAAGCCTTCGGGTTTCAGTTCGAAGGCGACGGCCTGCCGTTGGTGTCGCGCGTTGATACGGTCAGCGGCTTGCCGGCCGACGGGGTGGAGCCTCCTCTGGCCAATTGTTCCATCCTGCCGCCTGTCGTCGTGGCTTGAGGATGGTGCGAGGACGCCGTCGTTGGCCTCGCGCTAACCGCTCGTTAACGCATTCTCACTTTGAGAAATTGTGAAAACTGCGAAAGCCAAGGTTTGCCAGTGGGTTGTCGGTCGCGGCTTCTCATTTTGCGAAATTGGCGGGGCGCCGTGCCGCCCTCGGGTGGTCGGGGCGCCGCGCGTGGATGGGCCGCGGATACGACCATCGGCTAAAGGAACGGGGCGGAAGATTACTTAGAAGTCTTGGTCGCCGCCAAGAAGAGAGTTGTCCGATCCTCTCCTGCGCCAAGTCTTTCCCATTCCCGGCACGCTTCCGGTTTGAAAAACAATATCAGCCGCTTAGCCTTGGTTTCCTGCCGGTTTGGTGCCGGCAGGCTGGGCCGGAGCGGCCGTGAAGGCGGACCGCCCGGCGCGGCGTGGCGCCGGCCGGTGCGATGATTTCCCTCAGCGAAAACCCATAGACGCCGAAGTTTGGCACATGCCGTGCAATCACCTCTTTGCCGGTAAAGCGATGGCAGAGTGAAGAGTAAGTCGGGGATCGGGGAAAGGGCGCGGCGCGCAGTTCAGTAAATCGTTCGGGGCAGTCGATTTACGTGAGTGGCCGCTCGGGGGAATAAGCCGAACACAAGTTTTCGGTCGAGGTTTTTTCTTGCGTGGCTGATGTCGATCGGCCGCGTGGCTGAAGTCTTGCGATTTTTTCAGCCGATACAAGTGGAGAGAAGGACATGTGTGCGTTCAATCAACCGAAGAATACAGATGATGCCACCATCAACAAGGTGCGCGGCGCGATCCTGCATCGCGGCCTCTGGATGGGGCTGATCCTGAAGGAGGCCAAGAAGCGCGGCCTCGACTGGGAGAGCATCGGCCATCAGGCGATCTTCGATACCGGCTGCATGCATGGCGACGGCATCAAGGAGAAGATGGACACCGAGGGCAGCCTGGTTTCCTTCGGCAATACCTTCTTCACCGAAGACGTCCGCAAGATCTTCGAGGTGGAGGTGAAGAAGCTCGACGAGAACGAGCTCTCCCTCGAGTACGGCTACTGCCCGCTGGTGGCCGCCTGGAAGCAGATCGGCGTCGACGACGACATGCTGGCCAAGCTCTGCGACATCGCCATGTCCGGCGATCGCGGCATCGCCAGCCGCTTCGGGGAGTTCGAGTTCGAGCTCGGCAAGACCATCGCCGAGGGCAATCCCGTCTGCGAGGTGAAGTTCTCGCGCCGGAAGTGATCCGAAGCCGAGCCGGTCGGCCTTCGCCGCCGGCTCACCGGCCAGGAAAATCCAGATGAGACATGCGATGCTCGACGCCAAAACCTACCGAACCTATGTCGATATCCTCAAGAGGGAGCTGATCCCGGCGCTCGGCTGCACCGAGCCGATCGCCGTGGCCTATGCCGCCGCCTATGCCGCCGCCGTGCTGAAGGCGCGCCCCGAGCGGGCGGAAGTCTGGTGCAGCGGCAACATCGTCAAGAACGTCAAGGGCGTGGTGGTGCCCAAGACCGGCGGCCTCAAGGGCATCGACGCGGCGGCCATCGCCGGCATCGTCGGCGGCGACGCCAAGGCCGGCATGCAGGTGCTGGAGGCGGTGACGGACGGGGATCAGGCGGAGATCCGCCGGCTGCTCGCTGAAAACTTCTGCCGCACCCACCTGCTCCTCGGCGACGAGACCCTGATGATCGTCGTCAAGGTGTTCGCGGGCGATGCCTCCGCCGAGGTGACGATCAAGGGCTCGCACACCAACATCTGCCGCGTCGTCCGGGACGGCGAGGTGCTGATCGACCGCGACGTGGCCGTCAAGGAAGAGGGCGCGGATGGCGCATCGGCGCTCAACGTGCGCGACATCATCACCTTCGCCGACACGGTCGCCATCAAGGACATCGCGCCGATCATCGCCGACCAGATCGAGAAGAACACCCGCATTTCCGAGGAAGGGCTGAGCGGCCACTATGGCGTCGGCGTCGGCCGGACGCTCTTGAAATACGCCGGCACCGATCTCCGGACGCGGGCCAAGGCGCGGGCGGCGGCCGGCAGCGATGCCCGGATGAGCGGCTGCGCCCTGCCGGTGGTCATCAACTCGGGCAGCGGCAACCAGGGCATGACGGCGTCGCTGCCGGTGATCACCTATGCCGAGGACCTGGAGATCGGCCGGGACAAGCTCTACCGGGCGCTGGTGCTCTCCAACCTCATCGCCATCCACCAGAAGACGGCGATCGGCAAGCTCTCGGCCTTCTGCGGCGCGGTGAGCGCCGCCTGCGGGGCGGGCGCGGCCATCACCTACATGCAGGGCGGCGACTTCGAGGCGATCTCCCGGACGATCACCAACGCCATCGGCAACGTCGGCGGCATCGTCTGCGACGGCGCCAAGCCCTCCTGCGCCGCCAAGATCGCCTCGGCGGTCGACGCGGCGATCATGGCCCACCACCTCGCGGTGGAGGGGCAGGCCTTCTCCGACGGCGAGGGGCTGGTGACCGCCGACGTCGAGGGCACCATCGCCAACATCGGCCAGATGGCCAGCAAGGGGATGAAGTCCACCGACCTCGAAATACTGAAGCTCATGGTCGGGGGGTGACATCAGCTCCGGTGGTCCTCCGGAGCGGTTCCCGACAGCCGCCCCGGCAGTTCCACCGGAACGAATGACTTAGAGCGGCTCCTTCTCAATCCGGTTAAATGGGTGATGCCGGAGAGAACTATTTTCCCATCCAAGTAAAAAGCCAAGAAAACGTGGAGTGACATGATGGAAAAATCACTGAACCTGAAAAAGGTCGTTCTGCTGGCCGGCGCCTTGTCGGCCTACTGGATCGGCTCCGGCTTCTCGACCGGCCAGGAAATCCTGCAGTTCTTCGGAAGCAGCGGCACCAACGGCCTGATCGCCGCGCTGATCTTCATGGCGATCACCAGCGTCCTGACCTACCTGTTGTTCAGCGTCGGCCAGCGCAAGAAATTCGAAAACCCCTACGACGTCTTCGAGCATTACTGCGGCAAATACGTCGGCCAGGTCTACATCTGGTACAGCGTCGCCCTGATCTACGGCATCATGGTGGTGATGCTGGCCGGCGCCGGCGCTACCATCCATCAGTATTTCCAGGTCCCAACCTACGCGGGCATCTGGATCATAGGCCTCCTGGCCCTCGGCACCACGTTGCTCGGCGTCGAAAAGCTGATCAACATCATCGGCACCATCGGGCCGGTGAAGATCGTCTTCATGGTGATCGTCGGTTGCGCCGGCCTCTACACGCTGTCGCAGCAGACCGGCCTCCTGAGCGAAGCCAACGCCGCCATGCCGACGCTGGGCTTCAAATACGCCTCGTCCAACTGGGCCTGGTCGGGTGCGCTCTACGCCTTCCTGGCGCTGATCGTCAGCATCCCCTTCCAGGTGGCCTGCGGCGCATCGGCCGGCAGCATGAAGGAAGCGCGCGTGTCGGCGCTGGTGGGCGTCGCCGGCTTCACGCTGGCCATCGTCATGCTGGTGATCGCCGAACTGGTCTATTACAAGCTGATCGTCGGCGAGCAGGTTCCGACGCTGGCCATCACCAACTACATCTCGCCGGTGCTGGGCTTCATCTTCACCGCGCTGATCGTCTTGTGCATCTACTCGGCGGTTGCCTCGTTCCTGCTGATGACCGTCCGCAAGTTCGCCGCCGACAAGACCATGAAGTTCAACCTGATCGCCACCGGCCTTGCCGCCGTCGGCATCCTGTTCGGCGGCATCCTGCCGTTCGACAAGCTGGTCAACCTGCTGTTCCCGTTCGCGGGATACTCGGCGATCGTCTTCGCCGGCTTCATGATCTACAAGGAGTTCATCGCCCGGAAGATCGAGACGCCGGTGGCCGGCGCCATGATTGAGAAGGCCAAGTAACCCTCCTCCTGACTGAAGCCTTCCTTGCGGGTCTCCCATGGTTCCGGCCACGGGAGACCTGCTTGCTTTGCGCCGACCCTGAAGTCTGCCGGGTTGGGCATCCCGGGCATCCGCGTCCTGCCTCACCCCAGCAGCGAATTTCGATCCCGGTGCCGGTGGCTTTCTGACGGGCGGGCGGAAGCTGAAGTGGAGCCCTCCGGGGCGGGAACGGGAATGGCGATGGGAGACGGTTGCAGCCTAGACCGTCTCCAGCGCGCCGATCCTGAGCGTTGCCACCAGGATCAGGCCGAGCAGGACCGAGACGAGGCCGACGATGGCCGGCCAGCCGCCGAGGCTCCACACCCAGCCGCCGCCCGAGCCCATGCTGGAGGAACCGGCGTAATAGGCGAGCAGGTAGAGCGAGGAGGCGTGGCCCTTGGAGCCCTTCGCCAGACGGCCCACCCAGCCGCTCGCCACCGAATGGATGATGAAGAATCCGCCGGTGATGCCGGTGAGGCCGAGAACGATCATGACCAGCGAGGACGACAGCGTCATCAACGTGCCCACCGCCATGATGGCGACGCCGAACAGCTGCGCCGGCATGCGGCCGTGGCGGTCGGCGAGGATGCCGGCCCAGGGGGAGGCGACGACGCCGGCGATGTAGACCAGGAACATGGCGCTGATGAAGCCGGGCGACAGGCCGAAGGGGGCGGCCGTCAGGCGGAAGGTCAGGTAGTTGAACAGGGCGACGAAGCTGCCGAGCGCCAGGAAGCCGCAGAGGAACACCAGCGCCATGCCGGGCGTGCGCAGATGGCCGAGCCAGGTGCGCACGTGGGCGGAAAGCGACATGCCCTTGCGGCGGACGAAGTTGCGCGAGGGCGGCAGCAGCAGGGCGAAGCCGGCGGTGGCGATCAGGTCGAGGATGCCGATGATGGTCAGCGCGTGGCTCCACGAGCAGACCTCCATCAAGAGGCCGACGCCGACGCGGCCGGCCATGCCGCCGAAGGCGACGCCGCCGACGTAGAGCCCCATGGCGGTGCCGAGCGAGCGCGGCTCGATCTCTTCGGAGATGTAGGCCATGGCGACGGCCGGCACGCCGCCGAGCACGAAGCCCTCGGCCGCCCGGAGCACCAGGAGCATGTGCCAGCTGGGCGACAGCGCCGCGCCGATATGGCAGAGCGCCGCGCCGAGCAAGGACCAGAACATCACGCCGCGCCGGCCGAAGCCTTCTGAAAAGGCGCCGGCCAAGAGGATGGCGATGGCAAGGCTGCCGGTGGTCAGCGACAGCGCCAGCGAGCTGGTCGCCGGGCTGACGCCATAGTGCGCCGCGAGGTTGGGCAACAGCGGCTGGATGGCATAGAGCAGCGAGAAGGTGGCGAAGCCGGCGAGAAACAGCGCCAGGCTGATGCGCTTGTAGGCCGCGCTGCCTTTCGCGACGAAGGTCTTCTCGGTGGGCTTGCTGAGCGGCTTTTCGGCGGGCGTATCGGTGGGGAAAGCTTCGAGGGGAGAGGCGAGCGACATAAGTCCCATTCCAGTTGGTGG
The DNA here is from genome assembly GCA_029976075.1 of Pleomorphomonas sp. GTDB lineage: Bacteria > Pseudomonadota > Alphaproteobacteria > Rhizobiales > Pleomorphomonadaceae > Pleomorphomonas. The sequence goes on from JARKNW010000087.1 coordinate 96,674, forward strand.
GCGGACCCTACTCCCTTGCATGCTATAGATCGTCGGCAATTTACTTCATTCAGCTATCTCGATATTTTATAGCTCAGAGCCTGACCCGAAACTCTACTGGGGCGGGCATCTAGCTTCGATTTCTGCGCTTCCGGTGCTCACGAACCCCAAAGTTCGCTCCGCTCCGGTTCTCGAATTCATCGCTATCTGCCGCACCCCAGCGAGTTTCGGATCAGGCTCTCATGGACATCTCCCAACTGCGCACCTTCGCCCTCGTCGCCGATCTCGGCAGCCTCAACAAGGCGTCCGGGCGCCTCCGCATTGCCCAGCCGGCGCTTTCCCGGCAGATCCGCATGCTGGAGGAGGATTTGGGCGTGCGCCTGTTCGAGCGGCACGGGCGCGGCATGCGGCTGACCGAGCACGGCGTGGCGGCGCTGGAACATGCGCGGCACATCCTGGGCGAACTCGAGGACCTGCGCGTGGCGGTGGGCGGGCCGGAGGCCGGCATGGTCGGCAGCGTGTCGGTGGGGCTGTCGCCCACCATCTCCAACGCCTTGTCGGTGCCGTTGGTCGCCGCCTTCCGCGCGGCCCATCCGGCGGTGCGGGTGCGCATTGTCACCTCCTACACCGGCTATCTGCTCGACAGCCTGTTCCGGGGCGATATCGACGCGGCCATCCTCTACAACGCCCGGGCCAACCAGGTGCTCAGGACCGAGCCGATCCTGTCGGAAAACCTGTTCCTGATCGGTCCGGTCAGCGCCGATCTCAGCCCGGACCGCCCGGTGGAGTTCAAGGAGCTCGCGGCGCTGCCGCTGCTGTTGCCGAGTCGCGGCCACGACCTCAGGGCGGTGGTCGAGGACTGCGCGCGGCAGGCCGGCATCGACATCGACGTGGTGGTGGAGGTGGACGGCTACGGTTCGCTGAAGGAGCTGGTGGGGGCCGGCTACGGCTACACCATCATGCCGGCAACCGCCTTCGGTTCCGAGCCGACGGCCGGCGACTTCCGCCTGGCCCCGCTTGCCAACCCCTCGCCGGCGCGCCAACTGGCCCTCTGCTATCCGCGCGACCGGCGGGTGTCGAGGGCGACGCTGTTCGCCGGCGAGGTGATGAAGGCCAAGATGATCGGCCTCGTGCGCGACGGCACCTGGAACGGCACGCTGTTGGCCGAGGTGGACCGGCTCTGACGCGGGCGGCCGGCTTTGCCGAGGGGCTGGTGACAAATTCTGGCAGCGGGCACCAGCATGTTAGAGCATCATCCGACCGGAGTGAAACGAGGATCGACAAGATGATGCTTACGAAACAAGTACCTGGAGCGCCGATCTGATTCAGATCGAACAGTGCTCCAGGTCGCGGTCCTGAAACGGAGGAGGCTGACATGGACGAGATTCGGGGTGGCTGCCTTTGCGGCAACGTGCGGCTCGTGGCGACCGGGCGGCCCTATCGGGTGGGGCTCTGCCACTGCCTCGATTGCCGCAAGAACACCGGCTCGCTGTTCCATGCCTCGGCGATCTTCCCGGCGGAGGCAGTGGCGATCGAGGGCGAGACGGCCAGCTACGAGGGGCGGCATTTCTGCCCGCGCTGCGGTTCGTCGGTGTTCGGGCGGAGCGATGACGAGATCGAGGTGAGCCTCGGCGCGTTCGACGACATCGACCGGTTCCAGCCGACCTACGAGCTCTGGACCATCCGACGCGAAGCCTGGTTGCCGCCTTTCCCGCTGAAGCACAGCTATGAACGCAACCGCGAGAGCGACGGACGGCGCGAGGATTAGGGAAGGCGCGAGCTCGGAGACGGGATGAGGGCGTGTCGATTTCCATAAAAGGCGCGGATCAATCCGTCTTGCGCTCTTGTCCTATAAATGAGACAGTTGCCCATGTTCGAAATTCGCCAGACCGAACGCTTCGAGGCGTGGTTCACCCGCCTCTCCGATCGGCAGGCGCGATCCCGCATCTTGGTGCGGATCGATCGTCTTGCACTTGGCAATCCTGGTGACGTGAGACCCGTAGGACACGGTGTGTCGGAACTCAGGATCGATTACGGGCCGGGCTATCGGGTGTACTTTGTTCGGCATGGCGGAAAGCTGATTGTCCTTTTGGCCGGGGGCGACAAGCGCACTCAGTCCAAGGATATCGAAGACGCCATTGCGCTGGCGGCGGAATGGGGAGACCAAGCATGACGACAGTCACCAAGCCATTCGACACCGCCGAGTATCTTCAGACCGGCGATGATATCGCCGCCTATCTGGAGGCGGCATTCGAGGATGGCGATCCGGCGCTGGTTACCCACGCGCTCGGCGTGATTGCCCGCGCACGGGGGATGAGCAAGCTCGCCCGCGATACCGGCCTTGGTCGCCAAAACCTGTATGTGGCGCTATCCGAAGGCGGAAATCCGACTCTGGCGAACTTCATGGCCATCACCAAGGCGCTCGGGCTGGCGGTTCGAGTGGAGCCGATCTCGCGAGACGCGGCGGAGTGAGCTGTCTTGGGTTTGTAGCGCGTTCCCGGTGGGGCAAGAACCCGCGGTGGCGCTTCCTTACGGCACACCCGAAGGCCTTGCTGCCCGTACTGAACTTGTTCATCGTGATATCGCAAATGGCGGGGCGGAACCGGCCGGGCCTTCGGGGGTTGTGATATCCTGATGGATGGATATGCCTCATGCCATGGAGACTTGGCCATGGCCGAGTTCGATCGATCGAGCTTTTCGCGTGTTCCGGTCTGTGTGACCTGCGGCACGCAATACCCCGAAGCGGAGCGGATGACCGAGTGTCCCGTCTGTCGCGACGAACGGCAGTTCGTCGGCTGGAAGGGGCAGCGCTGGACGACCTCGACGGAGATCGCCGCCAACCACCAGATCCAGTTCGAGGATTGCGCCGGCGTGATGACGATGTCGCTGGCGCCGGAGTTCGGCATCGGCCAGCGCGCCTTCCTGATTCCACAGGAGGGCGGTATGGTGATGTGGGAATGCCTTCCCGCCGTCACCGACGCGGCGCTGGAACGGATCGCCGGCATGGGCGGCGTGCAGGCGATCGCCATCTCGCACCCGCATTTCTATGCCGCCATGCACGAATGGAGCGCGGCGCTCGGCGGCGTGCCGATCTATCTCCACGAATCCGACGAGGACTGGGTGCGGTTCGACAGCCCGTTCCTGCGCTTCTGGGAGGGTCACAGCTTCTCGCTGACCGCCAACCTCGATCTCGTGCATCTGCCCGGCCATTTCGACGGCAGTGCCGGGCTTCACTGGAAGACCGGTCCGCGTCCCGGTGGCAGCCTTTATCCTGGCGATGCCATCCAGATCGTGATGGACCGCCGCTTCGTGAGCTTCATGCGCAGCTACCCCAACCTGATCCCGCTCGGCCCCAAGGCGGTGAGGCGGCTCGAGGAGCATGTGTCGCCCTTGGTGTTCTCGGACCTCTACGGTTCGTTCGCCGGCCGGGAGATGATCGGCGACGCCAAGGAACGGGTGGAGGCGTCGTTCGCGCGGTACAAGGTGGCGCTAGAGGGGTAGGGTTCGGTCCTCTCAGCGCGGCGCCTTGGCGACCCGCCGCATCGCGCCGTCATTCCCGCGAAGGCCGCTTGGGCAGAATGGGGTGCGAGGCGAACACGGGGCGCCCACCCATCGATCCTGACGCAAGCCGTCTCGGTTGCATGTCGTACTATCGGTTCCGCCAGTTTTCCCTCGCATCGCTGACGTGGCGCGGGAACAAAGGCTGTCATCTGCGGTTTGTCTGGCCATGCTCTTTTGGGGCTGCGGCGCGGTCTTTGTTCCGTCTTCCAGGAGGAGTGCATGGGGCCAACAAAATTAAAACTGCTTGTTTGCCTGTTCCTTCTGGGCGGAGCCACCATGGCCCAGGCCGCCTGCCTTACGTCCGTCAGCGAGGTCAAGGCCAACGGGATCAAGGCCCGCTGGCAGGAGACGACGGCGAACGATGGCAAGCCGCTGACCATCGTCATCACCGATGGGGCCAACGGTCTCGTCTACTCGGCCAGCAAGGCCGGCGAGCCATGGCTGACCGGGGAAGCATCGGTCTGTCGCGCGGGAAACGCCACCAAGATCACCCTGGATAAAACCAAAGCCACGACCAATGTGCCGATGATTGCGAGGATGGCGCTGCCCTCCACGTTGTCGGCCAACATCGTCAACGATGAGATCAAGCTGGCAGGCGGCGCATGGAGCGGGACCTTCGTGGGGCGGTAGGGGCTGATCTGCAAGTTTTGGGTGGAGCGTGATAGCGGCCCCTTGCTCTACTCGTCCTGAGGTCCTGCGCCTGCGCGCAGGATGACAGGTTTATACAAAGGAAACAAAGCGGTAGTCGCTGTGCCGGCCCCTATGAAGCTGTTATCCTGCGCGCAGGCGCAGGACCTCGGGCAGAATGGAGCAAGCGGCTTGTATAGCGCTCCATCCATGTGAGGGAGCCTGCTATGGCCCGTGCCGCATCTTCAAAAAACAGCCAAGGTCAACCCAAACCTCACCAAGCGATTGGCAGCCGGAGATGTGTGCATGCCGTAGCGCTAAGGCGGCAAGTTCGGGCAAAAAGGGGCGCCATGGGTAATATCAGGCGCCTCTCCATCCAATCCTGACAGAAACCGCCCAATCTGCATGTTGGTATCATTCCAATAAACCGGAGGAGGGTTCCATGAAGATCACTGTCGAGACGACCGTTGCCGCGCCGCTCGCCGAAGTGTGGCGCGCCTATGTGACGCCGGAGGATATCAAGGCGTGGAATGCGGCATCCGACGACTGGCACACCACGGCGGCCAGCGTCGATTTGCGCGAGGGCGGGGCGTTTTCCTCGCGCATGGAGGCGAAGGACGGCAGCGAGGGCTTCGACTTCGCCGGCACCTACACCAGGATCGTGCCGCAGGAGCGCATCGAGTATGCCTTCGGCGACCGGGCGGCGCAGGTGTCGTTCACGCCACGACAGGACAGCGTGACGGTACGTGTCACCTTCGACGCCGAAAACGTCTATCCGGAGGAGCAGCAGCGCGCCGGCTGGCAGGCGATCCTCGACAACTTCGCCCGGCATGTCGAAGGCAAGCGGCCATGAGCACGCTCGCCCTGTTCGCGACCATTGCGGTGATCCATCTGCTCGCCGTCGCCAGCCCCGGCCCGACGCTGATGGTGGGGCTGTTTTCGGTGGCCTGGTGGAACGCCGTGGTGCTGCTGTTCGCCTTGCCGGCGGTGCAGCGGGGTATGCCAAGGCGCGGTGGATGAATGGATGCGTTGATGGGCGCTGCTCTTGGCGCTGGAGGGGATGGCTGTTGTTCAGCCGGTGAGATGGGGGATTGTGCGGGTGGGAGACCTATATCAGCCGCTCGCTCTACCTTCCTGAGGTCCTGGCCTGCGCCAGGATGACAGAATTATATAAATAAAACAAATGTATAGGCTGTCATCCTGCGCGCAGGCGCAGGACCTCGGGACGAGAAAGCGCTGAGGGTGATATCAGGCTGCTGGTGCAGCTGGAATTCAGTGCCAGCGGTCATTTCGCCGCAAACTGCTGTCGGAGCCGCTGCCCGATCCGAGTCCTTTGGGCGAATTGTCTACCTCTCCAAACAAGATTATGAAGGGGCCGACTATCGGGGTTTACCCGTAGGGTGCCATCGAATCCGACTGAACGGATCGGCGCCACAGGTCGGTTTTATCAGGCATCGTCGATCGGCGTTTCATCGATCGGATGCCGTTTCAGGTCACTCTCGCGGAGGACGGATCAGGGCAAAGGGGGGACTTCGGAACGTCGTGGCCAACGCTTCTCGAGGAGGAAAAGCGTGGACAGGTCAGATGAACTTCACGCACGCCACATCAGGGACACGCTGGCCGCCGGAGGGGCGGTCCGCTCGGTCGTTGCCGCCTCATGGCATCGGTCGCAGGAGTTGCACAAGCTCGATCCGGCGTCGCCCCGCTCGCCCGTCTGGCGGTTGACCGAACAGGAAATCGATCTGGCCCGGCAGCCGCTGGAGCCGCTGATCGCCTGCGCGGAGAGCGCCATGGATCGCCTGCATGCCGCCGTCGGCGGGGTCGGCTGCTGCGTGCTGCTGGCCGATCGCAACGGCGTCCCCCTCGAACGGCGGGGCGCGGCCGGCGACGACGCCACCTTCAGCGCCTGGGGCCTGTGGATCGGCACCCCATGGAGCGAAGGCACCGAGGGCACCAACGGCATCGGCACCGCCATCGCCGAGCAGCGGCCCGTCACCATCCATCGCGACCAGCACTTCTTCAGCCGCAACGCGCTCCTCAGTTGCACTTCCTCGCCGATCCACGACGCTGAGGGACAGCTGGCGGCGGTGATCGACGTCTCCTCCTGCCGGGCCGATCTGACGGAGGGCTTCTTGACGCTGATCGCCCAGTCGGTGGTCGTCGCGGCGCGGCGCATCGAGTGCGACCTGTTCCGCCGCGCCTTCCCCAAGAGCCGCATCATCCTGGCGCCGTCGCCCGAGGGGCGGGCCGATGCACTGGTGGCCGTCGATGGGCACGAGCTGATCGTCGGCGCCACCCGCGCCGCCCGGCAGCTTCTCGGGCTGACGTCGGCCGACATCAACGGCCACGCCCCGATCGGCGATCTGATTGTCCGGGAGCGGGAGGCCGACGATCTCGCCGCCGGCGAGCGCTCCGTGGTCCAGCGGGCCCTGGCCCGGGCGCACGGCAATGTGTCGCATGCCGCCGGATTGCTCGGTATCAGCCGGGCGACATTGCATCGCAAGTTGAATAAACTTGGTCTTCATGAGCGGACCGCGCACGCCTAGCGCTTGATCCTAAATATTAGTAATCGATCTGGCCGTCGACCAAAGACTGCAAAGACGCACTCAGCTTTTACTTGTGAACTCAAGCTAAGGCTGCAGGTGGCGTTGCAATGTCACCTCTCTTAAGCAATTATCCATAAATAACACAAAGCGGGTGCCTTTCTCATTCCCGCGATTCGAGTAGAAGTTGTCGCCCGAGGGGCTCGATCATGACCTACAAAGAAGCGGCAAAGGCCGCGTTGAGTGAGCTCGCGTTAAAAATTGGAGAGTACGGTCAATCAGTCGCAGACAGGACGATCTCTGAACAATTCAACATAACGAAAAACGCTTCCGATTTTGTTGGATTCCTGACCAATATAGCTTTCTTAGCTACTGTTCAGTCATTCATAAATATAGAACTAAATAAGGCGAATTACCTGGAAATGATACCCCTTCTCGCTGTGGGTGTATTCTTTCTGTTGGTTCAATTGTATTTTTCAATATCGCTATCCCAGACGATATACAAAATCACAATCCGATTATATGAAAATTACATAAATATTTTAGATCCTGACATAAAGAAGTCATCGAGAGTCATTTTCGTAATAATTTTAGTGACCCAGGTTGTATACTACTTTATGGTCAGATATATAACCCGAATGGTAGAGGCTCATCTTGGGTAGGCGCGACTAAGAAGATCGGAATCAAGAGTATTAGTCCTAAGTCCAAACCCAACTGCTATGCGCGACAGGCGGAGCCGCAAAGCACTTTTGCTGGTGTATTTAGGAACCCGCTCCGCTCCGGTTCTCGAACGCGTCGCCATCTGCCGCACCCCAGCGAATTTCAAGCGCAGGCCGCCGTCGCGCCTCGGACTGTCACTCCCGTCATCGGACTGTCGCAGAACTGCGACACTGGCGGCCAGCCGTCGTGGTGGACTGGCTGGATATCGGGTTTCCCTTACGCAATTCTCCCGACAGCGCGGTCAACGCGCGACAATTTCGGGAGGACGAAATGACCTATCAGAGCACCGTCAAGGCCGCAGACCTGCCGTTCCGCACCAAGTATGGCAACTACATCGGCGGCGAGTTCAAGGATGCGCTGAGCGGGCGCACCTTCGACAACCTGTCGCCGATCACCGGCCAGAAGATCTGTGAAGTCGCGCGTTCCGAGGCCGCCGACATCGAGCTGGCGCTGGACGCGGCGCACGCCGCTCGCGAGGCCTGGGGCAAGACCAACGTCGCCCAGCGCGCCTATATCCTAAACCGCATCGCCGACCGCATGGAGGAGAACCTCGGTCGCCTGGCGCTGGCCGAGACCTGGGACAACGGCAAGCCGATCCGCGAGACGACGGCCGCCGACATTCCCTTGGCCATCGACCATTTCCGCTATTTCGCTGGCTGCCTGCGCGCCCAGGAAGGCACGCTCTCCGAGATCGACCACGACACCATCGCCTATCACTTCCACGAGCCGCTCGGCGTGGTCGGCCAGATCATTCCCTGGAACTTCCCGATCCTGATGGCCGCCTGGAAGCTGGCGCCGGCGCTGGCCGCCGGCAACTGCGTGGTGCTGAAACCGGCCGAGCAGACGCCGGCTTCGATCCTGGTGCTGATGGAGCTGATCGGCGACTTGCTGCCGCCCGGCGTGCTCAACGTCGTCAACGGCTTCGGCCTCGAGGCGGGCAAGCCCTTGGCGTCCTCGAAACGCGTCGCCAAGATCGCCTTCACCGGCGAGACCTCGACCGGCCGGCTGATCATGCAGTATGCCGGCCAGAACCTGATCCCGGTGACGCTGGAGCTCGGCGGCAAGTCGCCCAACATCTTCTTCTCCGACGTGCTGGCCGAGGATGACGACTTCTTCGACAAGGCCATCGAGGGCTTCGTGATGTTCGCCCTCAACCAGGGTGAAGTCTGCACCTGCCCGAGCCGCGCCCTGATCCAGGAAAGCATCTACGACAAGTTCATCGAGCGGGCTCTCACCCGCGTCCATGCCATCAAGCAGGGCAGCCCGCTCGACCCGACGACGATGATTGGCGCCCAGGCCTCCGAGGAGCAGCTCAACAAGATCCTCGGCTACTTCGACATCGGCCGCGAGGAGGGCGCCAAGGTGCTGACCGGCGGCTCGCGCGCCCATCTCGGCGGCGATCTCGAAGGCGGCTACTACGTGACGCCAACCGTCTTCCAGGGCAACAACAAGATGCGCGTGTTCCAGGAAGAGATCTTCGGCCCGGTGGTCTCCGTCACCACCTTCAAGGACGAGGACGAAGCGCTGGAGATCGCCAACGACACGCTCTACGGCCTCGGGGCCGGCGTATGGAGCCGCGATGCCAACCGCCTCTATCGCTTCGGCCGCAACATCCAGGCCGGCCGTGTCTGGACCAACTGCTACCACGCCTATCCGGCCCACGCGGCCTTCGGCGGCTACAAGCAGTCCGGCATCGGCCGCGAAACCCACTCGATGATGCTCGACCACTATCAGCAGACCAAGAATCTCCTGGTCTCCTACAACCCCAAGAAGCTCGGCTTCTTCTGAGAGCCTGGTCGAAATTCTACTGGGGTGGGCATATGGCTTAGTCTTCTGCGCTTCCGGGGCTCACGAACTTTATGTTCGCTCCGCTCCGGTTCTCGAAGCCGTCGTCAAGGGCATCCGCCCGAAAAGTTGCAGACTTTTCGGGCCAAGCGGATGCCCAGGGATGCCGCACCCCAGCGAATTTCGCTCCAGGCTCTGGTCGCGAGCATCAGAGCAACGATTGAAGCGTCGATCTGGCTGGGCTGGGTCGGCGCTTCATACTCTTGGTGGGATGAAGGAGACCTATATCGGCCGGTCGCCTTGTTCTGCCCGAGGTCCTCGCTTTCGCAAGGATGACAGCACGATAGGAACGGGAGCCCAGCTTGGGACCCGACCTATCCAGCTGTTATCATTTATATACTTCTGACATCCTTGCGAAAGCGAGGACCTCGGGCAGAAAAGGGCACTGAGGGAATTATCGGGCACCCCCTGCGATCCAGACCGTTCGCCGGGTGGCCAATTATCGCAAATTCTTCGGCGAAGGCCCTAGCGGATCAGCGCTTCGAATTCATCCGGCGTTATCCACTTGGCGGGGGCAAGACTACGGGTCCCAGCTATCCACGACGTCATGCGCTCGACAAGCCAGTCATCGCCGTAACGGATCAGACTGAAGCCGACCAGAAAGTTGAGGTCGTCGAAGGAAACAAGGGCCACGCGCTCGGTTGCGGCGTCACCCCGAAAATTCCGGGCGTGCTGGGAAAACAGGCGCTGTTGCTGTTCGCTGTTCAGTTTCTCCGGCGATGGGGTGCCTATTTTCGATATCGAAAGTTCTGACAAGCGCTTAGCTTGCACAGCGTCAAACATATCCCTCGCAGCTGTCGGGTAGTTTGGATTAGTGTAGGATGTGCCCTCCGTAAGAGCGTCGACAATCACTCGATTGTTAGTCATCATCATCAGACTGTAGGTGAAGTACTGGATACTTCTGGCAATCTCACCTGTGTAGATGGCTTTGTTGACCGAGGTGAAAAAGGGATCGCTGGCCGGCATGGCGTAGTAGGGTGCGATCAGCTTGATCTGCTCGGATTGCGCGACGAAGTCGAAGCCCTTGCTCATGCGGTCGACGGCCGTCGTCGCCAGAATGGCCTCGAAATCCTGGTTCTTCAGCGCATCCATGAAGGCGGTAATGGCCTCTTCCGGTGTTTTGAAATGGCCCTCATCGGCAGCGTAAGCCCCGGTCCACCAGAGACTGGCGACGACGACAACTATCCAAGACTTCAACAAACGCATGATGCTCTCTGCCAATGACTGTGATCCGGTTCCATTGTCTGGGACCGTGGAAGCCTGAGTGTCCAGCCCACTTCACGGCGACGGGTTGATGCTACCCGGTGGTGAGGAGACGGATTCTCGTCGGTGTATTGCAGTCAGTCTTGTTCTTTTCCCGTGCATCGGCAAGGGCGCGTAACCCCTACGTGTTCCCGGGGGCGAAATCGGCCCGGCGCATCACTCAGTCGCAACGGTATTCCGCCATTGAAAAGACTGACGGCGCCGCCGATGTGGGCGTCGAGCCCGGCATCCAACGCCCGGCGAGCTTGGCCGGGAAGGCCGATTCTCGATCCTCGTTTCGCTCCCTTTCTATGGGCCCTGTTCTTCGAAATCCCGCGCAGGATTGACCACCGTCCGGAAAAACACTGACGCGGTGGATAGTGATGGATTGAAATATTTTTCAATGTTACATCTTATCTCGCGGCTGCAAAACGAGTGGTTTGTAATGTTTCGGCATTGCAAATTCTTATTCCAAAAGCATCCGTTTGAGAGGCGGAAATATCAACACCGGATGAGGAGAGGCAGACCGGTCTTCGCAGGAGGAGTTACTATGTTTGGTAAGACCGTTATTGCATTTGCGCTCGGCACCCTGATGTCGGGCGCGGCTCTTGCCGCCGATGCCTCTAAGCTGATTCTCCCGGGTGACATCACGCTCGCGCAAGCCGACAAGGCCATCGACGCAGCCAAGGCCAAGGCCAAGGAACAGGGCACGCTGATGAACATCGCCATCGTCGATGCCGGTGGCAACCTGAAGGCTTTTGCCCGCATGGAAGGTGCCTTCCTCGGCAGCGTTGACATTTCGATCAAGAAGGCCAAGACCGCCCGCCTGTTCAACATGCCGACCAAGGATCTCGGCGCGCTTGCCCAGGTTGGCCAACCGCTCTACGGCATCGAGGTCACCAACGATGGCCTCGTGATCTTCGGCGGTGGCGAGCTGATCAAGGACAAGAATGGCGTTATCATTGGCGCGATCGGCGTGTCCGGTTCGTCAGTTGACGATGACATGGCCGTTGCTAAGGCTGGTGCTGCTGGCGCCAACTGATCATCGCTCCCTCCCTAACCGCGGCCGGCCCGACTTGTTCGGGCCGGTTGTCTTTTGAGGAGGCGACGAGCCAATCGAACTCCGGTTTGCGTTTCCAACGTTGTGTTCTCGGTAATTTCGGACGCAAAGCCGGTTGAGTGATACCGGCGCCCCCATCTCTATCAAGTTCCCCCTTGCATCCGATAGGTGTGCTACGTCCTTGGGCCCTGTGTTCACGTCACGCCCCTTCTGCCCGAGGTCACTCAGGGCGGAGGGTGCCGAAGGACATGGCAGTTTTCATTCCCCTCATCTGAGCAGATCGGCACAGAACGAGAGCAATCTTGCGCCGAGTTCCGGCCTGAACGATGCTAGTCCTGCCTCATCGCAATCGAGGACGAGGACGGAGGCCATGATCAACCACGTGATGGTCGGCTCGAACGACATCGAGCGCTCCCGGCGCTTCTATGACGCAGTGCTCGGCACGCTGGGGGCTGGCGCCGCCTTGCGGCATGTGGCGGACAGCGGTCATGTCAGGCTGTTCTACCGGCACGACGGCGGTTCGTTCTGCGTCAGTGAGCCGATCGACGGTGAGCCGGCGAGCCCGGCCAACGGCGGCACCGTCGCCTTCCGCTGCGGCTCGCCGGAGGTGGTGCGGGCGTTTCACGATACCGCCGTCGCCGAGGGCGGTCGCTCCATCGAGGAGCCGCCTGGCGTGCGGGAAAATGGCCTCGTCGGACCGGTCTATCTCGCCTATGTGCGCGACCCCGATGGCAACAAGCTCTGCGCCATTCATCGGATGGCAGAAGTCGGAGCGGTGAACCCATGAGCGATCACGCCAGATCCCTCAAGGCCCGGCCGGGTGTCGGTTTTTCGGCCAGCATCGCCCAGTTCTGCGAGCTGAGATTCAGCCGCCTGGTGGTCGACCGCCCGTCGCTGATCGTTCTCAGCCATGGCAGCAAGCTGTTGCAATCGCCGCGCGGGCAGTGGACCGTCCGGGGCGGCGAGGCCGTGGTGCTGGCCGGCGGGCAGACCTTCGACGTCACCAATCGCATGTCGGAGCGCGGCTCCTACGGCGCGCGCTGGCTGGTGTGGGACCCGGCCGTTCTCGCAAGTTTCGAGAGGAGCGCTCCCGGGGGACCGGCGACCCAAAGCGTGGCGCTGCTCGGCCGGATCGACGAGGCGTTCGCGGCGGCCTTCGACCGGGCCATCGAGGCGGTGGGCGACGCGACGCACATTCCCGAGGCGGTGGCCCGGCATCGGGTGACCGAGCTCCTGGTCTGGTTGTCGCTGAAGGGCGTGCGGATATCCCAGGAGGAGAACCTCAGCCTGACGGCCCGGGTGCGGCGGCTGCTGGAGTCGTCGATTGCCGATCCCTGGACCATCGCCACGATCGCCGACCGCCTCGCCCTCAGCGAGGCGACGTTGCGCCGGCGTCTGTCGCAGGAAGGGACGACCGTTGGCGATCTCCTGGTCGACGTGCGCATGTCCCAGGCCATGCTGCTGTTGCAATCGACCGACCAGGCAGTGAACCGCATCGCGCTCGACGTCGGCTACGAGTCGCCCTCGCGCTTCGCCAATCGCTTCCGGGAGCGCTTCGGGTTTGCGCCAACGGCGATAAGGGGACACGCAAGAGGGGGAAGCGCGGCGCGGGAGGCAAGGCGAAGCGAGGCGCTGCCGGAGGCGACGGGCTTCATGGGGTGAGGAACGCCGGCCGGGGCGGCAGTGCCTGTCTCTTGGTGTATCATTCGGGTTCTCAACCCCGCAAACCGACCTTCATCAGGAGATACGGGTGAAGATCGCCGTCGCCCAAACTCTTGTCTCGAAAGATATTTCTGCGAACGCTGTGCGTATACGACAGGTGATGTCCGATGCTGCGGCGCAGGGTGTCAGGCTGATCAGCTTCTGCGAAGGCGCGCTGTCGGGATACGCCAAGGCGCAGATCGCCACCCCCGACGCATGGCGGTCCTTTGAATGGGACAGGCACGAGATCGAACTGCGGAGTATCGCGGCCCTCTGCGCCGAGCACGGCATTTTCGCCGTTGTCGGTGGAGCGCACAGGCTGTCGGGAACCGAGCGACCTCACAACAGTCTCTATATCTTCTCGGACTCGGGTGATCTGCTGACCAGATACGACAAGAGGTTCCTGTCCAATAGCGAGGTCAATGGCTGGTACACGCCAGGTAGCGAGCCGGTCGTATTTGATGTCGATGGATTTCGCTTCGGCTGCGCGATCTGCATCGAGTCCCAGTTCCCCGAAGTATTCATGGAATACGAGCGGATGGGGGCAGATGTGGTGCTTTTCTCGTCCTATGGAGTTCCCGAGTCCTATCAGGTTGCGCTCAGGGCGCACGCGGGGTTGAACTGCCTATGGATCAGCGTGGCAACGCCCGCCCAGGAAGCCCACAAGGGGCCCGCCGGGGTTGTCGGTCCGGATGGACAGTGGGCGGCTCTTTGCGCTGTCTCCAATGATGAGGACTTCGCAACTTCCGTTCTCGATCGCCACGCCCCTGCCTACGACATCCCGCTCCGGAAAGCGCGTCCGTGGCGGGCCAAGGCCCGCTCGGGCGAGATCTATCGAGAACAGATGGTGGTGGACGAAAGAAGCCAGAACAGAGGCGGATATTGATCCCGACAGCCATTTGTCGCCGTCGCACTTCGCCAACCGATTTTGGGAGCGGTTTGGCATTCCGCCAACGGCGATCCGGGGCGCGCGCGAGGGGGGGAGGCAACGCGGAGCGAGGCACTCGGCATTCGGACGTCAATGGAGCTTAAGCTTAGGTCTACCTTCGTTGTTAAAGCGCGCAACTCCTGATAGACGCGGGCTTGGGATCGGACGTAGGTTTGTTTTTGATCAGAGTTGGGGGATGCCTTGAAAATCTCGTTACGTGCGTGCGTTGTCGCTGTTGCTGCCATGACTCTTGCGGGTTGCGTTGCCTCGCGGGAAAAGATGATGAACCTTGAGCCGGGCATGAGCAAAGAGCAGGTTGTGAAGATTCTTGGGCAGCCAGATAGCGGCAGGTTACGGAACGGCGAGAACTGCCTGATGTATTCGATGTGGAGAGATTTCTGGAACAGGCGACCGGGTGATTATTCAGACAGGTATTATGCCTGCTTCACGAACAATAAGTTGACGAGCTATGGTAAAGTAGGGGATGATTTCTGATTAATTATTATTTTCGATCGTGTGTTTTTAGGTGATATATCATGTGTTCTGAACCTCGTGTTGCTGGCGTTTCGGATTTATATCAGTATATAGAGCTTGGTCCTGATGGAGAAATTCGTCCTATTGATTCAGATTCGTTAGACTATTTTGTGTTTTTTCATTACGCCTCGGATAAGTACACGAGCTTACTTCCCGGAAGTTATCTGACCTCAGTCAAGGCTTGTTCGAGAAGAACTATATATGCGGCAACCAAAGTCGCAATGGGTAAATCCTGTTATGGTCATGAAGTTCACGTGGAGAAGTCGGCTGTAGAGCGCCTTGTTAGTCTGTGTGATGGATATGTAAGGGGCGAATTTGGATGTTACTGCGAATATAGATCGCTAACAGCGCTGAAGGTGAGTTCGACGTTTCAGATAATAGGCTGAGTTTAATTCGGACGAAAGAGCTAAGTTTGGCACGTTGCACGCTTTATCAAGACTCAGAATTGGCGGGGTGACTACGAATCCGTTTGGCCCGGCCCGGCTGTAGTCGGCTTTTGGGATATAAGCAGAGGCTTGAGCAGAGGCTCTCGCCCCCGCCCGAACCAGAAATCGAGTTCGCGCAGGCGGCGCTTGTCGTAAGGGGAGGCGGGATCGGCGATCTGCCACTTGTCGTCGTTGGCAAGGCCGGACCAGCTCGGCTTGCCGTCCTGCTTCTCAACCGATTGGCGCCAGCGATACTGGGCGTAGATCTCCATGATCTTGCCGGCATATTGGCTGGCCAGCGCGCCGTTGCCCTCGATGATCAGCAAGTTCTCGTCGTTGACGCCGCTCGCCTTGGGGCCGAGGTTGTGCGAGCCGGTAATCACCACGGGGTGCTCGCCGTAGGGGTCGATCACCACCACCTTGCTGTGCACCATGGCGTGCGAGCGCGGCAGCTTCAGCAGTTCCTTCTTCCAGTACTTGAGAGCGCCGGGGATGGCGGCCGGCAGCACCACGTCGGCGTTGGCCTCGATGCGCTCGCCGCGATTGAACAGCACCACGGGGTTCTTGTCGGTGCCGGGGTTCTGGTTGACGAC
This sequence comes from Pleomorphomonas sp., assembly GCA_029976075.1. Classification (GTDB taxonomy): domain Bacteria; phylum Pseudomonadota; class Alphaproteobacteria; order Rhizobiales; family Pleomorphomonadaceae; genus Pleomorphomonas. The sequence goes on from JARKNW010000087.1 coordinate 112,432, forward strand.
GCCCTGGATATAGAGGTCCGGCTTGTAGTTGGTACTGCCGGGCGAGGCGAGCTCGATGATGTCGTTGAGGAGCGTGCCGCGCGGGCCGGGATTGAACATCAGGAACAGGATGCCGTCCCTGGCGGCGGCGATCAGCTCGCCGGCCTGATCGAGGTCGAGGCCGCCACGCAGCGGCGTGAACCACAGCGTGGTGCGCTTGCCGACCTTGCGGGGCGTGCCGTTGGCGGTGACCAGCGCATTGGGCGTGGCATTGCCGGCATCGGAGAGGGCGTGCCACTGGTCGAGGTAGAAGCCGGCGAGCTCGGCGTTGCGGATCAGCACGGCGTTGTTGGCCTGGGTGCAGAGGCCGGTCGTCGTCCAGTTGGTGCTGCCGGTCCACACGGCCTCCGGCGTCTTGTCGGCGTCGCAGATCACCAGGAACTTGTTGTGGGCGAGCGTCCGTGGCGCGGTCATCCGGTCGCGGATGTCGCAGCCGTTGAGGGCGATGCGGGCCTCGGCGTTCTCGTCCTCGCCCTTGGTCTTGACGCTGCCGTTGCCGAGCACGATGTGTGCCCGCTTCTTCAGCGCCTTGAGAAGGGGAACGAGTTCCGGGTCGTTGAGTTCGAACAGGGCGGCGTAGACATGCGCCTTGGTACAGGCCGCCTCGGTGAGGAGGCGCAGCAGTTCGTCGCGGATGGGGCCGGCGAGGAACTGGCGGATGCGGCTCTCCGGACTGGCGATTTCCTTCTCGAGCTTCTGCGACGGCTGTTCGTCGGGCAACAGGCGGGCGAGCCACTGGCTGGCCACCAGGCCGCGATTGAAGAAGGCGGCGGCGTGGCCCTCGGTCTCGGCGCCGATGGCGACGGAGGCGCTCCAGCCGGAGGCCTCGGCTTCCGCCTCGGTCAGCGCCGTTTCCGGCCCGACCATGGGGATCACGCGATAGGCCACCTCGTCGCCGGCATTCACCGCGAAGTCCGACCAGAGATACTTCTGGATCGGCCATTCGGTGGTGGGTCGGCGCGTGCCCTCGGCCACCTCCGGCCCGTCGGCAAAGCCGACCCAGCTCGCCACGATCTCCTCGCGGAAGCCGTCGTCGCCGGCGTCGCGAACCGTGTTGGGGCTGGCGGCGCTGCCCGCTGCCCGCCGGATGCGGCGACGCAAGGCAAAGCCCCTGCAGTCGGCGATGAACGGAGCCCGCCAGGCGATGAAGGCGCTATCGACGCCCGGATGAACGACGAGTTCGATGCCCATGATGCCCTCCGCTGACGCGCAATCGGTTCGGGCGGCTCGAAGAAGCGATGAGGAGAACGCTCGATGACGCGCGCAGATCCTTAGGATGCGGGATTATACGCCGCGTTCATGACAATCGGAACGGAGCCTCTGCCCGCTACGGCCGCGGGGCGCCGGCCACCAGAAGCAGAGGGAGATCGTCGCAGCTTTCATCGGCGAGGCGCTGCGCCTGTTCGGGCGACAGCGGGCGGCCGAGCAGATAGCCCTGAAGGTGGCTGCAGCCGGATTCGCTCAGGATGGCTGCCTGCACGTCCGTTTCCACCCCCTCGGCGGTGCACCTGAGGCCGAGGGCGGAGGCGAGCGCCAGGATGGCCTGGACGATGCCCTGGTTCGACGACCGGTCGACCAGTCCCTCGACGAAGCAGCGGTCGATCTTGATGCGGTCGATCCTGAAGTCGGTGAGGTAGCGCAGCGAGGAGTAGCCGGTGCCGAAGTCGTCGAGGGCGATGCGGATGCGCGAGCTGCGGAAGTTGCCGAGGATCGCCTGCACCTCGCGCTCCTTGTGCAGGAGCGTCGACTCGGTGATCTCCAGTTCCAGGCGTTCGGAAGGCAGGCCGGAGTTCTGAAGCGCGCGGTAGACCTGCGCTTCCACCGCGCTGTCGCGGAACTGGATCGGCGACAGGTTGATGGAGACGAACAGCGATTGCGGCCAGCGGGCGGCGTCCGCGCAGGCCCGCTCCAGTACCCAGGCCCCCAGGCGGACGATCAGGCCGGTTTCCTCGGCCACCGGAATGAACACGTCCGGCGGAACCTCGCCGCGCTCGGGGTGCTTCCAGCGCAAGAGGGCCTCGAAGCCGGCGAGGCGGCGGCTTCCCGCCTCGAAGATCGGCTGGTAGGCGATGTGGAACTGCTGATCGCTCCAGGCTTCCTCGAGATCGGTGTGCAGCTTGCGATGGGATTCGGCGATGCTGGCCAGCTCGGCCGAGAAGATGCGGGCGGTGCCGCGGCCGTCGGCCTTGGCCTTGAACAGGGCGAGGTCGGCATTCTTCAAGAGGGTGACGAGGTCGCGCCCGTCGCGCGGGCTGATGGCGCCGCCGATGGAGTTGGTGATGACGAGCTGGTGGCCGTCGATCAGGAAGGGTCGCTTGATGATCGACACGATGGCGCCGGCGAACCGCAGGGCGTCGGCCTCGTTGACGATCTCCATGCGAAGGATGGCGAATTCGTCGCCGCCGAGGCGGGCGATCCGGCTGTCGTTGCCGAGGGCGCCGGTGAGCCTGGCGGCGACGGCGGCCAGGAGCTTGTCGCCGACGTCGTGGCCCAGCGTGTCGTTGATGGTCTTGAAGTAGTCGAGGTCGATGAAATAGAGGGCGAACGGCGGGTCCGTTTCGTCGCGTTCCAGGGCCTCCAGCCACTCGACGAGGCGTAGCCGGTTGGCGAGGCCGGTCATCATGTCGGTCCGCGCCTGATTGTGTTGCAGGGCGGACTGCCGCCGGTCCCGCCGGAGCTGGCGGCTCCACAGGGCCGTGATGATGACGATGATGGCGCAGATCACCAGCGAGGTGGCCAGGATCGGCATGCGTGTCGTCCGGACCTCGTCGTCGACGGTCTTGGCGGCGACGCTGACGACGATGGATGCCGGGTAGTTGGCGAGGCGACGGACGGCGGTGTAGCGCTCCTTGTCGTCGAGCACGCCCCCGGAGATCAGCCCGCCGCTGATCGGCAGGCCGAACAGGGTCTTGGTGTCGTATTTGGGCGGATGCCGCGTTGCCTGGGGCTCGTCGGGAACCGGCGGCGGCGGCGACTGGGCCATGATGGTGCCGTCGTCGAGGATGAAGCTGACGAGACTGTCGGCGCCGACATCGATGCGCGACAGGCGGGTCGAGAAGTAGGCCTGGGCCGACGAGGCGTTGACGGTGCCGAGGAACTCGCCTGTCGAGTTGGTCAGGCGGTGGGCGAGCACCAGGGTGGGGCGGGCGGCGATCTTGCCGACCACCGGTGGGCTGAGATAGGTCGGCTCGCCGGTCATGGCCTTCAGCGCCTGGAAATATCCCCGGTCGCTGAAGTCGAAGAAGGGTACCGGCCAGACGCGCGTGCTGGCCAGGACGCGCCCCGTTTGGTCGACCACCGTGAGCGCATCGAGAAAGGCCAGGGCGGAAATGCGCGTGCGCAGCATGTCGTTGGACTGGCGGGTGCCCATCTCGGCGGCCAGCTCGTCCTTGTCCTCGATCCGTCTGGCATGGACGAAGTCGGATACGCCGATCAGCACCAGTTCCATGGCCTGGAAGGAGTGGTTGATCTCGTCGGTCATGACCTCGGCGATGTTTGCCTCGATCTTGAGCTGCTTTTCGATCGCCACGGCTCTCAGCTTCGAGCTCATGGAGATCGTGGAAATCACGATGAACAGGATCAAAAGCACATCGATCATCAGAACGGCGATTTCGATGCGCGAAATCGCTCGGTAGGCAGACACGGGTTCTGTTTTATTTATGAGACGCAATTATATTCATGCCTCATAGATCGATATGTCTTTATCCGTCGGCGCGCGGCAGCTGCCAAAAAGCCAACCGCAAGCGCTTTATCTCTGCTCCAATATCCATGGGACGTACACCATCGATTTTCACGCGGCCTCTCCCTGGCCGATCGAGATGCACGGGAAACGCTCCTACCCAAATCTAGTGTATTTCTGCGAGCGTAAAAAATTCGTGCAATATAAGATGACATTGACTGGCTATTGTTATTTGTAACTATTTCCCGATTGTTTCTTTCCGTTGAACCATCCAGATTCGCCAATAGCTTAGGTGATCGCGACTTCCAGATCGCCGGCAAGGCAAAACGCCCGGGGGAAGGGCGATTTCCCCGGACGCATGGATCGGATCTCCTGGGACGGGATGGCGACGGTTGGCGCCGGCCCCATTACTGCATGGTGCCGGCGCGGGCGTTCTGGTCGGAGACGACAGGGAAGCCGGCCTTCTTCAGCTCGGCGCGCGCCTCCTGGCCGGCCATCGAGAGCAGGTAGGCGAGGAAGGGCAGGTCGGAACGCTGGGCCTGCTGGGCCATCTGCTCGGACAGCGTTGCGATGTGGTGGAGCGTCTCGACGGGTGTTCGGGGGAGATTTGACATCTCGGATCTCCAGTTCGTCCACGGCGCAGCGCTGCCACCCGTGGGAGCCAATATCAACTGCCAGTGGCGTCGAGCGGTTCCCTCCGAACGCGGAAACGTGATCGGAGGCGGTGGGCAGGGGGAGGTGATTGACGGGAACCGGCGTTCTGGGGATCCTCGCCTAGAGCATTCGCCCACCAAAATGAAACATTTGGTCGGCGAATGCTCCGGGGTTATTTGCTGGAGCAGCCGCTTTTAGATCAGTTTGATTCAACCTGATCGGCGTGTGCTCTAGAGAACTTCCGGCGAACGCCGGTTCTTCTGAACTGCTCCACCTCTTTGCTTCCTAGCAACCTTAGGCGCAAAGCCGGTTTCCACCTTTGCTGAAGCTGCCCTGGCATGCGACCGGAGACCCCCATGGACGCCACGCCGCTCTATCTCCTGACGTCGCTCGCCCTGGTCGGCAGCCCCGGTCCCAACACCATGAGCCTCACGGCGGTTGGTGCCGCCTTCGGCCCGCGCCGGGGCGTGCCCTACATGCTGGGGCTCGATCTCGGCATGGTGGCGGTGGTGGCGCTGGTGGGGTCGGGCCTCTGGGCGGCGGTCCTTGCCTATCCCGGCATCGCGCCGGCGATCGCGGTGGCGGCCAGCGCCTATCTGCTCTACCTCGCCTTCAGGATCGCCACGGCGCCGACGATGTCGCGAAGCGACGCGCCGGGCCGAGCCCCGGGGATCTGGCCTGGGGTCCTGTTGTCGCTCACCAATCCCAAGGCCTACGTTTCGGTGGCAGCGGTGGTATCGCGCTACACCCTGTTGCCGGGGCGGCCGGTGGCCGACGAGCTCCTGAAGGGCGGGCTGTTCCTCGCACTGGTGGTGATCGTCAACGTGCTGTGGCTCGGCGCCGGATCACTGCTCGCCCGCGCGGTGATCAATCCCCGGGTGGGGAGGCTGGTGAACCTGACGTTCGCGGCGGTGCTGGTGGTTTCGGTGGCGGCGGCGTTTTGGGGGTAGGGACGGCGGTGATTTTTTGTATCACGTATATTGCGGCAATGATTATTCGTGATACATTAATTCAATGAAGATCACCTGCGATCCCGGCAAGCGGGCCGACACCCTCAGAGAACGCCGGCTCGATTTCTTCGATGCGGCCACGGTATTTGCGGGAAAGACCCTGACACTCGAGGACGATCGCTTCGATTATGGCGAGACGCGCTATCAAACCTATGGGTTGCTGGATGAGCGGGCTGTCATGATCGTTTGGACACCGCGAGGTGACGCAAGGCACATCATTTCCATGAGGCACTGCCATGACAAAGAAACCCGAAAAATACGAGAGCGCCTGGGTGGATCCGGATGACGCACCCGAGTGGTCCGACGACGCGTTCGACCGAGCCGAAGTTGCCGTTGGTGGCGAAGTGATCAAGCCGGCCGAAGGCACCCTGATGCGCCGCCGGGGCAGGCCGAAACTCGATGCACCGAAGCGTCAGGTTTCCGTCCGTCTCGATCCCGATGTCTTGCAGGGCTTGCGTGGCCTCGGTGCCGGCTGGCAGGGTGAAATGAACCGCGCCCTTCGCGAGTGGCTTGAACGGCGCCGCCGGGCCTGAGATTCATTGGGCTGTGCGGCGGCTTAGCGGCGTTTTATGACGTGGTGTCCTGTGTGGGCCGATCACTCCATCCTGCCTGAGGTCCACCTTGAACTCACACGTGAGATCGAGCGGCTTTTGCTAGGGGGGAGATTTATATATGCGTTTCAGTAACTTGATGGCGCGCACCATCTTCCTCAAGCTCCCTGTTCGGCAACCTTTTGCGGGCAGCTGGGGAGCGGCAGGGCGAGGGAGAGGAGCGCCAGGGCGATGATGACGGCGCCGAACACCGTGGCCGTCTCGAGAAGGCCGACGTGGCGGGCGGCGTAGCCGGCGATCATCGCCGGCAGGGCGTTGGCGAGGTAGCTTTCGAAATAGAAGGCCGACATCAGGCCGGCGCGCTCCCCGGCCGTGACCTTGCTGACAATGCTGCGGGTGGCGCCGAGAAAGCCCGACCCGAAGCCGATGCCGGAGAGGACGGCGCCGGCCATCAGCACGGCCGGGCTGCCGAGATAGGCGCCGCCGAGGATGACCGCCGTACCGAGCGAGATGGTCAGGCCACCGGTGGCGAGGCCGGCGTTGGCGCTCTTGTTGCGGAAGACGACGATGGCGGCGGTGCCGGAAAAGGTGAGCGCGGCCACGGCGGCGCCGCCGAGCCAGGTGGAGGCGCCGCCGGACATCTCGCGGATCAGCGACGGCATCAGCGACAGGAAGAAGCCGCCGAGCGCCCAGGTGGCGATGTTGAGCGGGGCGACGCGCAGGAAGGCCTGGCGGGCGGCTTCCGGCACCTCGATGCGCGGGCGCGGCGACCACCTAGTGCCCGACAGCGATGCCGCCGTTTCCTTTGAGCGGAGGCTGCGCAGCACCTGGACGAGGAAGACGGCGATCAGCAGCCCGTAGACGAAACGCAACGGAGCGGGCGCCACCTGTGCCAGGAGGCCGGAGCCCATGGCGCCGACGCCCATGCCGATCATCGGTGCGATGGAGTTGATGGTGGCGCCGGCCTTGTGGTCGAGGTCGAGCAGGGCGGCGGCGAGCGCCGTGGTGGCGAGCGCCGTGGCAAAGCCCTGGACGAGACGGGCGGCGAGCAGCCAGTCGCCATCCTGCGCCAGCGCGAAAAGCGCCATGGAGAGCAGCTCGGCGGCGAGCGCCAGCAGGATCACCGGCCGCCGGCCCCAATGGTTGGAGAGCGAGCCGAAGAACAGCAGCGTCATCAGCAGCGTGGCGGCGTAGACGGCGAAGATCACCGTGATCATGAAGGGCGAGAAGCCCCAGGCCGCCTGATAGAGCGGGTAGAGCGGCGTCGGTGCGCTGGAAGCGGCGAGGAACGCGATGAGGGTGACGGCATGAAGAGCCAGCCCGGTGCGCTTGCGGACCTCGGTGGTATCTGAGCGGATGGTCATGGTCTGGCCTTTGTGGTAAAAGCAAAGAGTTTGCGTTTATACCGCAAGCTGACTCTAAAAGCAAATTTTTTGCTTTAGTGAAGGCGCATGGACAGTTGCTGGCTGGAACATGGAACAGGAACAAGGCGATATCGGCAGGCCCCATCAGGCGATGCCGCGGCCCGGTGGCCGCGCCGCCCGCATCCAGGCGGCGATTTTCAAGGCCGTGGACGAGCTTCAGTTGGACGGCGAGGAGCTGACCGTGCCGGCCATCGCGGCGCGGGCCGGGGTGACGCCGTCGACCATCTATCGCCGCTGGGGCACCCTGGCCGACCTTCTCTCCGAGGTGGCGGTGAAGCGGCTGCGCCCCGACGGCGAGCCGAGGGATAGCGGCGACTGGCGCGCCGACCTCAAGGGCTGGCTCGAGCAATATGCCGAGGAGATGGCCTCCGAGCCCGGTCGGGCCATGATGCGCGATGTGCTCTCGGCCGATCGGCTGGACAACGCCTGCACCTGTTCGGTCTACACCTGCCAGCAGCTCGACGTCATCCGCGACCGGGCGCTCGCCCTCGGCGACAGGCCGCCCGACACCCGGGCGATCATGGACCGGGTGATCGCGCCGGTGATCTACCGCATCCTGTTCACCCGCGAAGGTGCCGACGGCGCCTATGTGGCCGGGCTGGTCGAGGACCTCCTGGGCGAGGCGGGCGCGTAGGACGCGCCGCCATCACCGAAGGCAGGGCAAGACGGTCAGGATCGCGACGGACGGACGGCTTTCCAGATGGCTGCCAGTTTGTTGGTTGCCTCGGCGATCGGGGCGAAGTCGCCGCGCAGCGCCTTCAACGCATAGCGCTCCTGGTCGATCTCCTCGATGGTGCGGAACCCCATGCGGCGGAAGATGGCGAGCGGTGGGCACCACCCCTCGACCGCGTGCTGGAACAGGAAGGCGGAGACCAGGGCGGGCAGGGCGAACCAGCGGCGGCCGATGGTGGAACCGAGCACGACGCCGGCAAAACCCAGGGCGGCGGCGTTGGCCTGAAGGGCGCGCTCAACGTCCCATTCGTTGTCCAGTTCGGCCAGTCGCGCCGGAATCTCCTCCGGGTGGAACTCGTAATAGGCGAGGCGCCGTTCCGTCTCCAGGCGGATGCGGCGGTTGATCTCCTCGTCGGTGTTGGCTGAAACGCGGTCTGCCGTGCTGGTGTCGGTCATGGGGGGCTCCTCGAACCGCAGATGGACGCAGAAGTCCTCTGAACGGCTGGGGATCGGCAAAGGTTCCCGCGCGGGGCGCGTTCGCCCTCCTTAATTCGGCGGGTCCGCAGGACTGCGATTGCCTCTCATATGTTGCCAACATAGGTTGCTACCTTGGGCTGCTGCCGTGTTCTGGATTCGTCATATCATATAGGCGATCGTGGACTTGGGATGCCCGTTGGAGACGATCCGGAGGGGCGTCGAGGCTCGTTGCGTGCAAGCGGAGGAGATCGGGGAAAATGGCTGGCGGCTTGGTATGGGTCATCATGGCGTCTTTCACGGCCCTTGTCGGGGGCTACATCGCCAACCTCAACAATCGAAACCCATGGCTGTGGGCCGTCGTCTGCTTCTTTGTTTCGGGGCTGGGCTTCCTCATCCTGATGTTGTTGGGAAAGGCTCCGGAGCCGACGCCGCCGCCCAAGAAGGCCTGGGAAATCGACCTCAACGAAAAAGCGCCCGTGCCGGTTGCCGTGCGCCCCGAACGGGCGTGGTGGGACCACCTCAAGGCCACCGATGCCGACATCAGGGCGGCGGCCAGCGAGGTCTCGCAACTGTCGGATGACTATGAGGACGTGCTCGCCGATCAGTTTCTCACGCCTGCGGACAAGAAGGATTATCTCCGCTCGCTGGTCGAGGCGCTCAAGGCGCAGCATGCCGCCCTCGTCGAGCAACAGGCCGCCGATGACGACGCGGCCCTGCCGTCGATGCAGGCCAAGCGGAAGCTGGCGCTGGAGAAGCGCGTGGACCGGTCCAGGGCGATGATGGACGAGATCACCGCCAACGGCATGGTCTGCCGGCAGACCGGCAAGAAGGTGGCCTCAATGCAGCTCTATGCCGGCCGGCAGATCGACGACCACGGCTATGCCTTTCTCCGCTACGAGGACGGCACCAGCGAGCTGAGGTCCGGCGACTATTTCACGCTGGCACCAAGCGACGGGCCGTAGTCTTTGCCGGGAGGGGCGAGGCATTGCGCCTCGCCGCCGTCGGCTCATTTTCCGCTACGGCTCGCCAGTTCGTTGGCGTAGTCGATGACGGCGCGCTGGCGTTCCGGCGTGCCGGGGTGGGTGGACAGCATGCTGGTGTCGCCGTGGTCGCCGGTGGTCGCCTCCAGGCGCGTAAAGAAGCGGGCGAGGGCGGAGGGATCGTAGCCGGCGGCGCGCATGAGCTCGACCGAGCGCCGGTCGGCTTCCGCCTCGGCGGCGCGCGAGTAGCTGAGGGACAGGATGGCGCTGCCCTGCGTCAGGATGTCTTGTACGCCGGAACCGACATCGCCGGCCACCAGCAGGATCAGCGCAGTGACGCCGGCCATGCGGTAGATCTGGTGGAGGGTGTGCTTGTACTCGACGTGGCCGATCTCGTGGCCGAGCACGCCGAGCACCATGACATCGTCGCTGCCCGCCAGCTTGATCAGGTCGTCGGTGACGATCAGGCTGCCGTTCGGCAGGGCGAAGGCGTTGGGGCCGATCGGGCCGCCGTCGCGGAACTCCAGCCGGTAGGCGCCGGCGCCGCCTTGGGATACGGCGGCGAGCTTCTGAAACTCGGCCGAGAGCATGGCCTTCCGGTCGTCGGGGAGCTTTGAAGGGTGGAGTAGCGTGCCGTCGAGCGAGGAGAGGGCGCTGGCGCCGATCATCTCTGGCACGAAGGGCGGCGTGACCCACACGGCGACTTCCACCAGAACCGGCACGGCATAGCGTAAGATTGCCACGGTCAGCAGCACGACGGCCAGCGTGAAGGCGATCAGCCGGGGGCGGAAGGCTTCGAGGCCGTGGATCAGCCCGGCGCGCGCGCCCTTGCGCAGGCGCAGCCAGGCGTCGACGCCGTCATTGTCGCCGGTTTCGAACACCGAGCCATCGGGAAAGGTCAAGCGGCGGGGGATGGAGCCTACGCGCGGACTGATCTCCACAAGGCCGGTATCGGCGTTGGCCAGAACGACATCGCCAGCGGTTGCCACAAGATTGCCATTGCCCGCCAGAAGCCGGGCAACCACTGAATGGCTGGAGCCGGGCGGATGCCATTCGCCAAGCGCGATCAGCGCATCAGAAGCCAAAGTCAAAGCCTTCCATGTCGACGTATTCGGCGGAGATGGCCGATCCGCTTGCCTCGACGCTGGAGATCACTTCACCCGGATCGCCGTGGACTCGGATGCCTGTGTGCGCGTTGGTGTAGCGCGCCATACGCACCGCCGCCCAAGGGCGCATCAGACCGAGGGTGAACATGGTGACGAGGATATTGGAAAAGGCGACCCAGGCATAGCCGAGCCGGGGCACGTCGCTCAGAAGCTGATGACGGCCGTCTAGCACCGCCACCGACAGGACGACGTTGCGCACGCCGATGCGATAGATGAGGCCGACGAGCCCGAGCAAGAGAATGGCTAGGAAGGGAAGGAACTGGATGACAAGGATGGACCAGGCGGGCGCGTTGTAGGAGTGTCTATCCATGGCCATCATCATGGCGAAGCCGCCGCCCATGATGACGCTGCCGAGCACGAACAGCAGGGCGGGCAGCAGCCAAACCCGATAGAGGGCGCCGAGGCGCGGATCGGCGCTGAAGGGCCGATCCCCATAGCGCAGATTGTTGAGGATATAGCGCCACATCCACCGGCTGGCGAGCGGCGCCAGGATGCCGAGTGTGAGGAAGGCCACGATGCCGCCCAACGTGAAGGCGACGAAGGCGCCATTAGTGGTGCCAACGAAATTGAAGCGGACGTTGCGATAGCTGGTGACGCGGGCATTGAAGCGAAGGCTGCGGCGGATCAGCCATGGTAGCCCGACCATGTAGATCACCCAGGTCACTAGGGCGAACGCCGGATGAAGATTGTTGAGAACGCCGATGACGATGAGCGCGCCGATGACGATCAGCCGACCGATGAGGATCTGTCCGCCCCTCGCGTGATACTCGAAGGTTCGGCCAAGCAGCACGGTGTTGCCATAGAAATAGCGCTTGCGGCGCACCTTGGCCCAGGCCGAGTAGATGCCGAGGGTGACGATGGTCAGCAGGATGTTGACGATCCAGATGCCGAAATACTCCGAGGCGGTGCCGGAAAAGGACGCGCGAGAAACATCACCCGCCCCGGCGGGCTGCGCATCGACGAAAACCATGATTCAATCCCCCAGAGGTGCCGGATGGCAGATTGCGCCACCTCGTTCGCACCAGACAATTAGAAACACCCGGAAAATGTTTTCAACCTTAACGTTTGGCGGTGGATGAGGTTTAAAGCTGCCCTCGGCTGCTGCGGGAGCTCCAGACGGCCATTGCCGGACGATGATTATGCCCACCGCCGACCAGATTAGTCCCTTGCAGGTAATGATTTTTCCTGTAATGCAGACGATTCCCGTCGTATCGCGATCATGCGCTCGTGTGCCGTCTTCGTCCGTGATTGATGTCGGCGGGCAGTGAGTATGATGCACGCAGATGGTGCGGCAGGCGTAATAGTCGTTGATGGATGGAATGGGCTTGCCGGAACGGTTCGCGATCGATCCCGTCCCGAATGGAGACGAGAGGCCGCCTGTTCGCGATACGTAAGTCCCTACAGGTTCGGTGGTGCCTTTCAAAAACCGGTCGGTTTCTCGGCAATCCATATTATAAGCATACGTGCATAACCGACTGTCGCGCCGGACATCGGCGGCGCATATTATGGGTGTATTCCCAAAACGGAGACCAAATGGCGAGACCGCAGAAGCCCCGCACCGTCAGCGACGAGCTGCCCGCGAGCTACTTCAAGCCGCAGGGCATTCCGTTGATGTCGCTCAGCGAGATCGTGCTGACGCTGGATGGACACGAGGCCTTGCGCCTCGTCGATGTCGAGGGGCTGGACCAGCAGGAAGCGGCACTGCGGATGAACGTGTCGCGGTCGACGCTGTCGCGCATCCTCGGCGAGGCGCGGCGGACGACCGCCACCGCCATCACGCGCGGGCTGGCGCTGCGCATCGAGGGCGGCAGCGTGACGCGTCCCAAGGATGGCGGCTGCGGCCATCGCCCCAAGGACACCGTGGATCTCGGGATGCCAGACTTGAAGGACGAAGACCGATCATGACCCTGCTTGCCGTTCCCTCCGACGCTCCCGGCGGTTTCGATGCCGACATTTCCGGCCACTTCGGCCATTGCGACGCCTTCTCGCTGTTCCGCATCGATGGCGGCAAGGTGGTGGAGACGACCATTCTGCCGGCCGTGCCGCATGACAACTGCCTTGCCCCGGTGCGGCAGCTCGCCGAGCGCGGCGTGACGGCCATCGTCGCCTACGGCATGGGCCCCCGGCCGCTTTCCGGCTTCCTCGCCTCGGGCATCCAGCCGTTCTACGCCGGTGACCACCAGAAGGTGGGCGACGTGGTCGATGCCTTCCTCGGCCAGCAACTGCCGGCCTTCTCCGCCGATCACACCTGCGCGCATCATGCGGAAGGCGAGGACTGCCACCACTGAGCGCCTGCCTGGAAATTCTACTGGGGTGGGAAGCTGGCATGGAACGCCGCGCTTCCGGTGCTTACGGGCTACCTTTCAAGACGCAACTCCGGGCGCAAAACCGCTGGGCACTTTTGCTGGAGTTGCTTTAAGTCCGCTCCGGTTCTCGTGTTCGTCGCCATCTGCCGCACCCCAGTGAATTCTGAGGCGGGCTCTACGGAGCCCGCTGGAGAGTGATATCCGTTCCGTTTGATCTGGACTCATCCAGCTCAAACGGGTTTTGGCCTGACCGGCCGGCGCCCGGTCGGGCGCTTCCGTTTCCGTCAATTTCCGCCCGGAAGGTCGAAGCCTGACGGAAGCGGTAGGAGACCTATATCGGCGGTTCGCTTCGTTCTGCCTGAGGTCCCAGCCTTCGCTGGGATGACAGAATTACATGATTGATCCAGAGCGATAGGGGTGTCGCCCCTTCTTTCCAAGTTGTTTTCCTCGGCCAAGCAGAGCGCCTCGGGCTGGAAGGCGGGGCGTCCACCGGGGGGGGCGTTCCGGGCCTCGTCTTGAAAAGCGCCTGCAATTGTATCGCCCTGTATCGTCGTTCCGCCCTGCGACGGCCGATTACAATAGATTAGTATATTCGCGATTGCGCAGATAGCGATTGCAAAGGACTGTCGCGGCCATTGGGCGGCGTCTGCCGAAGGTTTCGCAAAAGGCTGGCTTTGGCAGAAACAAAGACGCTGGGCTGGAGACAAACATGACCGACTTGGGCACTGGCCGGCAGTTCAGCTGGCGCGCACTGACTTCGATGATGACCACCGGTGGCTTCCTGATCATGGGCGTCACCGGGCTGATGCTGTTCGCGACGCCCGAGGGGCGGCTCGCCTATTGGGTGGACTGGTCGCTGGGCGGCCTGACCAAGGCGGAGTGGGGGGCGATCCACGTCACGTCCAGCCTGCTGTTCCTGATCGCCGGCTTCGTCCACCTGTGGTTCAACTGGCGGCAGTTCGTCGCCTATCTCCGTCATCGCTTGCAGCGGAAGGTCTCGATCCGGCCGGAAGCGCCGGCGGCCGGCGCGCTGCTCGCCGTGCTGGTGGCGGGGACGCTTTGGGGCGTGCCTCCATTCACCTGGGTGCTCGATCTCAGCACGGCCATCAAGGCGTCGTGGTCGGTGGACGCCCGCATGGAGCCGCCGTTCGGCCACGCCGAGGAGGCAACGCTGGATACGCTGGCGCTGCGCACCGCGACGCCGGTGGGCGCAATTCTCGGTGCCATCCGCGATGCCGGCTTCGCGGCGGACTCCACCGGGGAGACCATGCGCCGCATCGCCGACCGCAACGGCACCAGCCCGGCGGCGATCTGGGTGGAAGTGGCCAAGCGCGTGCCGTCGGTCATTCCGGCGCCGGTCGATGCCAGCGCCGCCTGGACGCCGGAACTGGTCGACCAGCGCTTCGAAGGGGCGGGCTTCGGCGCCAAGACGCTGGAACAAGTGGCGACGGAACTGGCGCTGACGCCCGACGAGGTGCTGAAGCGGCTCGCCGACGCCGGCGTCACCGCCAGCAAGGGCGATCGCCTGAAGGCGGCGGCCGAAACGGCCAAGGCGACGCCCACCGAGCTTCTGAAGGTGATCCTGGTGCCGGGCTTCAAGCTGCCGGGGTGAAGTTGCTAGTGGCCGGTCTATGCCCGCGCCTCGTACTCCCTCACCAGCTTGTCAAGAAAGCCGAACAGCTTTTCGTTCATCGCCGTGTAGTCGTTGCGGCGCAGCGCGTCCGGCTGCTGGACGAAGCGGTGGGCGGTGAGGGTGGGGAACTCGGCTTCCGAGGCGGCGATCAGGAGATCGATCACTTCGGGGGTGAACTCCATGTGGCACTGGAAGCCGTAGGCGAGCTTGCCGTATTCGACGATCTGGCGCGGGCAGCCTTCGCTCGCGGCGATCAGCACGGCGTCGGGCGTCAGGCCGGGCATGTCGGAATGCCAATGGCCGACGTCCAGCGTCGAGCCGAAAGGAGCGAACTTGTCGTTGGCAAGACCAGCCGCCGTCAGCGTGATCGGGAATTTGCCGATCTCCTTCTCCGGGCTGTGCTCGCACGGGGCGCCGAGCGCCTCACCCATCAGCTGCGAGCCCAGGCAGACGCCGACAACGGCTTTCCCCTCGGCGATCGCCCTGGCGATCAATGCCTTCTCCGCCGCCGCATCGAAATGCGGGCACTCTTCCAGCGTGGTGGCGGGCGACTGCGGGCCGCCCATCACCACCAGCATGTCGATGGCGGCAAGCGAAGCCGGCAGCGCGTCGCCGAGATAGACGCGCGAATAGCCCACCGTGTGGCCGCGGTTTGCCGCCCAGGTTTCATAGGCGCCTGGCGCTTCGAAGGATTCATGGACGACGAAGTGGATGTGCATGGAAGTTGCCTCGACTGTTGCAAGTGGTTCTAGAGCTTTGTTAAGGCGCAGTTCCGGACGCAAAACCGGTTCCCACTTTTGCTGGACCTGCTCTATCGGTTGACGGCCCATATGAAAACGCCCCGCTGACGGCTGTCGGCGAGGCTTCGGTGGACGCTGATTTTGCGGGGATCAGGAGAGATCGGACCTCGAACCCGCAAAAGGCGCAGCGCGCACGTCGGCCGACGGGCGTTGTTGGTGCGCGGTGAGGGCTGCGAAAGCTGCGGTCATGGAGCGATGATGCGGGGGATGGCGGGGTGCCGTCAAGGTGGTTCAGCGGCGCATGTCGCGTGCCCATCGCCCCGGCGAGGTGCCCATCAGCTTGCGGAAGGCGCGGTTGAGGTGGCTCTGGTCGGCAAAGCCGGCGCTGGCTGCTGCCTCGGCGATGGCGACACCGGCCAGGATCAGCCGCCGCGCGAGGCGTAGGCGCGCTTCAAGCCGATGTTCGGCCGGCGTCAGGCCATAGGCGCGGCGATAGAGCCGATGCAGATGAAAGGGCGACAGGCCGGCCTCCCGGCTGAGGGCCTTGAGATCGAGTGACTCGGCTAGTCGTTCGCCCGCCATTCGCCGGGCGACGCGCAGCGGCCGTGGCGACGGCGCTGCCGGCGCCGCACGTGGGGCAAGGCGGTCGGTTTCCGCGAGAAGGGCGCGGCAGAGGGCGGCGGTGTTCGCCTGTCCGGTTTCCGCCGCTCTGTAGAGGGCCGCGAAGGCGGCGTTCCAGGTGTCGTCACGGAAGACGACGGCCTGCCAAGGTGGAAAGGAACCAGCCTCGATCGCCACCACCCGATGGGCGCCGCTGGCGCTGGCGGCGAAGGCATGGGCTGTTCCCGGCGGGATGACGAAGCCATCGCCGGCTTCGAGTTGCCGCAGGCCATCTGGGAGAACGATCTGGCGCGCGCCGGCATCGATGAGGCCGAGGATCAGCGACAGATGTGTGTGGAGCGGCGTTGCGGCGACGGCGCCTTCCACCCGCACCGTGCTGATCGCCCCGGTGCCATCGCGTCCGTGATGAACTTCGCACGCCACGGGTTCCCCCGCCGATGCCGTCAGTTGATGGCCGGCGCGAACAGCGCCATCAGCGTCATACCAGCCTCGCCGGCCCGGATCGAGTGTTCGGTGGCGCGGGGGATGATCATCAGCGCGCCCTCGGTATAGTCGACCGCCCGTCCGGCGAGATCGGCGACGCCCTGGCCGGCGACGACGAAGTGCTGCTCGACCTGTCCGTCATGGCGGTGTGGCAGCATGGCGCCGCCCGGGGCGATGCGCACCATCAGCGTCGAGAAGGCGCCGCCGGTGGCGGCCCCCAGGATGAGCGGCTTCAGCTCGACGCCGGGAAACGAGGGATGGGCCGTCCAGCCCTCGCCGGCAACGCCGGGATCGGCGCGGTTTCCCTCGGCCATTTTCTCGATGAGCGTCTGCATGATCTTGCCTTTCGTCTCTGTTTGCGGATGGCAGGATCGCATCGATGCAGGGGCGCGGCTTGGACGATATTGCGGTTTTCTCGGGGGAACCGGATGGTGCGCCAGCCATTGTCCTCTGCAAGCGCCGATAGCCGGCGTCACAGGAGGCGCGGGCTGCCGCGTTCGACGAACATGGATCTCCGAAAGCTTGAGACCGCCCGCCGCATCGGTGCACGCCACGGCATGAAATGGGCGCTGATCTGGGTGGCCGTCGCCCTCATCGCCGCGCCGGCCATCGGCAGGTATATCGAGAAGCAGGGGAAGTAGGGGCTGTTTGCGCTGGGCTTGATAGTGCGTGCATACGGCGGTTCTGATGGCCCGGTTCGACGTCTATTCCAACCTTGATGGCAAAGGCTTCCTGCTCGATGGCCCTCGATACCCGCGTCGTCTGCCGCTGATGCAGGCATCGAGGGCGAGCTACAGGTCATGGTCGCCCGGTCCAAGGCGGTGGCGCCGGCAGCTATCCTGTGAAGGTGTTGGTTGTCAGTCTTGCCGGGCGCGACGTTGAGATCGGGAATGCGTCCAACATGCTGTCTCCATGCAGCCGCCCTCAAGGGCTGCAAGCCCTACGCGTGGAGCTATCGCGACATGGCCTTTTACGAACTGCCGGCCAGCGCGGCGGTCAATGTGTTACCGCGACAGTGGCTGGATCGCTGCTCCATTCGCCGTAGCGACTGAATGCATTCACTCCCCGTCCCGCCGCAACGAAACGCAGCGCGCGGTCTTCTTGGTGGAACCGTTAGGGGGCTTTCCGAATTTGCTCTGGTAGGCGGGCCGTCATCGGGTGGGACTTCTCCTGCCCCGCCGCCCTTCAGTTACGGAGACCGTCCATGACGCTCGGAACAATCCTGGTCATCGTCCTTATCCTGATCCTGCTCGGTGCCTTGCCGACCTGGCCCTACAGTTCGCGGTGGGGCTATGGCCCGAGTGGCGGCCTCGGTCTGATCCTGCTGATCATCGTGGTGCTGATGCTGATGGGGCGTATATAGCGGCGCCCGCATAGATCTTGCGACGGCCGAGGCCAGCCAGCCTCGGCCTTTTGTTTTGGGCGATCCCTCCGCCACCGCGCAAACCACCCGCTGCCTAGAGTGCGGCACGGTTTACGGGGTGGTTCATGGCATCGACGATTTCCATCTGCAATCTGGCTCTTGGCCACCTCGGGGCCGACAGGATCGACGCGCTGACCGAGGCGAGCAGCGAGGCGCGGGCGTGCAATCGCTTCTATGGGCAGACGCTCGATGCGCTGCTCGCGGCCGGTCCCCCCTGGCGGTTTGCCCGCCACGAGGTGGTGTTGGCCGAAGTGGCGGGGGTGACCGCCAGTCGCTGGGCGCATGTGCATGCGCTGCCGGCGGATCTTCTCAGGGTGCGCGAGGTGCGGGCGGTGGACGACGCGGCTGCCGGCGAAGGCGTCATCGCCTACGAGTTGCTCGGCGACCGGTTGCTCTCCGATCTGACGCCGGTGAGCCTTCGCTATATCCGCCGGATCGACGACCCCGCGAAGTTCACGCCGCTGTTCGTCGAGGCGCTGTCCTGGCATCTGGCGGCGCGGCTTGCCATGCCGCTGACGCGCGACGCCAACCAGCGGCAATCGGCCTTCCAGATGGCGCTGCAGGCCCAGGCGGCGGCGAGCGCCGCCGAGGGCAACGACGAGCCGGGCGCGACGCGCCTCGTCACCGATTACGAGGCGGCACGGCTATGACGCTCCGGGCCTTTCAGCCGGCCTTTGCCGGCGGCGAACTCTCCCCGGCGTTGTGGGCGCGGGTGGATACCAAGAACTATGCCCTCGGCCTGAAGACGGCGCTGAACCTGACCGTCCAGGCCCATGGCGGGGCGAACAACCGCGCCGGTCTCGAATTCGTCGGCGCCGTGAAGGACAGCGGTGATCGGACGCGGTTGATCCCCTTTCAGTTCAACGAAACGCAGGCCTATGTGCTGGAGTTCGGCAACGGCTATCTGCGCTTCTGGCGCAATGGCGGACTGATCCTCGGCACGGGCGGGGCGGTCTACGAGGTCGTTTCGCCCTATGCGTCCGCCGACCTCGACGAACTGGTGTTCGCCCAGGAAGCGGACGTGATGTACATCGTCCACCCCAGGTATCCGGTGAAGAAGCTGGCCCGCTATGCCGACAACAACTGGGCGCTGACCGAACCGAGCTTCACGCCGGCCATGCCGGCGCCCTCGGGCGTGACGGCGACCGTGCAAGGCAGCACGGCCGGCAAGACTGGCTACATCGCCCATACCTACCGCTACAAGGTGGCGGCCGTCAGCGCGGCGACCGGCGAGGAAAGCCTGCCGTCGGCCGAGGCGTCCTGCGTCAATGATCTCTCGATCGACGGCGGCATCAACCGCGTGAGCTGGGCGGCCGTCGCGGGCGCCAGCAAATACGTGGTCTACAAGTTCGCCAATGGCTCGTTCGGCTATATCGGCTCGACCACCGAGCTGCTGATCGATGACGAGAACATCACCGCCGACACGGCCGACGGGCCGCAGATCGGCCGCAACCCGTTCTCGGGCGCCGGCAACTATCCGCGCGCCGTCACCTTCATCCAGCAGCGGCTGGCCTTGGCCTCGACCGACAGCGAGCCGCAGGCGGTCTATCTCAGCCAGACCGCCAACTACGAGAACTTTGGCTACGCCTCGCCGGCCAAGGATAGTGACGCCATCACCTTCCGCATGCGGGCGCGGCAGGTGAACATCGTGCGTTCCATGCTGGCGGCCCGCTATGGCCTGCTCTTGATGACATCGTCGGCCGAATGGGTGGTGACGGGCGGGCAGACATCGGACGCCATCACGCCGAGCGCCATCGTCATTGCCAACCAGGGCTATCGCGGCGCGGCGCCGGTGCAGCCGATCAACGTCGGCGAGATCGTGCTGTTCGCCCAGCGGTCGGGCGGGGTGGTCCGCGACTTTTCCTACAGCTATGGCGACGACGCGTGGGTGGGCAAGGATCTCACCATCATGAGCCGCCACCTGTTCGAGAACCGCTCGATCAAGGCCTGGGCCTATGCGCAGGCGCCGAGTTCCATCGTCTGGGTGGTGCTCGACGACGGCTCGCTGGTGTCGCTCACCTACATGAAGGAACACGAGGTGTGGGCCTGGACGCGGCACGAGAGCGGCGCGGACGCCGTGTTCGAGGACGTGACCTCGATCGCCGAGAACGGCGAGGACGTTCCATATTTCGTGGTGAAGCGGACTATCGACGGGGTGGCCAAGCGCTACATCGAGCGGCTGCACAGCCGCGCCTTCGACCATGTGGAGGATGCCTTCTTCGTCGATTGCGGACTGACCTATTCCGGCGCGGCGGTGAACCATCTGACGGGGCTCTCCCATCTCGAGGGATGCGAGGTGGTGGCGCTCTGCGATGGCAATGTGGTGCGCGGGTTGAAGGTCGCGGGCGGGGCGGTGAACCTGCCGTTCGCGGCCGCCAAGATCCACATCGGGTTGCCTTACGCCGCCGTGCTGCAGACGCTGGATCTCGATCTCGGTTCCGTCAACGAACTCGGCAGCGTGCAGGGGCGCTTCAAGTCGATCTCCAAGGTGGTGCTGCGCGTCGAGAAGACGCGCGGCATCTTCGTCGGCCCGAGAGACGAGGGTCGCGACAGCGACCGGATGGTGGAGTTCAAGCAGCGCTCCACCGAGGCGTGGAACGAGGCGATCGGCCTTTACACCGGCGACATCGACCTGACGCCGGCCCCCGACTGGAACCGGGCGGGCGGCCTTTTCATCAAGCAGTTCGACCCGCTGCCGATGTCCATCCTGGCGCTGATGCCGGAGGTGACGCTTGGGCGCTGAGCAACTCCAGCAAAAGTGGGAACCGGTTTTGCGCCCGGAATTGCGCGAAGATAAGGAAACGGTGCAATTCCAGCAAAAGTGGGAACCGGTTTTGCGTCCGGAATTGCGCGAAGATAAGCAAACGGAACGGGTCGGCGAACGACAGTTCGTCCGACACGTTCCGGAGATCCAGATCGTTCCTGCCAGAGGCAAGCATTGCCGTTCCATCGGCCGTCGCCTGAGAGAAAGCGACCGGCTGGAGGTGCGGCGCTCGGGCCGGCTCGGGCCGGTGGAGGCGCTGCGCCAGTCGATGCGCAACTCCGAGGCCTTCACCGTGCTGATCGATGGCCGGCCGGAGATCATGTACGGCGTCGGCGATCTCAATGTGCTCGCCGGCATCGGCGGCGTGTGGATGCTCGGCACCGATGCCATCGCCCGCAACTGGCGCTGGTTTCTGCGTGCCACCGCCGAGGGGCGACAGAGCGTGTTCGGCCGCCATCAGGTGCTGCGCAACGTGGTGGACAGCGAGAATGTCGCCTCGATCCGCTGGCTCAGCTGGCTGGGGGCGACCTTTCCCGGCGCCATCGACATCCACGGCCACCCGTTCGTTCTCTTCGAACTGAGGAAATGACATGTGCGAACTCTCGACGGCCCTGATGATCGGCGGCGGACTTCTGAGCGGCGCCGGCCAGATCGCCAGTGCCGATGCCCAGTCCAAGGCCGCCAAATATAACGCCGAGGTGCAGCGACAGAACGCCATGCAGGCCGAGCGGCAGGCGAGGAACGTGCTCGACGCCGGCATGCGCGAGGAGCAGAAGCAGAAGGCGATGACCAGCCAGCTGATGGCCAAGCAGCAGGCGGCGCAGGCAGCCAATGGCGTCGACGTCACCTTCGGCACGCCGCTCGACCTGATGGTGGACACCGCCAAGCAGGGCGCCATCGACGCGCTGACCATTCGCACCAACGCCTATCGGAACTACGACGACACGCGCAACCAGGCGGTGGCCTCGCGCAACCAGGCGGCGCTCTACGACATGGAGGCCAGGAACAGCCGCACGGCCGGGATATTGGGTGCGTTCGGCTCGATGGCTAGCGCCTTTGGCACCGCCTACTCCAAGGCCGGGTTACCTTCGGCCGCCTCATCCGCACCGGCGGCAAAAGTGCCAACGCCAACCAAGCGGTAGTATCCGCCCTCGTCGGCCAACGGGCGTCTTCCGGTCCGGCTAGCCTGCCTTCCACGCTTCATCCGATCACCGCGGAAACCTCAAGATCCTAGCCTCGGACCGACAGCGCCAAGCCGGCGCTCCAGCGATGCGAGGATCAGATGCCCGTTGTGCCGACCTATGAAGACAGGGGCATTCGCCTCGACCCCGGCCTCAGCTTCCGCGACGGCACCAAGGCCACCCAGGAGATGTTCGGCTCCGGTATCGGCACGGCGCTCGGCACCGCCGGCAAGGGGGTGACCGAGATCGGGCAGGCGGTTGCCGATGTGGCGGCCGCCAAGGAAAAGGCGAAGACCGACGCGGCGGCCGCCAAGGCGACGCCCGATCTCGCACAGGTGGAAAGCGAAGCGGCTGCCAATGTGGGCGTTCAGCGGGCCGCGGCCGGTCTCGTTCAACTGAAAAGCGGTGGTGGCGAGGCGCCGGTCGAAGGCTTCCCCATGGGAACGGGGCCGGTCGACACGTTCCTCCAGCACCAGAGGGATATCGACGAGTTCGTGAAGGACACGCGCGAAAGCCTCAAGTCGGACGCGCGGGTGTTCTTCGACGAGAAAATAGCCCCGATCGTCTACGACGCGAAGAAACAAGGGCTGGAGGCTCAGGCCCAGCAGCGGAAGGACGAAATTCCGAAAGGATATTGGGCGGGCGCCAGTACCTACCAGGACCAAGCTGTCGAGGCACGGACCGACGAGACACGCTATCAGAGCTTCATGGCCTTGGGGCTCAAGGAGATTGAGAAACTTGGTTTCCTTCAACGGTGGGAACCTGAGCACACGGAGCAGGTGACGGCGGCCTACATCTCCGACGCCCGCAAGCGCTCGACCCTGAAGCTCGCCGAGACCAACCCGATCGGGGCGCTGAAGTACAGCCTCGACTATGCCGCAGACCTGACGAATGCCGACAAGATGGCGCTCCACGATGCCATGCAGCCGGGGCTGAAGGCGGCCATGAAGCGCGAGGGCGCCCATTACAGCCTTGCGAACCTTGCCCCCGACCAGTTCGCTGCGGCGGGTTTGCCGCCGGCCGCCTATGTGCTGCTCGGCGCCATTGGTCGGGCCGAGGCGTCCACCTACGATTCCCGGAGCGGTGGCGGGCGGCTAGATGATTTCGCGACCTATCCGGAAGAGATCGGCATCGGTGGCGCATCGAAGGCTGGACGATACGGGCTCGACGGCTCTACGTGGGACAGGATCGTCTCACAGACTGGCCTTACCGATTTCAGCCCCGCCGCGCAGGACCGCGGCGCTTGGTGGCTTGCCCTGCAGAATTATCGCACGCTGACCAACCGCAGCCTGGAAGAGGACATCAAGGCTGGACGCTGGGCCGAGATCCGAAAGCAACTTGCGCCGACGTGGACAGGGCTCGCCAAGCTCTCCGATGCGGATTTCGTCAGGCTGGCGGGATGGCCGGCACCGACGATCCCTCAAGGTGTCCACGAGGCTGGAATAGGCTCCGATGCGGCTGCATCCGCCAACGCCGCTCCGCTTCCTCCCCTCGCGCCTTCCTTGCATGCTCCGACCGCGCGGCTCTCGCCAGACACAGAGGCGCTCCTCGCCAAGCTGCCGCCGGCGCAGGGCGAAGACCTTCGCCAAGCGGGATTTGCCGGCATGCTGGAGGACGCCCAGGAGAGGGCCAGGGGCGACGCTGTGCTGGGGGCGACCAAAGCGGAAGCCTATCGACAGCGGATCGAGAGCGGCGACAAGACCCTGACGCTGCGCGATATCGAGGAAGACGTGGCGCTGAAGCCGGACCAGAAGGCGGAGTTGCGCCCCGCCTGGGAGGCGAAGAACCAGGAGATCGTCAAGACCGAGGAGAATGTCCGGAAGTTCTACGCGGGGCAACTGCAGTTCGATCCGGCCAACGAAGCTGATCGCTCCGCCAATGATGCGGTGTGGGCTGAAGTTTCGACCGGGCAAGATCCGGAAGTATCATGGCCGATGCTGACCTATCTGATCAAGCAGACCGGCATGGTGCCGTCGCAGGTGGTTAAGGACATACGGCAGGGGCTCGCGTCAAAAGCTCCCCCGATCGTAGCCAAGGCGCTTCAGATGGCGCAACGACTGACGACTTTATCTGGTGAAGCCGTTCGTCGTAGCGACGGTGGAAGAGTGGTGGAAAATGCGGCCACCGACTTCCGGACGGATGTAGACAATCTCGGCTACTCGCCTGAAGAGGCCGCACAGCGCTACATCAACAGTAACGATCCGACCCATCTAACGATGGTCGCCGATTTGCAGCTGGATCACGCGCTCGGTCGCATTGGGGCACAAGACGTCACCGATCTATTTCCCGAACTTGCCGGAAGTCCGTACATCGGCTTTACCCCAGAGGAGAATGATAAGATTGTTGCGGAGTATAAGGAGATTTTCAGTCGGGAATTCAAAGATACAGGTGATTTCGAACGAGCAAAGGCGCGCGCCAACGAGAAATTCAAGCGGATTTATGGTGTAACCCATGTCACAGGTTCTCCTACGATCATGAAGTATCCTCCCGAAAATTTCGGAGGGAATATTGACGGGTCGAAAAAATGGATGACGAAGCAGTATCAACAGCTGCTTGACTTTGTTCGGGCCAAGACAGGGGATCCCAACATCAAGCCCAATGAGCTTTTACTAGAACCATCTGACAATGCTGCGGAACTCGTGGCTGCGGGAAGAGCGCCCGTCTATCGTGTTTTCGTCGTTCGACAGGGTAAGGATGGGAAGCTTATCCGGCAGGCCTTTGGTGATAGGGAGCACGGCTTCAGTTTCGATCAAGCGGCGGCAACGAGAGAGCAAGCGAAAGTCGATGCGGAGCGGGATCTGCAAAGACTTGAAAAGCGGCGGAGTTACGCAGAACAGAAAAGAACGCAGCGTAACGACCAAGAGGCCGCGCTTGCGCAGGAGAAGCGGATAGACGAAATCGTCCGGCTGAATGCCGGCTTGCCCCCAGAAGGATCCGCCAAGTTCTATACTATAGATGACGTTTCCGAGGATTACGTTCTGAAACTTCGAAAAACGAGGGAATCTCAGAGGCAGGACGAGCAACAGGCTCGGGACTGGGAGGCCGGGAAGATTGCCTATTACAATCCAGCGACAGCCAAGCCGGATGACGCAGACATCAGTAAGCAGAATTACCAGCCCAAGCCCAAAGGCGCTGATTTCGGCGAGCAGAGAGACGAGCCTGCGATGACAATCCTGGAGGAACGCCAAAAGATTGCTGACGGCTTGAATGCAGGGCTCAGCATTGGCAAGGGCGGATTGCAGGCGGCCACCGCTCAACAGAAAGAAGATTTCAAGTGGTTTGAAGATGACCTGCGGGCGAAGATCGAGGCTCAGAAGCGTTTGATTGCCAGTATGCCCACCGATGACGGCAAGATGCATGATCCGCTGGTTCGGATATATGATCAGCCGGGAAATATCGGGTTGAAGGCGGCTTCGATGGAGAAGCCTCAAAAGGCACCACCTGCCCCCGATCCCATAAGGCTGATTGAGGCCGTCCTGCGCCAAACGCCAACGGGTTCGGTCCTCGCCTACAAGAGGTGGAGCTCCGACGATGGATCGGTCGATCGAACCCTCGACGTGATGAAGGAACTTAAGAATACCAAGTATGAATCTTACATTGATGAGGCACTGGGCATCTTTAACCGAAAGGATCTGGAGGCGTGGAAAGCTCAAATCGACATGCAAGAAGAGGACACACCATCGAAGCAGCCGGGGTGACAGGGCAGGCCTTGGAAATTTTGGCGGGTATGGTCGATCCTACCCTGCTTGTTCCTGTTGGTGGCGCGGCGGGAGCGGCGGCCAGAGCAGCTTTTCGCGTGGGCAAGTTTGTTCCTCCGGAAGTTTTGGCCAAGGGTGTCGCCACTTTGGCGGAAGAGCTCGCTGACGCGGGATTCCAGGAGGCTATTTTGCAGGCGACGCAGGAGGGGCGTTCGGCAAGCGACGGCGCAATAGATGCAGCCAAGGGACTCCTCACTGACAAGGCGATGGAAAAACTTCGTGAAACTCCAGAGGTGAAACGAGCCTTGAAGACCTTGGAAAGTTTGCTGGTCAGGTAGAGTGTTGCTTGTCTGGTGACTGGCGATGACACCATGCGTGTTTGCCTGATCGCCATCCTCTCGCTTTTTCCCCCGTGATTGGGCATGGCTCG
>JARKNW010000095.1 GCA_029976075.1 Pleomorphomonas sp.
CCGGCATGAACGTGGTCGGCGACCTGTTCGGCGCCGGCAAGATGTTCCTGCCGCAGGTGGTCAAGTCGGCACGCGTCATGAAGCAGGCGGTGGCCTGGCTGATGCCGTTCATGGAGAAGGAAAAGGAAGAGCTGGGGATCACCGAGGATTCCTCGGCCGGCACCGTGCTGATGGCGACGGTGAAGGGCGACGTGCACGACATCGGCAAGAACATCGTCGGCGTCGTCTTGGCCTGCAACAACTTCAAGGTCGTCGACCTTGGCGTCATGGTGCCGGCGCAGAAGATCCTGGATACGGCGCGCGAGGTGAAGGCGGACATCATTGGCCTCTCGGGCCTGATCACCCCGTCGCTCGACGAGATGTGCCACGTGGCCGCCGAGATGGAGCGGCAGGGCTTCGAGGTGCCGCTGATGATCGGCGGCGCCACGACCAGCCGCGTCCACACCGCCGTGAAGATCCATCCCAACTATGCGCGCGGGCAGGCGGTCTACGTGACCGACGCCAGCCGCGCCGTCGGCGTGGCGTCGTCGCTGCTCTCCGATCGCAAGGTGGTCTACATCGATGACATCAGGGCCGAATATGCCCGCATCGCCGAGGAGCATGCGCGCGGCCGCGAGGAGAAGCGGCGGCTGACCATCGCTGACGCCCGCGCCAACCGCTTCTCGCCCGAATGGGCCGGTTACACGCCGCCCAGGCCGACCTTCCTCGGCACAAAGGTTTTCGAGAGCTACGACCTCGCCGATCTCGTGCCCTATATCGACTGGACGCCGTTCTTCTCCACCTGGGAGATGCGCGGCCATTTCCCGCAGATTCTCGACGACGCCACCTATGGCAAGGCGGCACGGCCGCTCTTTGAGGACGCGCAGGCCATGCTGAAGCAGATGGTCGAGGAGAAGTGGCTGACGGCGCGGGCCGTCATCGGCTTCTGGCCGGCCAATGCCATCGGCGACGACATCGAGCTCTACACCGATGACGATCGCAAGGAGCTGCTCGCCGTCTTCCACGGCCTCCGCCAGCAGATGGCGCGCGGCAACACGCGGGCCAATTTTTCGATCACCGATTTCGTGGCGCCCAAGGAAACCGGCCTTGCCGACTATCTCGGCGGCTTCGCGGTCAGCACCGGCTTCGGCGAGGACGCGGTAGCCGAGCGCTTCGCCCGCGCCAACGACGACTATTCCAAGATCCTCTCACAGTCGCTGGCCGACCGCTTGGCCGAAGCCTTCGCCGAGCGCATGCACGCCTTGGTGCGCCGCGAGTTCTGGGGCTACGCGCCGGACGAGGCGCTGACGCCCGAGGAGATCATCGCCGAGAAATACCGCGGCATCCGCCCGGCCCCCGGCTATCCGGCCCAGCCCGACCATACCGAGAAGGGCACGCTGTTCCATCTGCTTGACGCGACCGAGAAGGCCGGCATCCAGCTCACCGAGAGCTACGCCATGTGGCCCGGCGCCGCCGTCTCCGGCCTCTACTTCAGCCACCCCGACAGCCAGTATTTCGGCGTCGGCAAGATCGACGCCGACCAGGTCGCCGACTACGCCGTCCGCAAGGGCTGGGATGTGAAGACAGCAGAGAAGTGGCTGGCGCCGATCTTGAATTATGAGCCGAAGCGGGCGGGGGCGAAGGCGGGGTAAACCGCCACGTCCGGATATGCGTCGAGATTTTTCGATGCGATCCCGTTATCCGGCCTCGATGTGCTACTACGCGGTTTCGGTCGCTTCGAGCGTAATCACGCTTGCCCAGGTTCTGGCGGCTGAATGACGAATCGGCGAGAGCCAGGAAGACAGAGCATGCCCGTTTACGAGAGCCAACTGACCGAGGGGAATCTCAGGAATTCCCACATCTACATCACGGCCGTTCTCGGGCGCCTGACCGAGCCGGTGGAAGGTGTGCCGGCCAAGCCGCCACGGGCGATCCGCCTCGAATACAAGGGCCTCAAGGTCACGGCCGAGATTCCGAAGTCCCAGCACGGTCGTCCCCGCAAGTTCTTTCGTGAGCCGAGTTTCGTGAAGAGCTTCTTCGAGCGCACCGGCGCCGCAGTCGGCGATACCGTGCTGTTCGAGGAAATCGGCCCGGCGCACTTCCGCCTGGACCTCCGGAAGGCCGACGCCTCCTGATCGGCATCAAGTGCCAGAGGGAGAGAAGGCCCTGATAAGGCGGGGATATTGGGACGGGAACGCGCATCGGCGCCTGTCACGCTCCATGAAACAGGGAGCCCGATATCACTCAACGCCCCCTACGGCCTGAGGTTCTCGCCTTCGCGAGAATGACAGCGCGACAGAGGCGGGCGTGCGCCGTGGCGCACGGCCCAGTTTTCACAGCTCCACGAATAGCCCGGCGGCCGGCGTCGCGAGCACGGTGACGGCGAGCGCTTCCTTGAGTTCGGTCCAGCGCGCCTCGTCGGCGGGCGTTGCCTCGCCGGCCTTGCTCTTGCGGCCGAGGCGGATGAACTCCGGCCCGATGGCGCCATCGACGAGGGCGAGGCGCAGGCGTTGGCCGCCGATGTCCACCTCGAAGTACATGCGACCGGTGACGCCTTCCGGCCCCGGCACGTCGGCGGCCGGGTCGGCCTTGTAGGCGCCGCGCGTCACCACGCGGGTGACCAGCTCCAGCGCATCCCTGAGGCCGGGGCCGGGGAAGGCGGTGAAGACGCTGATCTCGTCGCGGTTCGGCGCCGTGCCGGGGCTTAGCTTTGCAAAGGCGTGCTGCAGCAGCCGGTAGCCGAGCGCCAGTCCGCCGATGCTGGTGCGGCCGTGATAGGCGACGCAGTCGGCAAACGAGACGCGCAGCAGCGTGCCGTGGTCGATCACCTCGATCGGCGCCGGCGGCGGCGGAACGGTCCAGGCGGGAATCTCCCGGCTTTCGAACAGGTCGTTGACCGCCATGCTTCTGAGGCGGCCGATCAGGTCGTGTTTGTAGGCGAGGTAATCGGCCTGCGCCTTCGGCCCGCCGCCGCCTTCCTGGTAGTTCACCACCATGTCGATGAAGCGGGCGTCGAAGACGCCGGGCTTCGGCCAATAGGCCCGCGCCGCATTGCCGATGGCCACCTCGAAGTAGAAGCGTCCGGCCGGGGCGGCCGGCGCCTCCGGCGGGCCGAGCCGCGTGTCGACCACCAGCCGCCCGTCGGTGACGGCCCGCGCCACCATCTCCATGGCGGCGTGGACGCCATCGCCGGGGAAGGCGGTGCGCAGGCGGATGTCGTCGCGGCGCGGCGGCGCGCCGGACGACAGGTCGGCGAAGGCCCTCTCGAACAGCAGGAAGGTCAGCGTGCAGGCGATGAGCTGCGATGGCCCGGCGTAGGCCAGGAGATCGTCGTGGCGGATGGCGAACGCGCCGTCGCGTTCGCGGACTTCGAGAAAGGTCCTCACTGCGCGTGACCCGCGAGGGCGCCCGGCAGCATCAGCGCTTCGACGTCGACCGTGCCCTTCATCATGTCGTTGTCGTTCAGGAACTTGATGTCGTTCTTGATGCTGGCGATGTCGGTCTCGTTCAGCGTGTCGGTGAAGTTGCCCCAGGCGGCCAGCTTCTTGCCATCCTCAAGCGGGATGCCCTGTTCCTTGGCGCCGATTTCGGTGGCCTCGTCGAGATGGGCGAGCACCCAGGCGGTCGCTTCCGTGTTGACGCGCTGCACGCGGGCGACGGCATCGGGGTGCGCATCGGCGAAGGCCTTGGAAACGCCCATCACCAGCACCGGATTGACGAGGCCGTCGGCGGTGGCGATCACCGTGGCGCCGGCCGCTTCCGCCTTGATCTTCAGGCTGGCGGCCAAAAGCGCCGCGTCGGTCTGGCCGGCGACGAGGGCGGCCTGCGCCTTGGGCAGGTCCATGCCGATGAACTCGACGTCGGAAAGGCTCATGCCCTTGGAGGCGAGCGCCGCCGCGAGAATCTGGTGCAGGACGGTGCCGCGCGGGCCGACCACCTGCTTGCCCTTGAGTTCTTCGATGGTCTTCGGACCGCCGGCCTTGCCGAGGATGGCGAAGGTCTCGGCCGGGCGGCTGACGCCGGCGGCGATCAGCACCGGATTGCCGCCGGCATTGGCGAGCAGCACCGAGGTGGTGTTCATGACGCCGCCGATGTCGAGCGAGCCGGCGGCCATCGCCTGGGTCTGCTGGGCGCCGGAGGTGATGTTGTGCCAGTTGATCTTGACGCCGTCGGCGGCGAATTCCTTCTCCAGCAGTTCCTGCTTGCGCATGATGATGGTCTGCAGGTTGAAGGGCGATTCCACGTAGGAGATGTTGATTTCCCTGAGCGGCTCGGCGGCGAAGGCGCTGCCGGCCCAAAGGGTTGCCATGGCCACGACGGCGACGGAACGGACGAGCGATCTCAGCATGGGCGGTTCTCCTGGCGGGTTGTTTATGCTTGCGGAACGGTGTCGCCGAGAACGGCGGCGGTGATGGTGGCCACCTGCTCGGCAAGGCCGGGCGCCGCCAGCGGGCGAGGGTGGGGAAGGTCGATATCGAAGAGGGCCGTGAGGCGCCCGGCCTGCATGATCGCCACGCGATCGGCAAGACGCACCGCCTCGGCGATGTCGTGGGTGACCAGAATGGTGGTCAGCGGGCGGCGCAGCCGGATGGCGGCGAACTCGCCGTGGATGCGGCTGCGCGTCAGGGCGTCGAGGGCACCGAACGGTTCGTCGAGCAGCAGGATGTCCGGCTCGCGGCAGAGGGCGCGGGCCAGTGACACGCGCTGCGCCATGCCGCCCGAGAGCTGGTGCGGCCAGGCATCGGCGAAGCCGGAAAGGCCGACCATCTCCAGCGCGTCGGCGATCCGGCGCTCGGCTTCGGCGCCGGTGGCGATGCGCTTCAGTGCCAGTTCGAGGTTGCCGCGCACCGTCTTCCACGGCATCAGGCGTGGCTCCTGGAACACCATGCCAAAGCGGGCGCTGGTGGCCGGGCCGTCGGCGCCCTCGAAGGCGATGGTGCCGGCATCGGGGCGTTGCAGCCCGGCGATGTGGTGCAGGAGCGTGGTCTTGCCGCAGCCGCTGTGGCCGACCACGGCCAGCAGTTCGCCGGAGGCGATGGAGAGGTCGATGCCATCAAGCGCGTCGATCGAGCGACCGGAGATATCGAAGCGGCGGCTGAGGCCGGTGATGGTCAGGCCGTACACGGGATCAGCCCTCCAGTCCGCTGACGCGGCCGGCATCGGTACGCCAGGGCATCAGCCGGGCGGCGGCGCGGCGGAACAGCCAGTCCGTCAGCGCGCCGAGCGCGGCGATGGCGAAGATGCCGACGAAGACGCGGTCGGTGCGGGCCATCTCGCTGGCGTCGATGATCAGGTAGCCGAGGCCTGCCGAGGCGGCGACCAGCTCGGCGCCGACCAGCGCCCGCCAGCTGTAGCCGAAGCCGAGCCGTAGGCCGTTGACGATGCCGGGCAGCGCCGACGGCAGCAGCACGTGCAGCGCCGTTTCCCGGCGGGTGAGGTCGAGGGTGCGGGCGAGTTCGATCAACTTGCCGTCGGCCTCGCGGATTCCGGCGAGGGCGTTCATGTAGACAGGGAAGAAGCTGGCCAGCACGACGATGGTCAGCTTCGAAGCCTCGCCGATGCCGAGCCAGAGAATCAACAGTGGCACCAGCGCCAAGGGCGGCGTGACGCGCAGCGCTTCGAGGACCCAGCTGAGGTAACCGCCGAGCGGCGCGAAGAGGCCGGTTAGAAAGGCCAGCGGCAGGGCGAGGAAGGCGGTGAGTGCGAAGCCGAACAGCACGCGCCACAGGCTGGCGGCAATGTGCCGGATCAGCTCTCCGTCGCTCAGGAGTTCAGCGGCTGCCTCGGCAATGCGTCCCGGCGAGGGTAGCAGGTAGGCATTGGTCACGCCGGCCGAGGAGGCGATCAGCCAGATCCCCAGTACCGACAGCGGCAGGATGGCCGGCCGCAGATCGCTTTTGCATCTCATTCGCATGTTCAATGCATGGCGGATCGCGGCGGGGCGAGTCAATTACGCGGTTACCCGGATGGTGATGGCGTTAACCGCTTGCGGCGTCTGGTTTCTCGCGGCGATCGTCACTGTCGACGGTCGCCGTCGCGCCACGCCGGCCGCCATCGTTCAGGCCGCCTCCGAGGCTCTCCGGGTCAAATCCATCTCCGCTACCGACGTCGGCTCACGCAAAGATCGCCGGCATCTGGGCGGCGAGTTCCTGGATGGTTTTCAGGACTTCCTTGAGGTGGTGGCGCATGGCCGCCTCGGCTCGGTCGGGATCCTGCGTCTCGATGGCCTTGAAGATCTCGGCGTGCTGATCGGTGAGCAGCAGCATGTGCGCCTTGTTGGGCAGGCTCAGGAAGCGCACGCGGTCCATCTGTCCCTTGACGCTCTGGATGAGGCGCCAGGATCGGGGCATGCCGGTACCTTCGCTGATCGTCCGGTGGAAAGCCTCGTCGAGCGGCATGTAGTCTTCCGGCGAGCCGTGGCTGGCGGCGTGGCGCTGGTCGTCGATGAGACGCGACAGGTCGCGGATCAGCGTGGGCGAAGGCTGTTCGGCGGCGCGGCGGACGACGGCGGCTTCCAGTGCCTCGCGCAGGAACTGCGCCTCCATCACCTCGGCGACCCGGATGGGCGAGACGATGGTGCCGCGCTGCGGAAAGACGTCAACCAGCGTTTCCTCGGCAAGGCGGATCAGCGCCTCGCGCACCGGCGTGCGGCTGACGCCGAGCCGGGCGGCCAGCTCCTTCTCGCTCAACGCCTCGTTGGGCTTGAACGCGAGGCCGATGATCATCCGCTTGAGGAGGCCGTAGACCTGGGCACCGATCGGCTGCTTGGGATCGAGCTCATACCCGGTGGCGGCAGTTGGCAACACGTTCGTTTCTCCAAGTGAGATACTACCATGGCATAAGCCATGGAAACCGTCCAGCGGAATGCCTGAGGCGCGGCGGTTGGTGAAGCCCTTGGTTCAGCGCGCAAAACGAGTGTGGCGCTCACGTCCTTCGGGTTTCCGGCGTTAGCCGCTGCCTCTCGATACACCTCTTTAGCAAATACCGAAAGCCGGGGCTTCGTCGCCGTTGCCGATGCCCCCACGAAGCCGCGTCAGGAGACGCGGCCGCTCCGGAAGGCCTCGATGGTCTTGATGGCGCCGCGCAGTTCGGCGAGGCCCTTCAGGCGACCGACGAAGGAATAGCCCGGGTTGGATTTCTGGCCGATGTCGTCGCCCATCAGGTGGCCGTGGTCGGGCCGGAAGGGGATCTCGGCGTCGGCGCGGCCGACGGACCGACGACGATCCTCTTCGCTCAGGATGGCGGCGGCCACGCCGATCAGGTCGGTGTCGCCGCCGAGATGATCGGCCTCGTAGAACGAGCCGTCCGCCTCGTGCTTGACGTTGCGCAAGTGGACGAAGTGGATGCGCGGGCCGAATTCCTTGGCCATGGCCACGAGATCGTTCCGTGTGTTGGAGCCGAAGGAGCCGGTGCAGAGCGTCAGGCCGCAGGCTTCCTGAGGCACCGCCGCGAACATCTGCCGGACGTCGTCGGCCGTCGACATGACGCGCGGCAGGCCGAAGATCGGGAAGGATGGATCGTCGGCGTGGATGCAGAGGCGGGCGCCTTCCTCCTCGGCCACCGGCGTGATCTCGCGCAGGAACTCGACGAGGTTGGCCCGGAGGTCGGCGGGGCTGATTTCCGAATAGAGCTGCAGCATGTCGCGGAAGCTGTCGCGGGTGTAGGCGAAGTCGCGGGCCGGCAGCCAGTCGATCAGGTTGCGCTCGAGCTCGGCGAGTTCGTCGGCGCTCTTGGCGGCAAGGCGCGCCTTGGCGGCGGCGATCTCGGCCTCGCTGTAGTCCGCCTCGGCGCCCTTGCGCTTCAGCACGAACAGATCGTAGGCGGCAAAGTCCACACGATCGTAGCGGAGCGCATAGCCACCGTTCGGCAGCTTGAACATCAGGTTGGTCCGGCTCCAGTCGGTGATGACCATGAAGTTGTAGCAGATGGTCTTCACGCCGGAACGGGCGACGTTGCGGATCGACTGCTTGTAATTGTCGATCTTTTCCCGGTAGTTGCCGGTGCGGGTCTTGATCTCCTCGCCGACGCCGATGCTCTCGACCACCGACCATGTGAGGCCGGCGGCTTCCACCTCCGCCTTGCGCTTTTCGATCTCGCCGACCGTCCAGACCTGCCCCTGGTTCATGTGATGGAGGGCGGTGACGATGCCGGCGGCGCCGGCCTGCCGGGCCTTCTGAAGGCTGACGGGATCATCGGGGCCGAACCAGCGCCAGGTCTCTTGCATGGGAAATACTCCAGGGAAACGGTGGGCCTCAACGGCCGAGGAAAGCGGAGAGCGTGGCCGGCACGCCATGGGCGATGAGGCTCTTGAGATGGTCGGCCGTCGCCTCGCGGAAGGCGGCGTTGCCCGCAATGGCGGCCGGGAAGATCTCGGTCACCGCGAACAACGCCTCGGCAAGCGAGGCCGGATCGTTGGCGTATTCTCCGGCGATGGTCGTCAGGCGAGCCGCCATCGGGTCGCCCACCGTCCAGGTGCGTCCCCGGTCGTCGCCCTGGCGCAGGAAGGCCATCCAGGCGGCGACCGCGAGCGGCACCACCTCGGGCATCTTGCCGGCGGCAATGCGTTCGGTCGCCGGGGCGAGAAGGCGCGGGCCGAGCTTCTGCGAGCCGTCCGACGAGATCTGCAGCGTCAGATGGCGGATGCCGGGGTTGCTGAAGCGCGCCGCGAGGTCGTGCGTGTAGTCGGTGACATCGGTGCCCGGCACCGGCGGTACGGTGGGGATGAGGTCGTCGTCCCAGAGACGGCGGATCACCCTGGGCAGCAGCTTGTCGGCCATGGCGTCGGCGACCGTCTCGATGCCGCCGAGCACGCTCAAGTAGGCGAGCGTCGAGTGGGCGCCGTTGAGGCAGCGGAGCTTCATCGTCTCGAACGGGTGGACGTCGTCGGTCAGGATGGCGCCGGCCTTTTCCCAGGCCGGGCGTCCCTCAGGGAAGCGGTCCTCGATCACCCACTGGCGGAAGGGCTCGGCCACCACCGGCCAGGCGTCCGTCAGGCCGAGGCCGGCGGCGACGGCGGCACGGTCGGGGTCCTTGGTCGCCGGCGTGATGCGGTCGACCATGGAAGAGGGAAAGGCGACGCTGTCGGCGATGAAGTGGCCGAGCTCGGCGTCGCGGAGTGCGGCGAACCGGGTAACCACCGCCTTCGTGATCCTGCCATTTTGTGGCAGGTTGTCGCAGGAAAGCACGGTGAAGGGCGGCACGCCAGCCGCCCGTCTCAGGCGCAGCGCCTCGACGATCAGGCCCGGCAGGCTGCGGGGATGCATGGGGTCGGCGAGATCGGCGGTCACCATCGGATGCGCCTCGTTGAGGCGGCCGGTGGCGGGATCGTGGCAGTAGCCCTTTTCGGTGACGGTGATGGTGACGACGCGAACTTCCGGCCTTGTCATCGCCGCGAGTACGGCGTCGAGTTCGGTGGCGGCATTCATCGCGTCGAGGAAGGCGCCGATCACCCGGAGCTTGTCGGCGCCGTTCTCGCGGCAGAGCAGGGTGTAGAGCCCGTCCTGCGGCTTCAGGGCAGCGACGACGTCGGGCGAGCGGACGTTGACGCCAACGATGCCCCAGTCATGGCTGCCGGCCGCCAGCACATCGTCGGTATAGACGCCGAGATGGGCGCGGGCGAAGGCGCCGAGCCCCAGGTGGACGATGCCGGGCGTCACCTTGGCCCGGTCATAGGCCGGGCGGGCGACGGCGGCGGGGAGGCTGGCGAGGCGGGCGTTGCCGAGGCGGTTGGCTGCGGCGGGCGTCACATCAGACATGGCACGCGTCCCGATCTAGAGCCGGTAGGCTTTCTTGGCGAGGCGATAGGCGAGGTCGTGCGCCACCTCGTGGGCGTCGTCGAGACCGAGGCGATGCTCGGCGACGAGGCGGGCGAGGAAGCCGCAATCGACGCGGCGGGCGACGTCGTGACGGGCCGGGATCGACAGGAAGGCGCGGGTGTCGTCGTTGAAGCCGACGGTGTTGTAGAAGCCGGCCGTCTCGGTCATTTGCTCGCGGTAGCGGCGCATGCCCTCGGGGCTGTCGTGGAACCACCAGGCGGGGCCGAGCCTGAGGGCGGGGTAGTGGCCGGCAAGGGGTGCCAGCTCGCGCGAATAGACCGTCTCGTCGAGCGTGAACAGGATGATGGTGGGGTCGGCGCGGTTGCCGAAGCGGGCGAGCAGCGGGCGCAGTTCCTCGACATAGCCGGTGGGGCCGGGGATGTCGGCGCCCTTGTCCTTGCCGAAGGTGCTGAAGATCTCCGGATTGTGGTCGCGGCGGGCGCCAGGATGGATCTGCATGACCAGGCCGTCGACGGTGGACATCTTGGCCATCTCGGTCAGCATCTGCCCGCGGAACAGTTCGGCATCCTCGGCCGACGCGCCGCCGGTGCGAACGCGGTCATAGAGGGCGGCGGCGTCCTCGGCTGAGAGGTCGGCGGTGTGGGCAGTGGGGTGGCCGTGGTCGGTCGACGTGGCGCCGCCCACCTCGATGAAATAGCGGCGGCGGTCGGCGAGCGCTTCGAGATAGCCCTTGTAGGTGGCGGTGTCCTTGCCGGTGAGCTGGCCGAGCGTCTTGAGATTGTCGGCAAAGCCGGTGAAGGCGGGGTCGACCACCGGATCTGGCCGGAAGGCGGTGACGACCCGTCCCTTCCAGCCGCTCTCGCGGATCTTGCGGTGATGGCGGAGATCGTCGAGCGGGCTCTCGGTGGTGGCGATCACCTCGATGTTGAAGCGCTCGTAGAGGGCGCGCGGCCGGAACTCCGGCTTACCCAGAGCCTCGGCTATGATGTCGTAGAGCCGGTCGGCATTGTCCTTGGAGGGCACCTCGGTGATGCCGAACACCGTCTCGAAGGCATGGGTCAGCCAGAGATGGGATGGCGTACCGCGATAGAGGTGGAAGTTCTCGGCGAGGATGCGCCAGATCTTGCGCTTGTCGGTCTCCACCGGGCCGCCGTCGAGCCGGGGCACGCCGACCTGCTCGGGCCGGATGCCCTGCGAATACAGCATGCGGTGGACGTAGTGGTCGGGAATCACGAACAGCGTCGCCGGGTCGGCGAAGGGCTGGTTGTCGGCGAACCATGCCGGATCGGTATGGCCATGCGGGCTGATGATCGGCAACCTGGCGACCCCGGCGTAGAGCTCGCGGGCGATGGCACGCGTCGCCGGATCGGCCGGAAACAGCCGGTCGGGATGAAGGGTGAACTGGCCTGCAGCCCTGGACATTTAGCAACCTCCCATTTCGCCGCACCCCGGATTCGGGGCGCGACAATCGCTTCCGGCACCAAACACGCTTTTCCCCGCGCCGCCCACTATCAAAAGGGCCGGCCACGGGCTGGCTTGCCGCAAGCGCGCCTCCATCCCGGCAATCGCGTCTTTCTCGATGAGGCCGATCGCAGAACAACCGACCTTCAGTTTTTGATTGCCGTCGCCATTCTAGACGTCTACCATACTACTCGTCAACGAGGCGCGTGGAGGAATGGCGCGCCGTATCGTTCGGGAGGAACCCATGGGATTCATGTCTCGGGCCGCCTTGGCGGCTGCCTGCGGGCTGGCTTTTGCCGCCTCGTCGCTCGGCGTCGCCTCGGCGGCAGATTATACGCTCAACATCAACACGGCGCTTACCACCAATGATCCGCTCTACAAGGGCCTCGAGGATCTGCAGAAGAATGTCGAGGCGCGGTCGGGCGGCAAGCTCGCCATCCGCCTGTTCCCCGGCTCGCAGCTCGGCAAGGACGAGGACGTGCTGGAGCAGGCGCGCGCCGGCGCCGGCAACGCCGTGGTGGTCGACGGCGGCCGTCTTGCGGTGTTCGTCAAGGATTTCGGCGTGCTCTCCGGTCCCTATCTCGCCTCGGGTTATGACGGCATTCGCAAGGTGGTGACCTCGCCGCTGCTCGACGACATGTCCAAGAAGCTGCACGACGGCGCCCAGTTGCAGGTTCTGTCCTTCAACTGGTGGCAGGGCGAGCGGCATCTCCTCACCAACAAGCCGATCAAGGTGCCGGCCGATCTCCAGGGCGTCCGCATGCGCACGCCTGGCGCGCCGGTGTGGACCGAGACCGTCAAGGCGATGGGCGCGACGCCGGCGCCGATGGCCTGGGCCGATGTCTACTCGGCCTTGCAGACGCAGGTGATCGACGCCGTCGAGGCGCAGGATCCGGCCGCCTACGGCTCGCGTCTCTATGAGGTCACCAAGTACCTGACCAAGACCGGCCACTTCAACCTGATCACCGGTCTCGTCACCTCGGCCGCCTGGTTCGACGCGCTGCCGCCCGACCTGCAGACCATCCTCAAGGAAGAGTCTCTGAAGTCGGGCGACGTCGCCTCGCACGGCACCGAGGCGGCCATCGCCGACATCGAAGCCAAGATGAAGGCGGCCGGCATGACCATCGACGAGATCGACGTGACGCCGTTCAAGGAAGCAACGGCCGGCGTCTACGAGAAGCTCGGCTATACCGACCTCAAGAAGCAGGTCGACGCCCTTCTCGCCAAGTAAGCCAGAGTGAAAAGCAAGCAAAACTGAAACTGGAGCCTGCGCTATGTCATCCTTGATCATGCGCGTGGAGTCCGTCGTGGCCCGAGCTCTGCTCGCGGCCATGGTCGGCCTCGTCTTCATGGCCGGCGTCATGCGCTGGTTCGGATATCCACTCGTATGGTCGATGGACGTGGCGCAGCTGCTGTTCGTCTGGGCATCGTTCATCGGCGCCGACATGGCGATGCGCAAGCGCGGCCTGATCGCCGTCGACCTGTTCGTGCGCTGGATTTCGCCCCGTTACCGGGTCTATCTCGACCTGGCGACGGGGTTCGTCATCCTCGCCTTCCTGCTGTCGCTCTCCTACCTCGGCTACAAGCTGGTGATGCTCAACCTCGAGCGGCAGTTCGGCGACAGCGGCATCAGCTATGCCTATGTCACCGCCGCCGTGCCGATCGGCTGCCTGCTGCTTGCCATCACGCTGGTCGGGCAGATCATCGAAGCGCTCAGGACGGCGTCGGGCGGCAATCCCCTTCTCATCTTCACACCGACCCGTACCAAGCAAGAGACGCTGGCCGCCGCCGGGGAGAGCGAACTATGACCGGCGAAATGCTGCTTCTGGTCGGCCTGTTCTTCGGCCTTCTGATCGTCGGGGCGCCGGTGGCCTTCGCCATCGGCATATCCGGCTTTTCATTCTTTGCGATATCCGCCGTGATGCCGTCGTCGATCGGCGTGCAGCAGGTGGCCTCGGCCTCGCAGAGCTTCCCGCTTTTGGCCGTGCCCTTCTTCGTGCTGGCCGGCCACATGATGAACAAGACCGGCATCACCTCCCGGCTGATCCGATGTTCGGAGGTGCTGGTCTCCTGGATGTCGGGCGGCATGGCGCAGGTCTGCATCGTGCTGTCGACGCTGATGGGCGGCGTCTCCGGCTCGGCGGTCGCCGATGCCGCCATGGAGGCACGCATCCTCGGCCCCGATCTGGTGCGCAACGGTTACTCCAAGGGGTTCACCGCCGCCACCATCGCCGTCGGGTCGCTGATCACCGCCACCATCCCGCCGAGCCTCGGGCTGATCCTCTACGGCTTCGTCGGCAACGTCTCCATCGGCCGCCTGTTCCTGGCTGGCGTCATTCCCGGCCTGATGATGATGGCCGGATTGATGTTCACGGTGTGGTTGGTGTCGCGCAAGCGCGGCTACCGCTCGGCGACGGCCAGCAAGCCGAGCTGGTCGGCGGTGGGGGCCGCCGTATGGGATGCCAAGTGGGCGCTGTTCTTTCCGGTGGCGCTGCTCGTCTCCATCCGCAGCGGCGTGTTCACGCCGTCGGAAGTCGGCGCCTTCGCCGTGGTCTACGCGGTGGTGGTCGGCGTGCTGCTGCACCGCGAGCTCACCTGGCAGGGCGCCATGGAGGCACTGCTGCACGGGGTGACCGACAACGGCCTCATCGTGCTGATCATCATGTTCTCGGGCATGGTGGGCTATGCCATCATCTTCGATCAGGCGCCGCAGGCGATCGCCTCGGGCATGCTGGGCCTCACGCACAACCCGACGATCATCCTGTTCCTGATCGTGCTGTTCCTCTTGATCGCCGGCTGCTTCATCGAGGCCACGGTGCTGGTGCTGCTGCTCACCCCGATCTTCCTGCCGATCGTCACGCAGATCGGCATTGATCCGGTGCACTTCGGCATCGTCATGATGACCATGGTGACCTTCGGCGGCATGACGCCACCGGTCGGCGTCGCCATGTTCACCGTCTGCGGTCTCCTCGACTGCTCGATCGACGAGTATCTGATCGAGGCACTGCCGCATATCGCGACGATCCTGATCCTCGTCGCGATCCTGATCCTGGTCCCGCAGATATCGCTGTTCCTGCCCAACCTGCTGATGTAGCGGGAGGGCATATCCGTGCTCGGCCGGTTGGCGTCATCCGCCAGCCGGCCTTTTTGCGTTTGCTTCAGCCCTTCAGGCCTCGGTCGGGGTCCTGCTGGTACTCGGACTCGGCGATCTCAATGGTCTTGGAGTTGATGATGCGGCTCGACAGGGCGAGCGCCACGGCACGCGAGCGGCTGTTGAAGACGGCGCGTCCGTCCGGCATCAGCGGCAGGGAGGTGAGGCCGAGCTTGGCGTAGAGCTGCTGCAACCGCCCCTGGACGGAGCGCATCGACATGTTGCGGCGGGCGGCGATCGCCTGGTCTGTCAGGCCGATGGCGATGTCGAGCAGGATCTCGTACTCGACTTCCGTCAGCTCGTCCGAGCCCTTCTGTCCACGCTTCTGAAGACCGCGCACCTCGCGGTCGATGATGTTCTGCCCCTCGACGAACACGCACTGGATGGCCCGCCGCAGCCGGTCCTTGGAGGCCGTCTTCAGAAGGTAGCCATAGGTGGCGCCGGCCGGCACGATGCGGGCGACGCCGCGCACATAGGCCTCGTCGGCATAGTTGGACCAGAAGATGATCGGCATGGCCGGGTTCTCGGCCCAGATGGCCTTGGCCGCCTGAACGCCGGTCTTCTTGGGCATTTGCAGGTCGAGGATGACGCCCTTGAGCTCGTGCTCGCGGGAAAGGCGGATGGCATCCTCGCCGTTCTCGGCCTCGATGACGTGCTCGCAGTCGATCTCGCCGAGCGCGATGACCTCGCGCAGAAAGCCACGATGCAGCACATCGTCCTCGGCGATCAGATAGGTGCTCATTCTGCCTCCCGGACTCGCGCCGGCTCAACGGGCCGGGCTAGCGGAATGGTGATGCTCAGTTGGGTTCCGATGCCCTCGGCGCCGGAGGTGACCGTCAGGTCCGCCTCGATCAGCGAGGCGCGGGTGCGCATGTTGGCAAGGCCGCCGGTGCGCTTGCCGGGCGTCTGGGGCAGGCCGCAGCCGTCGTCGACGATGGTGATGCGGATGCCCGACTCGTCGGAAAACACCTGCACCTCGATGGTCGAGGCGCCGGAGTGGCGGCCGGCGTTGTTGATGGCTTCCTGGACGATGCGGTAGAGCGCCACCTGGGTGTTGGGGGGCAGGGCGTCGATGGCCGCGCAGCCTTCGTCCCTCAGCCGGCAGACCAGCGGCTTGGCCGAGGCGCGGGCATAGCGGTCGAGCACCGCCTCGATGGCTTCGGAGAAACCGAAGAACTGCAGCACCGACGGGCGGGCGTTGTCGATGATCACCCGGAGCTCGGTGAGGCAGTGCGAGATGTCGTCCTGGATCGGCTGCAGCTCGCTGCCCCGGAGGTTGGTCTTGCCCTCGAGACGCTTCAGGTTGCGCGAGATGCGCGAGAGGTCGGCGAGCGTCTGGTCGTGCAGGTCCATGCCGATGGCCTGCCGGGCGTTTTCCAGTTCCTCGGTGAGGTGACGGGCGCCGATGCGCAGGCCCTCGGCGCGCGCCTCGGCTTCCACCCGCTTGATCTCCCGGCGGGCGGCCAGATCGCTTTGCTGAAGGGCGAACATGTAGGCGGCGAGGATGTCGGCGACGATCCGCGCGTTGTCGAGATCGGCTTCGCTGTAGGTGTCGGGCACCTGGGTCGAAAAGGACAGCGCGCCGATGATCCGTCCCTCCACCAGCACCGGCACGTGCAGGCGCCCCCTGAGGCCGGCGTCGAAGATCGGCTTGGACCAGGCGCCCTCGAAGTGGAAGCGAGGGTCGGCCTGGGCGTCGGCGGTGATGATGTGGTCGATCTCTCCCATGAAGAGGGAGCGGATGGGGCTGACGGCGACCGATCGCGTGCCGCGCGATTCGATGTCCCATTCGGTGTGCAGCCCCGCCTCGTAGGTTGAGACGATGGTGCGGTCGGCGTTCATCAGGGCCACATCGATGTGGTCGTGCGGCAGGATGTCGCTCACCGCCGTCGACACCGCCTGGACGACGCACTTGAGGTCGAGCTGGCCGGTGATCGACTTCAGGACCGCCATGATGCGTTGCAGATCGAACGGGGCGCGACTCAGCATGGAAGCCTCTTGTAAAACGTGTCGATTGTCGGCGCAGACCTGCGGGGAAGCTAGCGCGAAAGCGCGTCAAGTTTTGCGGGTTCCCGCAAAAACGAGGTGGAACCTGCGCTGTCGCGGCCTTTGCATCTTTGCTTCAATGACACTGAGGAAATCGCAAAGACAAGGGCCTACGTGCCAATGAGCCAGCAACGCATAACCGCGCTCGACGAGCGTCTTTGGCAGCTCGTGCTGCCAAGCAGCCCACTCGAGACACTGAGTACGGGACACCTCTGGACCGAGGGTCCGGCCTATTTTCCAACGGGCGACTTCCTCATCTGGTCGGATATTCCACGGGGCAGGATGTACCAGTGGATTCC
The DNA here is from genome assembly GCA_029976075.1 of Pleomorphomonas sp. Classification (GTDB taxonomy): domain Bacteria; phylum Pseudomonadota; class Alphaproteobacteria; order Rhizobiales; family Pleomorphomonadaceae; genus Pleomorphomonas. Next base: position 16,713 of record JARKNW010000095.1, read on the forward strand.
CGACCTCGGCGTCCGCGTCCTCGATCATGCGGCCAACAACTGCAATGGCCACACGATCGATCCCGCCGGCCGCCTCCTGGCTTGCGAGCACCTGACGCGCTCGGTCGTCCGCTTCGAGCTGGACGGCCGGCGCACCGTGGTGGCCGACGCCTTCGAGGGGCGGCGGCTCAACTCGCCGAACGACGTGATCGTGGCGTCCGATGGCAGCGTCTGGTTCACCGACCCGACCTACGGCATCATGACCGACTACGAGGGCAAGCGCTCGCCGTCCGAACAGGATGGTTGCTTCGTCTATCGCGTCGATCCGGTGACGCACAAGGTCGAGGCGAAGATCCGCTCGATGCTGAAGCCGAACGGCCTCGCCCTGTCGCTCGACGAGCGGACGCTCTATGTCGCCGACAGTTCCGCCTCCCATGACGCGGCGGGCTTCCACCACATCATGGCGTTTCCGCTCGGAGACGACTGGCAGGTCGGCGAGGGCAAGGTGTTCATCACCGTCGAGGAAGGGGTGCCGGACGGCTTCCGCCTCGACGAGTACGGCAATCTCTGGGTTTCCACGGCACGCGGCGTCGAGATCTTCGCGCCGGACGGCTGTCCGCTCGGCATCATCCACGTGCCGGAGACGGTGGCCAACCTCTGCTTCGGTGGCCCCAAGAACAACCGACTGTTCATCACGGCGTCGACATCCGTCTACGCCGTCTATACGGCGGTGCGCGGCGCCGTGCGACCCGCGCGTTGAGGTCCCTCAAGGCGAGAAACGAAATATCTAGGGAGAGAGACATGACCCAGAAAGACGATAGCAGAATGCTGGCGGATCGCCGCTCCATCCTCAAGTCCATGGCCCTCGGCTCGGCCGCCCTGACGGGCGCCGCGACCGGCCTGATGGCCGGCATCGACCCGATCACCGGTGCCATGGGCATCGCCGCCGCCCGCGCCGACGAGCGCGTGAAGATGGCCTTCCTGCAGATCCAGCCGCACACCGTTTCGGCCGGCTGGTCCAAGGGCATCGAGGAGGTGCTGAGCACCCAGCAGACGGTCGACTACACGCAGCTCGACGGCCAGAACAAGGTCGAGGTGCAGGTCAGCCTGATGGACACGCTGATCAACAACGGCACCAAGGTGATCTTCCTGCAGCCGAGCGACAGCGTGGCGCTCGCCCCGTCGATCAAGAAGGCCAAGCGCAAGGGCATCATCGTCATCACGCTCAACATCGACGCCACCGAGGCCCATGCCGCGCACGTCGAGATGAACCACTATTACGGCGCCATGGAAATCGCCAAGGTGATGGGCGAGAAGATGGGCGGCAAGGGCGATGTCGCCATCCTCAACGCTCCTCCGGGAATCGTCATCCGCGACCAGCGCACCAACGGCTTCGTCGAGGGTCTCAAGAAGTATCATCCCGGCATCCGCGTCGTCGCCGATCAGGTCGCCGACTGGTCGCGCAAGAAGGCGCAGGACGTGCTGTCGACCATCATCGCCGCCAATCCCAACCTGGCCGGCGTCTATGGCGTCAACGACTCGATGGCGCTCGGCGCGGTCGATGTCGCCAAGGAGAAGGGCATCCTCGACAAGATGGTCATCTTCGGCAACGACGGCGAGAAGGACGCGCTGGCCTCGATCGAGGCGGGCGAGCTGAGCGGCACGCAGTACACCGACGTGTTCCAGCAGGGGCGCTTCGCCGCCGCCGCCGCCACGGTGCTGACCTCCGGTCTCGTCAACGCCTCCGCCTTCGGCCAGCAGGGCAAGCTCCTGATGCCCTTCGTGATCGCCACCAAGGAGACGGTGGGCCAGATCCAGCCGTCGCAGCGCTGGTAAGCGGCAAGCCGCACTTTCAAGCACGATCCGGGTGGCCTAGGTTGCCCGGATCCGACCAGACTGAGCGCGACGCGATCGGCCGCCCGTCGGCCTCGATTGCAAGCCCCGCAGCGGCCGAGAGCCCCGCCGGGCGGCCGGCTGACGTAACAGCCGAACGCACCATCCGTCAGCCAAGCTGAAGCTAAAACCCGATCATAGGTCCGCAATGCGTGTCCAATCCGCATTCATCGCCGTAGTCCTGTTCTTCCTGGCAGTGCTGGCGTTCTTCTGCGCGTTCGCGCCCAACTTTGCGACGGCGAGCAACTTCGAGGATCTCATGGCGGGATTCTCGTTCATTGCCATCCTCGCCATCGGCGAATCCTTCCCCATTCTCCTGCGGGGCATCGACCTGTCGGTCGGCGCCGTGCTGGCGCTGGCCGGCATGGTCGCCTTCGACATGACGCTGATGTTCGACCTGCCGGGCTATCTCGCCATCCCCGCGGCACTGATCGTGGCGACGCTGTGCGGCGCGCTCAACGGGGCGCTGATCGTCAAGCTGCGCCTGCAGCCGTTCATCGCCACGCTGTCGACGCTCGCCGCCTATCGCGGCCTCGTCTACGCCATTTCCGGGCGCCAGCTGGTGCCCGAGCTGGCGACGACGCCGCTCAACGATCCCTGGATCATGGGGCTCGACACCTATTTCGACATCGGTTCGGCCACCGGCCTTTCCTCGCTGGTCGAGCTGCCCTGGTTCCCGCTGTCCTTCTTCATCATGATCGCGACGCTGGTGGTGTTCGGCTTCCTGCTCAATCGCACCCGCTTCGGCCGCGACATCTTCACGGTGGGCGGCAACGCCGAGGCGGCCCGCCTCGCCGGCATCAACGTCGGGCGCACCGTCATCATCGCCTACGCGATCTGCGGCTTCTGCGCCGGCCTCGCCGCGCTCCTGATGATCGCCCGCCTGTCGACGACCACGGAATCGCTGGGTCTCGGCATGGAGATGAGCGCGATCGCCGCGGCGGTGATCGGCGGCGTCAGCCTGTCGGGCGGCATCGGCGGTCTCGCCGGTCCGGTCATCGGCACCTTCCTGCTCGGCATGGTGCTGATCGGCCTGACGCTGCTCGGCATCTCCCAGTTCGTCCAGCAGATTCTCACCGGCGTCATCCTGCTGATCGCCGTCGGCCACGATCGCTTCCTCGCCGTCCGCCGGCAGAAGCGCCTTGCCGCCAACCTCGCCGAGGAGGCCTGAGATGCCCGCAGCAGCCACCCCCAATGCCGCCTCGCCCTCGCTGGTCGAGGCGCGCGGCCTCACCAAGGTCTACGGCAACCTCACCGCCCTCAATAACGCCGATTTCCGCGTGATGCGCGGCGAGGTCCGCGCCCTGATCGGTTCGAACGGCGCCGGCAAGTCGACGCTGATCAAGATCCTCACCGGCGCGGTGATGCCCACCTCGGGCAGCGTGACGCTCGACGGCGCCGAACTGCCGCTCGGTCGCCCCGAGGAGATGATCCGCCACGGCATCGGGTGCATCTACCAGCACTCGAACATGGCGCCGGCCATGAGCGTGCTCGACAACATCTTCCTCGGTCGCCAGCCGACCCGCCGCCTGGGTCTCGTCGACGTCAAGGCGCAGCGGCGCGAGGCGGAGGCGTTGCTGGAGCGCTATGGCATCGACCTCGATCTCGACGCCGTGGTCGGCGAACTGCCGACCGTCAAGCAGAAGGAAGTCGAGATCGTCAAGGCGCTGGCGCTCGAGGCCAAGGTGCTGCTGATGGACGAGCCGACCGGCTGGCTGGCGGCGTCCGACGTCCGGCGCCTGCACGACACCATCCGCCTTCTGAAGAGCCGTGGCGTCGGCATCGTCTACATCAGCCACATGCTCGACGAGATCTTCACGGTCTGCGACACCATGACCATTATGCGCGACGGCTGCGTGATCGCCGAGGCCGATGTCGCCGAAATGACGCGCGCCAAGGTGATCGAGATGATGGTCGGCGACCGGCTCGCCCGCGAAAGCTCGGCGGCTGCCCACGAGGCCCGCCATCCGCGCGGCAACGGCGAGGTTCGGCTGTCGGTCAAGGGGCTTACCCGGCGCGGCATGTTCCGCGACGTCAGCTTCGACCTCTACGGCGGCGAAATCCTCTGCATCACCGGTCTCATCGGGTCCAAGCGCACCGAGCTCATGCACGCCATCTTCGGCTCGGAGCCGTGCGACGCCGGCACGGTGGAAGTGGATGGCAAGCCGGTCAAGTTCCATTCGCCGGGCGAAGCCATGGCCGGCGGCATCGGCTTCGTGCCGGAGGATCGCCATCGCGATGGCCTGATGCTCGGCATGACGGTGACCGAAAACCTGGTCATGACCACGCTCAACCGGTTCCGGCGGCTGTTCCTGCTGGACCGCAAGGGCATCGAGGCCGCCTCGCGCCGGTCGATCGACGACCTCAGCGTCAAGCCGGCCGACGGTCGCAAGCTGGTCCGCCACCTGTCGGGCGGCAACCAGCAGAAGGTGCTGGTCGGTAAATGGCTGCGGCTCGGCCCGAAGGTGATCATCCTCGACGAGCCGACCGTCGGTGTCGACGTCGGCGCCAAGGCGGAGATCTACGCCATCCTGCGCGCCGAGCGCGATCGGGGCGCCGCCGTCCTGGTGGTCTCCTCCGACCTCGAGGAGGTGATGACCGTCGCCGACCGTATCGGCATCATGGTGTCGGGGCGACTGCGGTCGATCCACGACGCCGCCGACATGAGCATGGCCCAGGTGGTGGCCGAAATCGGAGCCGAATGATGAGCGCCCTTTCTCCCAATATCGCCACGCGTCTGGCCCCGCATGCGCTGCCCCTCGCCATCGCTGCCTTCGTCGTGGTCTTCTCGATCATCGAGCCTGCCTTCCTCAAGCCGGACAATCTGGTCGGCATCGTGCGGCAGGTGGCCATGGTCGGCATCATGGCGACCTGCATGACCTTCGTGATCATGACGGGCGGCATCGACCTGTCGGTCGGCCCGGTGCTGGCCCTGTCGGGCGTCGTCGCCTTCTTCGCCATGGAGGCCGGCTATCCGCTGCCGGTGGTACTGGCGGCCGGACTGGCGGCCGGTGTCGCCGTCGGCATGGTCAGCGGCGCCATGATCGCCTTCTTCGGCCTGCCGCCGATCATCGTCACGCTGGCCATGCTGTCGATCGTGCGCGGTTCGGCGCTGCTGCTCGGCGGTCCCGACCTGCACAGCATCCGCGACCAGCCCGGCTTCACCTTCATCGGCACGGGCTCCATCGCCGGAATCCCCTTCTCGATCTACCTGTTCATCGCCGTCTCGCTGCTGGTGATCTTCCTGCAGAAGATGACGCCGATCGGCATCTGCGTCGCCGCCATCGGCGAGAACGAGCGCGCCGCCTTCCTGAGCGGCCATCGCACCCGCACCACCAAGATGTGGCTCTATGCCATCTCCGCGTTCGGGGCGGCGCTCGCCGGCATCATCCAGTCGTCGCAGGTCCACACGGCGTCGGCCACCTATGGCGAGTTCGGCACCGAACTCGACGTGATCGCCTCGGTGGTGCTCGGCGGTACCAGCCTGATGGGAGGCAACGGTTCGGTTGCCCGGACGATCATCGGCGTGATGTTCCTCGGCATCATGAACAACGGGATGAACATCCTCAACGTGTCGATCGACATCCAGCTGATCGCCAAGGGCGCCATCATCGCCCTGGCCCTGGCGCTCGCCGAGCGCGGCTGACCGCCGGCAAGCCATTCGCGTTATGGACCGGACCGGGCGGCTCCGCCCGGTCGGCCGAATCTTGGACAAGAGGACTGTTTCCATGCGTGCATTGAAGATCGACGGTTCGGGTTTGAGCTCGTTTCACGAGGTATCCGAGCCTGTAGCCGGAGTTGGGGAGGTATTGGTTGCTGTGAAGCACGTCGGGCTTTGCGGCAGCGACCTCAACACGTTTGCCGGTCT
>JARKNW010000099.1 GCA_029976075.1 Pleomorphomonas sp.
GGCAGCGTCATCAAGAGCGGGCTCTACGACGAGGCCGGTCGGGAAGTCGGCGTCTCGTCGATGAACGACGCCGCCATCGCCGAGCACGTCGGCTGGAGCGAGCGCGACATGAACGCCATGTGGCGATCGGTCTGCGGCACCATCCGCGACCTGCTCGGTCGCACCGGCGTTCCCGCCGCCGACATCGCCGGCATCAGCTTCTCCGCCCATGGCAAGGGCCTTTATCTGGTCGACCGCGACGGCAAGCCCTTCCGCAACGGCATCATCTCCTCCGACAACCGCGCCATGCCCGAGGTCCGTGCCTTCAAGGCCGCCGGCGTGCCGCAGAAGATCCATCCCATGAGCTACCAGCAGCTCTGGCCGAGCCACCCCGCCGCCATCCTGCGCTGGTTCAAGGACAACGACCCCGAAGCCTACGGTCGCATCGGCCACGTGCTGATGGCCCACGACTGGATCCGCTATCGCATGACCGGCCATCTCGGATGCGAGGTCACCAACATCTCCGGCAGCAACCTGCTCAACGTCAACACCGGCACCTACGATCCGGCGCTGCTCGCCCTGTTCGGCATCGAGGACATCGGCGAACGCATGCCCGTGCCCGTCGGCTCCACCGAATGCCCGGCCGGCCTGTCCGCCGCCGCCGCGGCCGAGACCGGCCTCAAGGCGGGAACGCCGGTGTTCGGTGGCTTCTTCGACGTCGTCTCCGCCGCCGTCTGCTCCGGTCTTGCCGACGACAGCCGCATCAACGTCACCATGGGCACCTGGACCATCGTCACCTGGATCGACGACCATATCCCGGTGAGCGACTATCCCTATACCTGGGGCCGCTACTGCATTCCCGGCCGCTACTTCGTCCACGAAGGCAGCCCGACCAACGCCTCCAACCTGGAATGGTTCGTGCGGACCTTCATGGCCGGCCATGACAAGCCCTATGCCGAATGCGACCGGCTGCTCGCCTCCATTGCCCCGGCGTCGACGCCCGTCCAGTTCCTGCCCTATCTGTTCTCCTCCAACCTCGGCGACAACCTGCTCGGCGGTTTCTACGGCCTGGCCAACGCCTATGGTCTCGGCGAGGTGGTGCAGGCGGTCTACGAGGGCATCTGCTTCTCCCAGCAGGTGCATCTCGACCGCATCCTCGCCCTGTCGGGGCGCGATCGTCAGCTGCGCCTGACCGGCGGCCCGGCGAAATCCCGTCCCTGGATGCAGATGGTCGCCGACATCGCCGCGCTGCCCATCGAGGTCGTGCACGTCGAGCAGTCCGGCTGCCTCGGCGCCGCCATCGCCGCCGCCGTCGGCTCGGGCGTCTATCCGTCCTTTGTCGAGGCGATGAATGCCATGTGTCCGGCCGCCAGCGTGATCGAGCCCAACCTCGCCCTTGCCGAACCCTACCAACAGAAGTACCAGCGCTTCCTGCAACTCGCCGGAGCCCTCGACCGCCTGCCGGCCACTCTCTGAGACACGACTGATAACTGGAGACATTCGATGCGCAGCCATCCCCTTGGCATCTATGAGAAGGCGCTTCCGGCTGGGCTGAGTTGGTCGGAACGACTGGCGCTTGCCAAGGCCTGTGGCTTCGATTTCGTCGAGATGTCGGTCGACGAAACCGATCTCCGCCTTTCCCGGCTAGACTGGAGCACCGAGGAACGCCTGGCTTTGGTGCGAGCTACGCTTGAGACCGGTATTCCCGTGCCGTCGATGTGTCTGTCAGGCCACCGCCGCTTTCCGTTCGGCAGCCACGACCCCGCCATTGTCGAAAGCGCGCGCAATGTGATGGACAAGGCCATCCGGCTTGCCCGCGACTGCGGCATTCGCACGATCCAACTCGCGGGATATGACGTCTACTACGAGAAGCAGGATGAGGGTACCATCGCTCGATTCGAGGACGGGATGCGTTGGGCGGTCGAACGTGCCGCCGCCGCGCAGGTGATGCTGGCCGTCGAGATCATGGATACCCCGTTCATGAACTCGATCAGTGTCTGGAAGACGTGGGACGAAAAGCTTCGGTCGCCCTGGTTCACGGTTTATCCGGATGTCGGCAACCTTTCCGCTTGGGGCAATGACGTTCCGGCCGAACTTGGGGTTGGCATTGATCGCGTCGCCGCCATCCACCTCAAGGATACCAAGGCGGTAACCGACACCTTCCCCGGTCAGTTCCGCGATGTTCCGTTCGGCGAAGGCTGTGTCGACTTTACCGGAGTATTCCGTACACTTGGGCGATTAGGATATCGCGGCGCCTTCCTGATCGAGATGTGGACCGAGAAGGCGGAAGAGCCGGTGGCTGAACTGATCAAAGCCAGACGTTTCATGGAAGATCGCATGCGGGAGGCTGGATTCGATGCTTGAAGACCTGAAGGAAGCTGTTTACGCGGCCAACATGGCGCTGCCGCGCTATGGATTGGTGACGTTCACCTGGGGCAACGCCTCCGCCATTGATCGCGCCGCCGGTCTGGTGGTGATCAAGCCCTCCGGCGTGGAGTACGATCAGCTCAAGCCATCCAGCATGGTTGTTGTCGACCTCGAAACAGGCAAGGTGGTCGAGGGCAATCTGCGGCCATCGTCCGATACCCCGACGCACCTCGTTCTCTACAGGGCATTCGAGACGCTGGGCGGCATTGTCCACACGCACTCGCGGCACGCCACCATCTGGGCTCAGGCGGGGCGAGACATCGAAGCTTATGGCACCACGCAGGCCGACTATTTCTATGGTTCTGTACCCTGCACGCGGCTGATGCACGATGCGGAAATCGCGGGCGAATACGAAATTGAGACCGGCAACGTCATTGTTGAGACATTCCGGACGCGGGGCATCGAGCCTCGCCAGGTTCCTGGGGTGCTGGTGCATTCTCATGGCCCGTTCTCCTGGGGCAAGGATGCCGGCACCGCCGTTGAAAACGCGGTCGTGCTCGAGGAAGTTGCCTATATGGGCTTGTTCTCGCGCCTTCTGAACCCGGCACTGCCCCCGATGCAGAACACGCTGCTTGACCGTCATTTCCTACGCAAGCACGGCAAGAACGCCTATTACGGACAGCGCTCCTGATTGGCCGCCGCGCAGGACTGCCGGGTGTTCTCAGACCGGCCGCGCGAAACTGTTCGCGGCGGAGAACGCACCATGGAAGTACAACAAAGGCTTCAGGAATGGCTACGGCCATTTCTGTCGTTGCTTACCTCTGAAACGCGCCGGTCGGTCTGCTCGCTTTACGTGGCGTCCTTGCTCGACCCGATGGGCAAGGCCAGCTTTCTTCTGGCACAGGGCTCGCGCACGGAAAAATACGACCGCTTGCGGCACTTCGTCGCAAGCGGGGTATGGGATCATCAGCCCCTGTGCGATGAACTCGCGCGCCAGGCCAACGCAATGGCCGGCGGGCGGGACTCGATCTTGGTGATCGGCAACGCCTTCCTGTCCGGAGCAAGCGCGCATGCGGTCGGCGCGACAGGTGCGGTAGAGTCTGGCGGAAATCAGAAGGGAGTGGTCAGGCAGGTCGTCGCCTTGACGCTGGTTGGCCATGAAGTCGCCATTCCGATCGGGCTGCGGCTCTTGCTGCCGAAGGAGTGGCTGGCCGACGCTGCGCGCCTCGATAAGGCGGAGGTGCCCGATGTCTTCCGGCGCTCGGTCTCGCACGACGAAATCGCTTTGCAGCAGATCGACCGGCTTCTGGCTCTCGGCGTTGACTTCGGAACGGTCGTGATAAGAAGCGGCAACGATCAGTTCTGGGGCTTGTGTCGCGGTCTGAACAATCGCGGTCTGGCTTGGGTCGCGGATATGCCCGAGGATTTTGAGAACCTTGCCGACGACGCCCGATCCGATGTGGAAGCGAACGTGCTGGAGCTGCGTGAAGCGCAGGGCGAGAAGAAGAACTATCTGATCGGCCCGCGGTTGGAGATTTCTCCTCGTCTGATGTCTGCCGTATCCCAGGCCGCGACGAAGAGCGCGGAAGCCCTGGCTGAACTTTGCAACACACTTCATCTCGATGATTTCGATGGGCGTACGTGGCAAAGCCAGCATCGCCACATGCTGATGAGCATGATCGCCTTCACATACCTCCGGTATGCCTTTGATGCAGGCTCGACGTCGATCGTTGGCGTTTAGTATGGCGCGCCACTAGCCCTCATAGCCCGTCGAGCAGCGGGCAGATGTGGTGACAGATCCCGGTGGCAGCGGCGGTATTCATTTCGGACTGTCGATCCAAGCCGCTACGAACGAGCGACCGACGCGTTATGATGCATTGTCCACATGGGCGATGATCACCGAGATGCCTGCGTCTTCCAGCATGCGATGATCCGCTTCAGTGATGCCATCGTCGGTTATGAGCGTGCTGACGCGAGCCAGCGGCATGGCGATATGCCGCGCCTGAATCGAGAACTTGCTGCTGTCCGCCAGTACAACGACCTCGTCGGCCAGCTCCTGAAGGGCTTGAATGGTTCTGACGAGAAGCGGATGAGACTCGTAAAGGCCCAACGGGCTTATTCCTTGCGTACCCAGAAAGAACTTTGAAGCGTAATACTCATACTCGCTGCTGTTTGGAGAGAAAACGATGCCCGGCTCTCTATGCACGGCCCCGCCGGAAATCACCAAGTTGCAAACACCATTCTCGTAAAGGGCGGATGCCAGCGGCATTGAGTTGGTGAATATGCTCAAGTTGCGATAGCCGAGCCGCTTGGCAAACTCGAAGCAGGTGGATCCGCCATTGACGATGATCTTGTCACCGTCCTTGCAAAGCTTTTCGGCTTCCACCGCGATCGCCGCCTTGCGCTCGATGTGCAACACGCGGTTGGCCGAAAAGGGGCGAGCGGCAAGGCGCTGGGAAGTCGGCTCCGCAGAAGGAGCAATTCCGCCGAACACCTTTCGAACGCGACCGAGATTGTGAAGCTTCGCGATGTCGCGGCGAATGGTTGCGGGTGATACTTCAAGATGCTCGGTCAAGTCCTTGACCGAGATGAACTGCTTCTCTTCGAGAAGACTTACAATCGTATCCAGACGTTCCTTCTCGGTCAAACGATCCCCCACCCGAAACATCAAGTTGTAGGAACAAGCCTGATCACCACCCGCGCCCGTTTCCCGGGTTGATTTTCCTGGTGGCGAAGCCGTGTCCCTGAACACTGTCAAAAATCAAACGTATTTTGCCTCACTTGCCGACCGGCTGCCAGTGAAATCCAGCCCTCCGTTACCCGTGGAACGAGAGAGGATACGACTTGGCTAGCGGAATGAGTTGCTCAGAGCTTTGTAAGCATCTTGTATCCCGGCCAGCGCCCGCGAGACTCCTTGATAGTTGCCGTATTGGCAGCTTGAGGTTTGGCTATAGGTGTTCAAGGCGAGCAGAAGGATAGCCATGAAAAGCAGCCTGTTCGCGATGAACGTCAGGGCCCACCGGATCATCCGGATCATATTGACGACTCGCTGAGTTCTCTGACGCGTCGCGCCAACATGTCGCGCTCAGCCTTCAGCTTTCGGATCTGACGGGCAACTTCGATCGGAACGACTGTGCCAGTGTCCTCGTCCAGAAAGGAGATCCCTAGCGCCTTGGGCTGCTTCCAGATCACATGGGCGCGACGGCTGTGCCCTCTCAGGGGAATGAGCAACTCGACATCGCTGGGTACGAGCACCGTGTTAGGGAACTCCAGCCTAGCGCCGCTCCGCGACATGTTTCGCACCAGACAGTCGATGGTGCACCAGCGATCATTGAATGCAACCTGGCCTCCCAAATAGGTACGGCCTCTGCGCTCCCTGCGTCGATCAAGCATTTGAAATGCCTTTCTTTGATACACATCGAATTTCTCGCAGTGATTGTAGCAAGCGGAATGCCACCGCGTGTCGGATCCGTATCCCTGGTTGAAGTCTTGCCCTGTCTTGAGCTCAGCGGCTGCTCGGCCCCGTCGCCCTGCCAACTACCTTGAAGGCGAGTCCGTGGCGGTGAGACAGACACGGCGAGGCGTTCGGGCAAATGGATTCCGATACGAAGTCGGAGAGATGGGCTCAATGAGCCTTGAACTCTATCTCTCTTGACAACGAGACCGCCAAGTCCGCGGCGTCTTTGCCATGTCGGCAATACTCACGTCGCGACTGTGGGGCACGCTCGACCGAACCTCCTGAAAACCTCCACGGTAGGTCAACGCAGGCAAACCATAAGCCTGCCCGGTAACGCCGCTGACGCGAGCGTGCCGTTCGGTTCTCGATGAAAACGAGCCGTTGAGCAGGTTTCCTGGGCACAAAGATCAGAAATCATGGCATCATCATTTTTCCGGTTGTGCCTTCAGCACGCGTCACGGCTCTATGTACCGGCGCGGAGCAGCGCCATACGGCGCCGGACCCACTTCCTGCTTCGTTGCCTCTTGTCGTGGCGCTCGACGTCTCGATGGTTCCACTTTATCGAAGCTACGGAACCGCTTCGCCATTACATCGCCAATCACGCCTTCATCACCGACAAGCCTTTTCGTAAGTACATGCGCCGCAACTGGCGAAGGCGGGACCGTCTGAAATGTATCCTCGATCATTACAGGCTCATGCTGTCTTGCGATGCCGGATTGCGGGTGCTGCAGCTCTGCGCAACCGAGGACCCCATCGCCATCTTTCATGGCCGATCCGGTATGCAGTATGATCTGGTTCTCACGGCATGCCGCGCCAACATGAAGGAAGGCGAGGTGTTGATCGAGCTCCGTCGGGATCTGCGGCGGATCTGCTGTGTTTCCGGTAGCTTCTGTCAACGGAATGGCCAGCGCGTCTTCGTCATCGGCACCATGCAAGGTGCCGGAGGACAGGATGCGAGGGATTTCACGCGCGAGGTAACCAAGGATCTCAATCAGTTCCGTCCACGCGATCTCGCAATGGAAGCGGCACAGACACTTGCATCGGTTTTTGGTGCGTCGGCCATCTTCGCCCCGTCGCAGAAGCAGCATATCTTGGCCGGGCGCCACAACCCCGGCGACGTCAAGGCGGATTTCGATAGCCTCTGGATCGATCTCGGGGGACAGATGCGCGATGATGGCGAGTTCGCTCTGCCGTTGAGAACGTATTTCAAGCAGGTCGAGGAGATTCCCTCGAAAAAGCGCGCGGAGACGCTTCGCCGCTACGCGCTGAAGCGCCAGATCGCGGACGATATCCGCAAGGCTATCGGCTCCCCGGTCACAACGAGAGGCGTTCGGGCAGGCGACGAAATCCGGTTTGCTGCGACGGCTTGAAGCCGTGCAAGGGACTGAATCCATGCGGCATGTCCTGCCAGATCATCCAGCTGCGGTGGTCTGGGAAGCAACAAAGAAGGCGGGGACAGGGCTTCTCCGACCTTATCCGGACAGATGAACCGCCTCATGGCTCTCGACTTGTGATTGACAATGCGAAGCTTTGGACGCTACGCACGATGGTCAGGGTGAGGGGCTTGCCGCCTTGAGAGTGCCGGGGAACATCGGGGAAACGTGATGGGGCGAAACGTCATCCTGCTACCGCTGCTCACCGTTGGCTTCGCCGTAGCGTGGAGCCAGACGGCCGACGCCGGTTGCACAGCCAGCATCATTGCCAAGATACACGCGCTCGAGGACGATCAGGCGACCCTCTCCCCTGGCGAGGAGTGGGGGCCGCCCACGCAACTGATCTTCGAGGCAGAAAGCCACACGTCGTATGTCTGCGCCGAGGGCAGCTACTGCTATGAAAGCAATGGCATCCGCCTCAAGGGCTGCGTCATCGAAGCCATGCCTCCTGATGAAGGGGACGATGGCAGCGAGATCTTCTTCAGCATAAAGAACTGACCGAGCCACCATCGGATCGCTCCCCGGCGCACGCGCCGCCCGAAAGCGCGCAAAGCGAGTAAGACTGACAGTCGGCTGTCTCAATCCGTCGTGTTTTCAAGGGATTAATGGTGCTGCGAGAGAGGATTGAACTCTCGACCTCTCCCTTACCAAGGGAGTGCTCTACCACTGAGCTACCGCAGCATCGTTTGTCCTTGGAGGCGGTCGTAGCCGCTCGTCGTGGACGGGCGTTCTCCTGCCATAGTTCTGCCCACCACGCAACCCCATAGAAGAGGAAATCGACCGCTAAAAAAGTGGCCGCCGGATCGCGATGCGTGGCGATCGCAGGGAAAAGCCGGCTTTGCCGACAAAATCCCTTGAAAGGCGAAGAAAAGGATCGCAAGGAAGGCCGGAAAAGGAAGACGCGTCATCATGGCGAGCAATGGTACGGCAAAGGGCGGCGCGGGGCGCGATGCCAAGGCGGAGCGGGAGAGACGACTCGCCGAGGCGCTGCGCGAGAACCTTCTGAAGCGCAAGGCGCAGGCGCGCGGTCGCCGCGCCGGCGAGGCCGACCAGCGGGCCGGACTTGCCGCGGCTCGGCCCGATGCCGGCAAGCCGGATGACTCCGGTGCCGAGTGACGCACCGCGCCCGACAGAACACGAGATTGCCGGCGTTGCCGGTCTGAGGTGAAGATGGACAAGATCAGGATCGTTGGCGGCAACGCGCTCAACGGCATCATTCCGATTTCCGGCGCCAAGAACGCGGCTCTGCCGTTGATGATCGCCAGTCTTTTGACCGACGAGACGCTGACTCTCGAGAATGTGCCGCGGCTTGCCGACGTGCGGCAGCTTACCAATATCCTGGTCAACCATGGCGTCGACTATGGCGTCAACGGCAAGCGACAGGGCGAGGGGCTGCTCACCGGCCAGACCGTTTCTCTGACCGCCCGATCGATTACCGACACCACCGCTCCCTATGAACTGGTCTCCACCATGCGGGCAAGCTTCTGGGTGATCGGGCCGCTGCTGGCCCGCATGCACGAGGCGCGCGTGTCCTTGCCCGGCGGCTGCGCCATCGGCACGCGCCCAGTCGATCTGTTCCTGATGGGGCTCGAGAGGCTCGGTGCCAAGATCGACGTCGAAGGCGGGTATGTGGTGGCGAAGGCGCCGGGCGGCCTTGTCGGCAACCGCGTGGTCTTCCCAAAGGTGTCCGTTGGCGCCACGCACGTCATCATGATGGCGGCGACCCTCGCCAAGGGAGAAACGATCATCGAGAACGCGGCTCGCGAGCCTGAGGTCGTTGACCTCGCCCAGTGCCTGATTTCCATGGGCGCGCGGATTTCCGGCGCTGGTACGTCGACCGTTGTAATCGAAGGCGTCGATCGCCTGCGCGGTGCCCGCCACAGGGTGGTGTCCGACCGCATCGAGACCGGCACCTATGCCATGGCTGTGGCGATGACCGGCGGCGACGTGTTGCTGGAAGGTGCTGACGCATCCTTGCTCCAAAGACCGATCGAGGTGTTGCGCCAGGTCGGCACGGAAATTGAGGAAACCGACGGCGGCCTGCGCATCCGGCGCAACGGCGCCGGCATTGTCGCGGCCGATATCGTCACCGATCCGTTCCCGGGCTTCCCCACCGATCTGCAGGCTCAGTTCATGGCGCTGATGACCCGGGCGCGCGGCACGGCTCGCATCACGGAAACCATCTTCGAGAACCGCTTCATGCATGTGGCCGAGCTGGCTCGTTTCGGCGCGCGCATCAGCCTGGAAGGGCAGGTCGCCACCGTCGAGGGCGTCGAACGGCTCAAGGGTGCCCCGGTGATGGCCACCGATCTGCGCGCCTCGGTGTCGCTGGTCATCGCCGGTCTGGCCGCCGAGGGCGAGACGGTGATCAATCGCGTCTATCACCTCGATCGTGGCTTTGAGCGGCTGGAAGACAAGATTGGCCGTTGCGGCGCGGTCATCGAACGGATCAGCGGCTGACCATCATGGATGTCGTGATCCGCGAGGCCGAAGCGAGCGATGAAGGCGCCTGGCGGCGCCTCTGGGCGGGGTATCTCGCCCATCTCGATGCAACGGTGCCGGACGAAGTCACCGCCCACACCTGGGCGCGCGTACTCGATCCGACGAGCCCTGTGTTCTGCCGCCTCGCGACGGTGGACGATGTGGTCGTGGGCTTCGCGGTCTGCCTGCTGCACGAGGGAAGCTGGGCGCTGACGCCGCACTGTTATCTCGAGGATCTCTATGTCGCGCCCGAAAGCCGCGGCCACGGCGCCGGGCGAGCGCTGATAGAGGACATTCGGGGCCTGGCGAAGGTCAAGGGATGGAACCGCCTCTACTGGCATACGCGCGAGGACAATCCTGCCCGCCGGCTTTATGACGACTTTGCCCAGGCAAGCGGCATGATCGTCTACAAGCTGACGCCATAGGGTTCCTGTTTGCTGGCCGTAAGGGAAAGTTGCTATAGCCGCTGTCTCCGGCATAATGGCCTCCTGCGGAGGACTGGACGCCATGATTGCCATCGACGCCTTCCATCCCGAACTTGACCTCCTGCTTGAGCGCGTCGTCTCGACGCCAAGGCGCCTTGTGTGGCGGGCCTGGACTGAACCCGATCTGCTGATGAAGTGGTTCTGCCCGCCGCCGTGGAGCGTCGTGAGCTGCGAGGTCGACCTCCAGCCCGGCGGCGGCTTTGCGACGGTGATGCGCTCGCCCGAGGGTATCGAGGTCGCCGGCGCCGGTTGCTATCTGCTGATCGAGCCTGAAGAGCGGCTGGTGTGGACGTCGGCTCTCACCGGTGGCTTTCGGCCGCACGCCCAGCCGACGAGCGATACCGATTTCGTCTTCACCGCCGATCTTTCCTTTGCCGAGGAAGACGACGGCACGCGGTATCGCGCTCACTTGATGCATGCCACGGCAAAGGCACGCAAGCGGCATGAGGACATGGGTTTCAATGAAGGCTGGGGCACGGCCTTCGACCAACTCGTCGACGTCATGGCTGGCGAAGCCTGACAAAGCGAACCGACCTGTTTCGTCGGTCTCGACGGCGACGAAGCCTTGCTTCGCCGCCTCATCCGCCCTATCTCAAGGCAACCTCGGCGGGGCAGGTTTTCCTTGTATCCGCCGCCTTTGAAGGAGCGGACAACCCTCCATGGACATGTTGAAACTTGCGGCCCTCGACGCCGAAGACCTCAAGGTGATTTCCGCCCACGCGCAGGACGCCGTCGGCAAGGTTGGCGACATCGTCTGGCGGCCGGCGGAGCATCGCCTCACCATCGAGCTCAACCGCTTTGCCTGGGAAAAGGCCGGCGGCCGCACCAAGGAGCGCCGGCGCAGTCTTCTGCATTTCGCGCGCGTCGAGGCGGTCAAGTCGGCGCATATTCGACGCGACTTTCCCGATGCCGTCGTCAGTCTGCTCACCATCCGTTTCGAGGGCAAGGACGACGATCCGTCGGGCCAGGTATTCCTGGAGTTTGCCGGCGGTGGCTCCATGCGGCTCGACGTCGAGTGCATCGAGGCAAGTCTCACCGATCTCGGGGCCGCCTGGGCCACCGAGCATCAGCCGAGCCACGACCTCAACTGACCCATTCCTGCCTTATCGATTTTCCGCTGGAGAGACCTGTGGCAATCCGCCTCGATGACCGCGCGCCCGATTTCGAGGCCCGCTTTTCCGCCTTTCTGACCACCAAGCGCGAAGTGTCGGCCGATGTCGATGCCGCCGTTGCCGATATCATTGCCGATGTCAGGGCGCGTGGCGATGCCGCTTTGCACGACTGGACGGAAAAGCTCGATCATTTCGACACGCGGCAGCGCGGCCTTCGCGTTTCCGAGGCGGAGATCGACGCGGCTGTCGCCGCCGTGAAGCCGGACGTGATGGATGCCCTGAAGCTGGCCCGCGATCGCATCGAAAGCCACCACGCCCGCCAGAAGCCAAGGGACGATCGCTACACCGACGCCATCGGCGTCGAGCTGGGCTCGATCTGGACCGCCATCGAGGCGGTGGGACTTTACGTGCCCGGCGGTACGGCGAGCTACCCGTCGAGCGTGCTGATGAACGCCGTTCCGGCCAAGGTCGCTGGCGTCGACCGACTTGTCATGGTGGTGCCGACGCCGCGAGGCGAGATCAATCCGCTGGTGCTGGCCGCTGCTCGCCTTGCCGGCGTCGACGAGGTCTATCGCATCGGTGGCGCGCAGGCGGTGGCCGCGCTTGCCTATGGGACCAAGACCATCAAGCCGGTCGCCAAGATCGTCGGCCCAGGCAACGCCTATGTTGCCGCCGCCAAGCGCCGCGTGTTCGGAACCGTCGGCATCGACATGATCGCCGGGCCGTCGGAGGTGCTGGTCATCGCCGATCGGGACAATGACCCTGAGTGGCTGGCCGCCGATCTGCTCGCCCAAGCCGAGCATGACAAGGCTGCGCAATCGATTCTGATCACCGACGACGCGATGCTCGCCGACGCGGTGGAGAAGGCCGTGGAGCGCCAGCTGGCGGCGCTGCCGCGTGGTGGCATCGCCGCCGACTCCTGGCGTGACTATGGCGCCGTCATTCTGGTGGAAAGCCTCGACCGGGCCGTGCCGCTGAGCGACCGCGTGGCCCCCGAGCATCTGGAGCTCGCCGTGGCCGATCCGGAGGCCATGCTTCGCCGCATCCGCAATGCCGGCGCCGTTTTCGTCGGGCACCACACGCCCGAGGCGGTCGGGGATTATGTCGGGGGCTCCAACCACGTACTGCCCACAGCCCGCTCAGCCCGCTTCTCGTCGGGGCTCGGCGTGCTCGACTTCATGAAACGCACGTCACTTCTCAAGGTGCCGCATGCCGCTCTGAAGCAGATCGGCCCTGCTGCCATTGCTCTTGCCGAAGTCGAGGGGCTCGGCGGGCATGCGCGGAGCGTGTCGATCCGCCTCGAGTAAGTCTTACTTGTCCGTCTTGCTGGTATTGACGCCGATCAGCGTGTAGGCCGGGCAGAAGTTGAGTAGCCCGCTCGCCACAAGTCCGACGCCAATCAGGCCGACGAGCCATGCCCAGCCGCCGAGGCCGATGAAGGCCATTCCGGCGAGCGAGGGCACGGCGATGATGAGAAGGATGATGCCGGCGATGAGCCGGATGAGGCGATCGGTCGAGCCAACGTTCCTGATCATGGCACTCTTCCTGTCTGCCGCGGACTTCAAGTCCGTGAGGAGAGGCTAGACCTGGGCGGGTCAACCGGCAACGCGCCAAATGTCGAGAAATTCAAATAAAAAGGCGCGACCCTGGCCGCGCCTTTTTTGGGTGCTTTCAGTGCCGATCAGGCTGCCCTCAGCCCCTTGACGAAGCTGGCGACCTCGCCCTTCAGGCTGGCCGCCTGCGTCTGTAGCGCATCCGAGAGGGACATCAACTGGGTCGCGGCGGAGCCTGTCATTTCGGCCGCGGTGCCCACACCGGAGATGTTCTCGGTCACATCGCGCGCGCCGTTGGCTGCCTTGTGGGTGTTGCCTGCGATCTCGGAGGTTGCCGCGCCTTGTTCCTCGACAGCGCCGGCAATCGACTGGGTTACCTCTTGAATGGTGCCGATCGTCGAAACGATCAGCGAGATGCTGTCGACGGTGACCGAAGTGGCGGCCTGCATCTCCTGGATCTTGCGGGCGATCTCCTCGGTCGCCTTGGCGGTTTGCCCGGCAAGGTTCTTCACTTCCGAAGCGACGACAGCAAAGCCCTTGCCCATCTCGCCGGCCCGCGCCGCCTCGATGGTGGCGTTGAGGGCGAGAAGGTTGGTCTGCTCGGCGATCGCCCGGATCAGTTCGACCACCTCACCGATGCCTTGCGCGGATGCCGACAGTGCCTTGACGTTGTCGGTAGAGCGTTGGGCCTCCCCGGCGGCGCTTCGGGCGATGTCGGCCGACCGCGTCACCTGAGTGGTGATCTCGCGAACCGAGGCTGAGAGTTCCTCGGTACCCGCAGCCACCGTCTGCACGTTCTCGGAGGCGGCTTCGGCGGCCCCGGCGACGGCCTGGGCCTGCCGGCTGGTCTCCTCGGCGGTGGAGGCCAGATTGCGGGCGGAGTCGGCAACCTCGCTCGATGAATGGACGAAGCCGTCGGACAGGGTGCCCATCGCAGCTTCGAAGCGATCGGCGATGGCGATGCGCTCGGCAACCAGTCGCTCGCGATTGCGTGTCTCGGCTTCGGCGCTGGCAAGACGCAGCCGCTCGGTCTCCATCAGCCCATCACGAAACACCTTCAGCGTGGAAGCCATCTCGCCGATTTCGTTTTTGGCGTTGGCGTAGGGAATGGAAGTCGACAGGTTGCCGCTGGCAACGCCGCCCATGGCCGCCGTGATGCGATGAAGTGGCCGGACGACACCGTAGAAGACGAAGGCGAGCGCACCAAGGGCCAGGACCAGACCGACGGCGATGGTGCTGACGGTGAGGGCAAAGGCCTGATTGTAATCGCTGACGGCCTCCGCCTGAGCGGCGGCGGTATCGGCATTGATCTGGTCGATGCCTGATTGCAGCGCAGCGATAACCGCATTGAACGGCGGTTGCGACGTCTTGTTGAGGATCGTCGAGGCCTCGTCCGCCTTGCCATCGACCATCTTCTGGTAAATGTCGTTATGCATCTGGACGTAGGTCGGCCAGTTCGCCTTGAAGGCGGCCAGGACTTCCTGCTGCTTCGGCAGGTCGGATATCAGACCCGAGTACTCGGTCACCGCCTTGTTGACATCGGCGATCGACTGATCGGCGAGATCCTTGGCTTTCTGGCGCTCACCGGCATCGGTGATCTGGGCGAGGCGGGCGGAGCGGACACGCAGGCGGGTCGCCGCGTAGCGAATCTCTCCAAGGCTCCTGACCAGCGGCAGCTTGTGATCTGCGAACTCGCTGATCCGATCGTTGGCGGCCGAAAGCTGAGAAACGGCCACCCACCCAAGACCGCAGGTCATGAGCAGCAGCGCGATGATGGTCGCCATCAAGGAAGACTTGAGGGAAATAGTCATGAATGCCCCCGAAGCAGAATTGCCCTCAGGGATTACATTCCATGAACGTTAAAGAACGATTGCCGCCGACAATCCAACAAATACTTAGAAGGTAGTTAGACTTTTGATGGCGTGGTTATTTAGAAGATGCGAAAAATATGTTGGAAAATGAAAACGAACTGTAAAAAAGAACATCTCCGGTTTGCTGATGAGCAGGACGGAAAGTCGTGCTTTCCGCCCTGCTGGTCATGTCAGGCGAGGCTCTTTTCAAGGAGCGCTGCGACGGAGGCCGCAAAGGCAGCTGGGTCGCTCGGCGCCTCGCCGTCCAGGATGCGAGCCTGGCCCACGAGGATCGGCGCTGCCGCCGTTACAGCAGCCGTGTCGCCGGCCGCGGCCTTTGCTGCCAGGGCCTTGATCAGGCTATGTCCGGCGTTGAGCTCCAGCACCGGCTTGCCGAGCGCTGCCTTGCCTTCCTGGCGGGCAACCAGCTTTTCGGTCATGCGATCGAGGCCGAAGTCGGAGGCTACGAGACAGACCGGGCTGGTCGCGAGGCGCGCCGAGGTTCGAACGTCGGCAACGTCGTCCTTCAGCACTTCCTTGAGCGTGGCGACCAGGCCGGCCACTTCGACACCCGGCTTTTCCGTCTTGTCTTCGGTGGTCGGCTTGACGGCATCGAGATCGGCCTCGCCCTGCGTCACCGACTTGAAGGGCTTGCCCTCGAAGCCGAGCGCGGTGCGGACCCAGAACGCATCGACCGGGTCGGTGAGGATCAGTACCTCGAGGCCGCGCGCCGCGTAGCCTTCGAGATGCGGTGAGGCCAGCACCTGCTTCTCGTCCTCGCCGAGGACGTAGTAGATCGCCGTCTGGTTTTCCTTGAAGTCCTTGACCACGTCGGCAAGCGATCGCCACCCGTCACCGGACGTCGTCGTCTTGAAGCGGACGACCTTGAACAGCTCGTCGCGGCGATCGGGTGCCTCGTAGAGGCCTTCCTTGAGCACCGCGCCGAATGACGACCAGACCTTCTGGAAAAGGTCGGCGTCGGTCTCGGCCAGCTTCGATAGTTCGCTGAGCACGCGCCCGGTGACACCCTTGGCGATTGTCTCGATCACCGGGTTCTTCTGCAGCATCTCGCGCGACATGTTGAGCGGCAGGTCTTCGCTGTCGATCACGCCGCGAACGAAGCGCAGCCAGGCCGGCAGGATCTCCGCTTCGTCGGTGATGAACACGCGCCGCACATAGAGTTTCACGCGCCCCTTGCGGCTCGGATCGAACAGATCGAACGGCTTCTCGCGTGGCACGAACAGCAGCACGTTGTATTCCTGCCGTCCCTCGGCCCGGTAGTGCAGCGTCAGTGCCGGCTCGTCCCAGGCGGTGGCGACGTGATGGTAGAACTCCTTGTACTCCTCGGCCGTCACGGCGGACTTCGGTTTCACCCAGAGCGCCGAGCCGTCCGTCAGCTCGCGGGTCTCCTCGCCCTTGTTGAAGCGGATCGGCACCGGCACATGCGCCGAATACTCGTGGACGATTCGGTCGAGCGTGTGCTCCTCGGCATAGGTCAGCCCGTCGTCGTTGAGATACAGCTCGACGACCGTGCCGCGCTCGGGCGCATCGGCAAGGTCGACCGACGTCAGCTCGAAGGTGCCGGTGCCATCCGACTCCCAGGCCCAGGCCTCATCGCTGCCGGCCTTGCGCGAGACGACGCGGACGCGGTTCGCCACCATGAACGCCGAGTAGAAGCCGACGCCGAACTGGCCGATTAGCGCCTGGCCCTCGGCCTTGTCCGAAAGACCGTCCAGAAAGGCACGGGTGCCCGAGCGGGCGATGGTGCCGAGATTGTCCTTCAGTTCGTCGTGGCTCATGCCGATGCCGTTGTCGGCGACCATGAGCGTCTTCTTGTCCTTGTCGGCCGACAGCGTGATCGCGAAGCCGCCCTCGCCGGCGAGCTGCGGCTCGGCGATGGCGAGATAGCGCAGCTTCTCGCAGGCGTCGGCGGCGTTGGAAATCAGCTCGCGCAGAAAGATGTCTTTATTGGAATAGACCGAATGCACCATGAGGTGCAGCAGCCGGGAAACCTCGGCCTCGAAGCTGTGACGTTCCGTTTGCGTCATGGTCTCGCTCTTATGGATGATAGGGGCCGGTAAACCGGCGCGCGATCGCTATGTGTTGCCGCGAAGGGACGGAGTCAAGCGGTGTCGCGCCTGCTGCGACGATGATTGGCAGTCGGAGCGAGGCATGCGTAAAACTCCTGTCCGGGTCGACCTTTGCCGGCTTCGTGGGGCGGGGCGGTCGTGCTATGCCTCGACGACCAATTTGCGGAGGACAGTCGTGAGCGACACCGCCAGTATTTCCGGGCGCCTCATTTCGGTGACCCTTGACGCGGCATCGATCGGCCAGATTTCGCGTGAGGTCGACCACGAGCGACAAGTGGCCATCTTCGATCTTCTGGAGCAGAATTCCTTCGAGCCGGTCGGCGTACCCGGCGGAGAGTTCGTTCTGCGCCTGTCGTTGGTCTCCAATCGCCTTGTGCTGCAGATCTTCCGTGCTGACGGCGAGCCGGTCACCACCCATATCCTGTCGCTGACGCCCTTCCGCCGGATCATCCGCGACTACTATCTGGTCTGCGACAGCTATTACGAGGCGATCAAGGTGTCGACGCCGACCCAGATCGAGGCGATCGACATGGGGCGCCGGGCGCTGCACGACGAAGGCGCCCAGATCCTTGCCGACAAGCTGGCCGACAAGATCCTCGTCGACAAGCTGACGGCCCGGCGCCTGTTCACGCTGATCGCCGTCTTGCACTGGAAAGGCTGAAACGGAAGCGCGGGCTGCCTGATGGGATGCTCATGACGGACGAGGTGGACAAAACGGCAGAGATGAAGCAGCCCGGTGCGGTGCTGTTCGCCTGCTCGTTCAACGCGGTGCGCTCGCCCATGGCGGCGGCCATCGCCCGTCATCTGTTTCCGGGCAAGATCTTCGTCGACTCCGCCGGCGCGCGCCGTGGCGAACTCGATCCTTTCGCCGTGACGGTCATGGACGAACTCGGTCTCGATATTTCTCATCATCGCCCGCAGACCTTCGAGGATCTCGAGGACAGCAACTTCGATCTCATCGTCTCGCTCGCCCCGGATGCCTACCACAAGGCCCTCGAATATACGCGCTACAACTCGGTCGAGGCCGAATACTGGCCCACCGCCGACCCGACGCTGGCCACGGGCTCGCGCGAGCGCATCCTCGACGAGTATCGTGCCGTGCGCGACCAACTGATGGCCCGCATCAAGGCGCGACTCGGCTGGAAACCATCCTTCGGGCCTCGTCGCGAGGGCGTGGTGGAAGAGGGGGCGGTGGCCGAGGACGGCTGATCGACGCGCCGCTCACCACCAACACGGCCTACCCACTCGCTTTTCTGGGCGTTTTTCGGCTTGGGTGGTTTATTTTGCGGCGCATTTCGGATAGTTATCCGCCACCAATTCCCGAAAACGGATCAATGCCCGCATGACCAAGGAAGAAGTCCTGGAGTTTCCAGGCGTCGTTTCGGAACTTTTGCCCAACGCGACTTTCCGCGTTCGTCTCGAGAACGACCATGAAATCATCGCTCACACCGCTGGCCGCATGCGCAAGAACCGCATTCGCGTGCTGGCCGGTGACAAGGTACTGGTCGAGATGACGCCCTATGACCTGACCAAGGGGCGCATCACCTATCGCTTCAAGTGAGCGGCGACAGGAGGCGGTGGACCGCCCCGGCACGATCCGGGGTGTGGGAGGCTGTCTTCATGCCGAGCTGCCTAGAGCAATTTCAGCAAAAGTGGGAACCGGTTTTGCGTCCGAAATTGCGGTGAAGAAAACAGTTAGAGAATTTCTGGCGAACCGGAGTTCGCCAGACACGCTCTAGGGTGGGCCTGATGACCAATCGTCCTGTTCTGGTTCTGGCATCCGCGAGCCCGCGCCGCGTCGCCCTGCTCAACCAGCTGGGTATCGCGCCCGATCTCATGCTGCCGGCCGACATCGACGAAACTCCCGGCCGCGCCGAACTGCCGCGCCGCCTGGCTCGTCGCCTTGCCCGCGCCAAGGCCGAGGTGGCGGCGCATCGCGTACCGCTGCAGGACTATCCCGGTCGCGAAGTGCTCGTGCTCGCCGCCGATACGGTGGTGGCCGTCGGCCGCCGCATCCTGCCGAAGGCGGAGACCTTTGCCGAGGCGGAGGCCTGCATCGCGCTGCTTTCTGGCCGCACGCATCGCGTCTTCACCGGCCTCGCGCTTGCCACGCCATCCGGCCTCAGGGAAAAGCTGGTCGAGACGCGCATTCGCTTCAAGCGCCTGTCGTCGCATGAAATGGCCGACTATCTCGCCTCCGGCGAATGGCAGGGCAAGGCCGGCGGCTATGCCGTTCAGGGCTTTGCCGGTGCCTTCGTCGCGTCGGTGGCCGGGTCCTATTCGTCGGTGGTGGGACTGCCGCTGCACGAGACGGCTCACCTGCTCGAATCCGCTCGCTACCCGGTGCGGGCGCGCTGGGTTGATGGAGCGATCGCCTGATGGTCGTGCCAAAGGGCCCCCGCTGCCCCAACTGCGGCGAACCGACCGATCCGGCCTTCAAGCCGTTCTGCAGCAAGCGCTGCAAGGACGTCGATCTCAACAGGTGGCTGAAGGGCGCCTACTCGATCCCGGTCGTCGAATACGACGATCTTCCCATGCCTGACGATGACGTCGACGGCCGCTCCTGAGCGCCAAGGTCACCGGGACTGTTGTGGGGAGGGTGGTCTTCACCCTTGAAATGGCTCGCCTTTCCATTCCTTGCCGGCGTAGTTGATTTTTCCCGTCAAACCCTCTGGACAGGTTCGCAAGGACTATCTATAAGGCCCGTGCTTCGCCGTTGGGACGCAACCAAACGCCCGGTGGATCGCGGCAAGTGCCTGAGTAGCTCAGTTGGTAGAGCATGCGACTGAAAATCGTAGTGTCGGTGGTTCAATTCCGCCCTCAGGCACCATTTTTATCAATTAAGTGTAGATGAAAGAATTGGTTAGTGGTGCTGTCGCCACTTGCTTCCCGCTTCTGCTCCACCTTTCGCTCGGCGCTCAGATATCGCAAGACAGCGTACCATCCGCGCCGACGGCGAAATCCGCCCATGCTGTCGTCTCTTGAAACGCCTTCGCCATTTTCCTTATTGGCGTGGCTCTTGAGACCTACGAGCCTTCTCAGTCGATTCCGGTGGGCGAGAGAACACACACGTCTTCGGCTTGAGCTTTTCATAGGCCATCGTACGGCACTCTGGTTGCGCCCGTTTCTTGCTGTTTGCAAAGCTGTTATGATTTTGGCATGGCGAAAGGCGTTCTCAAGTTCTTCTTCGATTATGGTGCAGGTGGCTGTCTTTGGGCTGGTGACGCGGCAACACGTGACAAGCTCGGTGTAGGACCAGTCGATGCGTCATCCTTTGATATTGAAGGACGAGTGAGCCAACCTTGCCGCGTGGAGCTTTCTGAAAAGGCTCAAGATTTGCGGAATCAACTGGACTTCGAGCACTCTGGTTATCTTAACCCTCTATATCCGCTCGATCCGAGCCTTTGGACTCAGGCCCTCTGTGATCGGTTCAATGCGAATGTGGACAGGCTAGTCGCGCTTTTACGCCAGGAGATTGGTGAGTATTACAACATCTCGGACGAACAAATCCGCTATGTTGAAGATCCTCACCTTGATGATTATCTGGCGGTCAATCCCGGGCTTGCGAGATTGAACGAGGTCAAGGTTCCAACCGTCCGCTAAGGCTAAAGTCACCGACTATCAAATACCAGCGGGTATCTTTCCTGCCCAGGTCCGCGGCCCGGCAGGTTGGGCGCATATCGCTTCCCGCCGCTAGGTTTGAGGCTGCATTTGCCATGTGCGAGCCGTCGGTGTTCGCGGTGACATGTTGAGCGAGGGGCAGGATTGGCGGGCGTGATGTCGCTCTGATTACTGTCGCCCGCTCTTTGTGCTTGTCTGCTCGCTCGCAGGAATCCGCGCGATCACCTTGATCTCGAAATCGAAGCCGGCCAGCCAGTTCACACCAATGGCCGTCCAGTTGGGGTAGGGCCGTTCACTGAACACCTGCTGTTTGACGGTCATGATCGCCCCAAACTGGTTCTCCGGATCGGTATGGAAGGTCGTTACGTCGACGATGTCGTCGAAGGCGCAGCCGGCGGCATCCAGCGTCGCCTTCAGGTTGTCGAAGGCCAGTTCAACTTGGCGACGGAAATCCGGTTCGGGGGAACCATCCGAACGGCTGCCGACCTGGCCGGAGACGAACAGCAGGTCGCCCGTGCGTATCGCGGCGGAGTAGCCATGCTCTTCATAGAGGGCGTGCCTGTTGGCTGGGAAGACGGCGTCGCGCTGGGCCATGTCGGTCTCTTTTCTGAAATGCAAGAGGAGGGCTGCTCCCGCGATATCGAGGAAGCTTCTCGTGTCGCACTGTTTGATATACGGTGCGTATGTGAATTAATCCGCATACACCCCGTATGTCAAGTTCACATACGGGGCGTATATGAGTTCGAGGCGAGGGGGATGGCTAGGCGACGCATTGAGACGATGGAAGAGAACCGCGCCAAACTGATTGCCGCGGCCCGCAAGGCATTCGCGGAGAAGGGCTATTCCGATGCGTCCATGGATGAGCTGACGGCCAGCGTTGGCCTGACGCGCGGTGCGCTCTATCACAACTTCGGCGACAAGCGCGGCCTCCTCGCCGCCGTCGTCGATCAGATCGACACGGAGATGGCCATGCGCGCTCAAGATGTTGGGGCGCGGGCTAGTGACGACTGGCAGGCGATGCTGGCCGAGGGGGCCGCCTACATTGAAATGGCGCTCAATCCCGAGGTCCA
This sequence comes from Pleomorphomonas sp., assembly GCA_029976075.1. Lineage (GTDB taxonomy): Bacteria > Pseudomonadota > Alphaproteobacteria > Rhizobiales > Pleomorphomonadaceae > Pleomorphomonas. The sequence goes on from JARKNW010000099.1 coordinate 21,499, forward strand.
GCGCATCGTCCTCCTCGACGGTCCAGCGGTACTCGGCGATCCCTCGCAATGGCCGAGCCAGAGCCGCTGTCTGCAAGTCACCAAACAGGCGGTGGAGCATCTCATCGAACAGGGCATCATGATGCCGCTCGATGCGGAGGCCGCGGCGAGGCTCATCAGCGGGGCCGCCCTCAACGCCGCACTTTGGGTCGCCGCCAGCGAAAATCCAACAGAGGTTCTGCCCAAGGCGCTGGAGGCCTTCCGTGCCTTGGCGTCCGGCCTTCTCGCGAAGCGGGCTTGAGACCCGGCAGAGTTCGTTGAGAGAGATGTTCTCGTCAAACTGAGTCCGCCAATCGCGCCGCCAGGAACCGCTCCGTCGTCACCATCTTCCGCTTTCGGCTCTGGATGGCTGGCACAGATCTCCTCAAGCGTAACCTCGTCGAGCCTCTCGATGCCGACGCACTTGTAGCGCGCTTCCGATCCGCGGATCAGTTCGGTGATCTTGGCCTGCAAGGCTTTGCCATCGCGTTTCCGGGAGTTCTGCAGCGTAAACAGCGTAAGGAAGGTGACGATGGTCGCCAGCGTGTTGATGACCAGTTGCCAGGTGGCGAAAAAGCCGAAGGTCCGGCCGGAGATGCCTCGGACGAGGATTGTCGCTGCGGCAAGGACAAGGCTCACGGGACTGCCCGACCATTTGGGAAGGGTGGCCAAGGCTTTTGAGTGTCAGCTGAATTTGGATCTCGGCGATCAGCTTTGCTTCGCCATTATCCCATTCATATCTCCGACCGACGGACCATAGAGAGCTGCCGCCCGCCTGGTTTTGGGGCCAGATCGGACGGCAGCGTTCAGTGTCGGTCGGACCCGGCCGAGAGTTTCATGTCCTGGCCGTTCGCGGTCACGATTGAGGAAGTTCAGGCCGGCGGGCGGCGCAACGGATCCTCGACCGGCGGCATCACATCGGGATCGTAGCCGGTCCAGCCGCTCTCACGATAAGTCCGCTCACGTTCGGCGATGTCTACCGGCGGCGTCTCGTCCAGAAGGCGGGCAACCAGGGCGTCCTGGCTGTCGTCGGCCCGTACGGTGATCATCGTGCCCCCGCGCCGGATTGCCTCGGCGTAGACCTCGGCTTCCTCGGACGACATGCCCGAGCTGGTGAGGGCATCGACGATACCGCCAGCCACGCCACCGGCAACCGCACCCGCCGCGAGGCCGGCCAGGGTCGAAACGAACCAGCCGGTGGCCACTATCGGGCCCAGACCGGGTATGGCCAACAGGCCGACACCGGCGAGCGCGCCGGCACCACCGCCCAGCACGGCACCAATGCCGGAACCAGCGGCGGTGGCCTCCGCCCCGTCACTGACGCGGTTTTCGTCGCTTTCGGGCGAAACCACGGAGATGTCGTCGTTGGAAATGCGAGCTGCGCGGAGCCGATCCACCACCGCCATGGCATCGGACCAGCTGTCGTAAAGTCGGGTATGGGTGCTCATGATGCTATCCTTCCCAAGTGTCTGATGTAGTTAGGGCTTTGCTTTGGCGCCTCAGTCCGCGCTGATGGTGCCCTTGTAGTCGACGGCTACGGAGACTGTCGCGCCGTTGTGACGAGCGTGCCCCCGCCAGATACCGTCTTCCGACTGGGCAAGGCCGCTCACATCAGTGTAGCCAGACTCCTCAAGCCAGGAGCGAGCCTGTGCTTCCGTGAAGCTGTTGGCCCCGGGGGTCACGTCCCCTTTCGACGGGGCGGGCTGGGCGGCTGGCGCATTCGGCGCCGTCGGTGCCGCCGGATCTGGAGCCGGCGTTGCAGGGTCGGCAGGCGCTGCGTTGGGTGCCGCCGGATCCGATGGTGCCGGGGTGGTCTGGGCGAATGCGCTGCCGCCGAAAACAAGAACAGTGGCCATGCAAAGTGAGGCGAGTTTCATCGGGATCTCCTCGGACGTTTGGGGTCACTGCCGGTCAAACGGAGCCGGGAGACGGCAACCGACCGGCGACTTTGGAGAATGCTGAGATGGCATCTGCCAACATCTCTGCTCCGTCTGATCAACGTTGCGCTGTGGGATTAGTTCCATCAGCGGGCGGTGCTGTTTCCCGCGCTTGACCCGGTGGCTTCGTGCGCATCCCGAGGGCTCGCATGAAAATCGCTCGAAGGAAAAACAGGGCGGAACCGTTTCGTATCTGAGGAATTCAGTTGGGGGTGTTTCGTCCAATCAAGCTGGGTGGCCGAACTCAGAGCCGCCTGCTTGGTTCCATACCGGCTCGAAACTCAAAAGCGCATCATGATGTCCGATGATATTCTTACATATTTGCCGGCTATGCGCGCTTTTGCGCGTTCGCTTTGCGGCAATGCTACCGACGCCGACGATCTGGTCCAGGAAACCCTTGTGAGGGCCATCGAGAATATCTCAAGCTATACGCCCGGCACCAATCTGCGTGCCTGGCTGTTCACCATCATGCGAAACCGCTTCTATTCCAACTGCATCAAGCGGGCCCGCGAGCGGACGGGAGATGAGGACTGTGCCTCCCAGCAGCCCACGGTCTCGGCCCAGCAGGAGTGGCAGGTCCGGATCAAGGAGCTGGATGAGGCCCTTGAAGAGCTGCCCGTCCACTATCGCGAAGCGATCGTTCTGGTCGTGGTGCTGGAGGAAAGCTACGCCCACGCCGCCGAAATCCTCAACTGCGATATCGGAACGATCAAGAGCCGCATCAACCGCGGCCGCAAGATATTGCGCGCCGCCATGGGCGAGGAAGTCTAGCCGAAGCGAATCTCGTCTGTCGCGGTTGGCTCGTGACGCCGAGTGAATGGAACTTCTCATGCGGTTGTCGGTTGGATTCCTCGCATGCCGCTGGATGCGGGACCGGCAGCCACGAGGGCGTGGCTGATCACCGAATATGGAAAGAGAGGCTGCTCTCTTCCTCCCCCCGAGACGCATGACGAAGAGTTTGTCGCCATATCCCAGGAGGGCAAGACCCATGGACGATATCCGTGAACACTATGTGGCGTGGCTGCGTGACGCCCACGCTATGGAAGAGCAGGCCCTGACGATGATGCGTGGCATGCTGTCGCGCCTGGAGAACTACCCCGTTCTCTGCGCCCGCATGGAGCAGCACGTAGCCGAGACTGAACGCCAGGCCGAGTCACTTCGAAAGCTGCTGGAGGGGCGCGATAGCGGTGCTTCGGTCATGAAGGACACGCTTGGCAAGGCGACCGCCTTGGGGCAGGCGCTGGGCGGCATGTTTGCCGACGATGAGGTCATCAAGGGCGTGATGGCGAGCTATACCTTCGAACAGATGGAGGTCGCCGCCTACAAGGTGCTCATTTCCACGGCCGCGGTTCTCGAAGACACCACGGCAATTCCCGTGTTCGAACAGAATCTTGCCGAAGAGCAGGACATGGCCGACTGGCTGTTCGATCACCTCGACCAAACGACGCGAATCTTCCTGGCACGCGACGAAGCCGGCCTTCCGGCTCGCCGCTGATACGCCGCCTCGGTCTGTCGCAAACAAAGCCGCCGCACCATGTCGTGTGGCGGCTTTGAAAAGCGGGATTTTTTGCAGATCGACCTGCCGTTCAGTCTGACGTCGACGGATCTTCTGCTGAGCCACGTGCCCGTTGGCATTCAAGGGCTTTCCCAAGCTCCACCGCCAGCTCGCGCAACCGTTCAGGTACAGGCTCGGCGGCAATGGCGTCTATCAGGCGCTTCGCGGCCGTCTGCAGCCTGGAGAGGTCGTCTCCTGGCATCTGCTCACAATGTGGGTCGTCGGCGGAGGGTGGAGTTGGGCACATGACAACTGCAGCATAGACACACTATTTGAAAAAACACATTCCCTGAAAACACGCGCGGGAACCAGTATTTCTTATAAATTCGCGTAGTGCGTCTTTCATGGCGCGGAGTACGCAGGTCCGACCTGTCCTTCAGACCGAACCCGCGAAGTATTGTTCACCCTAGAGACCTGCGGTTTTCGTCCTGTCGGTGAACTGTCCGCCAGATGAGGTGGAGCCTGCCACGGTCTCGGAGCCGCTGCGAACGCGAAGATTGTTTTGCACCTGGGTAACGCCAGCGCATTGCTCGGCGCAATCTTCGGCCGTTCGCTTGGCCTGTCGCGAGTCGACATACCCCGAAAGTGTCACTTCGCCGCTTGAAACCTCCACGGTGATTTCGGAGGCGTCCAGCGTATCATCGTCGCTGAGGCGATCACTGACATCCTCCTTGATCCGCTCGTCCGAGCGGACGTAGCCCTTGGGGCCTTTGCCGCGGAACGAGCCCGCTCCCATCGACGCACGCCCTTCGGCGGAAACGTAACGGTCGATCCTGCTACCTTCCCGAGGCCACCCACCACGCGACGATTCATTGGTTCGGTCGCCATAATAATCATAGAGGCCGCCGCCGGACCGGCCGCCATAGCGCTCGGCATTCCCAAGGCGCTCTTGGCCTTCGAAGGCGCGACGGCCGCTCTGGTTTCCGAACCCGGACCGACCGAGATCCCGGTGCGTGAAGTCATAAGCGTGACCGCCGCTTCTCTCTTGGTTCAGATCGGGGTCGCCACGGTAGCCGCCGCGCGAGCCCCAGTCGCGATGATCTTCGTAATCTTCCTGCCGGCGGTCGCCGCCATATTCTCCGTAGACTTGGCCTTCCTCATCGAAATGTCGGCGCAAGAATCCCCCGTCTTCATCCTGGTTCCACCGACCGCTCAGGCGCCGTCGGTCGTCATCCTGGCCGTGAGAAGAGAAATCACGATCGTTTCGTCCGTAAGCCATCGTCTTGCCTCCTCAGCTATCCGGCGTCGCAAGGCGCCGTTCTTGGCCGACAACAAGCTGGCCTGCGGATTGTTCCGGCGACGAACTCTTTCTTGCCCTGGAACAGAAAAAAAGCCCGCGCTCCGGCGCTCGGCTGGCATGGCGCGGGCTTTCTGCACGCAACGATATGTTAGATCAGAGGCTTGCCGCCGGTTACAGCAACGGTGGCACCCGACACGTAGCTCGACATCGGCTCCGCCAGCATCACGTAGGCCGAGGCGAGCTCGACCGGTTGCGCCGGTCGCTTCATGGGATAGTTGGCTCCGAACTGCGAGGTTTTCCCGCCCGACATGCTGGCCGGGATCAGCGGCGTCCAGACCGGCCCGGGTGCGACGCAATTCACGCGTATGCCCTTTTCGGCCAGCAACTGCGCGAGGCCGCCGGTGAAGTTCTGGATCGCCCCCTTGGTGGTGGCATAGGCGAGAAGACTTGGGCTTGGCGTGTCGGCATTGATGGAGGCGGTGTTGATGATTGACGCTCCCGGCTGCATGTGCGGCACCGCTGCCTTCGCAAGATAGAACATGGCATGAATGTTGACCGCGAAGGTCCGTTGCCATTCTTCATCAGGAATGTCCTCCAGGCTCTCGAACGTGTCCTGGTGGGCGGCGTTATTGACCAGAACATCGATCCGGCCGAACTCGTCCACCACGCGCTGGATCAACTCGCGGCAATGGTCTGGGTCCGCTATATCGCCGGCGAGCTGCAGGCAGCGGCGACCGCATTCCGTGACGAGGCGCGCGGTGTCGGTGGCATCTTCTCGCTCCTCGAGAAACGAAAGGGCGATATTGGCGCCTTCCCGTGCAAAAGCGATGGCGACAGCCCGGCCGATGCCGCTGTCACCACCGGTAATCAGCGCCACCATGCCTTCTAGACGGCCGGCACCTCGCCAACTCTGTTCGCCGTGGTCGGGCTGGGGATCCATTGTCTTGAAGCTCCCCGGCAGTTCCTGGGTCTGCTCGGGAAACGGCGGCTTGGGGTACTCGGGATAGTGGGGTCCGGTCGTGCTCATTGATCATCTCCAATTTGGCTGGATTGATGGAACTGCCGGTTGGTGGGCAGGGCGCGTCATGAGGTGAGCGCCGACAGGAAAGGCAGGGCAGAGATCGTATGAAGGCGGGGGTGCTCTTCGCGATATCGCTCGAGCACGGCTGTCGCCACCAAGGCGGTGCCGCCTCGGGGCAAGTCCCCCAACTTGCTGCCGTCAGCGAAGGGTGCGGCCTTATGAAGCCACGTTCCCTGGCCCCCGGCGAGCAAAACACAAAAGGTGTCGATCGCCGGGAGCTTGGGAGAAGATGAAAAGGGCATGTCTGGCCTCCAGAGGCTGGAGATGACGAAATCGCCAGACGCGCCTTTTGTTCCCTCGCTGCTGGGGCGATCTCACGCGAAGAAGGATCGGCACTCTTCTTGCGCCACCTGGCTTGGAACAAATCGCTTCGCTGCTGGTTGGAAGCCCGCAACCTTTCTCCCAGCGTAGAGGTGACATCATGAAGACCAAATCGCTTGACGATCTTTTCCTCGACATGCTCAAGGACATCTATTATGCCGAGCGCAAGATATTGAAGGCGTTGCCGAAAATGGCGCGCGGCGCTCAGTCGTCCGAACTTCAGGCCGCCTTTGAGAAGCACCGCGACGAAACCGAGATCCAGATCGAGCGCCTGCAGCAGGTGTTCGAGCTCATCGGCAAGCCGGCTCGTGGCAAGACCTGTCCGGCCATCGACGGCATCATTGAAGAGGGCGAGGAGGTTCTTGAATCCTTCGCCGGCTCTGAGGCCATTGATGCCGGTCTGATCGCCACTGCGCAGGCAGTGGAGCACTATGAGATGGCTCGCTACGGCACGATGTGCCGTTGGGCTGATCTGATCGGCCAGAAGCAGGCCGCCAAGCTCCTCAAGGAAACCCTTGCCGAAGAAGAGGCGACCGATGGCAACCTGACCAAGATCGCTGAAGGCTCGGCCAATCAGGCTGCTCTCAAGGCTGCCTGACGGCAAGGCCGACAAACCGATCGGATTTCAATCGGTCTGCGCCAATCTCCACCTCCCCTCAGACGGCGCGTGCCGATGCGGACGGCTTCATTTCGGTGAAGCCGTCCGAACTTTATTCGGGCCCGGTGAGGTGAAACCAATAGGACATGGATATCTAGTTAAATAAAAACGGGCAGGTTGCTCTTTAGGTTAGTTTTAAATTGCCAATTGCGGATCTTTTGCCTTGTCTGTTCAAAATCTCGACCTGGAGTTTGCGAAAAATTCATAAGATCGGCCTAAACTGCTTAGGCATAAAGGTGAAGGATGGCGCTCGGAAAACAACTTCAGACCGCGCTGAGCGTCAGTCGGCGCGTTTCATTGCTCGTAGGGGTGCTCGCAGCGTCCTGCCTCGCCATCGCACTGGCGTTGATGTTCGTCCTCCACGGTACGCTGCCCATATCCTGGCAGTCGGGCCTGTTGGCGGGCCTCGTTTCGGAAACGCTTCTGCTGCTTCTCATCATCGTCATCGGCTTTGTGCTGGTTCGCAAGAGCCTCGCGTTGATGCAGGGCGAGGAACATGCCGAAAGCTCCAGTCGGGTCGATCCCGTCACATTGGCGCTGACGCGAGCGGATTTCCTCGATGAGTTGCGCCGCCGTGTCCAGACGTCCGGAGATCGCCGTCACGCCTACGTCATGGTGGATCTCGATCATCTCAAGGCATTGAACGACACGTTCGGCCATGCGGCCGGTGACGAGGCGCTTGCTCAACTGGTTCGTATCTGCCGCGAGGAGTTGCCCGGCGCTGTCGTTGGCCGACTTGGTGGCGACGAGTTTGCGTTGCTCCTGACCGATTGCGCCTCTCGCGGTGAGGTGGTTCAGGCCGTGAAGGCGTTGCTCGACCGCCTACGTCTGCCTGCGCAGATCCACGGTCGCACCATGCGGTTATCGGCAACGGCCGGCATTGCGATGGCGCCTGACGACACGCACATTGCCCTTGAACTGGTCAATCTAGCCGATCTCGCCCTGTACAAGGCCAAGCAGGCGCGCGGCACGGTATTGTCGTACAACGCCCGCATGCTGGTCGATGATCGCTATACGCGGTTGCTGACCCGCGAACTGCGCGCTGCCATCTATCTCAACCAGCTCGACATGCACTATCAGCCGATCGTTGCGGCGGATGGCATCGAGCAGACGGCCTTTGAGGCCCTGATCCGCTGGCATCACCCGCTGCGCGGCACGATTCCGCCAGCGGAGTTCATTTCGGTCGCCGAGCAGTCCACGCTGATCGAGGAAGTGGGAGAGTGGGTGATCCGTCGCGTCATCCGCGATGCCGTGCGTTATGGACAATACCAGTTCGGCATCAACGTATCGGCCGTCCAGTTGAAGCAACCGGGTTTTGCGGCTTTTGTGATCAGCGAGCTGAGGACCGCCGGCCTGCCGGCTTCCCGCCTCGTTCTCGAGATTACCGAGACCGTCTTCCTCGATTTCGGCTCGGTGGAGCGTGCCAACCTCGAAGGGTTGAGGGAGGCCGGCATGATGATTGTCCTGGATGACTTCGGGTCCGGCTTTGCCTCTTTGCAGTATTTGCGGAAGTTCCGCTTCGATTGCCTGAAGATCGACAAGAGTTACGTCCACGCCGCCGGTTCGAACGAGGTAGACATGACCTTTGTCACGGCGATTACCGAGCTGGCACGCGCGCTCGGTACGCGCGTTCTGGCCGAGGGCGTCGAGACCGAGGAGCAGTTCCTGTTGATGAAGGCCGCCGGCTGCCAGACGTTCCAGGGTTTTTATTTCGGTCGCCCGGCCTCGCTGCCGGAGGTCGTTGCTCCACCTGCATTATCGGAACGCGGGCGGTGCGTGGTTGGCGGTTGACCGCAGGTTGCCCTCGATCCCAAAGGTAGAGCGGGCTCCATACCGATCCTAAGCGTTCTTATCGCGTCGTGAGGCGCGCTGCGTGGCTTTTGCGGTCGCAGCGTTCAGCCTGTGATATCTGCGTCGTCTTCTTTGGGGGCAGAGTGTCTCGGCGCGTCACTCTTCCTGCGACCGCGTGATTTCCGAAACGACTCTGCGCTCCATTGCGCCAGTGTTGCTTTCCGCTGTCTAATGCCGATCAGATCGCCGTCTGCTTCGTCCAAGAGGTTTCCCATGCGTCTTATCGGTATGCTTGACTCGCCCTATGTTCGCCGCACGGCCCTGACGCTCGCCGCTCTGGACATTCCCTTTGCCCATGAACCCCTTTCGGTATTCCGCCAGTACAATGAGTTTGCCGCCATCAATCCGGTGGTCAAGGCGCCGACTGCCGTGACGGACGATGGCGTGGTCCTGCTCGATTCCACCTTGATCATCGACTATGCGCTAAAGGTACTGGCCGACGGGAAAACCCTTGGGCCGATCGATCCGAGACTTCTGGCTCTCGACATCCGCCTCACCGGGCTCGGCTTGGCGGCCTGCGAAAAAGCGGTGCAGAGCGTCTATGAGCGGCAGCTGCGTCCTCCCGAGAAGCAGCATCAGCCCTGGCTCGATCGAGTGGCCGGCCAGTTGAAAGCCGCTCTCGCCGCCATCGAGAACGATCTCGCTGGCGCCGACTGGTTGTTGGGCCCGTCTTTGAGCGAGGCCGGCATAACGATCGCCGTTGCCGGGACTTTCATTTCCGAGATGGTGCCTGATCTGGTGGCGCTCTCCGATTACCCTCGTCTTGCCGCGCTCACCGCTGCGGCCGAGGCGACCGATCTCTTTCAGGCGTGGCCATACGAATAGGTTTAACCGATCAATTAGTATGACTAATGTTGGCTTCGGCTAGCCAACACCAAAATGGAAAGTTATTGTCATTAGCGTTGGCAGGCGGATCGTCGGCCGACAGGGAGGTGCATATGCCTAAGGTTTCCGTCTTGTCCGACCACGCGTGTCACCTGGGCGAGGGGCCGAGTTGGCATCCGGGGCGTGCCCAGGCCTTCTGGTTCGATATCCTTGAGCGTCAGTTCCTGCAAATGGGGCTCAACGATGCCGCACCCCTTATTCATGCGCTGCCGTTTCATGCCACCGTCGCCGCGCGGGTGGATAACGACCGGCACTTGCTCGCCAGTGATGCGGGCCTGCACCTCAGGTCGATCGACAGTGGAAAGTTGACCGAGCTCCATCCCTTCTGGGATGAAAATCCAGGAACACGCAGCAACGATGGCGCGGTCCACCCGTCCGGCGCGCTCTGGATATCCACCATGAGCTGGAAGTTCGAAGCGGGGTTCGGTCGCATATGGTGGTACCGCGCCGGTGAGCTCAAGCTGATCGTCGAAGGCCTCGCCATACCCAATGCGATCTCGTTTTCTCCTGACGGTCGCATTGCCTATTTCTCGGACACGCCTGAACATGTGATCTACCGGGTCGCGGTCGATCCGGGGACCGGCTTGCCTGCCGGCGACCGGCAAGTGTTTTGCCAGGTGAAGGGTGGCGGCCCCGACGGCGCCACCGTTGATGCCGACGGCTTGCTGTGGAATGCGCGTTGGGGCGGGAACGCCGTGGATGCCTACGATCCCGACGGCCATCTCGTCACGACCATTTCGCTACCGGCCCGGCAGGTGAGCTGCCCAGCCTTTGCCGGGCCGGCTCTCGATCGCCTCGTCGTGACGTCCGCCTTCGAGGGTTACGATGCGGAAAAGCGCGCTGCGGAGCCAGAGGCTGGCCGAACTTATCTCATCGATGGCCCCTTCCACGGATTGCCGGAGCCGGCCGTTCTGATCGGGTGATTGCCTATTCTGACAGGAGGATGCCGATGTCCAAGCCGCGCCGTCACAAGCTCTGGTTCGACAATCCCGACAATCCCTCGATGACGGCGCTCTATCTCGAGCGGTATCTCAATTACGGGCTTACCCTCGAAGAACTTCGTTCGGACCGGCCGATCATCGGCATCGCCCAGACAGGCTCCGATCTGTCGCCCTGCAACCGGGTTCATTTGCGACTTGCCGAGAGGGTGCGGGAGGGCATCCGCGCGGCGGGGGGCATCGCCTTCGAGTTTCCCGTTCATCCCATCCAGGAGACTGGCCGGCGGCCGACGGCGGCGCTCGACCGCAACCTGGCCTATCTCGGGCTGGTCGAGATTCTGCACGGCTATCCGCTTGATGGCGTGGTGCTCACGACGGGATGCGACAAGACGACGCCTGCGCTGATCATGGCAGCCGCTACGGTCGATCTGCCGGCCATCGTGCTGTCCGGCGGCCCGATGCTCGACGGCTGGTATAAGGGAAAGCTCGCCGGCTCCGGCACCATCATATGGGAAAAGCGGCTGCAACTCGCCACCGGCGAGATTGGCTATGAAGAGTTCATCGAAGCGGCTGCCGCCTCGGCACCGTCCGACGGCTATTGCAACACCATGGGGACAGCCTCCACCATGAACTGCCTTGCCGAGGCACTCGGCATGAGCCTGCCTGGCAATGCCGCCATTCCAGCTCCCTACCGCGAGCGCGGTCAGATGGCCTATCGGACCGGCGAGCGGATTGTTGCCATGGTCGAGGAAGACCTGCGCCCCTCGAAGATTCTGACGCGGCAAGCCATCGAGAACGCCATCGTCGTCAACTCGGCGATCGGCGGCTCCACCAATGCCCAGCCGCACATTACCGCCATTGCTCGCCACGCTGGTGTTCCCATCGAGGCGATGGACTGGCAAACGGTTGGCTACGACGTGCCGCTGATGGTCAACATGCAGCCGGCTGGCAGTCATCTCTCCGAAGGCTTCCATCGGGTCGGCGGTCTTCCGGTGGTGATGAAGGCGCTTCTCGACAACGACCGCCTCCATGGCGAAGCGCTGACGGTGACCGGCCGAACGATGGCCGATAACCTCGCGCCGTTTCCCGCGCCCGATGGAGAAGTGATCAAGCCGTACGCCGCGCCGATGAAGGAGAAGGCCGGCTTCATCGTGCTGAAGGGCAACCTTTTCGATGCCGCCATCATGAAGACGTCGGTGATCTCGGAGGAGTTTCGCCAGCGCTATCTGTCGAGGCCGGGGGCGGAAAACATCTTTGAAGGACCTGTGGTTGTCTTCGATGGATCGGAAGACTATCACCATCGTGTCGAGGATCCGGCGCTCGGCATCACGCCCGAAACCATCCTCGTCATCCGCTATGCCGGGCCCGTCGGCTGGCCGGGATCGGCCGAAGTCGTCAACATGCAACCGCCGGCAGCACTCATCGAGCGCGGCGTCAGCGCCTTGCCCTGCATGGGGGACGGACGACAGTCGGGGACATCCGGTTCGCCGTCCATTCTCAACGCGTCGCCCGAGGCCGCAGTCGGCGGTGGGCTCGGCCTGCTCAAGACCGGCGATCGTATTCGCGTCGATCTCAACGCGGGTACCGCCAATGCTCTCGTCGACGATGAAGAATGGGAGCGCCGCCGTGCGGCCTTCAAGCCGGCTTACCCCGATAGCCAGACCCCCTGGCAGGAGCTCTACAGGGCGACGGTCGGTCAGCTCGCCGATGGCGCGGTGATGGAGATGGCGGTGAAGTATCAGAAGGTGGTCGATACCCCACCGCGGGATAGCCACTGACCGTCATTGGCTCTCTCGGTTAGGTCCGTAACCGAGGGCGTCGGCCTGAGGAAAGCAAGCGGGTCAAAGCATCGCTTGGGGCCCAAGCGACTGACGTCCATGGCAGCGAGACCCCCATCCTGCAACGAACGGCGTTCTGCCCGCACACCGGCTCGTGCGGGGTAGATCGCTCGTTAGCGACCAGCCGCCGCCGCCACACGCGCCGCGCCGGAACGAATGGTTTCCACGATCGAGTCAGCGGCTGCTTCGCTGTCGCCGACCGCAATGGCCATCACCACACGGCGATGGGCCGCGCAGGACGCCGCTTTTGCCACGGGATTGTTGACAGGCGTCGTGATCGCGAACGTGGCTGCCAGCGCGACCTCGATGAGTGCCGAGGCCGTGCGAAAGAAAGGATTGCCACTGAGCCGAGCGATGGCGAGGTGAAAGTCGAGGTCTGCAGCGGCGAATATTTCCGGCGATGCATCAAGGGCTTCCATCCGGTCAACGATGTCATGAAGCAACACTATGTCAGCTTCGCTGCGGCGCTGGGCAGCGAGCGAGGCAGCCGCTGGCTCAAAGGCCAAGCGAACGTCGGAGAGGTGGGAAAGCAAATCCAGACCTATCCCGCAGTCGAGATGCCAGCGCAGCATATCCGGGTCGAGCAGGTTCCAACTTGCCCGTTCGACGACGCGAGTACCCACGCGCGTCTTCGGTTGGATGAGCCCCTTGGCAGCCAGTGTCTTCAGCGTTTCCCGAAGGACTGTGCGCGACACGCCGAAGCGTGCCATCAGTTCGGCATCGGACGGGAGAAGACTTCCCTCAGGCCGACGACCGCTGACAATCTCATGGGCAAGTTCGCGTACGATCTCTTCTTGATGCGAACGCTTCAAAGCCGTCCGTCGTGTCATGAAACTCCCCACATAACCGCCGGCGCTCCCCGCGAATCACGCCATGGCGGCCGAATGCAAGGGCTGGTGCGACTATGCCACAACCTGTGGGTCTTGGAAGCCGGCCGAAAGGTCAAGAGACTAAAAAACCTTTTGTTTTCCGAGAACTTGAGCGAGATTAACCGGGAGTATTCATGACAGCTCCAAGGGAGCATGGGAGAGAGGCATGACACATCCGGTTGAAGACTACATCACGCTCGACGGCGGCAACGGCCTAAAGGCCGTCTTCAGCCCGGCCGGCGCGCAACTGGTGGCACTTTACATTCCCACGAGCTCGGGCGGACCGGTGCAAACGGTGATCGGCTCACCCGGTCGGCTCAACGCTCCCGATGGTGACGGCTGGGCCGGTACGATCTGCGGACGCTTTGCCAACCGCATCGCCAAAGCCAGCTTCGCACTCGATGGGAAGACTTATCAGCTGCCTGCCAATGAGGGTGCAAAACAGCTGCATGGCGGCACGAGTGGCTTCGGTCACCTGGTCTGGAAACAAGAAAAGACAGCCAAGCAGGTCGTCTTCCACCTCGACTCTCCCGATGGCGACATGGGTTACCCTGGCGCTCTCACGGTATCGGCCGCCTATGGATTTGAGGGCCATACCCTCTATCTCGACATGACCGCCACCACGACCAAGCCGACGGTGATCAACCTCACGCATCACGTCTATTGGAATCTTCTCGGCAAGGGCGACATTCTCGGCCACGTCCTGCAAATTCCTGCGAGCCGCTATACGCCGGTCGACGCTGATCTCATCCCGGTCGGTCCCTTGGCCGACGTGGTGGGCACACGCTTCGATTTCCGCGACAAGCGCCCGATTGCCGGCTCATATGACAACAACTTTGTCCTCGACACCGGTCGTGGTGCATTGCATCTCGGTGCCCGCGCGGTCGAGCCGACCACCGGCCGTACGTTGGAGGTCTGGACCACCGAGCCGGCTATCCAGCTCTATACCGGCGATCATTTCACACCAGCGATCAAGGCGCCGTTCTCCGAACAGCTGAAGAATGCCGGCTTTGCGCTGGAGCCTCAGACCTTCCCCAATGCTCCCAACGAGCCGAGTTATCCGAGCTCGGTGCTGCGTCCGGGCGAGACCTATCATCATCGCATCGAGTGGCGCTTCTCGGGCTTCTGAGGCGCACCATCTGCCCTGCCAAGAAGGCCGCGTCCCGTGAGGGCGCGGCCTTTTGCATGGAGGCGGTAGCCACGGAGTCCTTTCCGTCAGCCGGCGGCTCGCAGGCGGGTACCATCGACGGCGAGGTCGAAAACCACATCGTCAGAATAGAGCGGTCGGCCGATGTTCATCCCAAAGGCCGAGCGTGCCACGCGCCCAACGACGTGAAACTCCGGCCGGCCGTCGTCGTGGCCAGTCAGCGTGACGGTAAAATGCTCGGCCAGTGTCTGCCCTTTCAGCGTCAGGAGGCCGTCCATTTCAGCTGTGGTCTCCGATGTCCGTCGCACGGTCGTCGATTTGAAGCGGATGTCCGGATGATCCGTCGCATCGAACACCGCCGATGATCGAAGCAAGCTGTCGAGCGGGGCGATACCGGTGGCGACCGAGCCCGAGGCAACCGAGAAGGTCACTGACGATCGCTCGGTATGCACGGGGTCGAGCTGGAAGGTTCCCGAGAAGCTGTGGAAGCTACCTTGCACGGTAGGAACAAGCGTGCCCGAGATCGAGAACGTGACGCTCGATCGGTCACCGACGGTGTAGCGGCCGGCGAGGTTGTCGAAACTGGCGGCTCCCGCTGGTACGGCGCCGAGCAGGAGTGGCAGCAGGGTGATGATAGTCAGGCGCTGGCGGAAATGATTTGGGGTGCGATGAGGCAGGGGCTGTCGCATTGGCTTTGCTCCGGGGCGGCATGCCCCAAGCTCCTACAACACGTCGCCGCGGTGTTTATTCCCGACGCTTTGACACTCCTTGGTAGATCGCCCAAGTCTGCACGGGCGGGTTCCTCGGCCGGCAACGAAAAAAGCCGGAGCCAAATGGCCCCGGCTCGATCATGCGACAGAAGTGGGTGCGTTTAGCCCTTCTGCTTGTTGTAGAGGTCGAAGACGACAGCAGCGAGCAGAACGGCACCCTTGACCATCTGCTGGAAGTCGATGCCGAGGCCCATGATCGACATGCCGTTGTTGAGCACGCCCATGATGAAGGCGCCGACCACCGCACCGGTGATCTTGCCAACGCCACCTGTCGTCGAGGCGCCGCCGATGAAGCAGGCGGCGATGACGTCGAGCTCGAAGCCGTTACCGGCCTTCGGTGTCGAGGAGTTGAGGCGGGCGGCGACGATCAGACCGGCGAAGCCAGCGAGGACGCCCATGTTGATGAAGGTATAGAAGCTCAGCCGGTCGGTGTTGATACCGGACAGGCGCGTCGCCTTCTCATTGCCGCCAAGAGCATAGATACGACGGCCGATGGTCGTGCGGGTGGTCACGAAGGTGTAGATCGCGATCAACACGCCCATGATGACGAGAATGTTCGGGAAGCCCTTGTAGGTGCTGAGCTGATAGCCAAGGGCGAGCATCACGGCGACAAGAATGACGTTCTGGACGAGGAAGAAAGCGAAAGGCTCAACCTCAATGCCGTGGGACTCGTTGACCTTGCGGCCACGCCAGGACAGGAAGACCAGAAGGGCCGGGATGATGATCGTCAGAATGATCGAGGTGGAGTGCAGCTCGCCCATGTCGAACAGGTCAGGCAGGAAGCCGGTGGAGAGCTTCTGGAACTCGGCCGGGAAGGGACCGATGTTCATGCCGCCCAGCAGCCAGAGGGTGAGGCCACGGAAGATCAACATGCCGGCGAGGGTAACGATGAACGCCGGAATGTGATGATAGGCAACCCAGTAGCCCTGCGCCGCGCCGATGGCGCCGCCCAGGATCAGACAGACGAGCGATGTCGTCCAGGGATCGATCTTGTAGTTCACCATCATCACGGCCGCGACGGCGCCAATGATGGCGACGATCGAGCCAACGGACAGGTCGATATGGCCGGCCACGATGACCAGCAACATGCCGAGCGCCATGATGACGACGAAGGAGTTCTGCAGCACCAGGTTGGTCAGATTGACCGGGCGGAACAACACGCCGCCGGTGATGATCTGGAAGAATACCATGATCACCACGAGAGCGATCAGGATGCCGTATTCGCGCATGTTCTGCCGGAGGAAGACGGCAAGCGACGGCGAGGCCGTCTGGGTGGCTTCGTTGGGCGTATTCATCAAACCTTCTCCCCCGAGCGCATGATGGCGCCCATGATGTTTTCCTGGCTTGCCTCGGCGACGGGCATTTCGGCGACGATCGCACCTTCGTTCATGACGTAGATGCGGTCGCAGGTTCCGAGCAGTTCCGGCATTTCCGAGGAGATGAAGATGAC
>JARKNW010000108.1 GCA_029976075.1 Pleomorphomonas sp.
CGGAGATCGCGCCGGAGGCGCGCGCCGCCGCGGCGCGCGGCTATCTCGCCCGCGCCCTGCCGCAATTCTCCGACGCCGAGCGGACGACGCTCGCCGACGGCATCGTCGCCCTGCTCGCCCGGCCCGACCTCGCGCCGCTGTTCTCGCCCGCCGCCCGCGCCGAGGCGGCGATCGCCGGCCGCCTGACGACGCCGGGCGGACGGACGGTGACGGTGGCCGGCAGCGTCGACCGGCTGCTGGTCGGCGACCAATCCGTGACGGTGGTCGACTACAAGACGGCGGCGCGGCCGCCGCGCGCCGTGCCGGAGCGGTATCTGCTGCAGCTCGCCCTCTACCGGGCGGTGCTTGCCGATCTCTGGCCCGACCGGCCGGTACGCGCCGTCCTCCTGTGGACGGCGACGCCGAGGCGGGACGAAATCGCGCCGTCGGCGCTCGACGCGGCGCTTGCCGCCTATCTTCACGCCGTCGATGCCGGCACCGAGCCCGGCGATCACGAAAGCTGGATCGACGGCGATGCCGGCGCGGCTTGACGGTCGACGGTCGGCTCCTTAGCTTTCGGACAACGGCGGCGCCGACTCACGGCGCCGCGTCCTGCTCGTGAGGTTCGCCATGTCGACCAAGAAAGTCACCGACCAGTCGTTTCCCGCCGACGTGCTCGCCTCGCCGACGCCCGTCCTCGTCGATTTCTGGGCCGAGTGGTGCGGCCCCTGCCGGATGATCGCCCCGGCGCTCGACGAGATCGCCAGCGAACTCGACGGCAAGATCACCATCGCCAAGCTCAATGTCGACGAGAACGGCAATACGGCGATGAAATACGGCGTCCGCTCCATTCCGACGCTGATCATCTTCAAGGATGGCGAGCCCGCCGCTATGAAGGTCGGCGCCGCTCCGAAGAGCGATCTGGCCGCCTGGATCAAGGCCGCCATCTGACAACTCGTCTTTCAGAGAAAACCCCGGCTCCGCTAGGCGAAGCCGGGGTTTTTCATTGTCTGGACGGGCCTAGCCCGCCAGCCGCTGATCTCCGATCCATTCGAAGATATCCTCGACCTTGCAGGCGCAACCGCACGTGCCGGCCTTCGAACAGCCGGCTCCGGCGGCCAGGGCACGAACCCTGCCCTTGGCAACCCACAGATTCAGGACCGCACGGACAGCGTCCTCTCCAGCATCGAAATGCAACGCAATATCGGAAAGCGGAGCACTGCCACGCTCCCTAAGATAATCGCGAACCAGGGAAGGGGTCATCATGGCAATTACTCCGCCGGCTGCGCGGCGAGCGCGCGTCCGCGCGCCCGGCCTGCCATCCACATGGCGGCAACGCCGGCTGCGAAAATAGCGGCTGCCATCACCAGCCAGCGAGTGGAGCTGGCCGGATGGGAAGCAAAGGTTGCCGCCTGGTAGAATGAGACGGCAGCGAGGTAACCGACGGCGGTTGTCCAGGCTGCAGCGAAGGCTGTCCACTTGCCACCGATCTCGTGACGCATGGCGCCAAGAGCGGCAACGCACGGCGTGTAGAGCAGGATGAGCAACATGTAGGCAAAGGCAGCCGGCGTCCCGCCGAAATGCGTCTGCATGGCACCGAATACCGATCCGTCGACCTTCAGCTCCTGAGCTGCGGCGGCACTGTCGTCGACGTAGTCGACGTTGAGCTTGAGCGGGTCGACCAGACTGCCGCCGAGAGCCCCGAGGTTCTCGGGGATCGTGGCGAGCGCCCCGAGCAGCTTGCTGCCGAGACCGGCTTCCTCTTCGGCAGGCGCAGTCGCGTCAGCGACCGGCGCGGCTTCCTGTCCCACCTGCTCGTAAAGGGCGTTGAGGGTACCGATCACCGCTTCCTTGGCAAAGATACCGGTGAAAAGACCGACAGCCGCTGGCCAGTTGTCATGGGTGACGCCCATCGGCTCGAACACCGGCACCAGCTCCTGGCTCACCACGGCCAGAACGCTGTCGCGGGTGTTGTCGCGGCCGACGCTACCGTCGGTGCCGATGGCCGACAGGAAGGACAGGACCATGACGATGGGTACGATCACCTGACCCGCGCGGACGATGAACTCACGCAGGCGTTGCCAAGCCTGAAAGGCGACCGACCGGATGGTCGGGATATGGTAGGGCGGCAGCTCCATGACGAAACGGGTCGGCTCGCCATCGAGCAGCGTCGATTTCAGCACGAGGCCGGTCAGCACGGCGAAGGCCAGGCCCACGATATAGAGACCGAACACAATGTTCTGGCCACTCACCGGGAAGAAGGCGGCGGCAAACAGCGCGAATACCGGCAGGCGGGCGCCGCAAGACATGAAAGGCGCCATCAGCGACGTCATGATGCGGTCGCGACGGCTTTCGAGCGTACGCGTCGCCATGATGGCCGGCACGTTGCAACCGAAGCCGACGATCAACGGCACGAAGGACTTGCCAGGCAACCCGATGGCTCGCATGGCGCGATCCATGACGAAGGCGGCGCGCGCCATGTAGCCGGAGTCTTCGAGGAAGGACAGGAACAGGAACAGGCAGGCGATGATCGGCACGAAGGTCGACACCGTCTGAATGCCCGAGCCAAGGCCGACCAGTGCGGCTTCAACGATCGGCGGCGTGCCGATGGCGGCCAGCAACTGGCCGAAACCATCAACGAAGACGGCCCCGAAAGCCTGGTCGAAGAAATCGATGAAGGCCCCTCCCACCGAGATGGTGAAGAGGAACATCAGATACATGGCAAACAGAAAGATCGGGACGCCCAGCACGCGGTTGAGGACGACGGCGTCGATCACCTGCGACAGCGAAGCGGACAGCCGCTTCGTTTGCCGGAAGACACCCGCCATGAGTTCGCCGATGAACCGGTAACGACCGTCGGCAATGACGATATCGGCATCCTCGCCCGTTGCGGTCTCGATGGCGGCGCGCGCCCGTTCAACGTCGACGGTCAGTTGCGGCCCGGCAATGGTCTCGGCCTGGGTATCGCCTTCGATCAGTTTCAGCGCGACCCAGGCCGGATCGACCTTTGCCGTGCGAGCAGCATCGGCAACGAGTGGCACAAGCTCGGAAATGGCGGCGACAACCGACGGATCCTGCGTGGGGCGGGCAACCGGCTTCTTGCCGGCTCGGGCTGCTTCGACGATCGCCGCCTTGAGGGCGTAACGCCGTCCGTGGTGATGATGAGCATTGTGATGGGCGTGGTCGTGACGCCCCAGCCCTCGCGTCGCGATCGTCGGAATCACCGGACAACCGAGCCGCTTCGACAACGCATCGATGTCGATCTCCACACCGGCTGCCTTGGCCATATCCATCATGTTGAGGACGACCAGCATCGGCACCCCGAGCTCGATGAGCTGGCTGGTGAGGTATAGGTTGCGTTCGAAGTTGGAGGCATCCACGATGTTGAGGACAAGGTCCGCCTCGCCCGACAGGATGAAATCGCGGGCAACACGTTCATCCTGCGAACCGGCGTCGGCACTGCCGATCAGATAGACGCCCGGCAGATCGACCACGTCGACCGCCTGATCGTCGAGAACGAAGCGGCCAACACGCTTTTCGACGGTGACGCCCGGCCAGTTGCCAACCTTTTGCGTCGCTCCGGTCAACGCGTTGAACAAGGTGGATTTACCGCAGTTGGGATTGCCGGCAACGGCTACGACAAGAGGTTTTTTCTCGGCCATCACACGGCCTCCAACTCGAGAATGGCCGCTTCGGATTTCCGCAGGGTCAGGGTAAAGTTGCGAACCGAGATTTCGATCGGATCGCCAAGCGGCGCCTTGCGGCGCACCTGAAACACGGCTCCCGGTGTCAATCCCATGGCCAGCAAGCGCTGGCGATAGCCTCGATCGCCGGCCATCAGGCCGGTGACACGGGCGCTGTCGCCCGGTTTCATCGTCTCGATCGAAAGCCCCATCCTAACACACTCCGGCAAGCCAGATGTTCGGCCGATCGGTCGGGCCATCGGCATCGACACTGCAAATCACTCTCAACTGTATATGTCCGTCTGCAGATGCTTCTCAATTCGTATTCGACCTTAGGCTTAACGATTGCTACGGAGACGGCCTGAAGACCCCGGGAATTCCGACAGGTAAGTCCTTAAAATAATTGCAGTACAGTGGCGGTCGTTTGCTAACTGGGACCGTTCCGCAACATCCGGATAAGGCTGACCGAGGCGGAAGGCGGGCTGGAAAATGCAAATCGCCCGGTTTAAACCTCCATAATATGGTGGACTTTTATTCTCCATAACGGGGAATAGGTCTTGCCTCAACAATACCGCATAGATAAACCGATTAATCTGTCATCGAATACTGTTCGATCCTTGGCCATGAAAGTTCGAGGCGACCAGCTCCAACCTGCAAAAAAAGTTGGCCAGTTCATCAGCTCACCGGAATTCCTGTTTTAAGAGCAGCGGGTTGATCAGACTGCTTCGCAGGGAAGAGAAGGCAACGGGGGCGGGGTGCCCTGCAAAAAACGCATAGCAGTAAAACCTTCGCAGTTTCACGTAGTCCCCGGTTGAGTACTTACGACAAACTTCCGCCGTGCTTCTATAACGGCAAAAGGGCCTATCGGTAACAACACCGAAGCCCAAGTAAGTTTCGTATAGTTTTGACTGAAATCAAGGTCAAAACTCCATCGGCAGCTGAACATCGGCATATCGTTGTCCGAACTTCGACCAGTGACTGATCGGACGGAGCGGACGGCAATACCGGATGCAGCAGGACGGATGCAGCAAATGAGCGCGAAATATCCAGGTCTTCCCACGGTCATCAACGGTAACGGTGCCGTTGCCCATGTCATGGGCCAAGTATGCGGCGGCGTGATCGGCTATCCGATTACGCCCTCGACCGAAATTTCCGAAATCTATGAGGGCTTCCGCGCTGGCGGTGGCTGCAACGTCTGGGGCCGTCACCCCTTCTTCTATGAGCCGGAAGGCGAGCACTCCGCCCAGTCGGGCGCCCTCGGCGCCGCGCTGACGGGTGGCAAGTTCATTTCCAACGCCTCCTCCTCGCAGGGCATCCTCTACGGCCTCGAGTCGCATTACGTGACCGTCGGCAAGAAGGCCGGCGGCTTCGTGCTGCAGGTCGCCGCCCGCGTGGTGTCGAAGCATTCGCTGAACGTCATGGCCGGCCCTGACGACGTCTACTCACTGCTGCCCACCGGCTACACCATCCTGTTCGGCGCCAACCCGCAGGAAGCAGCCGACCTCGCCGCGATCTCCTACAAGGTCTCCGCGCTGTCGCTTGTGCCGGTCGCCAATGCCATGGACGGCTTCGCTACCTCGCACATGCTGTCGGAAGCCAAGATTCCCGAGCCGGCGCTGCTGAAGGAGTTCCTCGGCGACCCAACCGGCCGCATCAAGTGCCCGACCGTCGCCCAGGAGATCCTGTTCGGCGCCAAGGGCCGCGCCTATCAGCTGCGCCAGTGGCTCGTGCGCAAGAAGGACACCTTCACCGCCGCCGATGCCACGGCCCTCAAGGCTTACATTGATGGCAACGAAGCCGCCATCGAGGCCGACAACGAGGGCAAGCTGGTCGAGGCCGCTGCCAAGTGGGTTCCGGCCGAGCTCAAGGCTCAGTTCAAGCGTCAGTGGCTGAATGCCTGGGAGAAGGGCACCCGCCAGCTCGTCCCGGCGCTCGTCGACATCCACAACCCCGGCCTGACCGGCGGTGTGCAGAACCAGCCCGACTTCCAGTCCGGTGCCGCCGATCATCGCACCCACTTCGTCGTGGACGTGCCGAAGTTCGTCAAGCAGGCCATGGATGAGTACGGCGAGCTGACCGGCCGCCACTATTCGCCGGTCATGACCTACAAGACCGAAGACGCCGACTACGTCATGATCGGCCTCGGCTCGGTCACCGACGACGTCGAAGCCGTTGTCGACTACCTGCGTTCGAAGGGCCGCAAGGTCGGCTCGATCGCCATCAAGCTGCTGCAGCCGTTCCCGGAAGCCGAGCTGATCGCTGCCATCGCCGGCAAGAAGGCCGTCACGGTGCTCGAGCGTTCGGATGACACCGCGCTCACCGGCTTCGTCACGCAGGCCCTGTTCAAGGCTCGCGAGAACGCCGACGGCGGCCGTCACGAGGGCATCCCCGCCATCGACAAGCTGCCGAAGGTCACCACGGCCATCTTCGGCCTCGGCGGTCATGACCTGCAGTCGCGTCACATCGTCGCCGCTTTCGACAACATGGAAGCGACCCGCAACAACCCGTTCGTGTATCTCGGCTCGCAGTTCTTCTCGAAGAACCCGAATGCCCGCATGAGCGAAGTCCAGGCCAAGCTCAAGGCTGCCTATCCGCAGACCGAGTTCATGGCTCTCGAGACGGGCGAGAATCCGCGCCTGCTGCCAGATGATGCCTTCCGCGTCCGCTTCCACTCGGTGGGCGGCTACGGCACCATCGCCACCGGCAAGCTCCTGACCGACATCCTGGCCGGCGCCCTCGGCCTCTACTCCAAGGCCGCCCCCAAGTACGGCTCCGAGAAGTCCGGCGCGCCCACCAACTACTACATCACCCTGTCGCCGGAGCCGGTGAAGATCACCAACGCCGAGATCGAGGACGTCGAGATCGTCATCTCGCCGGACCACAAGGTCTTCGCGCACTCCAACCCGCTGCGCGGTCTTGCCAAGGGTGGCACGTTCATCCTGCAGACCTCGAAGTCGCCGCTTGAGGCGTGGCTCGACATGCCGGCTTCGGCCCGCAAGGTGATCCGCGATCGGCAGATCAAGTTCCTGGTGGTCGACGCCTTCGCCGTCGCCAGCAAGAATGCTCCGTCGCCGGAACTTGCCACCCGCATGATGGGCATCGCCTTCATCGGTGCGCTCTGCGGCCACGAGAAGCGGATCACCGCCGGTGCCGATCGCGCCGCGATCCTCGAGAAGGTGCGTCAGCAGATCTCCAAGAAGTTCGGCGCCAAGGGTGAAGCCGTTGTTGCCGGCAACATGGCGGTCATCGCCGAGGGTGCCGAAGCAACCCACGAGGTCGCCTACAACGACCCGGCCTTCGTGAAGGCCGAGGCCGATGCCCCCGCGACCCACTCTCGCTCGGTGGCCATCTCGGCCTCGATGTGCAGCCTCGACGCCAACTCGCCGACCGGTATCTTCGATGCCGACTACTACGAGGACATGCTGGCCGGTCCGTTCAAGGACGGCACCATCGGCGAGTCGCCGGTTCTGCCGGGCACTGGCATGTTCATGCCGGCCGGTTCCGCCGCCATGAAGGACAAGGGCCTGTTCCGTCGTCAGGTGCCGGTGTTCGACGCCGAGAAGTGCACGGCCTGTCTCGAATGCACGCTGGTCTGCCCCGACGCCGCCATGCCGTCGACGGTGCACGAGATCGACGATCTCGTTGCCACCGCCGCTCGTCAGATCGACGTTTCGGATGCCCGCCGCGCCGAGATCGTGGCCAAGGTTCCGGCCATCGCCACCGCCATCCGCGAAGTCTACAAGGCTCAGCCGAAGGCCCGCGCCTTCCATGAGATCTTCGCCCAGGTCGCTCCGGGCGTTGCCGCTGGCGATGCGTCGCTGGCCCTGGACTTCGGCAAGATGACGACGGTTCTCGCCAACTTCCCGGTGGCGCGTACTCGTCTGTTCTTCGACCAGGCCGAGAAGAAGACCCCGGGTTCGGGCGCCCTCTACTCGGTCGGCCTCGACCCGTGGAAGTGCTCGGGCTGTCTCGAGTGCACCACCGTCTGCGGTTCCGACGCCCTGGTTCAGACCGAGCAGGACGATGCGCTCCTCGAGACGTTGCAGGCTCGCTTCGAGTTCCTGACCAAGACGGCCAACACGCCGTCTCGCTTCACCGAGCAGCTGACCGGTGCCAACGCCAAGCGCCTCATCCTCGACCGTGACAACTACTATGCCATGACCGGTGGTCACGGCGGTTGCCGCGGCTGTGGCGAGGTTACCGCGTTGCGCCTGATCATGGCGGCGAACAACGCTCTCCAGGGCCGTGCCCGCAAGGAGCATATCGCCGAAGTCGAAGCGCTGGTTGCCAAGCTGGAAGCCAAGCTCGCCTCGGTGAGTGACGAGGTCCGTATTGCCCGCATCAAGTCGTCGCTCGAGACGATCAACCACCACCTCTTCCTTCTGGAGAGTGGCCCGACGGGCGAAGGCCCGGCGGCGGCGGTGATTGCCAACTCGACCGGCTGCTCGAGCGTGTACTCCTCGACCTTCCCGTACAACCCCTACCGCGATCCGTGGGTGAACAGCCTGTTCCAGGATGCTCCCGCGCTTGCCAAGGGTATCTACGAAGGTATCGCGGCCGACGTGCTCGTGAACTTCCGTGCCATGCGCATCGCCGAGCTGGAGCTCGACGACAAGTATGATCCGGCCGTCCACGACAAGATGTTCCGCACCTTCGGCTGGGAACAGTTCAGCGAGACCGAGCTCGGTCGTCTGCCGACCGTGTTCTCGATCGGCGGCGACGGCGCCACCTACGACATCGGCTTCGGCGCGCTGTCGCGGTTGCTCTCGACCAAGACGCCGATCAAGGTGATCGTGGTCAACACCGGCGTGTACTCCAACACCGGTGGCCAGGCTTCGACCTCCTCGCTGGTTGGTCAGGACTCCGACCTCGCCCGCTACGGCGCGGCGCATGCCGGCAAGACGGACAACCGCAAGGAACTCGGCCTGATCGCTGCCTTCCACCCGGCCGTCATGGTGGTGCAGACCGCCACGTCGATCCAGGGGCACTTCCTGAAGAACGTCCTCTCCGCCCTGTCGCGGACGACGTCTCCGGCGATCATCGACGTCTACACGCCCTGCCAGGGCGAGCAGGGCATCGGTGACGACGTGTCGAGCGAGCATGCCCGCCTCGCCGTCGAGAGCCGCACCAGCCCGGTCTACGTCCACAATCCGGACGGCGGCTCGGTCCTGAAGGAACGCTTCTCGCTGGATGGCAACCCCGACGTCGAGCAGGACTGGACGACCCTCGTCCTGACCTACAAGGACGCCGACGGCAACGAGCAGACGAAGGAAGTGCCGCTCACCCCGGCTCACTTCGCCCACCAGGAAGGCCGCTTCAAGAAGCAGTTCACCGGCAAGCCGCTTGCCGATGACGTCAACAACGCCGTGTCGATCGATGAGTTCATCGACCTCAGCGACGAAGAGCGGGTCGGCAAGATCCCGTTCATCTGGGAAGTCAAGAAGGGCAAGCTGATCCGCTTCCCGGTGCCGGCTCAGATCGTTCGTCTGGTCGAAGAGCGCCGCCGCTTCTGGCGCACGCTGCAGAACCTCGCCGGTATCGAGGCTGCCAAGCTCGACGAGGCCCATCAGGCCGAGCTCGATGCCCTGCAGACCCGCTATGACGAAGCTCTCGCGGAGATCGACACCCTGAAGGGTGCCGCGACCAGCGCCGCCGAGTAATCGGCACGCAAGTCCAAGCTAATGGAGCCGCCGGGCGACCGGCGGCTCTTTTCTATTTCGGGATTGTCGATCGTCGTGGCAGGTGGAAACACGTTCGCTCCCGAGCGCCGATGATCGACGAGATGATCCTTCAATGCAAAAGGGCGCCCGGAAGGGACGCCCTTTTCTCATACTCATTATTGCCGGCTCCGAACGCTCAACCGACGAAAGCACGCTCAACGACGAAGGTGTTAGGGGCATTGTTGGCCCCCTCGACGAGGCCGAAGTGTTCTAGCCGATCCTTGGTATCCTTGATCATGGCCATCGAGCCACAGATCATCGCCCGATCGGTCGATGGATCGAAGGGGGGCACGCCAAGGTCGGTAAACAGCTTGCCGGAATCGATGAGATCGGTGATGCGGCCCTGGCGCGGATACGGTTCGCGCGTCGCCGCATCATAAAGGCGGAGCTTGCCGGCCGCGAGTTCGCCAAGGAACTCGTGATTGACCACGTCATCGTAGAGTTCGCGAGCATAGGAAAGCTCGGCCACTTCGCGACAGGTCTGGATGAGGATGACCTCGTCGAACTTCTCGTAGACGTCCGGATCACGAATCAGGCTGGCAAATGGCGCAACGCCTGTACCCGTCGAGAGAAGATAAAGACGCTTCCCGGGCAACAGCGCATCGATCACCAAGGTCCCCGTCGGCTTCTTGCGCATCAGGATGGTGTCGCCAACCTTGACCTTCTGCAGATACTCGGTGAGCGGGCCGCCCGGCACCTTGATCGAAAAGAACTCAAGCTCGTCATCCCAGGCGGGGCTTGCCACGGAATAGGCCCGAAACACGGGTCGCTCGGCATTCGGCAGGCCGATCATCACAAACTCGCCGGAGCGGAACCGGAAACTTGCCGGCCTCGTGGTGCGGAAGCGGAAGAGCCGATCGGTATAATGGCGAACCTCGGTCACCGTCTCGGCAAAGACGTTGTCGGGTATCGGAAAGGCCTGGGCGCCTTCGGCGCCTGTTGCGACGGTCGAGGTGTAGGCGTTCAAAATCGGCTTCCTCTGCCTGTGCATTTTGGCCGCACCCGATGCCGATCACGCATCGCTGGGCCTAGCGAGCGCCAAGTGATAGCACCCGCTGCTTTTCTAGATGAAGCAATCCAGTTGCAAATTCCAGTCATTCCCAAGAAAAAACCGCCCGATTGTGCCGGCAAAGCTGCATGGCAGGATTGCGCATCGAGCGGCTGAGACCGCAGTTCCGAAAATGAAGGGAACGCCCTGCCCTGTCAGCGGACTGCGGCAGCCCCGGTCCGAGACGACCGAGCCGGTTCGCTTGCCTCGCGAGGCACAGGAACAGGGCGCGACAGACCGACCCGAATGGACAAGGCGGCGAAGGCGGCGAGTTCGAAAACGGTGACGGCAAGAACGACGGAAAGGGCTATCTGCCAGATGGGCAATGCCAACGCCGAGGCTCCTACCCCCGCCCCACAGGCCACGATCGCCGCGAGGAAAATGAGCGGAACCAGGCGTACCCGCACTCCGGCGACGAACCCCACCAGCCCCGACATCGCGACAATGAACAACATTCGCCATACTCCGGACAAACCCCGATGCCCGGACTATGGCAGGCTGCGCTTAGCACTCACTTACGAGATTAGCTCAATTTTGACTTAATTTGTCGCCCGAGCCCAAGCGGGAGGTAGCCGGGTCATTTCTTGGCCAGACGAGCAAGCGCGGCACGCGGGTCGAGACGACCGTCGTAGAGCGCACGACCCGATATGGCGCCATCGAGCACCTCGGCCTCCGGCTGGCAGAGTGCCTCGATGTCATCCATCGAAGCGAGGCCGCCGGACGCAATCACCGGGATCGATACGGCGCGGGCAAGCGCCAGCGTGGAGGGAAGGTTGAGCCCCTTCAGGACGCCATCGCGGTCGATGTCGGTATAGACGATCGCGGCAACGCCCGCATCTTCGAAGCGACTTGCCAGTTCGGTTGCGCTGAGCTCGGCGCTTTCCGCCCATCCTTCGACGGCAACCTTGCCGCCACGAGCGTCGATGCCGACCACGACACGACCCGGAAACGCTTTCGCGGCAGCCTTGACCAGTTCCGGGTCGCGCAACGCGACCGTTCCGAGGATGACGCGGGAAATCCCCTTGCCGAGCCAGGCCGCTATGGCGGCCATGTCCCGGATGCCCCCTCCGAGCTGGACGCGCATCCCAGGCGTCACGGCGGCGAGAATGGAATCGACGGCAGCGCCGTTGACCGAACGGCCCGCAAATGCACCGTTGAGGTCGACGACGTGCAGCCAGGGAAAGCCGATGTCCCGAAAGGCACGGGCTTGCCCTGCCGGGTCGGCATTATAGACCGTGGCGGCATTCATATCGCCGAGCTTCAGCCGGACGCAGGCACCGTCCTTGAGATCGATGGCGGGGTAGAGAATCACGGGCGCCACCTCAGGAAGTTGGCAATGAGACCGAGACCGAGCGTCTGGCTTTTCTCGGGATGAAACTGTGTACCGGCGATATTGTCGCGGCCGACCATGGCGGTAACCGGACCGCCGTAATCCGCGACGGCGACCAGCGCTCCAGTCTCGCGTAACGTCATGTGATAGCTATGTACGAAATAGGCATGGAGGCCTTTTTCGCCGGTCGGCAAACCATCCAGAAGGGCATGGGGCCGAACAACATCGATGGTATTCCAGCCCATGTGCGGCACCTTGAGGGCGGAATCCACGGGCTTGATGGGTTCGACGTCGCCATCGAGCCAGCCAAGGCCTTCGGTAATCGTTTTCTCCAGCCCACGCCGCGCCATCAACTGCATGCCGACGCAGATTCCAAGGAAAGGCCGCCCCCTGCGGATGACCGCTTCGTTCAGTGCCTCGATCATGCCAGGAACGGCAGTGAGACCCGCCTTGCAATCGGCAAAGGCACCGACGCCCGGCAGGACAACCCGATCGGCGGCGCGCACGGCCTCCGGGTCGGCTGTAACCAGAATCGTGCCGCCATCGGCGTCGCGAGCGGCGCGCTCAAAAGCCTTGGCGGCCGACCGCAAGTTGCCCGAACCATAATCAATGATGGCGACAGTCATGGCCGCGCTCCACTTTCTGGGAAAAGGCCGAGGACACCCGGTGGCACGCTTCTCGCCGGATGCGAAACGGACGGCGAAACCGGCGGCACGGTCGGACGAGGCCGAACGAGCCAGGTGCCGAAAAACCGTCGTTCAGCCGCCTCGAGGTTTTGGCCTTCGACGACGCCTTCCTCGCGAAAGCCTCTGAGCATCAGTGTCAGGCGGCGGACATCGTTGGCCACCACGCCAGTGGCGATCGCAAAGATCAGCTCGAGGCCTCCGCTGGTCACCGGACCGACCCAGCGCTCGACGCCCGAGATCACAGCGGCGATTACCAGCCAGCCAACGAGGCCCAGCCACTCGCGATGCCGCAAGAACCACAGCGGCCCAAACAGGAGGGCCCAGAAAGCGAAGCCGTCACGGACGAAAACCGCACGGTCGGCAGCTCTTTGCGGCATGACGTCGGCAGGCAAGTGAACGCTGTACACGGCCATCGCGGCCTCCATCAGGCTTCGAGAACGCCCTTGGTCGACGGCACGCGGCCGCCTTGCGCCGGATCTACGGCCACGGCAAGGCGGAGAGCACGGGCCAGCGCCTTGAAACAGCTCTCGGCGATATGATGATCGTTCGAACCGTAGAAGGTCTCGACATGAAGCGTAAGGCCGGCCTGCATGGTGAAGGCGCGGAACCATTCCTCGACGAGCTGGGTATCGAAACTGCCAATCTTGGGGGCATGGAAGGCGGACCGGAAGACCAGATATGGTCGTCCCGAAATATCGACGACGACACGGGACAGCGCCTCATCGAGCGGCAATGTCACATCGGCATAGCGAGTGATGCCGGCCTTGTCGCCGAGCGCCTTGCGAAAGCACTGACCAAGCGCGATGCCAACGTCTTCGACAGTATGGTGATCGTCGATATGGAGATCACCCCTTGCCTTGATTTCCAGATCGATCAGGCCATGACGGGCGATCTGCGTCAGCATGTGATCGAAGAAGCCGACTCCGGTCGATATATCGGCCTCGCCACGACCATCAAGGTCGAGACGGACGGATATCTCGGTTTCGCGGGTCGAGCGGCTGAGGCTGGCCGTGCGCATGGCTCGCTGTCACTCCTGCGGCGGGAATAACCGGCTTCTATCAGGGGCAGGGAGAAATGAAAACGGGAAATGGCTGTAGCAGAGACGTGCCTCCCGGCAATGCCGCATCTCTCACCGAACATTGAATGAAGCCGGGGCCCCGGCTCTGTCCATTTGTCGCTTGATGTCGCATGACAGATACGGTGCCGTCAGTCGCAACAATCCGCTGGACGGCGGCGTCCAGTGAAGTTCCTTCTTCGTCCGTCCCCGGTTTGCTTGCATTGATGACAGACACGTCCGCCCGTTCCGCCGCATCCCCGGCTCGTTATTCGCCCGCCATCGCGCTGACCATGGCAGCCATCGGCTTCATGCAGATCCTGGACAGCGCCATCATCAACACTTCGCTGCCAACGATGGCGCGCGCTTTCGGGGTGGCGCCGATCGATCTGTCACTGGCCGTCACGGCCTATGTGCTGGCAGCGGCTGCCGCTTCGCCATTGGCCAACTGGCTTTCGGACAGGTTCGGAGCGCGCGACGTGCTGGTGGCGGCACTTGTCGCTTTCACGGTGTCGTCGGTCTGGTGCGCGCTCTGCCAAAGCTTGCCCGAGTTGATCTTGGCGCGTGTGGTCCAGGGGATCGGCGGCGCGCTTCTGTTACCCGTCGGGACCGCCGTGGTGATGCGTCGGGCCGCCAGAACCGACTTCGTACGCGCGACCGCGTTGATGGTTTGGCCGGCCCTGATGGCACCAATCGTCGGACCGGTACTGGGGGGCTTCATTACCGAGCATCTCAGTTGGCGCTGGAACTTCTGGCTCAACTTGCCACTTGGCCTCTGTGGCGTACTGGCCATTCTCAAACTCGTATCCAACGAGCGCGAAGCAAATGCCCGACCGCTCGATATCCGCGGGTTTCTGTTATGCGGCATCAGCCTGACCACCCTGCTCGCAGGCTTCCAACGCTCTGCCGAGCCGGGCAACGAGCGCATGATCGCATTGGTCATGATTGCCTTTGGAGCGAGTGTGGGCGGTCTTGCCGTCCGTCATCTGAAACGGGCCCCGGAGCCGCTGCTCTCCTTCGCGGCGCTGTCGCGCCCAAGCCTAAGCTACGCCT
The DNA here is from genome assembly GCA_029976075.1 of Pleomorphomonas sp. Taxonomy (GTDB): domain Bacteria; phylum Pseudomonadota; class Alphaproteobacteria; order Rhizobiales; family Pleomorphomonadaceae; genus Pleomorphomonas. The sequence goes on from JARKNW010000108.1 coordinate 14,554, forward strand.
TCCATCCGGGAGGGCTTTATCGCGTGCTGTTTTCAGCAGCGCCATTCCTCTTGCCATTATGGTTTCAGCTCGGCTTCGGGCTGTCACCGGCGACCGCAGGTTTGTGGGTGCTGGTCTACTTTGTCGGAAATCTGGGTATCAAGGTGATCACGACCCCGCTGATGCGTCGGTTCGGTTTCCGCCGAGTTCTGGTTGGCGATGGCTTTCTAGTGGCGGCGTCGATGGTCGCCTGCGCGATGGTCGGTTCGCTCGACCGCCCCTTCCTTGTCGTGCTCATCCTTCTGTTTGCGGGTAGCGTGCGTTCCGTGCAGCTAACCACCCTGACGGCACTGGCCTTTGCCGATGTGCCTGGCTCCGAGCGTGGCAATGCCTCCAACCTGATCGCCATGATGCAGCAGGCGACCCAGGCGGCCGGGGTCGCCGTTGCCGCGTTCAGTCTGTCGGCGCTGCAAGCCCTCACGGGGAGCTCAGCAATTGGCCTTGGTGAGCTTCAGGGGGCGTTCTGGATCATGGCGGTCCTGGCGTTCGGCGGCGCCCTTGCCGCGCTACGCGTTCCCGACACCTTCGGTCGCGAGGTAAGCGGAGCCGGCAGCCGTTAGCATGCCGAGAGGCGGCCGAGTGCCCAACGGGCCGCTTCTGCGACGATCGGGTCCGAATCATCCAGAAGCGGCCCCAGTGCCGGCATCAACGCGGACACACCGGAGTTGCCGATGGCGATCGCGACGTTGCGGACAAACCGATTCCGGCCGATGCGCTTTACCGGGGAGCCCGCGAACAGCACCCTGAAGGCGGCATCGTCCAAAGCGGCAAGAGCGACGAGCGACGGAGCCGTGAGCTCGGGTCGCGGCCGCAGCTTCATCTCGGCCGCTTCGCTGGCGAACTTGTTCCAGGGGCAGACGGCCAGGCAGTCGTCGCAACCATAGATGCGATTGCCGATCAAAGGCCGCATATCTTCCGGGATGGGGCCGGCATGTTCGATGGTGAGATAGGAAACGCAGCGCCGCGCGTCGATCTGATAGGGAGCCGGCAGCGCGCCGGTTGGACAGGCATCGAGGCAGCGACGACAGGCCCCGCAGCGATCGACCGCCGGCTCATCCGGCGGCAGATCGGCAGCTGATAGAATCACGCCTAGAAACAACCACGACCCGAAATCTCGCGAGACGAGGTTGGTATGCTTGCCCTGCCAGCCGACCCCTGCCAGGGCGGCCAGTGGCTTTTCCATCAGGGGGGCGGTGTCGACGAAGACTTTCACATCGGCGCCGGTGTCGCGAGCGACAAGCCCTGCGACCTCCTTGAGGCGCCCCTTCAGAACTTCGTGATAGTCGCGATGGCGCGCATAGACGGATATGTTGCCGATGGCCGGCTTGTCCAGATTGTCGAGCGGATCCCCATCCGGGCCGTAGTTCATGGCAAGGACCACGGCGGAGCGAGCCTCCGGCCACAGCACACGCGGATCGGACCGTCGCTCGATCGTCTCTTCCATCCAGGTCATCGAGCCATGACGACCCAGTTCGACAAAGCTGCGCAGGCGGCGAGCGGCATCAGCAAGCCGATCGACCGGTGCGATGCCGATCGACGAAAAACCAAGATCGCTGGCACGGTTCCGCCAGCTCAAGGCTCTCTCCCGAAGGCAGGTCTAGAAATCAAGATCCGTGTAGATCGGCGCAGCCGGCAGGCCGGCCAGCCTATCGGCAAGAAGCGTGCGAAAGGTCGGGCGCGACTTGATCCGGGCATACCAATACTTGGCATTGAGATCCTCGTCCCAGGGAACGTCGCCAACGTAATCGACCACCGATAGCTCGGCGGCGGCAGCAAGGTCGGCGAAGGTGAGTTGCTCACCAGACAACCAGTTACGCGAACTCGATAGCCAGCCGATATAATGAAGATGATGCTTGATGTTGACGCGGGCAACCCTGAGAACCTGGTTATCGGGTGAACCACCACCCAAATCCCGAGGCAATTCCAGCTTCATGATCTTTTCATGCTGGAAATACTGGATGGCCTCTTCGTGCGCCTTGTGCAGAAACCAGTCGACAAGGCGACGCATTTCGGCGCGCGCCTCAGGATGGTTGGGCATCAGGCGCCTGTCGCCGAGCGCATAGCCACGCGTTTCATCGACATATTCCATGATTGGCCCGGCGCCAACGATCGGGGGGCCGTCGTTCTCCACCAGAACCGGCACGCTGCCGGCCGGATTGAGCTCAAGGAACTCAGGCCGCCGCTCCCAGCTCTTCTCGACAATGAGCTCCACCTTGGCGTCGTGCTCCGCCAACATGAGCCGCACGAAGCGAGATGTGGTGGAAAAGGGATGATGATAAAGCTTGAGCATCGTAAACCCGGATCGTCGGTCAGGCCGACGTCAAGACAAAGGATGGTTGTGGATCACCAGAGTCATCCCGCCTCGCCTCGCGCCTTTCCGATTCGGACTGGCAGCGAAGCAGCGAGGCTGGCCTATAGAGCCAGCGCCATGTATGAACAACTGGTTATCACCATAACCCATTCGCTCCACCCATTTTGATCGAAAGTTTCGCGACATGGATCTGACGGGCCTCATTCAGGCGCTTCTCTTGGGAATCATCGAGGGTATCACCGAGTTCCTGCCGATTTCCAGCACCGGTCACCTCATCATCGCCGAGCAATGGCTCGGCGCCCGCTCCGACATGTTCAACATCGTCATCCAGGCGGGCGCCATACTCGCGGTGACGGTTATTTACTGGCAGCGCCTTCTGGGGTTCCTGATTAACTGGCGTGATCCGGAAACACGGCTTTATCTCGGCAAACTGATCGTCGCGTTCCTCGTAACCTCCGTGCTGGGCCTCATTGTCAAGAAGCTCGGCTTCAGGCTGCCCGAGACCGTGGTTCCAATCGCCTGGGCGCTGGTGATCGGTGGTTTCTGGATGATTCTGGCAGAGCATTATGCCGCCAAACGGCCGGAAAGCCGCCATGTCAGCTGGACGGTGGCCGTGGTCGTCGGCATCGCGCAGGTCGTGGCGGGCGTCTTTCCCGGAACATCGCGGTCCGCCTCGACCATCTTCGCCGCGATGCTGCTCGGCACCGGCAACCGGGCGGCGGCTACCGAGTTCGCCTTTCTGGTCGGCATTCCCACCATGTATGCGGCAAGCGCCTTCGAGGTGGTCGCAACGCTGAAGGACGGGGCGGCGACGGCGGGGGAGAACTGGTTCGCCTTGGCCGTTGCCTTCATCGCCTCGGCGATCACCGCCTTCGTTTCGGTGAAGTGGCTTCTGGGCTACATCCAGACCAACCGCTTCACCGCCTTCGCCGTCTACCGCGTATTGGTTGGCGGGCTGCTGTTTGCCCTCATCCTGACCGGCTGGGTCAACTGACCCTCACGCCGAGGCGCCGTCCCGGTCATATTGTCCGTGCGGACGAAAGCGAACGGCGTATTCCGGAAGCATTGCGCCAAGCGAAGTTGGCGCAATGCCGAAGGCCTCAAACGTGCGCCCTTCCCCAAGGGCCGCGGCCGACACCACGCTTCCCGCCTTCAAGAGCTCGACCTGGTCCGGCGTCAGAGGGGCGCCGGGCAGCCAGGCGGTGAGGCGAGCGGCAAGCGTGGCGAGGCCGAACGGAACCGTCAGAAGATGCGGTCGGCGGCCGGTCTCAGCCAGCAGACGCTCAAGGATGGCGCGGAAGGTGAGCACCTCTGGGCCGCCCAACTCGTAAATGCGTCCCCCCATGATCTGTCCCTCGACCGCGCGAGCGACAGCCTCGGCGACATCGGTCACGAACACCGGTTGAAGGAGCGTCAGTCCGCCGCCGATCAGCGGCAGCACGGGGCTCCGCGCGGCAAGCTCGCCGAACATGTTGAGGAAATGGTCTTCGGGTCCGAAGACCACCGACGGCCTCAGGACCACGGCACTCGGGACGACGTCCAGAACAGCCGCTTCACCGGCAGCCTTGGTTCGGGCGTAGATCGAAGCGGAGGCGGCGTCCGCTCCGATGGCCGACACCTGCACAAGACGAGAGATGCCGGCAGCCGCCGAGGCCTCGGCAACGGCGCGCGCGCCGAAGGCTTGCACGGCGGCATGCGTCTGCCGGCCGGAGGCAGAGAGAATGCCGACGAGATTGACGACGGCATCGGCACCGCTCACCGCACGGTCCACCGAGGCACGGTAACGAAGATTGGCCTGCATCGGCATGATCTGACCGACCCCGCCGAGAGGCTGCAGGTAAGCCGCCAGATCGGGTCGGCGACAAGCGGCACGAATGCGCCAGCCACGCTTGGCCAACGCCCGCACGACATGGCGGCCGAGAAAGCCCGAGGCGCCGAAGACAGTGACAACCGGCTTTTCTTCCCGAACGAGGGCCATGACGATCCCTTCCTCATATGTTGAAACACGCCCAGGCCCCGCGCATGGGGCATGAGCAGAACCTGCAAAACCAAATTATTACGGCAGGATGCGGCATCCTGTACAGGCCGGACCGCGTATCATTCCGTAGCCGGCGGATTTCATCAGCGGAGAGACAAATGGCGGTTGACAACGCCGTGCCGACCCCGTATTCACGCCGCCAGCCGACGACCCCTGTGCCCAGGTGGCGGAATTGGTAGACGCGCACGGTTCAGGTCCGTGTGCCGCAAGGCGTGAAGGTTCGAGTCCTTTCCTGGGCACCATCGTCGACCCGACGGGTTGACGAACGTCCTACTAACGTCACTGTAGATCTTAATTCGGCCTGCCGCATCGGTGGGCTTTTGTTTTTTGCGTCCATCGCAGAGCTGCCTTGCACCGGATCGTTTTAGAACGGTTCCATGCTTGCCGGAAATCTTCAATGCGCCTAATCCCTTGCGGGTAAAAAAAGACCAGCGTCGGCGCGGCGCGGCGTAGGGCCGCGACCAGAGCCCGCCCCAAGGAAGATGATTCAATGATTGCCCAGCGCATTACCGACGACATCCATTCGCTTCGTGCCATCGATTGGGATCGCAAGCTGTTCGACGAGTTGGTGCCGCTGCCCGAGGGAACGACCTACAACTCCTATCTCATCCGCGGCCACGACAAGGTGGCACTGATCGATACCGTCTATCCGCCCAAGGCAGAAGAGCTGGTCGCAGCCCTGAAGGCGACCGGAGTCGATCGGCTTGACTACATCATCGCCAACCACGCCGAACAGGATCACACAGGTTCGATCCCCGCGCTGCTCGCGCTTTTCCCCGAAGCGAAGATCGTCACGAATGCCAAGTGCAAGCGTTTCATCCTCGACACGCTGCCGGTCGATCGGGACGCGTTTCTCACCGTGCGCGACGGTGACAGTCTCGATCTCGGTGGCAAGACCCTATCCTTCCATCTGACGCCGTGGGTTCACTGGCCGGATACCATGGTTACCTTCGCGGTCGAGGATCGAATCGTCTTCACCTGCGATTTCCTCGGCGCCCACTTCGCGACCACCGAGCTGTTCGCGCGCGACGAGGCGCAGGTCGCCATTTCCGCCAAGCGCTATTACGCGGAAATCATGATGCCTTACCGTGCCTTCTCGGCGGAAGCGCTGGCGAAGGTCGAGGCTTTCGATCCGCTCTTTGTCGCACCGAGCCACGGGCCGGTGCATGACCGTCCCGCCTTCATCTTCGATCTTTATCGCGGTTGGACGTCCGACGAGGTGAAGCCACAGGTCGTCATCCCCTACGTGTCGATGTACGAAAGCACCGCCAAGATGGTTGCCATCCTGGTCGACCAACTCACCGAGCGCGGCATCGCGGCACATCCGGTCAATGTGGTGGATCTCGACAGCGGCGCGCTGGCCATGAGCATCGTCGATGCTTCCGCCATCGTCTTTGCCTCTCCGACCGTCCTATCCGGACCCCATCCAAGCCTTGCGGCAGCGGCAATCCTGATCAACGCGCTGGCTCCGAAAACGCGCAAGGTCGCGGTGATGGGCTCCTTCGGCTGGGAGGGCAACCTTCCCGACCAGGTCATCGCCTTGCTGCCACGTCTCAAGGCCGAAGTTCTGGAGCCGGTGATGACCAAAGGCCTGCCGCGAGCGGAGACGCTTGAGGAAATCTCTCGTCTCGCCGACGACATCGCCGGCCTCAGGATCGCTGACGCCGCAGCGGCCTGATCGTTCAACCGCCAGACGGCAAGGGGCACAATTCTCTTGCACTTGGCCGTCTGGCGTCCGCATATACGATGGAACACTTCCTAAGATCGGCACCGCCGGTCTTTTTCATGCATCCGTTAACCGGAAGGTCGCCCAGGCTTCCGGACGGCTGCGCAAGCTTGCAGAGTTCCGTCATGACCATCCGCCTCCATACCGGCGATCTCCCCGACCTCGACGCTTACGGTGATGTCGTTGCCATCGACACCGAAACCCTCGGTCTGAACCCACATCGCGACCGGCTCTGCGTCGTGCAGTTGTCGCCCGGGGACGGGAGCGCGGATGTCGTTCAGATCGCCAAGGGACAGACTTCGGCCCCGAATCTGGTCCGGTTGCTCACCGACCCCCGGCGCATCAAGGTGTTCCACTTTGCCCGTTTCGACATCGCGATCCTGAAGCGGACCTTCGGCATAACCGTCACGCCGCTGTTCTGTACCAAAATCGCCTCGCGCCTTACGCGGACCTACACCGACAGGCATGGCCTCAAGGACGTCACCAAGGAACTCCTCGGCATCGACATTTCCAAGGCGCAGCAGTCGTCGGACTGGGGTGCGGCGACGCTCAGCCAGGCGCAGCTCGAGTATGCCGCCTCCGACGTCCTCAACCTTCACGCCCTTCGCCAACGGCTTCTGGCCATGCTCGAACGTGAAGGACGGATGGAGATGGCCGAGGCTTGCTTCCGCTTCCTACCGACGCGCGCCGATCTCGATCTTGCCGGCTGGGGAGAGGAAGACATCTTCGCTCACAGTTGAAGGGCTCGTCATTTCACGTGCGGCTTTTTTGCCGCCGCGTGACTATGTGACGAGCCCGCGTTTGTGACGTCTGGCATATTGATTCGCTGAGCGGAGCGATGATTGGCCCGCTCAGCGATGGCTTGAATGTGATCGTAGCCCACTCGCGGCGCGGCAAGTGTTGGTTTATCTTTTGTGCTTAAGGTCAACTTGGCAGATTAATAAGTCGCCTATGCGATAGCGATGGGCGGCACCCCTTGAGGGTGAAGACGAGGCCCCGTTGGCAGACGGGAACAAGGGATGAGTGACATCGCGGCGAACCCCGCTTTCGGTAGCGACGGCATGGAGCCTTTTGATGGCTCCGCCGGGCGCGCGGTTTTGTTTGCAACGGCGGCTCGAGAGAGCCGGCGCGTTCGCCGGCTGCGCGTGTTGTTGCCGTCCATAGGTGCGCTGCTTTTTGCCTTGGTGATCGGGGCAACAATCGTCACACGGATCTCGATCAGCCTCAGCATCGGCGATTTGAAGATCACATCCGATGGTCTTGCCATGGATGCCCCCCATCTGTCGGGCAGTGACGGCAAGGGACGGACCTACAAGGTCCGGGCGGAAAGCGCCGTTCAGGACCTGACGGATACCCGGATCATTCGTCTCAAGAACATCGAGGCAAACGTAATTCAGCCCGACGGTAGTGAAGCACAGCTTCTCGCGGACAGTGGCGTTTACGATTCCGGAGCTCAGATGCTTGTGCTCAAGGAGAATATCCGGCTGGCCAAATCCGACGGCTCCGGAGGTGCCTTGAGTCGGGCGGAAATCAATCTCAACACAGGTTCGCTCACATCGGACAGTCCAGTGGCGTTTTCGTCTCGTCTCGGCAAGATCAATGCCGAGAAAATGGGACTTGAGAAGAATGCTGGAACTGTCACGTTCACCGGTGGCGTTCACATGACCGTCGACCCGGCTGCCACCCATCAAGACAACACGGGCAAGGCGGCCCCCGGTCAGCCAAAGCAATCCGAAAAAGACATAGTCCCTAATCCAACTCCGTAGATGTGCCTGCACGGCTCGGAGCGGTTACGCCCGAGCCTGTCAGTTCTAGCCGCCTCGACGAGGCAGAAGGCAACTGAAGATGACGGTCCGCATGCCTCGCTCCAGCTTACTCCGCCGGGCCTCGATAGCCGGCTTGCTGCTTACCCTGACCCTTGCCCCGGCATCAGCCGCCGAACAGACGGCCAAGCTGCCGACCACGACCTACCAGGGGCTCGGGATGTCGTCCGACCAACCGATCCAGTTCGAGTCGGAGCAACTTGAGGTTCACGACCAGGACAAGACGGCGGTGTTTACCGGCCATGTCATCGTCCGGCAGGGAACGACCGTGCTCAAAACCGATCGTCTCATCGTATATTATCAGGGGTCTCCTACGGGAGAGGGGCCGCAGCAGGTCAGCCGCCTCGAGGCAAAGGGCAACGTGCTTGTCACCTCGCCCAACCAGACAGCGAGCGGTGACTCGGGAACATTCGACACCGCAGCGAATACGATCCTGCTCACCGACAATGTCGTCCTTACTCAAGGCGACAACGTTATCCGTGGGCCGAAGCTGCTGATCGACATCAATACCAGCCAGGCAAAGATGCTCGGCGGCCGAGTGCAGATGTTGATCGCACCGAAGTCGCTCGATACCAACGGCGCCAAGGACACCAAGAGCTGACGCTCTCTTTCTCCCAGGATACGAAAAGCCTTGCTGAAGCACTTCGCCCAGGCCGAGAGCCTGCCGCCCCCCGAGGCAGCCGACACGTCTGACCTTGCCGTTTTCAATCTCGTCAAGACGTTCGGCCAGCGGCCAGTCGTGCGCGGCGTTTCCATGCAGGTGCGACGTGGCGAGGCCGTCGGTCTGCTCGGCCCCAACGGCGCCGGCAAGACGACACTTTTCTACATGATCACCGGTCTGATCCCGGCCAATGGCGGAACCATCTTCCTTGACGGCCACAACATCACCGGTTACCCGATGTTCCGCCGTGCTCGGCTTGGCATTGGCTACCTGCCGCAGGAAGCTTCGATTTTCCGAGGACTCACGGTCGAGAACAATATCCGCGCCGTGCTGGAGCTGGTCGAGCCGAACCGTGACGCCCGCGAAGCCGAGCTCGACGCGCTGCTCGACGAATTCCACCTCGCCCATTTGCGCCGCCAACCGGCCATTGCCCTGTCGGGTGGCGAACGGCGACGCGCCGAAATTGCCCGGGCACTGGCCAGTCGCCCGGTCTTCATGCTGCTCGACGAGCCTTTTGCGGGCGTCGATCCGATTGCGGTTGGCGACATCCAGGCTCTGGTGCGCCATCTCACGGGGCGCGGTATCGGCGTGCTGATCACCGATCACAACGTGCGAGAAACGCTGGGTCTCATAGATCGCGCCTATATCCTGCATTCCGGCATGTTGCTGGTGGAGGGCACGCCGGACGACATCATCTCCGACGCTGACGCACGTCGCGTTTACCTCGGCGAGCAATTTACCCTTTGATGCTGCACCCTGCCTAGGTTATGAAGCAAGAAGCGGACCATTTTGGCTCGCTTGATTGACTTTCATGGCTTCCGCCTCAAGGCGGGATGGACAGGGGTTGCTCGATGGCGCTATCGGCGCGGCTCGAACTCAGGCAAAGCCAGTCGCTGGTGATGACGCCGCAGCTGATGCAAGCCATCAAGCTGCTTCAGCTGTCCAACATGGACCTCGTCACCTATGTCGAGCAGGAGCTTGAGCGCAATCCGCTGCTCGAGCGCGCCGATGACGGTGAGGGAGAAGCCACACCCCCTGAACCAGCCGACGCAGACATGCCCGCGCGTGCCGATGCGCCCGACTGGTTCGAAACCGAAGGCGCTCCCAGTCCGGAGCGGGTGGCCAACGTTCTCGATACGGACATCGGCAACGTCTACCCAGACGATACCGGGCAGACGGATCGGCCCACACCGGACGTCGGGGCGCTCGCCGGGGGCGACTGGTCGTCGGTCGGCCGCGGCGGTACCGGCGAGGACTACAGCCTTGAGAGCTTTGTCGCCGGTGAAGTCAGCCTTGCCGATCACCTCGCCGAGCAGCTGGCCGTCGCCATCACCGATCCCGTGTTGCGTCTGATCGGTCACGATCTCATCGATCAGGTGGATGAGGCGGGATATCTGCGGGCCGACCTCGCAGCTACCGCCGAACGACTGGGAGCGTCGCTTGTCGACGTCGAGAGTGTTCTCGCCATCCTGCAGACCTTCGAGCCGACCGGCATATGTGCCCGTAACCTCTCGGAGTGCCTGGCGCTTCAGCTCGCCGAGAAGGACCGGCTCGATCCGGCCATGCAGACGCTGATTGCCCACCTGGACCTTCTCGCCCGACGCGACCTCCCCGCCCTCAAGCGCCTGTGTGGCGTCGATGACGAGGATCTCGGCGACATGATCAAGGAGATACTGGCTCTCGACCCCAAACCAGGACATGCCTTTGGCTCCACGCAGGTACAGACGGTCGTACCGGACGTCATGGTCCAGCCGGCATCGGATGGCGGCTGGACGGTGGAGCTCAACACCGACACGCTCCCCAAGGTCCTGGTCAATCAGGTCTATTATGCCGAGGTATCGAAGACGGCACGGGACGAGGAGAAAACCTATCTCGGCGAATGCTTCCAGTCGGCCAACTGGCTGACCAAGAGCCTCGATCAGCGCGCCAAGACCATCATGAAGGTGGCGACCGAAATCGTCCGGCAGCAGGACGGTTTCCTGACCCATGGGGTGGCGCACCTGCGACCGCTCAATCTTCGCATGATCGCCGATGCCATCGGCATGCATGAGTCGACCGTGTCGCGCGTCACATCGAACAAGTACATGGCGACGACGCGCGGCATTTTCGAGCTGAAGTACTTCTTCACGTCGTCGATCGCCTCTTCCGAAGGCGGCGATGCCCACTCGGCCGAAGCCGTGCGTCACCGAATCCGCCAGCTCATCGACAGCGAAACCGCCGATGACGTGCTTTCTGACGATACGCTCGTCAAAATGCTGCGCGACGATGGCATCGACATCGCTCGCCGCACAGTCGCCAAGTATCGGGAAGCATTGCGCATTCCGTCCTCCGTGCAGCGCCGGCGCCTCAAGCAGCTTGCCGGGGCGTGAAATCGCTGTAACCTTTCCTCAATCGCGGCTCATCCGGAAGGTGGATTGATTACGCCCCCGGTCAACGCCACATCTCAAGCATGCGGGTGCGTCGCCCGACAACGCCAGCCCAGGGAGGTTCCTTCCACTTTCCGCTTCATAACCTGATCGGCGCCTGCCCTGTCGAATGGCGGGGCGAAGAGTGAAGCGAAACCACCACCCTCCGGCGAGACGGAAAGCCGCGCCCCCGCTCGCCGGCGCCGGCAGAGGCCCGCTTCAACGGGCAGCCGGAGACGCGAGCACCGAGCGGAAATCCGACGGTGATCCTGTCGTTTCAAAAGGCGCGAGAAACGAGGACTCTGATGCCGCTTCGCATTACCGGAAAGAACGTCGACATCGGCCAGGCGCTTCGCGAACACATCACCACACGCACCGCTGAGGAACTCGGCAAGTATTATGACGAGCCCTTCACCGGCCATGTCGTGGTGCAAAAGGAGGGCAAAGCCTACATCGTCGACTGCTCGATCCAGCTTGCCTCCGGAACGACACTGCAATCGCGAGGCGAGGATTTCGAGGCCTATCCGGCAGCAGAGAAGGCAGTAGAGCGAATCGGCAAACGGATGCGGCGCCACAAGCGCAAGCTGAAGAACTTCAAGGGCGGCGAATCGGCGGCCGGCGATCAGACTCCCGGCGGCCGGTCCTGGGGTGATATCAACGCTCAGGCCACGGTATTCGCGGCCTTCGAGGACGACGAGCTCGGCGAAGACTTCGCGCCGACCGTTGTCGCGGAAACCACCCAGAAAATCCGGACAATGAGCGTCGGCTCCGCGGTGAGCGAGCTCGACTTCACCGGCGCGCCACTGGTGATGTTCCGAAACGCCGGCAACGGAGGCGTCAACGTCGTCTACAGGCGCAATGACGGAAATATCGGCTGGATAGACCCCTCGCTCAACGAAATCGCCGGCTGACGGGGCTCATCCCATCTGTCTTTTCGTTATCTAGACCTATATGAAGGCGAGGGTCGGGCAACCGGCCCTCTGCCAAACGTGGAACAAGACGATGGATCTGAGCGACCTCCTGGTGATCGATGCAATCCTGCCGCGGCTCAAGTCGGCCAACAAGAAGCAGGCACTTCAGGAGATGGCCGCCAAGGCTGCGGCCCTCACCGGACGTGATGAGCGTGACATCTTCGAAACGCTGATGCAGCGCGAGAAGCTTGGCTCGACAGGCGTAGGCCACGGCGTCGCCATCCCGCACGGCAAGCTTGCTGGCCTTGATCGACTGGTCGGCGTCTTTGCCCTGCTCGATCGCCCCATCGACTTCGATTCTCTCGACGGGGAACCGGTCGACGTCATGTTCCTGCTGCTCGCGCCGGAGAGCGCCGGCGCAGATCATCTCAAGGCTTTGGCTCGCATCGCCCGTGTTCTGCGGGATGACGAAACAGCGGCCAAACTGAGAGCTGCCGACGATGCAACTGCGATGTATGCGTTGCTCACGGTGGACGTTCGCTCCGATGCGGCCTGAGGGCGCCCTGTAGCTGCATTAATCCGCAGATCAGCTGGTGTGGTTTGTCGCTGTCTGATGTCGGCGGTGGCTGTCGCGCGTGGCGAAAGGACTCATGGTTGTTATTGATTTTTGAAACAAATCATGAACAATGGTGGCGGAGACAAACGATGACAACGCCGACCGCCGCCTTTTCCTCGCCCATAGAGAGCTTCATCAACGACGGCCGTCAGTCGGAAAACGCTCGCCTCGTCCAGCGGGGCGTCGGGCGATTGCTGGCCGGTCACGGTTTTTCCGTGCTCTACGAACTGCCGCTCGCTTCTGGCCGTCGGGCTGACGTCACCGCTCTCGGCAGCAATGGCGACATCTTCATCGTCGAGATCAAATCTTCCATCGAGGATTTTCGAGCCGATCGCAAGTGGCCCGACTATAGGCTCCATTGCGACCAGCTGTTTTTTGCGACGCATGCCGGCGTACCCGCGGACATTTTTCCCGAGGACGCAGGGCTGATCGTAGCCGACGGGTATGGCGGCGCAATCCTGAGGGACGCCCCCACCCATCGGCTTGCAGCAGCGACGCGACGTGCCATGACGCTACGTTTCGCCCAGGTGGCAGCACGACGCATCCAGCAGCTCATTGACCCACAACTGCCGGACATGGGTGCCTTTTGACAGGCCTATTCGAAGGGCGAACAGACTGAAGTCTATGCCGAAAAAGACACTTCGGAGGCTCCGCCACGACTAAGGGCGGGGGCATGGGCGCTTGTCGCAGCAAAGCCGAGCGCTATCCTTTTCACGACCGACAACAAGATGGCGACAAGACTGGCAGGGGGCGAGACCGACCGCTTGGAGGACGGCATGCCGTATTACCACAGCTACTCCGGGTTCGAGGCCTCCGGGCAGGCGCCGCTGCTTGCCCGGCAGCCGCCGGCGGCGTCTGGTCTCTCCGCTGATCTCTACGCCCGCATCGCGCGCCGCTATTGTCAGCCGGCATTCGCCCTGGGCACGACATTCGCGTCCGGCGTGCGTGGACCGGTCTTCGAGCGCGTGGCGGATATCACGCCCTTTTGGACACTCACGGCATTCGAGCGTGCGCCGATACGTGACCGCGCCGACAATCCCTCCGTTCTGGTGGTGCCACCCTACGCCGGACACTGCCCGACACTTGTTCGCGATACCGTTGCGGCCTTCATTCCGGATCATTCCGTTTACGTTGTCGGGTGGGCTGACGCCCGGCAGATACCGCTTTCGGCCGGCGCCTTCGGACTTGGCGAGGCCATCGAAGCCGTTGCCGACATGATCGGCAAAATCGGTGAAGCCGTGCACGTGGTCACCATTACAGAAGCCTGCGTCGTCGGCATAGCTGCGGCCAGCCTGCTTGCCAGAAGGGGGCGTCCGCCCGCTACGCTGACCCTGATAGGTGGTCCGGTCGACTGCCGCGCCGATCCATCCGGCCTTGCGGCGGACGCGGAAGGCCGCGGGCTCGACTGGTTCATGCAGGCCGTGATCGCGCCGGTACCACCACCGTTCAAAGGAGTTTACCGCGAGGTTTTCCCGGGATTCTTCACTCTGACGGGCTTCTTGACGCGCGGCTTCGACCGTCCTTCTACCGACCCAAAGGAACTGTTCCTGCGTCTGATCGCCGGTGACGGAGACAACGCGGAAGGCCATCGTCATTTCTTCGACGAGTTTCTCGCGGTCATGGACGTGCCGGCAGAGTTCATGTTGCAATGGATCGAGGCGGTGCTCATCAACCGGCCCTTTGTCGATCCGGCCCAAACCGCCCTTTCACGCAAGAGGCCAGTGCTCGCCGGCGTACCTTTGATGACCGTGGAGGCAAGCGACGACTCGTTCGGCGGAGGCGGTCAAACTCATGCCGCGCATATGATGACAGGAGCTCCGACCGCAGGCTACCGCCACACGGAGGAGGGAACTGGTCGTTTTGCGCTCTTCAATGGTGCTCGTTGGCGGGCGTCGATATTCCCGCGCATCGCCGACTTCATCGCCAATCATGCAAACCCGGGGGACTCGCTCCGCTCCAGCCTGACAGAAGACATCCTGATGCTTCCAGGGATGACGCCGGCACTCGCCGAGCGTCTCAATCTCGAGGGAATCTATTTCGTTCGGCAGCTTGCCCGCCTTGATGACAGCTCGGCAGAACAACTGGATCGACGGCTTGGAGCCGCGGCATGCTCGCCCACCGTTCGGCTTTGCCAGGATGCCCGTCGTCAGCTCGCCGAGGCCGGCCGGTCTTGAACCGCATTGATGGCAAGGCCATATAGAACGCTGATCACCGGGTGCCTCAGGGGCCCGGTCAAGGTCGCTTCATTGCGAGGACTTTGAAAGATGACTAGACTGGCAGGCTTCTCGAGCCCGTTTCTTCTTGGGTTCGATGAGATCGAGCGGGCGCTCGATCGGGTGTCGAAGGCGGCGAACGACGGTTATCCTCCGTATAATATCGAGCGCATCGAGCGTGACTCTCCGGACGGGGATGTGCTGCGCATAACGCTTGCCGTCGCCGGCTTTACGCGTGAGCAGCTCGAAGTTTCCGTTGAAGAAAACCAACTGGTAATCCGCGGACGTCAGGCGGATGACAAGTCTCGCCTCTACCTCCACCGAGGCATCGCGGCGCGCCAGTTCCAGCGGACTTTCGTACTCGCGGAAGGGATCGAAATTCTCGGAGCCGACCTCAAGAACGGCCTGTTGTCGATCGATCTGGTGCGTCCGCCACTCGAGCGGGTGATCCGACGAATTGAGATCAATGCCGAGGACTGACGATAAACGCGTCGGTCATCTTTTCCCAATAGACTGAGTTTCAGACCCGAGTGCCTTACAGGCGAGCGGTGTCTTCCCCCTGTTCGGCTCGAACCGACGCGGGGAAAGGAGTGATGCGATGGCTTCTTTCACCAAGAACACTTCCGTCGACGACGGAAAGATAATGCCCGACACCGCCTTCAGGCAGCTCGGTGGTGGCAAGGTTGCCTATCTGCGCCGCGTTTCCTCTGACGATGTGATAGCGGCCCACCCCGGCTATCTCGATCTCCGGCCTGGCATGAAGCTGTGGGCGCTGCATTCGGCCGATGGTCAGCCGATCATGCTCACAGACAGCCGCGAAGCGGCAATTGCCAATGCCACGGAGGCCGACCTGACACCGATGATGGTGCACTGATCCGATATCAGGTCAAGCCGGCGGCAAGGGTGGCAAACCCTTGATCCTTGGGAAAGCGGGCGGCTGCCTCATGGGCAGCGCGCCGGGACGCAACGATATCTCCTACCCGATTCAAGAGCCGAATGCGGCGGCGCGGTACTTCCTTGAGATAGCGCTTGGCAAGACTCGACAAGACGATATCTGAGATGATCGCCGTGTCGAGTTCAGCGAGCAGTCCGATCGCTCGGATCGTGTCGCCTGTCCGCTCGATGGCCTCCGCGGCGAGCAAGACAGCGCCCGGATTGATCTCCGGCAGGAGTCTCAGCAGGGCATCGAAGTCAAGCTCGGCACCAGCATCGAAGGCGACGCGGGCCGCGGCGAGCTGAGCATGGGCCTGCCAGTCGACGCCATGCACCAGCAAGCCGCGCGCCGCAGACTCCTGGGCTATGTCGCGGCGAAAAGTGGCAACAACCTTCCGGATGACGTTGAGACTGTAGAGGTGGTCGTGGACTTCGTGGCTGGAGCGTAGCGGCACGAGGGCCACCTCGCTTGCCAGCGGCCGCCCGGCAAGGCGGGCACCGACGCCGGCATCGTAAGGGTCGTAAAGTGGAACGATGATCCGGGCCATCCCTTGACGCGATATGGTGAGAAAATCTCCGAGATCTGGTTCATCCACCCGCACGACCAGTCCGGCCGCCGCCGACTGGCTGCCCGGCTCACCGACGCGGAAATCCGGCGCATAGGCATAAAGTTCTGCGTCAGGGCGTCGCGCCGCAGCGGCGGCGGCACCGAAAGCGCCCATCGAGCTGCCGTAGAGGACGATACGAGCAGCCTTCGCGGCCAAAGCCGCCTCGTCAATCAGGCGATCAACTGTTTTCGCCTCGGTCCGATACCAGTCATTTACCGGTTCGTTCAAAAGCAGCAGGCTGTGCGTGGTCCCGGCGAACATGCGCTCAAGGCCAAACTTCCCTGCCGGCACCCGTACCTGACTGAAGACGACAACCAGCGTATCGCCTCCCAGACGAAAGCGGTGCATCAGCCCATCGGCTCGACCTTCGGGTAAGGAAGCTGTCACTTTCGGCAAGCCGCCGGTTGCCATGGCCGTGTCGCTGCCGCACACCCGTTGGCGATGGTGGAGAGACGGAACATGGCTGATTCGTTACCTCGGAAAGAATGCGTCGGAGGTCGTCCGCAGCGCCTGCCGCTGATCGACGTCGCGCGCGGCATCCTGCTGCTCGCCATGGCCTCCTACCATTTTTCCTGGGATCTCGCCAACGTCCGGCTGGTCAGTTGGGGCGTAGCCACCGACCCGCTCTGGCGTGCCTACGCCATAGCAATCGCGGGCAGCTTTCTTTTTCTGTCCGGCCTGTCCTTTCGCCTCGCCGAACGTGGGGGCTTCGATCCCTTGCGCTATGGCACGCGTCTCGTTCGCCTGGCACTTGCGGCAGTTGCGGTGTCAGTTGCCACATACCTTGTCTTTCCCGATGCCTGGGTTTTCTTCGGCATCCTGCACATGATGCTGCTGGCGAGCCTTTTGGCGCCGCTACTCATGCGCCTCCCCAATGCGTTGCTCGTCCTCCTTGCAGCCATCGCGCTTGCGCTGCCTCAGCTTTGGCGCTCGTCCGCTTTCGACGGCTTGACCTGGGGGTTTCTGGGGCTTGCCGAAACACCGCCCGTCTCCAACGACTTGGTGCCACTATTCCCGTGGGTCGCGCCTTACATCCTTGGCCTCGTTGCCGGAGGACCGTTGTTGAGGCTGAAGACCCAACAGGTGCGGCCGCTCTCGCGCGGCTTGCGTGGGCTTACCTGGCTCGGCCGCCATTCGCTGGCCTTTTACATGCTGCACCAGCCGCTGCTTTATGGCCTCGCGGTCGGTCTCGCTGCGCTCATTCCCGTCGATCCGGCGATGCAACGGGCAAGCTTCATCACCGACTGTCGAACCGAATACGAGCATCATGGTGCCACGCCGGAAATGTCGGAGCGTTTCTGTGGCTGCGTCGCTACATCCGTGGACGACACGGGGATCTGGGCCCAGCGCGATGGCGACCCGGCCTTTGAGCCCTTGCTCGCCACCGCGGTGCAGGCTTGCCAGGCACAGCCGTCCGACGATCTTTCCGGCTCGCTCGCTCCGAGCACCGACGACTGACGCTGATCCATGCATACGAAAAAGCCGGCAGACCGTAGCGGTCCACCGGCATTCCGTTTCCTGCCTTCGGCACAGCGTTAGCCGATCGGTCCCTCGGCGGACTCGCGGCGATCCTGCTCCTTCAGCTCCTCGATCCGCGGCATCGACATGATCGAATAGCCGGAATCGACAAAGTGCACGTCACCAGTGACACCCGACGACAAGTCGGACAGCAGATAAAGCGCCGAGCGACCGACTTCGTCGATTGAAACGGTGCGCTTCAGCGGGGCATTCTTCTTCTGGAAATTGAACATCAGGCGTGCGTCGGTGACACCGGAACCAGCCAATGTCCGGACGGGGCCGGCCGAAATGGCGTTGACGCGGATGCCGTCACCGCCAAAGTCGGCGGCAAGATAGCGCACCGAGCTTTCGAGCGCTGCCTTGGCGACGCCCATGACGTTGTAATTGGGCATCACACGCGTCGAGCCGCCATAGGTCAGCGTGAGCAACGCGCCGCCCGCCTTCATCAATGCTGCGGCCTTCCGCGCAACTTCGGTGAAGGAGAACACCGAGATGACCATGGTCCGCGAGAAGTTGGCGCGCGTCGTGTCGGCGTAGCGACCCCTGAGTTCGTTCTTGTCGGAGAACCCGATGGCATGCACGAGAAAATCGAGCTGCCCCCATTCCGCCTTGAGGGTATCGAAGACCGCATCGACCGACGCCTCGTCTTCCACATCGCAAGGCAGGAGCAGCTTGGCTCCGACTTCTTCGGCCAATGGCTTGACCCGACGCCCGAAAGCCTCACCCTGATAGGTGAAGGCCAGTTCGGCTCCGGCGGCGGAAAGCGCCTTGGCAATGCCCCAAGCGATGGAATGGTCGTTGGCGACGCCCATAACGAGGCCGCGCTTGCCGGCCATGAGTCCATTCATAATCTGACGTCCCGAGAAGAAGAAACCGCCCGGTCGAGGCCGGGCGGACGGATCAGGCGGCATAGCGCTGGAGAACCAGCGTGGCGTTGGTTCCACCGAAGCCAAAACTGTTGGAAAGCACGGTATCGATCTTGGCGTCGTCAATGCGGTCGCGCACGATCGGCATGTCGGCGAAAGCCGGGTCCAGCTCCTCGATATGCGCGCTCTTGACGATGAAGCGGTTGTTCATCATCAGGAGCGAATAAATCGCTTCCTGCACGCCGGTGGCCCCGAGCGAATGGCCGGTCAGCGATTTGGTGGCGGAGATCGGCGGGCATTTGTCGGCCCCCCCGAACACCGTGCGGATCGCCTCAATCTCCGGTGCATCACCGGCCGGCGTCGACGTGGCGTGCGGGTTGATGTAGTCGATCTTCTCTTTCACCGTGGAGAGCGCCTGACGCATGCAGCGCACCGCCCCCTCGCCCGACGGAGCGACCATGTCGTAACCATCGGAAGTTGCGCCATAGCCGACGATCTCGCCATAGATCTTGGCGCCGCGCGCCTTGGCATGCTCCAGCTCTTCAAGAACCAGCACACCGGCGCCGCCGGCGATGACGAAACCATCGCGATTCTTGTCGTAGGCGCGCGAAGCCGTAGCCGGTGTGTCGTTGTACTTGGAAGACATGGCGCCCATGGCATCGAACAACACCGAAAGCGTCCAGTCGAGTTCCTCGCAGCCGCCGGCAAACATCATGTCCTGCTTGCCGTATTGGATTGCCTCATAGGCATTGCCGATGCAGTGGTTCGACGTAGCGCAAGCCGAGGAGATCGAGTAGTTGACGCCCTTGATCTTGAACCAGGTGGCAAGCGTGGCCGAGGCCGTGGAGCTCATCGCCTTGGGAACGGCGAAGGGGCCGACCTTCTTGGACGAGCCGCTTTCAATGGTCTTGAGCGCCGACTCGACGATGGCGCGGGTGGATGCGCCACCCGACCCCATGATGATGCCGGTGCGCTCGTTGGAAACATCGCCAGCCTCAAGGCCAGCATCGAGAATGGCCTGATCCATCGCCACATGATTCCAGGCGGTACCGCCACCGTGGAAGCGCATTGCACGGCGGTCGACCACCGTGGCTGGATCGAGACTCGGCGCGCCATACACTTGGCAGCGGAAGCCGTGCTCGGCAAAACTGGGAGCGAAGGTGATGCCGGAGCGGGCATCATGCAGCGACGCCAGCACCTCCTGCGTATTGTTGCCGATCGAGGACACGATGCCCATGCCGGTGACGACGACGCGTCTCATGGCTGTCTTTCCTTATTTCTGATGCGGGCGGCGCTTAGGCGGCCTGGAACAGGCCGACACGGAGATCCGTCGCCTTGTAAATGGTCTCGCCGTCGGCCTTTAGCCAGCCGTCGCCGATGCCGAGCACCAGCTTGCCACGTAACACCCGCTTAAGGTCGACGCCATATTCGACCAGCTTCACAGCGGGGGTCACCATGCCGCTGAACTTCACTTCGCCGACTGACAGGGCCCGTCCCTTGCCGGGCGAACCCGACCAGCCAAGGAAGAAGCCCAGCATCTGCCACAGCGCATCAAGGCCAAGGCAGCCAGGCATCACGGGATCGCCCTTGAAGTGGCAGGGGAAGAACCAGAGGTCGGGCCGGATTGCCAGCGTGGCACGGATGAGACCCTTGCCAAACTCGCCACCAACTTCAGCAATCTCAGCGATGCGATCGAACATCAGCATCGGTGGCAGTGGCAACTGGGCATTGCCCGGCCCGAACAACTCCCCGCGTCCGCAGGAAAGGAGATCCTCATACTCGTAGCTGTTCTTGCGAAGACTCATGCTGCTGTCCGTACCTTGTCCCTTCGGGCGCGCCCAAGGCAGCGCCGTTCGCCGTCCATCAGGACGGTGTTCACGTCATGGGTCGATCTCTAACACAGGCTCGCCGTCCTCGAAAGCCTTGCCTCAATAGCGAGACTGGCCTTTTTGGCGTGTTCTTGCAGTCTTCACTTACTTTGCTAATATGTCGCAATCGAAAAAGCCATCCGGCCCTGCCGGCCACCCAGGATAAAAAGACAATGGACCGCCCGCTCATTTCCAGCCCGTCGATTGCCCCGACGGACACGGCACGCCGTTTGGCCACAAGCGCCCAGGTGGCGCCGGGTGCGTCGATGATTGCCAAGATTCCGGTGCGGACCCGTCTTAGGGACGCTGGCCTCAGACCGACCCGCCAACGCGTCGCGCTGGCCGACATTCTTTTCTCGCATGGTCATCGCCACGTCTCGGCGGAAGATCTGCACGCCGAAGCGCTGACCGCCAAGGTGCCGGTGTCGCTTGCCACCGTCTATAATACGCTCAACCAGTTCACCGAAGCCGGGCTGCTGCGTGAGGTCGCCGTCGAAGGGACGCGTACCTATTTCGACACCAACACCGACGACCATCATCATTTCTACGTCGAGGATGAAAATCGGGTATTCGACATACCCGGCCCGCACGTGGAAATCGGCGACCTGCCGCCTGCCCCGGTCGGCATGGAGATCGTTCGCGTGGACGTGGTGGTTCGCCTGCGCAACAAGCGCTGAGAACAACCGTAACAATCCTCGGATCTGGATCGGTGTAACCGAGCAGGAAGCCTGCCCGGCAGTCTTGTTTTATTCCAGAGCTTGCGCCCCAGATAATTCCGCAACCACTTCATAGCCGTCGCCGCGACAGAAGGCGCGACTGATTTCGATGGCACGGCCACCCGCTGTGTAACTCACTCGCTCCACACGCATCGCCGGCGTTCCTTCGGGTAGTTCCAAAAGCCCCGCCTCGACCGCTCCGAGTGCCACCGCCCGAAATCGCTCGACGCCCCGTGTTGCCGCCAGCCCGACCTCCGCCAGGGCTGCCGACGGCGAGACAATGGCTGCCTCGGGATCGATCACGGCCGCCGGCAACGTCGTCAGCTCCAGGATGCGCGGGCGGTCGGCAATGCAGTGAAGGCGGTAGAGCCGCAGTACACGTTCGCCTGGCCCCAAACCGAGTGTCATGGCTTCCGGCGCTGAGGGCGGACCAGTCAGCCGATCAACCAGGCGGGTCTCCACCGGCTCCCCCTTTTCCGCCAGCTCGTCAGCGTGCGAACGGAGCGTGGTCCTTCGACCCGGCGTGCTCGCAGGCGGCTTCTCATCGCTCCGGCGGACAGACGTCCCACCGGCAACGTTCGAGCCACCACCCGGCCGGGTAACCACAAGACCATCGGCGACGAGCGGAGCCAACGCCTGCCGCACCGTAATGCGGGAAATGGAAAGACCGGCAGCAATCGCCCGCTCCGACGGCAGGGGAACTCCGGCGGCCAGACGTCCGTCCTCGATGGCGGTCCGGAGCGCAATTTCAAGATGCCGACACAGCGGGGCATCCCCACCGCGCACACGCCAGTCCTGACCGACAACACGGGTGAAGGGTTCCATCATGCCCCGACATCCTTCCGAGCAAGACCAAGCGCGCCCTCAAGCGCATCGCCAAGGGGTTCGGCAAGAACCTGAACAACGTCCGGCGAAAGCTGCGGTCGAAAGCTTGCCGCGAGCCCGCCCATCAACGCAACCCGTCCCACTCCATCGGCAACAAGGCGCCCAACCAGCGCTTCGATCTCGGCCACAGCCATCGCGATGATTGCGGCGGCAACTGGATCGCCACCATCGGCATGGTCAAAGACAATGGGGGCCAATCTCGCCCAGTCGGCAGGTCGCGCTGCTTTGCCGAAGGCCGACAAGGCAGCCGTGGAGCCACCCAACCGTTCAAAAAGGACCTCCGTCATCGGGGAAGAGGTAGCAAGCCTTTCGTGCGCCTCAAGCGCTCGCCGCACCGCGCGCCGGCCGATCACCGCGCCGGAACCACCATCCGACAAGGACGGCCCCCAACCGCCAACACGGAAGCGCCGATCACCAACGCGGCCATAGCCCTGACTGCCGGTGCCGACGATCACAATGCCGCCGTCCCCCCCGGCAAAGGCGCCCTCAAGAGCGATCTCCGCGTCGGTAAAGACACGGAGGCTGTGAAAACCGAACGGCGCAACGGCGAGCTGCTCGGCGAGCATGGCGTTTCCGGCCCCAGCGGCGCCGATCACAGCTACGACGTGCGCGCGATCGCCCCTGGATAGGCCTCCGTAGGATAGAGCCAAATCGGCCGCGGTCTCAAATGCCGCGGTGGCCCCCACCATGTCATTGCCGATGTTGGCCGGACCGGCCGCGCCCTCGCCGAGCAGCTCACCGGCATGATCGACGAGGCGGGCGCGGGCACCGCTGCCGCCGCCATCCATGCCGAGAAAAAACCGTACCATCGTCGCCAGCCACCGCCTCATGCGAGGGTGCCCATGCACCCCGGGCAGCAAAGCTCGCCGGTGAACGTCTGGCAACTGGCATCGCGTCGGTATCAACGACAATCTCGGCGGGCAGCCCGGACAAACCGGAATTTTTGTCGGTTTACCTAGGTTTTCTTCCGGGCTGCCCCGGACTCTGAGTCCGGATATTGAGTCCCTTCACGAGTCCGGACCGGAGTCCGAAGTGAGTCCAAAATGGTGATTGGGCTCAAGGATGAGAGTCCAGATTATCGCCGCCTTGTCTGCGTCAGACCAAGCGTGTTCGCCCGGTCAGCGATCAAGACCAGCAATAAGCAGATATTTCTTCTCAACATATTCATCGATGCCGTGATGCGATCCCTCACGGCCGTTGCCACTTTCCTTGACGCCACCGAACGGCACCAGTTCAGATGAGATGGCTCCAGAGTTGATGCCGACCATGCCCGCCTGAAGCCCCTCGGCAACGCGGAAAATGCGACCGACGTCACGGGCGTAGAAATAGGAGGCGAGGCCGAACTCCGTATCGTTGGCGAGCCGGATTGCTTCCTCTTCGGTTTCGAAACGGAAGACCGGGGCGAGAGGCCCGAAGGTCTCTTCTCGCGCGACGGCCATGGCAGAGGTCACGCCGGTGAGCACCGTCGGCTCGAAGAAGCTGCCGCCGAGCGACGACCGGGCGCCGCCGGTCGCGACCTTTGCTCCCTTGGCAACCGCATCGGCAACATGCGCCTCGACCTTTTCTACCGCCTTGCCGTTGACGAGCGGGCCCTGGGTCACGCCCGGAATACGTCCGTCGCCAAGTTTCAGTTTCTTGACGGCCGCGGTGAGCTTCTCCACGAAGGCATCGTGAACGCCAGCCTGTGCGTAGATGCGGTTGGCACAAACGCAGGTCTGCCCCATGTTGCGAAACTTGGAGATCATCACTCCCTCGACGGCTGCATCGAGGTCGGCATCGTCAAAAACGATGAAGGGCGCATTGCCTCCGAGTTCGGTGTAGATTTTCTTCACCGTGCCCGCGCACTGGACGATCAGTTTCTTGCCGACCTCCGTCGAGCCGGTAAACGAGACGACCCGTACGGCGGGGTGACTGGTCAGCACGTCGCCGACGACGGATGACTTGCCGGTGACGACGTTCAGGACACCCTTTGGCAAACCGGCTCGCGATGCAAGACGGGCGAGTGCCAGCGCGGTGAGCGGCGTCTCGGATGCCGGCTTTACCACCGCCGTGCAGCCGGCGGCGAGGGCCGGGGCCACCTTGCGGGTGATCATCGCAGCCGGGAAGTTCCATGGCGTGATGGCGGCAACCACGCCAGCCGCCTCGCGGACCACCAGCACACGGGCACCGTCCTTCGGCGAGGGCAGCGTCTCACCGGCGATGCGCTTAGCCTCCTCGGCATAGAACTCGACATAACCGGCGGCATAATCGATCTCGCCCGCCGCCTCGGCGAGCGGCTTACCCTGCTCGGCAGTCATGATCAGCGCAAGGTCGTCCCGATGCTCGATCATAAGCTCGTACCAGCGACGCAGAATTCGGGATCGCTCCTTGGCGAGAAGCCGCTTCCAGGCTGGCAAGGCTCGCTCGGCCGCCTCGACGGCCCGCGTTGTACCTGCCGCATCGGTTAGCGGCACTCGGCCCACGACCTTACCGGTGGCGGGATCAGCCACATCCAGAGCAGGCGTACCGACAAACTCTCCGTCGATCAGGCAAGCTTCCACGAGAAGCGACGGATCCTTGAGCTTGAGCGTCATGACAACGGCCTTTCGTGCAAAGTCCAAGATTTGGCTCAGGCGATGTTGCCCGGTCCAGGAGCGCGGCGTCAGGAAGCTTCCCCATCCGCCATGGCGGGAGAAACATGAATGAGTGTCCCCTCGCCGTCGACAGCTCCGAGGCGAGTGAGCAGACGTAGCATATGGGGCGGCACCGGGGCGCGCGCCACAATGGGCGGCTTCTTGCGATAATATGGAAGTTGCAGTTCGCGGGCGTGGAGGTGCAGGTTCTTGTCAACCGATCGCGCAGGATCGCCGCCATAGACACCGTCACCCACGATGGGACAGCCGAGATGGGCCATGTGCACGCGTAACTGATGCGTGCGACCGGTGCGCGGCATCAGATCAACCACCGTCAGGCGTTCTCCCCGTGCGACAACCCTGTAATCGGTTATCGATGGCTGCCCGCTCGGATCAACCTTCATCCACCAGGATCGCTTCTCGTGGGTAACCTTGGCGAGCGGCGCGTCAACACGGCCCTCATCATCCGGGAGCTGGCCCAGGACGACAGCGAGATAGGTCTTCTGCGCCTTCTGACCGGCAAAGATCTCGCCGAGCTCGCGAATTGCGCGCCTGTGGCGGCCAAGCGCCAGACAGCCGGACGTATCCTTATCGAGGCGATGGCCGAGCTGCGGCGGGTTCGGCAAGCCGAACTGTAGTGCCGGGAAATGCTGGTCGAGCGTTTCGCCTCCGCCGAAACCTGCATGAACGGGAATGCCGGCCGGCTTGTCGATGATGAGGAGGGAGCCATCGCGGTAAAGAATACGGGCTATCAACTCATCGTCTGTCATGACATGTCCTGAAATCGGGAGGCAGCGCCGTGTCGCCGCCGGCCACTCATATCCCGAAGGCAGGACGAAACGAAGCTATTTCGCCTCGCCGAGCAATGTCGCGGTGTTGCAGGCGGCGCCCGCAGCCACCACGTCCATCTTGCCCGGAACGATGCCAAAGGTCGCGAAGACGCTGGACAGGACGGCGTTGACTGGCTTGACGCTGCTACCGATCAGGCGAGCGATCTCGTCGCGAACGCCGCCCTCAGACATGACACCCTTGGCCTGCCCCTCAAGCGAAACCAGCACCTGGGTCTCGGCGACCAGCCTTTCCAAACGATTTCCGAAATCAATCGGCGTGCGAAGGCTGGCGACCGTGTCTCCCTTACCCGGCCGAAAGACCAGCTCGACAGGCGGATCGTCGGCGAACGAGGACCGCCCCTTGCCCCACGCCGTAAGCCCGCCTGCGGCCAGCAGGCGCACATAGTCCGAGGCTCCTGCCGGCGATGCTGCCTCTTCGGCAGTCAGCGCGACGCTCGCGCGCACCGGTCGGCCAATAACGGTGATTTCCGGATCTGTCCCACCACATGAAATCCGCCGGATTCGCGCGTCCCCCGAACTCAGCGTCACCTCAAGCGGCAACTCGATCGCGTCACTCCCGGGTATGGCAAGACCGCCGATAATGAACCGTGCGCCAATACGGATGGCGGGAATACCAACGACGCCATCTTCACCACCAATCAACACGGCCGCCGCCGCACTCTCGGATTTCAGCGTGAGGACGACAGCGTTGATCCCCGTTGTCGGCGACTTTATCTCGATGGTCGCGGAACCATGCGCCAAGCGCGCGCGCATGACCGCTTGGATAAACTCCAGTGGCCTGATGGGTGCCGCAAGCGCCAGATCCGCGCCTGATCCACTGAGGCTGATCACACTTGAAAACGGCAGTTGGGTAGCTTCTGCCGCTCCAGCGCCGGCGAGCCGACTGATGACCGCCAACAGATTTGATGCCTCGGTCGACGTTCGCGCACTATCGCGATAGAGCGCGCCCAGCGCCAGTAAGAGTTCGCTGGGTTTGAACGATGCCGCCGCCACGGCAGCCACCCCGGTATCCACACCGCCTTCACGGGCGGAAAGAGTTCGGCCGAGTTCGGCGACGAGGTCGGTAACCCGAAACGCCGCCCGACCCAACATGGACCGTTCGTCGGCCGTCAAAGTGGCGTTCGGCCCAAAGAACTGAGCCTCGATAGCCGCCGGTACTGCGGGCAGGTCCGGCACCGCCGTCGTTCGCTCGGTAAGGGCAGCGACACCAGCCAGTGTCGCCATGGCCGAGGCGGTCACCGTCCGCTGGCCCAAACCGACCGGCGTGCCCAACAGGCTACGGGTCCTCATGGAAGCCACAACGCGCGTCACCTCACCAGGGCCTGCGGTAAAGGCAAGGCCAGATGGACCTGGCCGAGCTTTGCCACGCTCGGTCGACACCGCAATCTCAGCCCCGCCTGTCACTGCCCTTGCAGCGGCGAAGGCAGTCGTGTCGGCGGCTTCGGGGTTCTTGGCGGCAGCAAGCGCGGCGGCCGCGGCCGCCTCGCTGACGAGATGCCGAGTTGCAGACAGGCGCAACCAGTCGGCTGTTGCCGCGAAAGAGAGAACGACGAGCAACAGCGCTCCGACGACCAGGCCAATGACAACCGGCATCGTCAGCGAGCGAAAGGTAGAAGAAATGGATCGGAGCAACAAATCGGCAGGAACCAATGAACAAGGGCTTCCCGACTATTGCCTGAATTATCTTCCGACCGGTTAATTCGCGAAAGAAAGCAAGGCGCAATCGAAGTTTTCCGCCAGACGGTACCCTTGCGGACCTGACAAAACACCCCCGACGGCCTATGGATGATGAGGTGCCAACGGGCACCCACCAAAGAGTCCTTGGCGGACTGCGCCGCAGTCGAAAAGGACCAGATATGTTTTGTTGTTGCGCATCCCCTCGACTTGAAGAAACAAGCTTTTCGGATGGATGCGTCAGGAGGAAACATGCTCAAGGCTTTAGACCCGCTGCTCAATCCCGATCTTCTGTACGTGCTGGCATCCATGGGGCATGGCGACACGATCGCCATCGTCGACAGCAACTTCCCGATTCATTCGGTTGCTCAGGAAACCGTTTACGGCCAACCGCTGCGCCTCGACGGTGTCACCGCTCCGCGCGCCGCACGCGCCGTCTTGTCAGTTCTGCCGCTCGACACCTTCATTCCCACCGCCGCTTTCCGCATGGAAGTGGTAGGCGACCCTGAAAAGTGGACCGACGTGCAGCATGAGTTTCAGAAGGAAGTCTTCGACGCCGAAGGCCCCACCTTCAAGCTGGGCGGCATTGAGCGTTTCGCCTTTTATGAGGCCGCCAAGAAGTCGTTCGCCGTTCTACAGACCGGCGAAGGTCGCCTTTATGGCTGCTTCCTCCTCACCAAGGGCGTGATACCGCCCAAGGCCTGACGCAGACCGAGGCACACTTCTCAGGCATCGCTTTCTCGATGGCGGGCGATGCCTGAGTGTCTGTGCGGAGGCGACAGAATCTTCGCCAGTCGACAAGAGACAAACACCATGACCGATACCCAGAAATCAGGCGTAGCTATCCTCGGCATCTTCGCCGTCGATGTCACCTTCCTGGCCCCTCGCCTGCCGAACATCGGCGAAACGCTCGCCGGATCCGGCTTCGTCATGGGCCCCGGCGGCAAGGGCTCGAACCAGGCCGTTGCAGCGGCTCGAGCCGGCGGTGAAGTCCGCTTCATAAGCAAGATCGGCAAGGATGCCTTTGGCGATATCGGTCTCAAAACCTGGGCCGAGGCGGGAGCGACGGCGCGCGTTCAGCGAATCGATAGCCATCCGACCGGTTCGGCGTTCATTTTCGTCAATGACGCAAACGGCCAGAACGCGATCATCGTCTATGCCGGAGCTTCCGGAACGCTATCGCCGGCCGATCTCGATCTCGAAAAGGAAACGATTGCCGCATCGAAGGTTTTCGTGACGCAGCTCGAGCAACCGGTCGACGCGGCCCTGCGGGGGCTGCAGATCGCCCGTGCCGCCGGCACTATCACCGTCTTCAATCCGGCGCCTGCCACCGCCTTCCCCGACGAGATCTATCGTCTCTCCGACTATATCGCTCCCAATGAAACGGAAGCGGCCATGCTGACCGGTATCGCGCCTGGAACGGTGGACGACGCCCGCAAGGCCGGCGACGCCCTGCTCGCCAAGGGGGCGAAGAACGCGCTGATCACACTCGGTGGCAACGGCGTCCTGCTGCACAATGCCGCGCAGTCGATACACCTTCCGGCACGAGCGGCCGGCGAAGTGATCGATACCACCGGCGCTGGCGATGCCTTCCTCGGTGGCTTCTCGGCGGCCCTTGCCAAGGGGCTCGATCCGATCGAAGCGGCACGCTACGGTTCGGCGACGGCCGGCATATCCGTGACGCGACGAGGCGCCGCCGCCTCGATGCCGACGGCGGCAGAGATCGAGGCCTTTCTGAGAAGCTGATACCGAGCGCCAGCGAGACGGCTGGTCACGACCTCGGAAACAGCGGTTTCAGCGTTCGATAGAGATCGCGATAGAGCGGCAGGCGCGCGGCAAGCGCCGCCTGCCGTTCGGCGTTGGGAAGCACGACATCGCGAAGCTCCGGCTTCACACAGACATCCTTGATGGCCTCCCCGGTGACGGCCAGCCTCGCGAGGCGGGCGACACCGAAAGCCGGTCCGCGTTCACCGCCGGTATACCGCCGGATCGGCCGGCCAAGCGCGCTCGCCACCACCTCCATGACGAAACGGCCACGGCTGCCGCCACCGACGGCCGCCAACACCGCGGGTACCGGACCGGCAGTTTCGAGCGCCGCCACGGCATCCACCAGGGTAAAAGCCATGCCTTCGACAGCCGCCTGCAGAAGGTCGAGGCTGTCGGTTCCTCCGTCCATGCCGAAGAATACGCCGCGCGCGGCCGGATCGTCATGCGGCGTTCGCTCGCCTTGCAGATAGGGCAGGAAAGTCACCGGCGAGATGTTCCGTTCACGCGCCGCTGCGGCGTCGAGCGCGGCGCCAAGATCGGGCACACCGGTGACACTCGCTGTCCACGCCATGACCGATGCACCATTCAGCATGGCCGCCATCTGGAACCAGCGGCTCGGCAACGCATGAGCGAAAGCATGTACCAAGGCCGCCGGATTTGGTCGGTAATCACTGGTCGTCAGGAACAGCTGGCTCGAAGTTCCGAGGGATATGAAGGCGTCACCCTCTTCCACCGCGCCGATACCGATGCCGGCCGCCGCAGCATCGCCAGCACCCGCCACAACGGGAATGCCTTCGGGCAGACCTGTGGCAGCGGCGGCAGCAGCTGTGACGCGACCGGAAATGTCCGGCCCCTCCAGAAGGCGGGGCAACTGCTCAAGCTGTAACCCGACCGCCTCGACGATAAGGGGCGACCACTGCCGTCGCGCCTCGTCGAGCAGCAGACTGCCCGCAGCATCGCACATGTCGGTCGCAAACTCGCCGGTCAGCAAGAAGCGCACCCAGTCCTTGGGCAGCAGTACTCGCGTCGCCGCGCCCAGCACGTCGGGTTCATGGGTGCGAAGCCAGGCAATCTTCGGGGCCAGAAACCCAGCCATGGCCGGCACACCGGCGATCTCGCCGAGATTGGGTAAAGACAGATTGAGCGCCCGTGCCTCAGCCACGGCACGGCCATCGTTCCACAAAATGGCGGGACGAAGGGGCCGATTATCCTGGCCGACCAGCACGGCACCGTGCATCTGGCCGGAGAGGCCGATCGCGGCAACGCGCCCAAGCACACCCGGGGTTGCGACGGCCATTTCGGAGAGCGCTTGCCGCACCGCCTGCCACCAGAGATCGGGATGTTGTTCCGACCATCCCGGCGCCGGTCGGCTGGTGGCGAGTTGAACTTCGGCCCCCGCCACAGGCTGCTCGCGAGCATCGACGATCAAGGCCTTTACCGCCGACGTGCCAATGTCGACTCCCAGGAAACATGCGTCGTCCGCCAAGACTTCCTCCCATCATTTCGCTTCAGGTCTAGCCCGCCCCATCGCCCGTCGCCAGAGCCGACCTCATCGCCGTTAGTCGAGACGATCCAAACCATTCTCCCCTTGGCTCGCAGCGCCGTTTGCGACATGCTGCGGGCAACCGGTTGTATCGTTTCATTCACGAGGATTGAGATGGCGGAAAGAGACATCGATGCGCTTCTCGGCGCCATGACGCTGGAGGAGCAGGTATCCTTGCTTGCGGGTGCCGATTTCTGGACGACCGTTGCCATACCACGGCTTGGCATTCCCGCCATCAAGGTTACCGATGGCCCCAATGGAGCACGCGGTGGCGGCTCATTGGTCGGCGGCATCAAGGCCGCGAGCTTCCCGGTCGGCATCGCGCTGGGCGCCAGTTGGAACCCGGCACTGGTGCATGAAATCGGCGAGGCTCTCGCCGAGGAAGCTCGGTCCAAGGGGGCTTCGATCCTGCTTGCCCCTACCGTCAACATCCAGCGCTCGGCGGTCAATGGCCGGAACTTCGAGTGCTATTCGGAAGATCCCTGCGTCACGGCAACGCTTGCCGTCGCATACGTGTCCGGCCTTCAAAAGGGGAGCGTCGGCGCCACCATCAAGCATTTCATCGGCAACGAATCGGAAGTCCAGCGCACCACCATGAGCTCGGACATCGATGACCGAGCCCTGCGGGAGATTTATCTGCCACCATTCGAAGCAGCGGTGAAGGCCGCCGACGCCTATGCGGTGATGAGTTCCTACAACCGCCTGAATGGGACCTTCACCTCCGAGCACAAGACACTTCTGGGCGACCTTTTGAAAGAAGAATGGGGCTTTTCCGGCGTCGTCATGTCCGATTGGTTCGGCTCGCACTCAACGGTGCCGACCGTCGAAGCCGGCCTTGATCTCGAGATGCCCGGCCCGACCCGTGACCGTGGGGCCAAGCTGGTCGCGGCAGTGCGGTCGGGCGACATCGACGCCGCGAAGGTGCGGGAAGCCGCTCGGCGTGTGTTGACGCTGATCGAACGAGTGGGCGGTTTCGACAAGCCCGCCATCCCGGCCGAGCAGGCGATCGACAGGCCGGCGCATCGGGCGCTGATCCGCCGGGCTGGAGCGGAAGCCATCGTTCTGCTCAAGAACGACGGCGTCCTGCCCCTTGATCTCACGGGGCGGACTATTGCCGCCATCGGTCCCAATGCCGAAGCCGCGCAGATCATGGGCGGTGGCAGCGCACAGCTCAACCCGCACTATGCCATTTCCCCGGCCGACGGTCTTCGTACCCTTACCTCGGAAAATCAGCTTCGAAGTGCTCCCGGCGTAACCGCAAACCGGCTGATGCCGCTGATCGAGGGCCCGTTCGAGGTCGATGTCTATGGACGACCCGATCTGTCAGGTCCCGTCGTCGAACATCAGAGCCACCCGCTCGGTGAGGTCATGTGGTTCAACTCCGTGGCGCAGGGCGTTGCAGATGGTGACTTCTCGCTACGGGCGACCGCCACCTTCACCCCTTCGGAGACCGCCGAACACGTATTCGGTCTCGTCAGCATTGGGCCGAGCCGTCTGATTGTAGATGGCAAAACGGTGATCGACATCCGTGACAGCTGGGAGCCCGGCGACAACTACTTCGAATGCGGCAACCGCGAAGCGCGTGGGACAATCGCGCTGGATGCCGGACGAGCGGTGGAAGTCGTCGTCGAGTACCGCTTCGTTCAGGCGATCGCGCTCAATCTCAAGGCCATCCGTGTCGGCGTCGCCGTTCCGCTGGGCGAGAAGGCTTTCATGGAGGCCATCGAACTTGCCAGAGCTTCCGACGTGGCGATCGTCTATGCCGGCCGGTCTGGCGAGTGGGACACAGAAGGCAACGATCTGCCGGGGATAAAGTTGCCCGGTCGTCAGGATGAGCTGATCGCCGCCGTTGCGGCGGCCAATCCGAACACGGTCGTCGTCTTGCAGACTGGCGGGCCGGTAGCCATGCCTTGGCTCGACAAGGTCAGAGCCGTACTAGAAGCCTGGTATCCGGGGCAGGAAGCTGGAAATGCCATCGCCGATGTACTGACCGGCGCCGCCGAACCGGGCGGACGTCTAGCCCAGACTTTCCCCTCCCGCATCGAGGACACGCCGGTCCAGACCGGCTGTCCGCTGACCTATCCCGGCGAACACGGCCATGTCGCCTATCGCGAGGGGGTGTTCGTCGGCTATCGACACTATGAAAAGGCAGGTATCGAACCGCTGTTCCCCTTCGGCCATGGCCTCAGCTACACCAGCTTCGACTGGCAGGCGCCAACCGTGGATCGGTCAACCTTCGACGGCGATGGTCTCGTCACCGTCCGTGTCCGGGTAACCAACAGCGGCACACGCCCCGGCTCGGAAGTCGTCCAGATTTATGTGACGCCCCCCACCTCCCACGTCGTGCGGCCGGTCAAGGAGCTTCGGGCCTTTGCAAAGCTTCACTTGGCACCGGATGAGACCGGCGAGGCGATCATGACGCTTTCCTCTCGCGCCTTCTCCACGTTCGATGTGGAACGAAATGCCTTCGTCTCGGCAAAGGGAACCTACCGGCTGATTGCTGCCGCGTCATCGGCGCGGCCACGAGGCAGTGTCGACATCGAACTCACGCGCGAGGTTGTGGAGCGAGTAAGCGCCCGGTTCCACTGATCCCGCCGATCACCACCAAAAAGAAAACCCGGACGTGGCCTAGCCATGTCCGGGGTGGCAAGTCTGCAACCAGATGGCCGCAGCGACCTAGAGGCGTGCTTTCGGAAAGTGAGCTGGGTTTCCGTCGGCTCGATGAAATGGTTATGCCCAGCTCACAGACGGTGCGCCAGCGACAATCTCCGGCCAGCCGCTGAGTCTTGACAAGTCGTGAACGCGACTCGCATACCCCTGTCATTTATGACGATGTTCCTTAGGGGTCATCAATCTTACTGCCGGCAATTTGCCTAAATTCGGGCCTCCGGAGGCAGTCTTGGCTAATTTTCTCTTTATACTTTCCGTAAAATAGAGCCAGACCAGGTTCACCTGGTATTTGTCATGCTCATTTTCTGAAGTTTCATGTTTCCCGCGTATGTTTTCTCCAAGAAAAACTCAATGGGAACTGTCATGAAGCTTCTCCTTGTCGATGACAATCCAAGCAATCTCTTCATGCTCGGCAAGCTGGCGCAAAGTTCGGGCATCGCCGATGTGCAGTCGTTTCGCGACCCGCTGCAGGCGCTCGACGAGGCTCGCCGGACACGCTTCGATCTCATCATCGTCGACTACATGATGCCGGGAATGGACGGACTGACCCTCATTCGCGAGGTGCGCAGCCTTCCCGACTACATCGACGTGCCGATCGTCATGGTCACCACCGTCGACCAACGAGAAATCTGCTATGCCGCCCTTGAGGCCGGCGCGACGGACTTCCTGACCAAACCGGTCGACATGGCCGAAGCCAAGGCCCGGCTTCGCAACTTGGCCATGCTGCGAGAGATGCAGAACAAGTTGAGGGATCGCGCCGATTGGTTGCAGACCGAGGTACAGAAGGCGACCCACGACCGGCTGGGACTTGAAGAAGAGATCATCCTGCGCCTTGCCCGGGCCGTTGAACGCCGTGACCCCTCGATCGGAAGTCACCTGGTGCGCGTCGCCCGTACCGCTCGCGAACTCGCCGAGGAGTTGGGGCAGGCCGAGCCCTACTGCCAGGATATCTATATAGCCTCGCTGATGCATGACATAGGAAAGCTGGGGCTTTCCGACGAGCTTCTCTACAAGACCGGCCCGTATACGGCCGACGAGCGCCGTCGGATGCAGGCGCATACGCTGATCGGCGGTGAGATTCTCGAAGGATCCCGGTCGCGCGTCATCCGGCTCGCCGCGGAGATTGCCGAAACCCACCACGAGTTCTGGAATGGGACCGGTTATCCGCGCGGCCTCAAAGAGGCGACGATCCCACTCGCGGGACGCATCGTGGCAGTCGCCGACGTGTTCGACGCCCTGACCTCGGAACGACCCTACAAGGCAGCTTGGACCGCAGAGGAAGCCGCCCGATACATCGCCGACAATGCCGGCCAGCAGTTCGACCCGGAAGTCGCAAAGGCGTTTTCCATCCGCTACTTCCGCATTCTGAAAATCAGGGAACAGGCCGGAGCACCTTTCGGCTTCGCCGCCTGAGCCCTCTTGCCGGACCAGACTTCGCCGTGACCACCACTCTTTCGACCGGACTTGGCGCAGGAATGCGAGCCGCGAAAACAAGACAGGATCGCCCGCTCAGGGGCACTCTGCTCTACGTCGTGGTCGGCTTTCTTTTTCTCGTGTCCGCCATCGCCGTTTTTACGATCCTGATCCGAGAGCAGGCTGACACGGCGGATATTGACGAGACACGCACGCTGACAGCCGCCTACCGGCTCGACATGGCAGCCGAGAAACTGCTGCGGTCGGTCGAGACGGCTCGCCGCGATCCGTCGGAGGCCACCGGGCAGACCGTTGCCGCTCGCTTTGTTCTGTTCGACGCGGCCGCACGTGACCTGGCAGCTGCCTCACCCGGCAACTCTGACATCAAGGTGATTTTGCAAACGGTCGCCGAAACGCGACCTGTCGCCGCGGCAATTTCTGGCACAAGTGCCGTCGATGGCCAGACCTTCGATGCCCTAGGGCGTCGCCTCGGCGAGCTTCCGGTCATCACGTCGCGGCTCGCCTCCGCCGCTGAGGCCAGGGAAACGGCGTCGAGCGTCGATGCGCGGATGCTGCGGGAAAAGCTCTACCGCGTCCTCGCGGTGCTGGTCAGCGCCCTGATGCTCTCGATGGGAATCTTCATCGTCAGCCTGATCCGGCAAATCCGGGAAATCTGGAGCTCGCGAGTTCGCCTCGAGGCCATGGCTGTCGAGCTCAAGGAAGCCGTGGCGTCAGCCGAATCCGCCAATCAGGCAAAATCGGCCTTCCTTGCGACCATGAGTCATGAGATTCGCACGCCGATCAATGGCGTGCTCGGCATGGCCCATTTGCTCAAGGACACCCCGCTCGACGCCGAGCAGCGCGGCTTTGCGACCAACATCGAGACCTGCGGCCGCAGCCTGATCGCACTCGTCAACGATATTCTCGATTTCTCCAAGCTGGAGGCCGGTTCCTTCGACGTCGACCGTGTGGTCTTCGATCCGGTGGCAACAGCGGAAGCCGCGATCTCCATGGTGGAAGCTTCGGTGCGCGAGAAGGGCCTCGTTGCCGTGCTGGCCCCTGAGATCGCCATGAACGCTCGTTATTCGGGCGATCCGACACGCGTCCGCCAGGTGCTGCTCAACTTCCTTTCAAATGCCGTCAAGTTCACCGAGAGCGGGTTGATCGCGGTTCGGATCCACGAGCTGAGCGGCGGCGACCACCCTGTTCTGCGCTTCGAGGTGGAGGACACCGGCACCGGCATTTCCGAGGATGGTCAAAAGCGCCTGTTCAAGGAGTTCTCGCAGGTCGACGCTTCGATCACCCGGCGCTTCGGGGGGACTGGTCTCGGACTGGCCATCAGCAGGCGCATCGTCGAGGGACTTGGCGGAACGATCGGCGTGAAAAGCCGGGAAGGACGCGGCTCGACCTTCTTCTTCGAGCTGCCACTCGATCGGGCCGCCGCGGCCGACCTCGACCCTGCCCCACTTCATGGTGCGCGTGTTGCCGTGACGGGCCGCACCGCCGCGGAGACATCGGCAATCGCAGCGACCTTTGCCTATTTCGGTGCCGACACTGGAACGCAGGGCGAGGCCGACATCGCAGCGACCGTCACCACACTGCCTCCCGACCACCAACGGGCCCGGATAGACATCACCTTCTCTCAAACCGCGCCGCGCGCCGCCGGGAAAACGGCCCGTCCTACCAACACGCTGACCCCGGCGATCGTCGCAGCGGCGATCGCCGGCACCATCGAGATCGAGGACAAGCACCCCGCCTCCGGCGAAGAAGCTTCCGTGCCCAAAGGGCTGAAGGTGCTGGTAGTCGAGGATAACCGAATCAATCAGCAGGTCGCCCTTCGCCTGCTGGCTCGTCTTGGCATTGAGGCCATGCTGGCTGAGAACGGAGCCGAAGCCCTGGCCATGGTCAATGCCCGCGACTTCGACGTCGTCTTCATGGACATGCAGATGCCGGTAATGGACGGGCTTGAGGCGACGCGCGCCATTCGGCGGTCGAGCGGGCGTGGCCGCAACGTGCCGATCATCGCCATGACCGCAAATGCTTTTGCCGCCGATCGAGAAGCTTGCCGCAAGGCTGGCATGACTGGCTTCCTGCCCAAGCCGGTCGAACGCGACGACCTCGTGTCGATCCTCGCGGCTCTTCCCGAGGGAAAGATGCCGATCGCGAAATCGGCTCCCGTCAGTGAAGCGGGCCGATGCGACCAGGTCAATCGTCGCCGGATCGACGCCTTGCTGCGCGAACTTGGCCCGGATGATACGGCATTCCTGCTCGATTCCTTTGCCACCGACGTGGCGAGCCTGCTTGCAGACCTCTCCGCCGCGCTCGAGCATGGTGACACGGATCTCGCCAAGCGCAGCTTGCATACGCTCAAGGGGGCTTCGGCCAATGTCGGCTTCGACGACCTCTCGCAACAGGCGGCGGCGCTGATGGCGGAACTGCCAGATCCCGACGTCGGCGCGCTCGGCAAACTGATGATGACCATTGCCGGGGCCGGAAGCGTGGTCGCGGGTCTCAAGTCGGAGTTTGCCAAGCCCTCTCACGCCGACGAAGCAACGCGCGCGAGTGCGCTGCCCGCCCACTAAACTGAAGGTCCTTAGTCTAGAGCAATTCCAGGAAAAGTGGGAACCGGTTTTCCGCCCGGAATTGCGACTTAACAAAGAGATAGAGGGTTTCCGGTGAACCTGTTTTCATCGGAAATGCTTGTCTTATGACTTTCTGCGCCGCTGGGGCAAAAAGGACCGCTGGGAGAGGGTGGCAGCCCTCTCGTCAGCGGCGAGGGTCGGATCGTGAGAGTGCTGACCGTTTGATGGGCCGAGCTAGAGTTTGATCGCCCTC
>JARKNW010000177.1 GCA_029976075.1 Pleomorphomonas sp.
TGGCGTCTTCGATCAGACGCAGCCGGTCGCGTTCCTGCGTGCTGCTGGCTACGTCGTGAAGCCACTGACGGCGGACTACCTGGGCAGGATGCAGCGCCAAGGGGAAAGCTTCACGCACGAAGCGGACTTCTGACCGTCACTAGCTGCAATCGCTTTCTTTCGTTGCGGTGGTGGGCATTTATCCCCCTCCTGATCGCGTGGTCATGATTGTCCGCTCATTGGCGAGGCGGGCGTATTTTCCCGCCACCGCATGAAGAAGAAGGCAGGTCTCACTAGGGGCGCACGTCGGGACCGAAGGCCCCCGAATGTTTGCTGCAAAAATCTGAGAAGGCATCTGATAAAAGGGATGTTGCGGCTTCCCCCCGGTGCCCTCTCTGGGTTTGCATGCCCTTCGGTTGATTGGGGCTGCGGTCATCTTCCGGCGTTCCCTTCGGGGACGGCGTGAACCGATCAGCAATAAGCCCCTGCCAAGTTACGCCGGCAAGGCTGCGAGGGTGACGATGTGATTCCCTTCAACGGACAGAGGCGTTTCCAACGCGCATGTGGTCTTCGAACGAGGTGCTTTCCAATCAGACCGTCTGGCCTTACGGCAATGGTCGTTATCGGGCTGCTCTCGTCGCTCGGGTTACACGTTGCGTCAGGCTCGCTCAGTGCGAGGGCATCGGAGAGCCTTCCCTCCGGTTGGCAGACGAGAACCTTCGGCGAATGCGGTGTTGCGTCTCACAGTGCCTGTGTAGTCGACGGTGACACCTTTTGGCTGGATGGCGTGAAGGTCCGCATAGCCGACATCGACACACCGGAGCTTAGCCCGCCTCGGTGCGACTATGAGAGGCGGCTCGGCCTGAAGGCGAAGGCTCGCTTGAGCGAACTGCTCAGCGCTGACCCATTCGTTCTTGAGACAGGCTCGCGTGACGAGGACCGATACGGCCGGAAGCTTCGAGTGGTCCGGACCAAGAGCGGGAATTCGGTCGGCACTGTACTTGTCAACGAAGGCCTCGCTCGCGTGTGGGATGGCTCTCGGCATCCCTGGTGCTCATAGACCATCTGTCATTTTGGCTACTCCCATAGTGACACTACGAAGCCCGCACTTCTTTTTGTCATTAAGGGTTGTCTTCTAACAAATGACATGTCATTGAATGGCGGATATCCATAGTGACACCCACCTGTGTCGTTGAACGGAACGGGGCATCCAATGAGAAAGAGCCGGCGAGCATTCTACGGGCGGACCAGCACCGAGGGGCAGAACGCTGCCCATCAGGAGATCATGGCAGAGGCCGAAGGCTTTGAGTTTGATCAGGTCTTCATTGATGCCGGAGTCTCGGGGGTCAAGGTGCCCTTCCAGGAGCGGCCTCAGGCTCGCCGTCTGTTCGACTACCTGGGGGAAGGGGATGAGCTGATTGTCCGTGCTATAGACCGCCTGGGTCGCAATGCAGCGGACGTAGGCGACACCATGCGAGCTTTCCTCGCCAAGGGCATCACGATCAAGACCGTGATTGGTAAGTTGGTCTTCAAGGCCGGGGCCGACATCAGCACCATGGAGAAGATGCAGAACGAGCTGTTCATCGTCCTTCTGTCGCACTTCGCACAGATCGAGGTCGAAGCTCGCTCCGCAGCTCAGGCGGCCGGCATCAAGTGGGCCAAGGAGAACCAGCCCCACAAGTACCGGGGCAAGGCCCCGTCTTTCGACGCTGAGAAGCTCGCAGAGGTGCGTCGGATGATCGCAGAGGAAATCCCTATGGTCCACATAGCAAAGGCTACAGGGCTACAGCGTGGCACCGTGTACCGGATTAAGGACGAACCGGAGTGGGCCGATGAACTGGTAAAGAAGTGGAATGGTTGAAAGCGCCGGCGTCTCTGTCCGGAACCCTGATAATGCTTTTTCCGCGGGGGCAAATTCAACTTTCGGAGGTGGGTATCACGCATTGTGGCCCATACGTAGTGACCATGTCCGTCGTGCGTGATAGCTTTGCTAGTCTTCAGAGAAGATTGGGGGCGTCATGCAAGTCTTCTTCGGCATTGCCTACCTTGCGATCGGACTAATCCAGCTCGTGGCCGTGATTGATGGTATCAAATATGCAACAGGGCTCGGCTCAATCTTGAGTGCCGTACTGTCGATATTTGTAAACTATGTCCCGCTCCTTGGATCAGTTCTAGGAGTGTATGGTGCGATCAAGGTTTGGGATTGGAATATAATCCAGGCAGGCTGTCTGTTTTTTTGGTATGTGCCCGTGTTTCTGCTGATGACGGCCGCCTCTGTTGTTTTCTCGAGGCGGTAAGACATGGGAATACCGGTTACTGACCTGTGGTTTTCTTGGACGGTACGGCGTAACCGCAAGAGTTTTATCGGAGCCTTCCTAATACTCACCGCTATCCTGGTGAGCGTTCCGGTGGTCCTGATGCTCTTCAATGCCAGCGCGAGATCTGGTCTCTTGCTTACGCTCCTATTTGGAATTCCAGGAGTGATTTGCTCGTATCTGTTGATAGCCCAGCGACTAAGAGACATGAACCTTACCGGGTGGTTGGCCCTTCTCTGGATTCCGATTCAATTATTCGATATCGAAATTCGGCTCCCTCTGTCGCTTATGTTCGTTATTGTTCTGTGCTGTGTTCCAGGGACTACTGGTCCGAATAGATATGGTGACGATCCATTGAGGCTAGGATACGATGAATGACGTGAAAGCGCTAGTTCTTGTACCAGCAGTGTTGCTTGCGGTCGGCGTTCTTCCTCTTCCATATGGATTCTACACGTTCCTGCGGCTTGTCGTTTGCTTAGTATGCGCCATTTTGGCCTATATGGAGTGGAAGAAGTCTGAGACGGTAAGCCCGTGGAGTGTCGCGCTTGGACTCGTGGCCATCCTCTTCAACCCTGTCTTTCCGGTCCACCTAACAAAGACGATTTGGGCTGTGCTAGATCTAGCATCGGCTGCGATGTTGGTTCTGTACTGGTGGGGCCTGAGAGGACGCACCTAGACGCGGTGCTATACTCGCTGCTCGACAACGTCAGACAAAGTCGCCTTGGAGTTCTTTCATTAGGGGCGAGTCGGACAGCCTGGACGAAAACTCTGTGAACACCTGAGCGGCGCTATCCAGGAGCCTCGCATCGAGCGAGTTGAAGGGATAGAGGTCACCCCGCAACCCGACCTCATTCATGATCTTGCCAAGGCTGATGGCCAAGATGAAGGACATCGAGCCGGGCTTGCCTGCGTCATCGATCACGATAGCGTTCGCTAGGGCAGACGCGGCGACCGTGATCTTGTGCGGCCGTTGTCCGTAAGCGCCGCCAAATATCTCTGGCATCGAGTCCCAGACGGCTCCAACGAGGATGTTGGCGGTTTTGCTGGCGTCACCGCTAAAAAGCCCCACCTTGGCGACCTCGTCCAACAGGTTCTGTACGATTACGGCGGCTTCGCTCTTTTTGTATGTGTCCTTGATGCCTTTGAAGAAGCCCATTTCAACCCTCCGATCATGGGAGAGGCTGACACAACCGTTGTCATCCGACCAGTTGGTGGTTACCCGGTATGGAGCAAGCACCGCCAGAATGCTCGCCATTGATGCCGCACCGTGTGATGCGGTCCGATTGCCGGATATGACCATAAAGTCATTCTTGCCAGCGAGGTAACATGAGCCAAATGTCTGCTTGGGCAGGGGGACGGATGGCAATCTACGAAACACCCATTTGGTTGGATGGAACGCGCCCGTTCCCAACGAGAGGCATTTCGGCCAGAGGATGGAGAGCTGTTGCAGGCCCCACTCCAGACCCCCTCGACCGTCGCGCCGTGTCTGAGCACTTTGAAACAATGCGGCTGCGCTATAAACGCTACTCCACCCACGTCATCAGTACCGGAAACGCATCCTGGATCGCGCCTCAACTCCTCATCGACGCAAAGTCCGAGAGCATCGCCGTCGCAGCATTCTCTCTTATAAATGCAGCAAACTGCCTGCTTGAGGGGAACTTAATCGTTGACATTGGCGAGGAAGAAATCTTCTGCACTTCGGTCGGCGAAGATGAATATAATGTTTGTCCGGCTCCGACGGAATCCTACAGAAAGTGTTACTATATCGATTGCGCAACACTAGGGACATTTCTTGCAGCCAAAGCAAGCACCAATAGGCAACTTCAGTACGCAATATTTCGTTTGTACCTAAGCTATCAATTGTGGTGCGCCCATTACATGAACTTTCACCCCAGGTACAGCCCCAAGCTATACGGCGTGACCCAACGACCTTTAGTTCATGCGACCCTGGCAGCAGCCCTAACACAAGCATATTCGGCCATTGAGCAGCTTCAGTTGGAGCCGCGCCCTGTAGGGAACAAACCCGTAAAGCAGGGAAGTAACTGGAACGGACAAGCGTTCGCCGATCTCGCTTATCGACTCGAACAGTCGGGCTTGTCCATCAATGAGAAAGTGGTTTGGACTTATCGTGGTCCGCCCACGCGTTTGCACAAAACCGAC
Organism: Pleomorphomonas sp.; assembly: GCA_029976075.1. Taxonomy (GTDB): domain Bacteria; phylum Pseudomonadota; class Alphaproteobacteria; order Rhizobiales; family Pleomorphomonadaceae; genus Pleomorphomonas. The sequence goes on from JARKNW010000177.1 coordinate 4,455, forward strand.
AGGGCACCCCGGGGAATCAAGATGTCCTGGTCGGTGGGTGTCGTCCGTGACGAAGAGGTTGATTTCGGAGACGCTCTTCTTGGCGCTAGCAACCTTCGTAGCAAAGCCAGTGCCCACAAGCTGGGGACTTTAGCCGCTAGTATCACACCTTATGATGTCCACAATGTACAGCATCTAGCGAGGCGCGTAATTCTAGCCGAAGCGGGACTGTATAGAAGTGGGGCTTGGGCCACTTCGCTTTTTTGAACCATTGGCCGGGGCTAGGTGCCGGGAAGATGCTCTCGCTTTGCGAACCACGGCCTGCGATACGAGGAGTATAGAATGAACAGGGCGCTTCAGTGGTTTATCGGGATATGGGGCGGCATGGTTTTGCTGGTCAACGTGGCTGCGGTGGCAGGCATGTTTGCACAAGACGGCTTCTGGGACGGATTGAGCCATGTCCAGGACACCTATAGTCCGTTCAATATACTGAATTGGGTTTTTGAGCTGGTGCTGCTTTCGCCCGCCCTAGTCGCTGCATGGTGGCTTGATAGGCGGAAACAACGCGCCTAATCGCAATAGTTAAGGGTTGGAAGCACGATCTCTGTTAGTTTCCAAATGTGGATGGCAGAATATGGGCGAGGCCAAACGCCACCACTACGTTCCCGAAGCGCTAATGAAGCCCTGGGCAAGAACACAAGGCATTGTTCGGGGTTATGAGTGGGACCGTCACAGACAACAGCTTAGGTGGAAGGAGTTGGGCCCGAAGAGCTTCTGTTGCCGATACAAACTGTTCGCGCCGACCTCCAAAACACTTGCTCCCGACTTAATCGAGGCTGGGCTATTCGTGCCAGTTGACGATATGGGCGCGAAAGCCAGAGACAAGCTGCTACGTGACGGAGTTCACTCGCTATCAGACAAAGAGAAAAGCCATTTCATCCGCCTCTTGTTGTCTTTGGACGCCCGACGCCCTGAATGGGTCAGAAGACTCCGCCAGGGCGGGCAAGTACTAAAAGCCGCCCTTGATAATGATGTGGAGGTGCAGGAGATCGCCCGGCGTGTGGGCCTTGAACGGCCACCATCTGACTGGCTTGAGGAGCGTAGAGGGCTTAATTTTGAGGACCGTGCGCTCCTACTCATCCAGAACCTTGTCGACAACCCACGGCTTGGTGCCATCCTCATGGCATGTCATTGGCGTGTCAGGCGCTTTCCTAGCGGCAGCCCGGAGCTAACGCTTTCTGACCGGCCGCTAATTCGGGAGGGCAGCACATTCGGTGACGGTTTCAGATGGCTAATGCCACTTGCCCCGGATTCTCTGCTTTGCATATCTCCATCGAGCCATGTCGACAGACTGTTTTGCGACAGTTCTGCAAAACTCGTGATCCACTACACCAACGCAGCGGGCACGTTGCAGGCTGATCGCTGGGTGTTTTCTTGCGAACAGCACAGCGAAGCCAGCTGGTTAGGTAAGCGATTGCGGGAGCGATCACAGCAGCTTGAGCGGAATGATCGCCTAGAAGCTCCCAAGCTATTAGCTGGGCCTTGAGGCCTCATCTGGCCGTGAACGAACACGAAGATCTGTAGATCGCCACCTTTTTGATAGGGGTGCCAGACTTAGCCGATGTCCAGACAACCTCGCCTCCCGACATGTCGAACGTGTAGATGTCGGTGTAAGTACCCGTGAATGCGCCAATAGTGAGGAACGGCCCGCTTCCGTCGTTAAGGGGCATGACGGTCGCGCCCTCCTGACGGTAACTGTTTGCACCAAGGCTGTCATCAAACTGAATGTCCCACTCGTCACCAAGGTGGACGAGTATGATCTTGCCGTTCGTGATGCCGTCCTCTGCCCAGTTTGGGCCGTTCGGATTATAGAAGGCATCCCTAAAGAAGTAACCTTGGCCCTTGGACTCTCCGCAGCGGGCAATCACGCCCTGGCTCTCAGCCGCGAAGGTACCACCAGCGGCAGCTATCAGCCCCGCACCGATCAATGCTAGCGACGCTCGCCCCATGATTTGCTCCACGGAACGCAATCAAATGCAGCCGATGTGGGGTAGCACAACGGGTAGCAGGTTGGGTAGAGTCAGCTATAATCTATTGAAAGATAACAGGAGTGTTGAGGGGTACGGCCCACGGGAATCGATGTCGCTGCCTACAGCTTATACCTCGGAAACTTCTTCAGCTCTTCGGCCATGTCTCTTAACGTAGGGGTCTCGTACTGGTCGCCCACGTCGCCGTCCTCATGACCGCAAAATGCGAACCGAAAGCGGCGCTCCATGCCAGCCCTAGCTGCTATTCTTTTGAAAGTATGCCGCCACGCATGGTTCGGGCTGATGTCCGGGTCAGTGACCCCCACATCCTGACGAACCCATTCAGCGAGTTTGTTTAGGGCGATGACGTACGGAGGTCTCACCGGTTTCGTCGGGTCAGGCGAAGCCGCTTTCTTTTCATCTGGATCGTAGAATAGCGGGCCTTTTCCGATCTGTTTCACGAACTCCAGGAAGCCTTGCTCGATCAAGTGTTCATGGATTGGCACCTTACGGAAGGACGCACCTTTCACGGTCCCATCTTCGGGGGAAATCTCGATGAGCCATACACCGTCCTCCTCGTAGACGCTGGAACCGTGCAACTGGGTCATCTCACCACCACGGGCGCCAGTATAGGCGCATAGCCACGGTACCCAGCGTCGCGCCGCTGCTTTCTGGCGCTTGAGCCTCGGAGGGGGAGGGGCAAGCGAAGCCTTCAGAATGGCCTTCCATTCGTCAGGAATGAACTCCCGCTCCCTGGTCTTGCGCTTCTTTCCGGCCGCCACCTTCACGCCCGCAAAGACGTTTTCGGTGACCTTCTTGTTGGCCTTGAGCCAGTTGAAGACGGTCACGACCGCCCGCAGCCATACGCCGTTGACCACTTGAGCCGAACGGCCATTGAGGAGCGAGTCCTTCCAGGCAACCGCTTCATCTGGCGTGATGGTCGCGACGTCTCGGCCTTCAAAATGCTCGTTCGCATTGAGGAATACACTACGCCACCGCCCGACCGTGGCAACAGCGGGTTGCCGCTCTCTGACCCAAGCGTCAAAGGCCTGCCAGCAATCCAACCCTGCGAGCTTAACCCCCTTTGCTGCCGCAGGTTCTGTCCCGCTGGCGAACCTCGCAAGGCGTTGGTCCGGAGAGAAGTCGCCATCGGCGCGCCGTCTGAGGAGGGCGAAGGCGGCTACCAGCTCTTCTCGGACAGCTCCAAGGAAAGCTGTTGTCGTCTCCTCATCAAGTCGCATCCCTTTCTCGGCAAGGAAGGTTGCAATCCTGCCGAGTTCGATCACCTGGGCTTCGACGTGGCGACGAACTACCGGAGAGAAGTTGTCTTCCTCCTCATCGTTGTTGTCGTCGGTGGCAAACTTCTCTTGCGCGCTGAGCAGCCTTTCATACTGGATGTCCCAAGCCTCTGGGGTGCCCGGCTCCTCTTCGTGCTGGGCGACGAACCAGCGATACCAATCACCGGAAAGGGTGCTGATTTGGCGTTGGGTAAGGGCGATGCCGTTGCCGGTCCGGGCAGCGCGTAGCTGATCAATGCGCGAAGAGATGGTCGCATCCCAATCTCGGAACTCGGCCATAGCCTTCGCCGAAGGCGTACTGGCAGGTAGACGAAAGCGCTCTTCGCGCCTCAGACCGTACGCTTTGAGGTACGCCTCGCGAACATCTTCCGGAATCGCCTTGCGGCTGAACCAATCGCCGCCCTTGGCTTTCTTGAGCGAAGTCATTGCCACCATTTTGTAGTGCCCTTTGTAGCGGTAGGGCACCGATAAGGCTTTTAAAATCAATAACCTTATGAAGGCAATAGGCTTTTCATTTGGTCTGGTGCGGACGGCGGGGATCGAACCCGCATGACCAAGGCCGAGGGATTTTAAGTCCCTTGCGTCTACCAGTTTCGCCACGTCCGCGTTGCGGCGATATTGCTGGCGAAGACGAAAGGGTCAAGCCCTGATCGTCAAACACTTGGGCGAATGGCGCTCCGCCAAGGCAGGCCGAAGCGCCATTGCTTGAGGGGATATGAGAATATCAGCCGCACATCTGCGGAGCGGCGGCGGCTTTTCCGTCGAGCACCGACAGGCGGACACTGGCGGTGCCGGAACTGACGAGGCCGATCTCGCTTGCCGCACCGCGCGACAGGTCGATCACGCGGCCCTTGATGAACGGGCCGCGGTCATTGATGCGAACCACCACGGTGCGACCGTTTCTAAGATTTTCGACCCTGACAAGAGTGCCGAAGGGCAGGCTGCGGTGCGCGGCTGTTCTAGCTTCCGGCTTCATGCGCTCGCCGCTCGCCGTTCGTCCATGTTCGGCATACCAGGACGCCTTGCCACATTGGGCCTGCGCCGGTGCTGCCTGGTGAAAAAACGCGACCGCCATGGCAGCCGTGAAAAAAGCGCGTGTGGCGCTTGTTTTGAATGGCATGCAAATAATCCTGTTTAAAACCGCGTTGGCAGCGCGGACAAGCCTCCATAGGGACCGCCTAAGGTTTCCGGCGATCAGCGACGAGGCTCAAAACAGGGAAAAATGCGGCGAGAATCAGGCCGCGCGCCTTTAGGCCGGACAACCGCAAATTGGTTTGTCCGGCCGAAAGCTTAGCGAATCAGTTATTTACATGGCGAACGAATTTTTACGCTTTCAGCCGTTTCCCTGGTGGGAAATGGGGGGCTGGAAGGCAAATCCGAGGTCCCAGGGGAAGTAGATCCAGGTGTCCTGGCTGACTTCGGTGATGTAGGTATCGACCAGCGGGCGACCCTTCGGCTTGGCGTAGACGGTGGCGAAATGTGCCTTGGGCAGCATGTCGCGGACGATGCGAGCCGTCTTTCCCGTGTCAACGAGGTCGTCGATGATCAGAACGCTGGCGCCTTCGCCACCTTCCAGATCAACCACGTCGCGGCTCACTTCCTTGATGATCTGCAGCTCACCTTGGGAGGTATAGTCATGGTAGGATGCGATGCCGACCGTTTCGATGATGCGGATATTGAGTTCGCGTGCAACGATGGCCGCCGGCACCAAACCGCCGCGGGTGATGCAGACGATGGCCTTCCATTCGCCAAGGCCGGCAAGACGCCAGGCAAGAGCCCGTGCGTCGCGGTGGAACTGGTCCCAGGAGACCGGGAAAGCCTTGGGGGCGAGTGGCTGGGCGTCTTGCGGAGACATGGTGGCGATCCTCATGAGATCAAGCGTCGGGCTTTCTCAAATGCCTGTTTCGCGTTCATTTCAATAGTCGGTGAGAGTGCTATCCCCGGCTTTGTCGCGCGCGATGGTCTCCAGCATGGCTTCGACCGCCGTCTTGGCGGCGGCGAGTGCTGCCGGCTCGCGGGAGCGGATCACCAGCTTGGTCGAAAAGTTGCGAGCGGCAAGGATCGGGTAGCTGCCGATGGAGACCCTCGGGTGGGCCTTTGCCACCTCGCCGAGCGCCGTGCCGATTACCCCTTCGCCGAAGGGACAGTCGATGGTGACCGACTGCACCCGCACGCCTCCCTCGAGCTCCTTCTCCACATTGAGCAGCATGGCCTGCATGATCTTCGGCACGCCGGCCATGACGAACACGTTGCCGATGTGGAACCCGGGAGCTTTGGAAACCGGGTTGTCGACCAGCGTGGCGCCGACGGGGATCCGTGCCATCCGAAGCCGTGCCTCGGTCAGTTCCTCCGGCGTCACGTAGTGCTGCCTCAGGATTTCAACGGCATCCGGGTGATGCTCGATGGCAACGCCGAAAGTCTTGGCCACCGCATCGGCTGTGATGTCGTCATGGGTCGGGCCGATGCCGCCCGTGGTGAAGACATAGGTATAGGTTGTCCTCAGCGCATCGAGCGCCTTAACGATACGGTCTTCATCGTCGGGAACAACGCGGATTTCCTTGAGATCGATGCCGATTTCGGTCAAGAAGGCCGCGATGTGGCCGGAGTTGCTGTCGCGAGTACGGCCCGAAAGGATTTCGTCGCCGATGATGAGAACGGCGGCGGTGGGAGATTGAGCTGTCATGGATTTGCAAACCTTGGGAATCGTCGCCCTGTTGTCGAGGATTCCTGAGCGTGAGACAATCGCAAACATTACACGGATTTAAAGGTCACCGTCGCAAATCGCCGTTGGATTGACGCAATCGCACAACATAAGGCGCCCGGTATCGGGCGTTTGCCCGATCTCACTTTTCCAGGTTGTCCATGCTCGCTGCTGTTCCAACGGAACCTACCGACGATTCCTCCGTCCAGCCCAGTCGCTTCGCTCGACTGAAGCCCTTCATCGTCGCCGTGGTCGCGCTCCTGATCGTCGGCTTGTCGGTCTTGGCGTTGTCGCGTCTGTTGTCGAACGTGGTCTATGACGACCTGATTTCCGCCATCGAGGATACGTCCTGGTCGCGGGTGGGGCTAGCCCTGCTGTTCACCGCCGGCAGCTTTCTTGCCCTGTCGATCTACGACGTGCATGCGCTTCGGTTTGCCGGCGCGCGTCTGCCCTATCGGCTGGTGGCTCTGGCCAGCTTCTGCGCCTATGCCGTTGGCAACATCGCCGGCTTCGGTCCGCTGACCGGCGGCTCCGTCCGCTACCGCTTCTACTCGCCCTTCGGCCTTGAGCCGGAAGCGATTGCCAAGGTGGTTGCCTATGTGGCCGCCGCCTTCGGCTTCGGTCTCGCATTCGTCGCCGGCCTGGGGTTGACCATCTCGGGACCGGACCTTGCCTCGCTGATCGGCATGCCCGGCGCCACCGTGCGCGGTATCGGTCTGTTGATGCTCGCCGGCGTCGCAGCTGTCCTGCTGTTCTCCGCCGTGCGGCGCGGCTCGGTCACGGTGTTCGGCCGCGCCGTTGCGCTGCCGGACGTTCGCGACATCCTTTCGCAACTTGTGGCCACCTCGCTGGACGTCACCTGCGCGGCGGCCGTTCTCTACGTGCTGCTGCCGGATGGAGACATTTCCTTCCCGACGGTGCTCGCCGTTTTCTCGGTGGCGATCGGCGCTGGCGTGCTCAGTCATCTACCGGGCGGCGTCGGCATCTTCGAGACCATCGTGGTCGGCGCGCTTGGTACACGGTTGCCGATCGACGGTGTCATCTCGGCGCTGCTGCTATACCGCATCATCTACTACGTGGCGCCGCTTGTCGTTGCCGTGGCGGCGATGATCGTCAGCGAGGCCCGCAGGGCGACGATGGCGAGTCCGGCGATGCTCGCTGCGGTGTCCGGCATCGCGCCGATCATGCTCGGCACGCTCGCCATCGTGCTGGGCGCCATGCTGGTGTTTTCCGGCGTCACGCCGCCCGCCGACACGCGCCTCGACCTGATGGATGCCTTCATTCCACTTCCTCTGGTGGAGGGCGCTCATTTTGTCGGTTCGGTCCTTGGCATCTTCATGATCGTTGCGGGCCGCGGCCTCGTTCACCGGCTCGATGGCGCATGGTGGCTGGCACTGGTGCTGACGGCCATGTCCATTCCATTCGCCCTTCTCAAGGCGTTGGCGGTGGGTGAGGCCGTTCTGTTTGCGATCCTGATCGTCGGACTGGTCTCCAGCCGACATCTCTATACGCGGCCGGCATCGCTGTTGCACGATCGGCTCAGTCCGGCCTGGTGGATATGCATCATCTCCATCCTGGCGCTCGCGGCCGGCATCCTGTTCTTTGTCTACAAGGAAGTGCCTTACAGCCATGATCTCTGGTGGCAGTTCGAGATGTCCGCAGCCGCTCCCCGCTCGTTGCGTGCGGCTGTCGGCATCGGTCTCGCGACTGCCGCTGTGGCTACCTGGCTGCTGATCCGTCCGCCATCCGGCCGCATCGATCCCCCCTCAGCGGATGATCTTGCGCGAGCCGTCGGCATTCTCGCCGGCAGCGATCATGCGTCGGCCAATCTCGTGCGGATGGGCGACAAGAACCTTATGTTCTCCGACGATGGCGCGGCTTTCCTGATGTACGCCAAGCGCGGCCGCTCATGGATATCGCTCGGCGATCCGATCGGCGCCGAGGCGGGATGCCGGGAGCTCATCTGGCGGTTCATCGAAACTGCTCGCGCCCATGGCGGGCGTGCCGTGTTCTATCAGGTCCCTGCCGAGAGCCTGTCGCTTTACGCCGATGCCGGACTTTCCGCCTTCAAGCTCGGCGAGGAGGCCGTCGTCGATCTCGCGGCCTTCGACATCAAGGGCACGCGGCGCGGTAATCTCCGCAACGCCATCAACAAGGCGGAGCGCGAGGGAGTCGTGTTCGAGGTGGTGCCGCCGGAAGGAGTTCCGGCTATCCTCGACGAACTTGCAGAAGTCTCGAAGAGCTGGCTGGAAGCCCGCAAGGCGCGGGAAAAGGCCTTCTCTATGGGCGCCTTCGAGCCGGATTACGTTGCCTCGCAGCCGGTCGCCGTGCTGAAAAAAGCCGGCCATATCTTCGCCTTCGCGACGCTGATGATTTCCGGTGACGGCCGGGAAGCGGCAATCGACCTGATGCGCTTCACGCCGAAATCCTCCAATGGCACGATGGAACTGCTGTTCACGCGCGTGCTGTTGCACTTCAAGGCGGAGGGGTTTGCCACTTTCAGTCTGGGCATGGCGCCACTTGCCGGCCTGTCCGACAGCCCGATGGCGCCTCTCTGGCACAAGCTTGGCCGTGCAGCCTTCGAGCATGGCAATGCCTTCTACAATTTCCATGGCCTGCGTGCCTTCAAGACCAAGTTCGATCCTGTCTGGCGGCAGCGCTATATGGCTGTGGCCGGTGGACTCAATCCGCTGCTGGCGCTCGCCGATGTGACCTTCGTCATCTCCGGCGGCCTCAAGGGAGCCGTTTCCAAATGAAGCGACTGATACTGTTCGTCATGGTCGGCGTGCTTTTGATCGCCGGCGCTACGACGAGCGCCTTCCGCTATCTGTTTCCGCACCTTCCCATCGAGAAGACCGACACGCTCGGCATTGCCGAGGTGATTACGCCGCGCAGCGAGCCGACGGGGCTGGTCTATCTGCTGTCAGGCGAGGGCGGTTATGGATTCTGGGATCGTGTGAAGGCTCGCCGTTACGCGGCAAATGGTGCCATCGTTGTCGGCATCAACACGCCGGCGACCTTCGCCAAGGCCGAGAAGCTGAAAGACGACTGCGTCTACTTCGTTTCGGACATGGAGCAGGTCAGTCAGAACATCCAGCGCGTGCTGGACGTCGACAGCTATCATTCGCCGATCATCGTCGGAAGCGGTCTTGGCGGCACCTTCGCGTTGGCGCTCGCCGCGCAATCACCGGATGCCACGATCGGCCGCACCATTGCCGTTGATCCGCGCGCGGCGCTGCCGCTCGGCAAGGAGCTGTGCAGCGAGGCAAAGCATGTGCGTGCGACCGACGGCAAGGGGTGGGTCTACGAGCTTCAGAAGGGGCATCTACCCGACCCGATCGATGTCTATCTGACGCAGCAAGCAGATTCCGATGGGGCGGCCCACGTCGACGAGCTGGCAAAGTCGGGCTTTGCCATCGCCATGGCCAAGAGCGTGAAGACGTCCTGGCGGACTCTCGATGGGGCGGTGTTCGACCAGTTGGTGAGCGCCGATGACAGCGGATCGCCGCTTGCAGGTATTCCGATTACCGCTGTGGCCGCTGCTGCAACGCATGATACCATGGCGATCATCTATTCCGGAGACGGTGGCTGGCGCGATATCGATGCCGAGATCGGTGGCTATCTCGCCAAGGCCGGTGTGCCGGTGGTCGGTATCGACTCGCTGCGCTACTTCTGGAACGACATCGATCCCGCCGACGCTGCGGACGATCTAGCCAAGGTGATCGACGCCTATTCCAAGAAGTGGAATGTCCGCAAGGTGGCGCTGGTTGGATACTCCTTCGGTGCCGACGCGCTGCCGGCCATCTACGACGCATTGCCCGCCGATCATAAGGCAAGCGTCAATCTCGTCTCCCTGCTGGCCTACACCGGCGCGCGGCAGTTCGAGATCCAGGTTTCCGGTATTCTCGGCGGCAAGACCGACCCCAACGGCCCGTCGACGCTGCCGGATCTTCTCAAGATCGAGCCGGCCAAGGTCCAGTGCATCTATGGCAGCGAGGACGACGAGACGGCGTGCGTGCGCTTGCCGAAGGACAAGGGCTTCAGCCTGCTCGTCCATCCCGGCGGTCATCATTTCAACGATGACTACATGCCGGTCGCCAAGGACATCCTCAATCGGATCGTCCCCATGGATGCGGCATCGGCCGCGGTGGAGGCGCAGGCGGCGCCTTGACGGCAACGACTGGAACGGGAACAAGACGCCATGCGCTTTCCCGTTCCATTGGTTTCCGGTCTGCTCGTCCGTCGGTACAAACGCTTCCTCGCCGATTGTCGTCTCGATAGCGGCGAGGAGTTGACGGCTCACGTCGCCAACTCGGGCTCCATGCTCGGCCTTGCGGCACCCGGAGCCCGCGTACATCTCGCCCGTTCCTCCGATCCGAAACGCAAGCTCGCCTGGAGCTGGCAACTGGTCGAGGCGAACGGCGCACTTGTCGGTATCGACACCGGTCTTTCCAATCGCATCGTCGCCGAGGCGATCGTTGCGGGGCGCATCCCCTTGCTCGCCGGGTATCAGACGCTGCGCCGCGAAGTGCCATACGGTGTGGGAAGTCGCGTCGACATGCTGCTCGAAGCAGAGGGCCGCTCTCCCTGCTATGTCGAGGTCAAGTCCGTCACGTTGTCGCGTCGTCCGCCGATCGCCGAGTTTCCCGACGCCGTCACGGCGCGCGGTGCCAAGCATCTCGCCGAACTCGCTACCATGGTCCGATCGGGCGCGCGGGCCGTTCTTCTCTATCTGGTGCAGCGCGGGGACTGCGATCGCCTAGAGCTCGCCAGCGATATCGATCCGGCCTATGCCGCGGCAGCCGCGACGGCCCGTGCCGTCGGTGTCGAAATGCTGATGGTCCGCGCCGAGGTCACCCTGACGGGCATCGAAATCCAGTCCGATTTCTGACAGAATAGTGAACCAGAGCCGTGTACTTGGCGCGGTGCTTGGGTATATGACGACAAAAACGCGAAGCCGTTCGGCTTCCAATGCCAGAAACAGGTTGGTTGATCCGATGATCAATTATGTCGACGCGGCGGTCGCTCCGCTGCGCAACACCGGAGACATTCGCCTTTACAACGCCGCCGACTTCGACGGCATGCGCAAGGCTTGTCAGTTGACGGCCGCCTGCCTCGATGAACTCGTCGATATCGTCCAGCCGGGCGTCACCACGCAGGCGATCGACGATTTCGTTTATGACTTTGGCCGCGACCATGGCGCCTTGCCGGCGACCATCTACTATCGGGGCTACACCAAGTCGGTCTGCACTTCGATCAACCACGTGGTCTGCCACGGCATTCCCGATGAGAAGCCGCTTCGCGAGGGCGATATCGTCAACATCGACGTCACCTTCATCGTCGACGGCTGGCACGGCGATTCCTCACGCATGTATGGCGTCGGCGCCATCAAGCGCGCCGCCGAACGGTTGATCGACGTGACGCATGAATCGCTGATGCGCGGCATCGCCGCCGTACGGCCGGGCAACACCACCGGCGATATCGGCGAAGCCATTCAGAGATATGTGGAAAACGAGCGCTGCTCGGTGGTGCGCGACTTCTGCGGACACGGCGTCGGCAAGCTGTTCCACGACACGCCGAACATTCTGCACTATGGCCGCAAGGGTGAAGGGCCCGTACTGAAGCCGGGCATGATCTTCACCATCGAGCCGATGGTCAATCTCGGCCGGCCGCACGTCAAGGTCCTGTCGGACGGTTGGACGGCGGTGACGCGTGATCGCTCGCTGTCCGCGCAGTTCGAACATGCCGTTGGCGTGACAGATAGCGGCTGCGAGATCTTCACGCTGTCGCCGAAGGGTCTGTTCAAGCCGCCGCTGAAGGTCGCCTGAAAACCGGACGAGTGCACCGACACCCGATCGATCGCTTGCTGTCGATGCGATCGATTGTCGGTATCCCCTTACTAGAAACCAGCTGCCATCGGGCAGCTGGGATTGCCGCATGTGGAGGGGTTGCAGGACGGTTCGGGGGTAAAGGAGGCCTTGGCGGCCCCGAGGCTGGGTGCCATCAACGCCTTTTCAATGCGCGCCGCGCCGCAGGACGGGCAGGCGTAATCGGCTTTCCGGGCTTCCCAGTCGGCGTTGCCACCGAACCAGTCGTCGAAATCGTGGCCGCAGGCAGTGCAGTGCAGGTTATAATGGATCATGGCTGGGCCGTGGTCTCTTGCGTTGTCGTGTGGCGATAGGTCGCCATGTCGGGCGATCCTGTCAAGCGCAGTTCTCCCTAATGGACGCACGGAAGCCGCAAGGCCGCCACAGGTCGGTCTTCGCGCCATCGCAATCCTCGTGCAGGATCGTTGCCATCGGTTAAAGTCGCGTCTCGGGGGAGATTACCGTGAAATCAATGACGTTTACCGCCGCGCTTCTTGCTGCTGCGTCGCCTGCCGTGCTCGCTACGGCCGCCTTCGCTGCCGACAAGGTTGGCTCCGTGCTCCTGTCGTCGGGCGGTTTGGCCGAAATTGTTCGCAACGCCGATCTCTCCGAAGGAGAGGGGCGCCTGACACTGGAGATTCCCACCGAGCAGGCCGACGATGTCTTGAAGAGTCTTCTTGTCAGCGATCCCGCCGGTCCCATCGTTTCGGTTACCCTGGAGGGTGCCAATGCCGTTGCCGAAGCCTTCAAGCGTTTGCCGCTGAAACGCCAGGATCTGAAATCCACTGCGGCGATCGCAGCTGCGATGACCGGTTATCAGGCCGTGATCGACGATGGGGCCGGTCACAAGGCGACCGGCGTCATCCTTGGTGTGGCGGATATTCAGCGGGCTACCGAGGGGCAACCGATCGAAGTGCCCGCCGTGACCTTGCGGCAGGATGATGGCAGCTTCGCCGAAGTGCTGCTCGGTCCGGGGGCCGGCATCAGCTTTGCCGATAAGAACTTGCAGGCGCGCATGGACGCGGCGATCTCCGCCGTTCGCGCGACAGCCGATGCCAGTTATCGCAAGCTCAGCATAGAGACGACGGGCAAGGCGGCGCGAACGGTGCGGCTCTCTTACGTGGTGGCTGCACCGGTCTGGAAAGCAGCATATCGCATCGTGCCGGCCGATGGCGGAAAGTACCGCGTCCAGGGGTGGGCGGTGCTCGAGAACGGCAGCGGAGAGGATTGGAACGGGGTCCAGTTGATGCTGTCCTCGGCCAACCCGGTTGCGCTCCGTCAGCGGCTTGTCGACATGTACTGGAGAGATCGGCGTGAGGTGCCCCTGTTGTTGCCCGGTGGTCCCGTCGATCTGATGGTGGACGGTGCTTCGGCGGGAGGCGGTGCCTCTCAAGACATGTATGATCTGCCCGGTGACGCGGATCTCGCCACCGAGGCGGCGCCAACCGCGACCGCCAAACGGGCCTTTGCCATGCCGGCACCGCCCGCGCCGGTCGAGCCATCGCGAGGACCGGAAGCGGTCTCCGTCGAGGGGGATGTCGGTGTCACCTTCACGCTGCCTCAGCCGGTGACTCTGAAGGCTGGCACGACGCTAACCGTGCCGATCATCGACGCCAATCTCGACGCCGATGTCGTGTCCCTGTGGCGGGAGGGCAGCGGCGCGCCGCAGGCTGCCGTCTTCTTGTCGAACACGACTGGCAAGAGCGTGCCGCCTGGTATCTTCACGGTCTATGGTGCGGACGGCTATCTGGGCGATGCGCAAGTGGCCGGAATCCCGCCCGGCGAGAAGCGCTTTGCCGCCTTTGCCGCCGACCCCAAGACCCGCGTCACAAGCGAACGGGACCACACGGAAACCATCGTCGGGCTCGCCGCGCGGGATGGCGTTCTGACGGTGAAACGGTCGGTTGCCTGGTCGACCATCTATCACCTTGCCGCACCCAAGGATGCGGCGCGTACGGTGATGATCGATCATGTACGCGTTCCCGGGACCGAAGTGACGAGCACCGGCGAGGTGGTCTCTGACGATCCGGAAAGGTTGCGTGTCCGCATGGCCGTTCCCGCCAATGCGACGAAGGATATCCGGGTGACCGAGACGCGGGCTGACGCCGAGACCGTCCATCTCACCGATAGCGATTCGAATACGCTGCTGTTCTACGCGTCAGCTCACGGCATCGATCCGGCCGTGGCGGAGAAACTGAAGGCCATCGCCGCCATCAAGGGGCGTGTCGCGGATGCTCAGCGGGCCATCGAACGGACAGACCAGGCCCTCAAACGCCACGGGGACGAACAGGAGCGCATTCGGGCCAATCTCGGAGCTTTGCCGGAGACCTCCGATAGTGCCAAGTCGTATATCGCCAAGCTGGCGCGAAGCGAAAAGGCCATCGAGGAGGCCGAGGCCGCACAGGCGGAAGCGCAAGCGAGGGTCGAGCGCGAGCAGGCTGCGCTCGACGCGGCGATCGCCGCCTTCTAGGGCTGCAGGCCGTAGACGGGCTCCCAACGAAGCCATTTCTCCCGTACCGCTGCGTCAAGATCGACGCCGGCGGCGCGGGAGAACAGCAGAAGCTGGCAGAGGACGTCCGCCACTTCCGCTGAAAGCCGTGCCGCACCTTCGGTGGTGTCGCGACGAGAGCGACCGGTCTTGGCGAGCCATGCTTGCGTCATCTCGCCCATTTCCTCCTGCACCTTCAGAAGAAACCAGTCCCCCTGCCTATCGATGGCATAGGTGGCGGCGTAGGCGGCCGAGATCGCTTCGAGGCGATCGGCGAATGTGTTGAGGGCTGGAATCGACATAGAGACTCTCCTGCGGTTGTCGCAGCAAGATGAAGCATGTCGCCTGTCGCGAGCCTGTCAGTATGCCTTGCCTCCAAATCTGCTAGGTTGATGCATCCAAAACGGAATCGACCATGAACGAGCTTCGGGACGCAAACGCCAATCCACCGCATTATGCCGGCCATCGCGAGCGTCTGCGCGAGCGCTTTCGTGCGGCGGGAGATGAGGCGATAGCCGACTATGAGCTTCTTGAGCTCGTCCTGTTCCGCTCTATCCCGCGCATCGACGTCAAACCGCTTGCCAAGCAGCTTCTGGCTGCCTTTGGCTCCTTCGCGGAGGTGATCGGTGCCTCTGAGGCTCGCCTCAAGACGGTGAAAGGCATCGGGGAAGCGACCATCCTCGACTTCAAGGTAGTGCATGCCGCCTCGCGCCGAATTGCCCGATCAAGCGTGGTGAAGCGCACGGTCCTGTCGTCCTGGTCGGCAGTGATCGGCTATTGCCGGACGGCCATGGCCTACGAGGATCGCGAGCAGTTCCGCGTGCTGTTCCTGGACAAGAAGAACCAGATGATCGCCGACGAGGTGCAGCAGACGGGCACCGTCGATCACACGCCGGTCTATCCGCGCGAGGTGGTGAAGCGGGCCCTGGAGCTTGCCGCGACGGCGGTCATCCTCGTCCACAATCATCCGTCCGGTGATCCGACCCCGTCACGCAACGATATCACCATGACCAAGCAGGTGATCGACGCGGCCACGCCGCTCGGCATCACCGTGCACGATCACATCATCATTGGCCGCGATGGCCACGCCAGCCTGAAGGGCCTGCAGCTCATCTAAGGCCTGATGGCGCGTTCATTTACAGGACGGCGCTGGAAAAGCCATTGTCGCCAAGGATCGCCTGTCCATGGCTCGACAGAAGGAAATCCTGCAATTGCCGGGAAGCCGCGCTGCCATGGCGTGAAAGCGCTGCGCCGTAATCGATCGCCGGGGCAAATGCTTTGGGAACCGGCATCACCTTCAGGGCAGGGTCATCGGCGCACAAGCGCGCGTTGGACCAATAGCTGACCATCAGGTCGACAAGACCGTCGGCAATCGCCCACCCAGGTCCGCGTCCCTTGGGCGGGGGAGGCGTGCTGCGCCCACCGACCAAGTGTCTGGCCCGCGTCTTGAGGTCGAGGCCAAGTCCGGGCTGCCTTGCCTCGATGCGGTCGAACATTTCGAAGGCATAGTCTCCGGCCGGATCGTCTCCGGGCGTGGATGTGCCGATCCTGAGCGTGGAGTTGGCCAGCACCTCAGTGAAACTCTCCTCGCTCAGCTCCAACTCGGTCCGGCTCACAATGCAGAGCCTGTTGCGGGCAAAGCAAATCGGAGGCTGTGCCAGCCCCGCGCTGGCAAGGCGTTGGGGATGGGCCATGTTGGCCGATGCGAAAAGGTCGAAGGCCTCTCCGGCTTCGATACGCTCTCTCAACAGACCAGCTGGTCCAAGCACCAGCGAGACGGCAATGCCGGTCTCTGCGCTGAAGGTATCGGCGATCGCCGGCAGGGCGTGGCGCAGGCTGCCAGCGGCGAGAACCCGCAGGGAAAAGGGAGATTCAGTCATGAGCGTTTTCCCTGTTTCCACGTTGGCGATAGAGCGGCACGAAGGCACTTTGGCCTTCTCCGGCGCGATCGAAGGGCAAGGAGAGAATGGGCAGACCGTAGAGCGCTTCCAGGTTGGACTCGCTCAGCACATCCCTTGTTTGCCCCCAGAGCGTCTCGGCACCCTCCAGCATCAGAAGGACGTTATCGGCGATGGTTGTGGCGTGGTTGGGCTGATGGGTCGTGAAGGCGATGGCGATCCGATGCCGATCGGCCAGTTCGCCGAGGAGTGTCAGAACGATGTCCTGGTTCCTGAGATCGAGCGCCGAAGCTGGTTCGTCGAGCAACAAGACGGCGTTGTCGCCGGCCAGTGCGCGGGCGATCAGCACCAGTTGCCGCTCGCCTCCAGAGAGCGCGTCGATGCTGCGCTTCGCATAATCCGCCATGCCTGTCGCTTCCAGCGCCGTCATTGCCTTGTCGACGTCGGTCTTGCCCGGCATCTGGAACAGAGCGACATGGCGCGCGCGGCCCATCAGCACCACGTCGAGCACGGTGTAGGGAAATGAACCCGCGTAGGCCTGCGATACGAAGCCCGTGCGTGGATTGAGATTAAGTCTTCGGCAGGTGGTTGGCGGAAGAAGGCCGGCCAGCACGCGCAGCAAGGTCGATTTTCCCCGTCCATTGGGGCCGAGAATGGCTGTTATCTCGCCTGCCTTCAGAGACAGGTCGAGATTGCGAAACTGCCAACGCCGGCCATCGTAGGACTGGCTGGCCGCCTCGATATCGAGGAGTGGCTCATCGATCCTCATGCTCGCCCCTTTCGGCCTTGCGCAGCAGCAGGGCGAAGACCGGCGCTCCGATCAGCGCGGTCAGGATTCCGAGCGGAACTTCGGTTGCCGTGAGGGTCCGTGCCACCGTGTCGATGATCAGCAGAAAGAGCGCGCCGATCAGCAGCGACGTCGGCATCAGGGTCCGGTGATCAGGACCGACCAGAATGCGGGCCATGTGCGGTACGACAAGCCCAACCCAGCCGATGATGCCGCTCACGGCGACCTGGGCGGCCACGACGACCGCCACCAAAGTGAGCACGAACCAGCGCAGTCGGTCGACGTTGAGGCCGAGCGCACGGGCCTCCTCGTCACCGAGCGACAGGATGTTGATGCGCCAACGCAATGCGAGGAGAAGTCCGCAGCCGAAGAGCATTGGAACGGCGGCGAGGGCGAGCTTGTCCCAGTTGGCCGTCGCGAAGCTGCCCATCAACCAGAAGACGATGGTGGGCAGGGTGTCTTCGCTGTCGGCGACGTATTGGACAAGGCTGACCAATGCCGTGAAAAAGCCGTTGATGACCACGCCGGCCAGAACCAGCGCCAGAATATTGCGACGGGCGACGACATCGTTAAGAACATAGACGAGAATGATGGCCGCAACGCCAAAGCAGAAGGCCGATCCGAGCAGACCTGCATGCGTGGCACCGAGCAGGATGGCGAGAGTGCCGCCAAAGGCGGCTCCGGATGAAACGCCGATGACCTGCGGACCGATCAGCGGATTGCGAAAAACGCCCTGCAGCGTCGCCCCTGCCAGCGACAGGCCGGCACCCGACAGCAGGGCCAGCAGGATGCGCGGCAGGCGAATGGTGAAGATGACATTCGCCTCGGTCGGATCGACCGGCGTGGCTGGCGGGATCAATGGGGCCAGAATGATGCTGACGACACGGGGGAGCGGAATACCGTATCTGCCGATGCCAAGCGCGACCATCGCGCCAAAGACCACCAGCAGGAGGAGTCCCGGGGTGGAACGGCGCGATGGGCGGAGCGGTCCTTTATGCGACGTCATTGCGCCGGGGCGACGTAGCCGGCGCCGTAGAACTGACGGTAGTAGGCGCCGGCCTCGGCCTGCATGTCGATGTCGGCGAAGCGCTCCGGGTACAGAACCTTGGCCATCCACAGTTCGCCGAGCGCCATGGCCTCAGGCATCGGATAGCCCCATGCCTTGGCATACTCCGGCATCAGATAGACCCTGTGGGCCTTCACGGCGTCGACGGTCGACCAGGCAGGGGAGCCATTGATCTCCTTGATGAGGTCCGGATAGCGCTCCTGAACGAAGATGACGGCCGGATTCCATTTCAGGACGTCTTCCATCGTCACTTGCGTGAAGCCCGCCAGGGCATCGGCGACGTTATGGGCACCCGCCCGCTCCATCATCAGGCCGGTGTACTTGCCATGTCCGTAGGTGTGGAGATCGGGATTGGCCATGTAGACCGGCACGCGCTGGGCGGGAGCGACATCCGCGAGCCTGTCGGCCACCAGCTTGCGGCTCTTACTCGTGGCGGAGATGAGTGCTTCTCCGCGATCCCGGCCGCCCAGGATGTCGGCGATCAGTCTCACGCCGGTGGCAAATCCGGCGTCGATTGCCTGAGGTTCGTCCTTGACGGACGGGTTCAGCTTCACCGCCTCCTCGGGCGGTACGTCGAGCAGAGAGATGGCGACGACTGGCAGGCCGGTACTTTCGATCTGCTTGACCATGTCGGTGGGCGCATAGTTGGTGACGAAGACCACGTCCGGCTTGAGGCCCAGCAGATCCTCGATGTTCACCTTGGTCAGGTCGCCAGGTGTCGGAAGCTTGGGCAATGTCGGAGCCAGACGCACATAGTTGGCGCCGAGCTGCTTCTTCCAGCTTTCAAGAACCCCGACCACCTTGTCCATATCGCCGAGCTGAACGGCGATATTGAGCGTCTGATGCTGCAGGATAACCGCGCGATTGACGGTGTCCGGGATGTGAACGGAACGGCCGATCTGGTCGGTGACCAGACGATCGGCCCAGGCCGATGCCGAAAACAACATGCTCCCCAGGACGAGGGTGGCCCTCACCAGAGGCATCAAGCGGCCGGTCGTGCGCATGGAATTTCCTTCGAGATGGAATAGCGATCTCAGCTTCTAAGCATAAATCGCCCCGTTATTCCATGCAGTATATAACGATGGGTGGGGATAGAGTCGAAAGGACCACCAGGTCCATCATCAACGATCCCTTTTCAAGTGCGTCGGCCTCCGCAGATTGACTGCGGAGGCCGGGCTGCTTGAGTGAACCGCTCGGATCGTGGTCAGCGGGAATCCGCTCTTTTGAACGCGGGCGCCTTTTCAAGTTCAGCGCGCGTTACGTTGAGAACGATCCGGTCGGGAAGTCCGTCGGCCCCCTTGGAGGCGCTCGAGCCCTTCTTTGCCGATGTGCCGGTGGCACCGGTCATGTCGCCCGCCGTCATCTGAAGGGCGTTGATGTTGACGGCGACGTTCTTTTCGCCCATCCCCAGGAAGCCCCCGACGCCGATGATGACCGCGTTCACGCTTCCATCCTGGCTGATGAGAATGTCGTTGATTTCGCCGATGTTGGACCCATCCGAGCTATAAACGGTCTTGCCCTGCAAATCGTTGACCCGCCAAGCGCCGCTTCCGGGAATGGTCACGAAGGTCTCGCCGCTGGCCATGCCGGACGAACTGGTCGTGGTTCCCATCGTGCCGGTCGTTGACGAGCTCTTGCTGGTTCCGGAACCGCTCGTACCTTGATCGCTGGAAGAGGTGCCTCCAGGGGTTCCGTTCGAGCCAGGACTCTGGCTATTCGAGGAAGTGCCGGTACCCTGGCTGCTTGGAGAGGCACCACTCCCACTTGAGGTGCTGTTCGGGTCATTGGTGGTGCCTTGATTACTGGAAGAGGTACCCCCCGGACCGCTGGCACCCGAGCCCTGGCTATTTGAAGAGTTTCCGCTCGAGGTGCTGTTCGGGTCATTGGTGGTGCCTTGATCGCTGGAGGAGGTACCCCCCGGGCCATTGGCACCTGCACCCTGGCTGCTTGAGGAAGTACTCCCCGAGCCGCTTGAGCCTGTTCCCTGCGCGAGAGCGGCGAATGGAAAGACGGCGGAGAGGAGCAGCACGGGAAGAAGACGCGTTTTCATGTTTAGTCCCTTTCTAGGCTGGTTAAGGGACCCTCCAACCTGTGGAACGACCGAAGGTTCCAGAGTTTTTCAGGTTTCGGCCTTGGAGTCGCGTCCGGCTGCGCTGTGTTGAAATGAGTTCTGTGCCTACTCTATAGGCAAGTGCCACCCTGGTTTGCCCCATGATGCTTCTTGCCCTTCGGGCCTGTTTGCCGCTTAATTCATCAGCGGCAGAAAATGCTTTGAGAAACGGCGGAGGAACGGATTGCCGGCTTTCGACGAGATGCACGGGTTCGGAGAGGGGGTTCGCCCCGCCTACAGAACCATCCAGGCCTGGCTCGACAGTTCCGACCCGGAAAACCTCAAACGCCTTCAGAAGGAAGCGGAGTTCCTGTTCCGGCGGATCGGCATTACCTTCGCGGTCTATGGCGACGCGGAAGCCGAGGAGCGTATCATTCCCTTTGATATCGTGCCCCGCGTCTTGACCGGCAGAGAGTGGACGACGCTTTCCAAAGGTCTGACGCAACGCGTCACGGCGCTCAACCGCTTTCTGGCTGACGTCTATAGCGCAGGTGAGATCATCCGAGCCGGTATCGTGCCGGCCGATCTCGTCTATCAGAATCCGGCGTTCCGGCCGGAGATGGTGGGGCTCAAGCTGCCGCATGACGTCTACGTTCAGATCGCCGGCATCGACGTCATTCGTACCGATGACAAGGACTTCTACGTTCTGGAAGACAACGCTCGCACGCCTTCCGGCGTCTCCTACATGCTGGAGAACCGCGACGTTCAGATGCGCCTCTTTCCCGATCTGTTCGCCGAGACGCGCATTCAGCCGGTCGAAAACTATCCCGACGAACTCCTGACCTCGTTGCGCTCGCTGGCGCCGACCTCGGCACCGGCCGAGCCTACCGTGGTGCTGATGACACCGGGACCGCTCAACTCTGCCTATTACGAGCACTCCTTCCTCGCCGACAAGCTCGGTGTGGAGCTGGTGGAAGGGCGCGACCTCTTCGTGCTCGACGAGGTGGTCTACATGCGCACGACGCGAGGTCCGAAGCGCGTCGACGTCATCTATCGCCGCATCGACGACGACTTCCTCGATCCCATGGTGTTCCGTCCGGATTCCGTGCTCGGTATCCCCGGCCTGATTTCGGCCTATCGTGCCGGCAACGTGACGCTCGCCAATGCGGTCGGCACCGGTGTTGCCGACGACAAGGCCATCTACACCTACATGCCGGAGATCGTGCGTTTCTATCTCGGCGAGGAGCCGATCCTGAAGAACGTGCCAACCTGGCGCTGCCGCGAGCCCGACAGCCTGCGCTACGTGCTCGATCATCTGCCGGAGCTTGTGGTCAAGGAAGTGCAGGGATCGGGTGGCTATGGCATGCTGGTCGGTCCGAAGTCGACCAAGGAGCAGATCGAGGCGTTCCGCGCCAAGCTCATGGCCGATCCGGATGGGTTCATCGCTCAGCCGACGCTGGCGCTCTCCACCTCGCCGACCTTCGCCGGCGAAGGCATCGCGCCTCGACATATCGACCTGCGCCCCTTCGTGCTGACCGGTGCCGACAAGGTTCGCATCGTGCCCGGAGGGCTCACGCGCGTGGCGCTCAAGGAGGGATCGCTGGTGGTCAACTCCAGCCAGGGCGGCGGAACCAAGGACACGTGGATCATCGAGGATCCGGCGGACGGTGCGCCGTCGCCGGCCGGACAAATCCAGTCGCAATCGCAGGCGGAGGGCTGAGACCATGCTGAGCCGGCACGCCGACAGTCTTTACTGGCTCGCCCGCTACGTGGAGCGCGCCGAGAACACCGCCCGGTTGCTCGAGGCTGCGACCCGTCTATCCGCCACGCCTATTACGGCCGAGGGCGGTCGCAACGAATGGGAGATGGCCGTCGACGGCACGGGGACGCTCGACCTCTTCCATCAGCAGCACGCCGAGGCGACGCAGCGCACCGTCGTTGATCATCTTGCTTTCTCGCATGGCAATCCATCGTCCATCCGCAACTGCCTCGATGTCGCCCGAGCCAACGCCCGTTCGGTGCGGACGGCGCTCACCATGGACATGTGGGAGACCATCAACTCCGGCTGGATGGAGACGCGCGGCGTCAACAGTCCCAACCTGACGCGTCAGGAGCTGTCGGACTTCCTGTCGCGGGTGAAGGAGCTGTCGCTGCGTTTCGACGGATCGGCCTACCGGACGATGCTGAGGAACGACGCCTATTATTTCCTGCGCCTTGGCACGTTCATCGAGCGCGCCGATTTCACGGCCCGCGTGCTGGCATTGAAGGCTGACGTGCTCGATCCGAACCGGCCGTCGATCGGTGGCAGCTCCGACTATTTTCAGTGGTCCTGGATCCTGCGTTCGGTGTCGGCGCTCACCTCCTACCACTGGGTTTACCGCGACAACCTCAAGCCCAATCTCGTCGCCGAGTTCCTGATCCTCAAGGCCGAGATGCCGCGGTCGCTCGTCTCCTGCTATGAGAATGTAACGCTCAACCTCGACAGTCTGTCGCGCGATTACGGCCGGCAGGGCGCCAGCCAACGCAAGGCGCGCATGCTGCTCAGCCAGTTGCAGGACACGACGTTGCCGGGGCTGTTTGCCATCGGTCTCAAGGAGTTCCTCGAGCGTTTCATTCTCGACAACGCCAACCTCGGCAACACCATTGCCGAGCAGTATCTGGGGTAAGCCGTGCGTCTGCGCATTCGTCACGACATCGTCGCCCACTACGACGACCCGGTCATGCTGGCCAGCCGGTCGCTCCACCTCTGCCCACGCACGTTCGACGGCCAATATGTGCGCGGCTGGCATCTCGACATCACCGGCGATTGTCGCCAGGCGCGCTCGTCGGATGCGTTTGGCAACATCGTCTATGACTGTGCCGTCGAAGGGCCACTTGCCGAGGTCGCCATAGCCGCCGAAGGCGAAGTGGAGGTCGACGACACCACCGGCATTTTGCAGGGGGCGCCGCTCGATCGCATTCCGCCGGCCGTTTTCCTGCGCGAGACGCGTGTCACGGCGCGAACCCCAACCGTTCTGTCATTCGCCGATAAGGCGAGGGGGCTTTCCGACGGAACGCCGCTCGATCTCTGCCACAAGCTGATGCATCTCATCCATGACGAAGTGGAGGCCGTTGCCGCCGATCCGTCCGAGCTGTGCGGCGTGTGCGAGGTTCCTGCCGAAGACGTGCTGGCCGAGGCGCGCGGCACGCCGACGGATATCGCCCACCTGTTCATCGCCATGGCGCGCGGCCTGTCGCTGCCGGCTCGCTTCGTGTCCGGCTATCTCTGGCAGGAGGAGGCGACGGCTACCGGGGCGCTTGCCGCCTGGGCGGAAGCGTTGATCCCCGGTCTCGGCTGGGTGGGCTTCGACGCCGGAAACGACACCTGTCCGACCGATGCCTATGTGCGTGTCGCCTCGGCGCTTGATCAGTCGGGAGCAGCCTGGGTGCGCGCCGCCGATCGCGGTGGTATCCCCGCGCACGTGACGGTGACTGCCGCCGCCGATCGGCTTGGCTGACAGTTTGGTTCCATGGAAATGCCAAGGCCGGGCGTCCCTGCGGATCCCGGCCTTGTTGCTTGCGGCGACGGACGAAGTCGTCAGTAGATGCGTTTGCCGTCGGCGCCGAAGATCAGGGCCGAGGACGAAGGGAAGCGCGCGGTCAACGTATCGCCGATCTTGATGTTCGGCCGGTTCTGGCTGGCAATGGTGACGAGATCTGACGACGTGGAACGGGCGTAGATCAGCGTTTCCGCTCCGAGATGCTCCAGCATGTCGACTGTCACCGGCAGCGCGGCGTCGCCGCTCTCTGCAAAGTGCGACGGGCGGATACCCAAGGTGACCGGCGTGTCGGCGGCCGGTGCGTCACCCTTCAGCGCCACCGGCACCACGGCGCCACCAAAGTCGGGCAGGCGGACGTCAGCGCGACCTGCGCCACCACCCGCGACCACGCCCTTCAAGAAGTTCATCTTCGGCGAGCCGATGAAGCCGGCGACGAACAGGTTGGCAGGGTTGTCGTAGAGTTCGAGCGGCGCGCCGACCTGCTCGACGATACCCGACCTCAGCACCACGATCTTGTCTGCCAGCGTCATCGCTTCCACCTGGTCATGCGTCACGTAGACGATGGTGGCCCCGAGGTTGCGGTGGAGCTTGGCGATCTCGATGCGCATGTGGACGCGCAGTTCGGCGTCGAGGTTGGAGAGCGGTTCGTCGAACAGGAACACCTTGGGATGGCGCACGATGGCGCGGCCGATGGCGACGCGCTGACGCGGACCGCCGGACAGAGCCTTGGGTTTGCGGTCCATCAGGGGGCCAAGTTCGAGAATCCGTGCCGCCTCGTCGACCTGCTTGCGGATTTCCTCCTTCGGCACGCCGGCGAAACGAAGCGCAAAGCCCATGTTCTCGCGCACCGTCATGTGCGGATAGAGCGCGTAGGACTGGAACACCATGGCGATGCCGCGTTGCGAGGGGTCGACCTCGTTCATCCTGTCGCCGCCGATATCGAGGTCGCCGGAGGTGATGGTCTCGAGACCGGCGATCATGCGCAGCAGCGTGGACTTGCCGCATCCTGACGGGCCGACGAAGACGACGAACTCGCCCGACTTGATGTCGAGGTCGACGCCCTTGATGATCTCGACCGCGCCGAAGGACTTCCTCACGTCCCTGAGGGTTACGTCGCTCATGATGTGCTTTCCGCTTCGATCGATTGCGCCGTTCAGCCGGCCTTGAGGGTGAGGGTGGTCTCGCCAAGGCGATGGCTGGCAACCTTGACGGTGACCGCGCCGGCACCGCCGGTGGTCTCGAGCCAGAAGCCGATGGCGCCGCCCTTCAGGACCACTTCCGAGGGGCCAAGCAGTTTCGCCGGTCCGCTCACCGCGACATGCACTGCCTCGTCAAGGAACGGCAGCAAGTTGCCGAGCTGGTCGAGGGCGCGAACGATGACGCGAACCGAGTCCTTGGGCTCCGCCGACAGGTCCGTCCAGTCGGGCTTGACCTCCAGCGTGGTCGGTACCGGATCGCAAGCGAACTTGACGGTCTTCACCGGCTTGCCGTCGAGGTAGCCGGTGACGGTTGCCTCTTCCCACTTCATGCCCCAGAGGCCGAGTTCCTCCGCCGAGAAGGCGCGCTGGTCGATGACGACCGGCGCATGCGGCAGGTGCGGATAGGTTTCCCGATCGGGCTTCACGCGCTTGACGATGTCGGCGCCGTAGCTGAGTTCGACCTCGTCGCAGTTGGTCAGAACGATCAGCGGCAGGATGCCACCGATGTTGCGCTCGCCGCGTGCATAATAGGTGACCGGCTTCAGGACGATCTCCTCTTGGGGATCGCACTGGCTGGTGTAGACCCAGGCGGCGAACTTCGGTTCGCGCCAGGCATCCATCACGCCGTGATGGCAGATGCGATCGCCGGAGCCAAAGTCCTTGTGGGTGTTGTAATCGAACATGCACCAGCCCGTGGAGCCGGCGATGTTCGGATCGCCGTAGACGGCATTGAGGATCGACAGGTAGCGGGAAACATGCTCGGCCTGCCGCTGCTCCTGGTCATAGCGCTTGGTCGGGTACATGTGGCCGTTGAACTCGGTCACCATGTAGGGCACGGGCTTCTTGAGGCCGGTGGTCTCCCAGATCGGGCGGAGCGCGGTGCGCGGCCGGTTGACGCCCGGCAGTTCCTCGTTGCCCTGGATGAAGTCATTCATCGTGTAGACGTCTTCCAGGAACTCGCTGTCGGTGATGTAGCGAACGCCGCCGGTCTGGCGCGTCGGATCGAGCTCATGGGCGAGCTTGTTGGTCGCCGCGTAGAAGTCGTGGAAGTCCTGCGACTCGTTGATGCGCACGCCCCAGATGATGATCGACGGATGGTTCCAGTCGCGCTCCACCATGGCCCGGACGTTGTCGATGGCCAGTTGACGCCAGCTTTCGTCGCCGACATGCTGCCAGCCGGGGATCTCCTCGAAGACCAGGAGGCCGAGGCGGTCGCAGGCATCGAGGAACCATGGCGACTGCGGATAGTGCGAGGTCCGGACGACGTTGACCTTGAGTTCGTTCTTCAGGATCTCGGCGTCGCGCTCCTGCGCCCGACGCCCCATGGCATAGCCGACGTAGGGGAAGGCCTGGTGGCGGTTGAGACCACGCAGCTTCAGTGGCTTGCCGTTGAGGCGGAAGCCCTCGGGCGTGAACTCGACGCTCCGGAAGCCGAAGTTGACCGAGATGGCATCATCGCCGCTCTCGTGGACCAGTTCGACCACCGCTTCATAGAGGGAAGGGTTGTCGATGTCCCAGAGATCGATGCCATCGAGGTTCCTGATTTCCAGCGTGGCGCTGTCGCTCGCATAGGACGCATCGGCGCTGCCGACTGTCTTGCCGGCGGCGTCCTTCAGCTTCACGGAGACGCGGCCGGCGAGCTTCAGCCCGCGCGGGTTGGCGATGTCGACGCGCACCTTCGCCGTCTTCTTGGCGGCGAGGACGTCGGGCGTTTCGATCTTGACGTTGCCGATATGGACCGGCGCCGTGACCCGCAGCCAGACGTCGCGGTAGATGCCCGCGTAGGTGAGATAGTCGATCTGGCCACCGAACGGCGGAATGGCCGGGTTCTCGGAGCCATCGATCTTGACGGTTACGAGGTTGTCACCTTCGACGAGGCGATCGGTCAATCTGGCTGTGAATGGCGTATAACCGTCCGGGTGCGCCACCACCTGTTCGCCGTTGACGTAGACG
This sequence comes from Pleomorphomonas sp., assembly GCA_029976075.1. Lineage (GTDB taxonomy): Bacteria > Pseudomonadota > Alphaproteobacteria > Rhizobiales > Pleomorphomonadaceae > Pleomorphomonas. The sequence goes on from JARKNW010000177.1 coordinate 31,307, forward strand.
ACGCTGTCGGCCATGGCGCCGTCGAACACCAGTGCCACTTCGCGGCCGGCAAACTCCGGGCGCCAGGCAATCACCTTCTGATAGGTGAAGGGGCGCTGATAGCAGGTCTCGTCGAAGTAATTGTAGGGCAGGTCGACCGCGTTGTGCGGCAGGTTGACGGCTTCGCCCTTTCGGAAGGCAGCGGCGAGGTCGGCTGAGAAGCCCTCGTGGAACGTCCAGCCGATGTTGCAGTTGATGGTCTTGCGCATTTTGAACCTGTTACTTGACCGAGCCGAGCATGCCTTCGACGAACTGGCGCTGCATGGCGAAGAAGACGAAGAGGGTGGGAATGGTGGCGAGGACCGTGCCGATCATCACTGCGCCGTAGTCGGGGTAGTAGGCCGAGCCGAGCGAGGAAATGACCAGCGTGATGGTCTTGGTCTCGTTGGACTGCAACACGATCAGCGGCCAGAGATAGTTGTTCCAGGCCGTCATGAAGACGATGATGAAGGCAGCGGCGTAGGTCGAGCGCATCACCGGCATGTAGATCAGGAAGAAGATCTGCCATTCCTTCAGGCCGTCGACACGGGCGGCGTCGCGCAGTTCATGCGGGAACGCCTTGGTCGACTGACGAAAGTAGAAGACGATGAAGGCGGAAGCGACGGTCGGCAGGACCACCGCAATATGCGTGTTGATGAGGCCGAACTTGCCCATCAGCATGAACAGCGGGATCATCAGCGCCGCGAAGGGGATCATCAGCGTCAGCAGCATCAGATTGTAGAGCTTCTCGCGGAGGCGAGAGGCGAAGATCTCGAAGCCGTAGCCGGCCAGCGAGGAGATGATCAGCGTCAACACCGTGGCGATGATGGTGATCTTGGCAGAGTTCCAGAAGATCAGCGGGGCATTCACCTGCGTGAAGAAGGTCGCGGCGTTGGCGCCGAGGGCTTCGCCGAAGCTCATCCTGCCCTTGATGATGTCGGACGTCGTATTGGTGGCGCCGATGACCATCCACAGGAAGGGAAAGACCGACAGGAAGGCCATCAACCCGAGGAAGATGTAGACGACGGCGGACGAGAGCCGCTGCTTGAAGCCGTAGCTGGTCATGCCTTGCGCTCCCGGGCGGCATAGAACTGCAGGAAGGACAGGATCGCCACGAGGAAGACGATGACGTAGGACACGGTGGCGGCGTAGCCGAAGTTCGGCGCAAACCTGAAGGTCAGGTTGTAGATGTAGAGCGACAAGGTCAGTGCCGAGTTGCCTGGACCGGCGGCTGCGCCGGCGGATCCGCCACCGGTGATGGTCGATACCTCGTCGAAGAGCTGCAGCGTGCCGATGGTGGAGGTGACGGTGGTGAACAGGATCACCGGCTTCAGCATGGGCACCGTGAGGTGCAGGAAGCGGGCCCACGTGGGCACGCCGTCGATGCGGGCAACCTCATAGACCGACCGGTCGATGTTCTGCATGGCCGCCAAATAGAAGATCATGTTGTAGCCGGTCCAGCGCCAGGTGATGGCGATGATGATCATCGTTCGGCACCAGAAGGGATCGGTCATCCAGGGGATGCCGGTGTCGACGATGCCGAGATTTATCAGGACCGTGTTGACCAGGCCGTTGGCAACGAACATCGACTTGAACAGTACGGTATAGGCGACCAGCGAGGTGACGCAGGGCAGGAAGATCGCCGTGCGCAGCAGCCCGCGAAACTTGATGTCCGGATTGTTCAGAAGCGCCGCGGTGATCAGCGCCAGCGTCAGCATGATCGGCACCTGCACCAGGAAGAAGATGAAGGTGTTGGTCAGGGCCGTGAAAAACAGGGGATCGTTGAACAGCCGGTTGATGTTCTTCATGCCGGCGAAGGAAAGGCGCATGCCCAGGCCGGACTGAAAGGACATCCACAGCGAGTGCAGGATCGGGAAAACCATGAAGGTGGCGATCAGCACCAGCGCGGGGCCGACGAACAGCCAACCGTTGACGTCGAAGCGCGGTCTCTGTCGCCGCGAGGAAATTGCTGACATGGGTCACCGTTCCGGCAGAGCGGGGCTCTCAGGCATCCTCCGTTGGCTGAAGGTCCGGCCGGGGAGGCGCCGACGTTTCATTGACGTGGCTTGTTATGGCGGCATCCAGCTTGCCCACGCGGACGCGGTGCGCGGGATGGCGCCAATCTTGAGCAATGCCGCGACGAGAAAGATGACGCCGCGGCATCGCGTTGGTGCAAGGGGGGACGGGCAACCTCCACCCGCCATCGTCTTGTTACTGGACGAGGGTCTGGGCCTGGGCGTCGATCGCCTTGATCACGTCGTCAACCGAGCCGCCCTTGGCGAGTTCGGGCTGATGCCCGGCAACCACGGAGTCGACCTCGTTCGTGAAGGTGCCGTAGTTGACCGACGGTACCTTGGACAGCCAGTCGGAGAACGTCTGCCAGATCGGCTCGCCGCCGAAGAAGGCGTCTGTCGACTTGTAGGCTTCACCCTCGCGCGCGGCGAGCAGCGAACCGACGGCGCCACGGTCAACCAGGATCTTCTGATAGAAGTTGATGTCCTTGGCGTAGATCTCATTCAGGAAATCGGCTGCCTCGTCCTTGGCTGCGGACGACGAAAGCACATACCAGCTCGAGCCGCCTAGGTTCGAATAGTGGGTCGCGCCATCGATGGTCAGCTTGGGAATGGGAGCGACGCCCCAGTTGCCCGACTGCTCCGGCTGCGACTTGACCGTACCGGTGATCCAGACGCCGGTGATGACGGAGGCGACTTCGCCGCCGGTGAAGGCGCCAACCCAATCGGCCCAACCTGCAGCCGGACGGAAGATCTTGGTGGTCTGGATTTTCTGGATGACCTCAAGGGCGGCCTTCAGTGCGGCATTGCCCTCGATGGAGAGCTTGCCGTCCTTGTCGAAGTACCAGCCACCGGCCGACTGCATGATGATGCGGGTGAGGCCGGCATCGTTGGGGTCGAAGGCGATCATCTTCTTGCCGGTCTTCTCTTCGACGGCCTTGGCAATCTCGATGAACTTGTCCCAGGTGATGTCCTGGAGGTCGGCGGGCTTGAAGCCAGCCTTCGACAGAAGGTCCTTGCGATAATAGAAGCCGGTCACGCCCGAGTCGAAGGGCATGGAGTAGACCTTGTCGTCGAGGGTGGCGAGGGCGACCTTGTAGGGCGCGAAGCCCTTGTAATCGACCTTGCCGCTGAGTGGAGTGAAGGCGTCGGGGAACGACTGCAGGTATTTCTGCGCGCCGTAATCCTCGATGAGGACGATGTCGGGCATGCCGTCGGCGACGCCGGAGGCGAGGCCGGTCTGCAGCTTCTGCTCAAGGTCAACCTTGGCGAAGTCGACAACGTTGAGTTTGAAATCCGGATGAGTCTTGGCGTAGATCTCGCCGGCTTGCTTCATGATCGCGACGTTGAAATTCGGGTCCCAGCACCAGACGGTGATCTGGGCGGCCTGGGCAGCCGTCATGGCGAACAGGCTGGCGCCCGCAAAGGCGAGCGCGGCGATTTTGCGGTTCATGCAGTTTTCCTCCACTCACGTGTCCGAGGCGTCCTCAGCCTCTCAAAGGGCACTATCCGATACTCACCTGCCCGGCGCAATATATTATTTAGTAAATTTTACCAGTTTTTGTTGTCTGCGTTTTCGGGCTTGGAGGTAAATAGTTTACCTGTCCGGCAAGCGGAAGCCAATCGCGCCGCGATGACCAATTAGGATATGTGCTGACGTCGCGTGAGCTGCGTATCGGCCTGAAATAACCGGGGGTTGCCTTAGGCGGCCCCCTCCGGTCGGCGGCAGCTGTCTCGCCAGATGAGCTCGGTGGCGATGGTCACGCGCTTGACGTAATCGCGCCCGCTGAGCTGTTCCATCAGGAGGTCGAAGGCGTTTTCACCGATGCGCTCGGCCGGAATGCGAACGGTGGTGAGCGGCGGCGCCAGGAACTGGGCGGCCGGGATGTCGTTGAAGCTCGCCACGGCGATATCGGCAGGGATGCGCAAACCACGCTCTTGGATGGCCCGATAGGCGCCGATCGCCACGTTGTCGTTGGAGGTGACGACGATCTCCGGAAGATCCTTCTCTGCCATCAACTGGCAGGCAAGGCGGTAGCCGCTTTCAAAGCGAAGTTGCTCCGCAAGCAGGTAATGGGCGGGGTTGAAAAGCCCCTTCCTTTCGGTCCACTCCCTGAAGGTTTTGGCCCGTTCCTCGTTGGCCGGGTAGAGCACGTTGCCGGAAGGGCGGTCGTCGCCGAGGAAGCCAAAACGCCGGTAACCTGCGGCATGCAGTCGGTCGAGCAGGCGCGCCATGGCAAAGGAAAGATCGCAGGCGACAATGTCGAACTGGTCGATGTTCGGCGCAAAATCGGCCAGTACCAAGTTGGCGTTGATCTGCCGCACCCAGTCGATTTCGGCATCGGTGTGCATGCCGAGCGCAATGATTCCGGCAGCGCCTTGAAGATCCTCGGCCGCCGGAAGCCCTGTTGATCGATAGATGATCTGGACTTCGACGCGGTTGGCGCGGGCGCGCGCCTCGATCCCCATGCGGACCCCGATATAATAGGGATCGGCCAGTTCTTCTTCCGGTCGCAGGAAATGGACGATGCCGATGCGGGCTCCGGCGTGGTCGGATTGCACCGGCAGCCGGTGTGGGCGCGGCCGATTGCGCGGCGTCTGATAATTGAGCGTCTCGGCGGTCTCGATGATTGCCTGCCGCTTCACTTCGGTGATCGACAGCGTCGTGTCGTAGTTGAGGACGCGCGAAACGGTGGCTGACGATACTCCGACCGCCTTGGCGATTTCCTTGATCGTGACCATCCGCGCACTCTCAGCCGGTTTGCCCAAACACTGATCGACCGTATCAGTCTACGGCGAAACGACCATTTCGGGTAGTAAAGTTTTACTAAATCACCCGAAAGGTGGATGCCGATTGGCCGGCATCTGCCGCTTGCTGCCGAGGAAGCCAATGGGCAAGCGGGGTTTCTGTTACTCGCAAATGTCTGTCAGTGTAAAGGCTTGGCCCGTGCCGGCCATGATCCCGGCTAACGATCACTGCCAGGCAACGAGCACGGCGCCGGCGGCGATCAGCACTACGCCGATGGTTCCCTGCGGTGAGAGGCGTTCCCCGAGGAACAGCACCGCAAAGATGGATACGAGCACCACCGACAGCTTGTCGACCGGAGCGACGCGCGCCGCATCGCCGATTTTGAGGGCCCGGAAGTAGCAGAGCCAGGACGCGCCGGTGGCAAGGCCCGACAAGATCAGGAACAGCCAGGTGCGACCGGGAACGGCAGAGATCTGACCGATCCCGTCGCTGCTCGCTACGACAAGGGCGGCAAACACCAGCACCACGGCGGTGCGAATGAGCGTTGCGAGGTCGGAGCCGATCGCCTCGACGCCCACTTTTGCAAGGATGGCGGTCGCCGCCGCGAACACGGCTGACAGGACAGCCCAGGTCTGCCAGAGCTGAACAAGGCTTTTCATGCCATGAAGTCCTTTCCGGATCGCCTGTGAAAGTAACATGCGCAAGACGCTTGGGGATGGATTTCCTTCATCGGCGAGCGGCGCGGGCGATTGCCAAAGCGGGTCGAAGGCGCGAGAGTGCCGCCGCAATCGAGGGCTTCGTCATGCTGACTATCTACGGTGTCTACAAATCGCGCGCCTCGCGCCTTTACTGGCTCGCCGAGGAGCTTGGGTTCGCCTTTCGCAAGGAGCCGGTGATTCAGGCTCGCAAGGTGGCGGATCCGCTCGCGGTTGGTGCGCCGCTCAATACCAAGACGCCTTCCTTCCTGGCGGTCAATCCGATGGGACAGATTCCCACCATCGATGACGATGGCTTGGTCCTCAACGAGTCGCTCGCCATTCTGCTCTATCTCGCCAAGAAACATGGCGGGCCGCTGGCACCTGCCGATCTCGCCGAGGAAGGCCGGATGCTGCAGTGGCTGTTCTGGGGCGCCACCGCCGTGGAAACGATCACCATTCTTGTAACCCAGGGCGATGAACGCGGCGATTGGCAGACCGAAGCCGGCAAGGCGAAGCTCGTCGGCATCGGGGAAGCCTTGAAGCGGCCGTTTGCCGCTTTCGAGACCCATCTGGCCGGTACCGACTACGCCGTCGGCGATCGTTTCACCGTCGTCGATTTGGGCCTCACCGAAATCATTCGCTATGCGCAAGGGCACCCACAGCTGTTTAACGGCTTCCCGAAGGTGAAGGCCTGGCTCGAGCGTTGTCAGGCGCGGCCAGGCTTCAAGGCCATGTGGGCGAAGCGCGATGCCGAGTAAGATGGTGATCGGTTGACGGCGTCCTCACGCGCTGTCAGATGGCGCCTGTCCTTCATCCCGTCGGGAACCTAGTATGACCATCGCCACTTCAGGGCTGCTCGACGGGCTGGTTGCTGCATCGATCGAGGCCGGACGCATCATCATGGATGTCTACGCCCGGCCGATCGATGTTGCCTTCAAGGCCGATGCATCGCCGGTGACCGAGGCCGACGGTTTGGCCGAGCAGGTGTTGCTCGCCGCGCTGGAACGTCTCGCTCCCGGCGTGCCGGTCGTCGCCGAAGAGAGCGTCTCGGCCGGTCGGGTGCCGGTCACCGCCGACTGCTTCTTTCTTGTCGACCCCCTCGACGGGACCAAGGAGTTCATTCATCGCAACGGCGAGTTCACCGTCAATGTCGCCCTTGTCGAAATGGGGGTGCCAGTGGCGGGTATCGTCTATGCACCGGCGATTGGCCGTCTGTTTGCCGGCGGACCCGATGGGGCTCATGAAGTTGCCGTCGGTGACGGTCACCTGGCCGGGGCGTGGCGTGCGATCGGCGTGCGGCAGGTACCTCGGGAGGGGGCGACGCTTCTTCTGTCGCGCAGTCATGGGACGGCGGCAACCGAGGCGTTTCGGCCGACTGTCGCCGTGGCTGGCCGGCGGGTGATCGGCTCATCGCTGAAGTTCTGCCTGATCGCAGCCGGCGAGGGGGATATCTACCCGCGCTTCAGTCCCACCATGGAATGGGATACGGCGGCCGGTGATGCTGTGTTGAGAGCCGCCGGAGGCACCACGGTGCTGCCCGATGGTGGAGCTTTCCTCTATGGCAAGCGAGACCGCCGGGACCTTGCCGATTTTGCCAACTCGTCGTTCATTGCCGCATCCGATCGGCGCCTTGTTGCGTTTAGCCACAATCTGGCGTGATCCATTTTCTTGAGGAGATTTGTCGTGAGTCATTCCGAAGCTCAGCATGAGCTCGCCGCCGTTACCGAAGAGCTCAAATCCTGGCTGATGACCGAGGCTTTGCCGATCTGGTGGGCGTTCGGTGTCGACCACGTCAATGGCGGCTATCACGAAGTCCTTGGACTGCGTTGCGAGATCACGCCAGCGCCGCGCCGGGTGCGCGTGACGGCGCGCCAGATCTTCACCTTCGCGCTCGCCGGCCGGCTTGGCTGGACCGGCCCTTGGGAGCGCACGGTGGAGGAGGGGCTCGATTACTTCCTTGAGAAATGCGTGCTGCCCAATGGGGCCGTTCGCATGGTGACCAATGCCGACGGCTCCCCCAAGGACGATACCTTCTGCCTTTACGATCAGGCCTTCGCGCTGTTCGCGCTGGCGGCGGCTGCGTCGGTGGTCCAGGATCGCTCGGCAGTGGAGGCCGCCGCCGTCAAGCTCCGGACGCTGTTGATGGCGGAGTACAAGAACCCGATCGCCGGGTTCGAGGAGTCCAATCCGCGTTCGTTGCCGCTCAAGGCCAACCCGCACATGCACATGTTCGAAGCCTGTCTTGCCTGGGAAGAGGTGGGCGGTGACGAGACCTGGAGCCGGCTTGCCGACGAGATCGCCGAGCTTTGCCTCGGCAAGTTCCTCGATCCGAAGGAAGGCTGGCTCAAGGAGTTCTTCAACGCCGACTGGTCGGTCGTCGGCGGTGTCGAGGGGCGGATCTGCGAGCCGGGCCATCAGTTCGAATGGGCTTGGCTGCTCACCCGCTGGGGCACGTCGCGCAAGCGTCCGGATGCCGTCGCCGCCGCGCGGCGCCTTTGCGATCTGGGCGAGGCGCATGGCATCAACGTGCCGCAGCAGGTGGCGATCATGGGCATCCTCGACGATCTGTCGATCCATGACGGCACGGCGCGCATGTGGTCGCAGACCGAGCGGATGAAGGGGAATGTGGCTCTTGCTGCCGTGGCCGCCGATGAGGCGGACCGCGATGCTCACCTGCGCAAGGTGGTGACGGCAGCGCGTTCGCTGCAGCGCTATTTCGAGGTTGACACGCCCGGCCTGTGGCGCGACCGCATGAATCCCGACGGTTCCTTCGTGATCGAGCCGGCTCCGGCATCGACCTTCTACCACATCATCTGTGCCATCGACGAGGTTGGGAAGTATATCGCAGCCCACTGATTGCAAAAGGCTTTTGTGGTTTTTTGAGGTTCAGATTCAATGTGAGCCGCCTTGCTACGGTAGTCCCCGGCAGGGCGGCTTCTTCATGTTGAGATTCCGATTCAACTCTCGTCCTGGCGAGAAGAGTCTGGTGGATCGCCTAAGTGCCTGATCCTCGATGCTTGCGCGGACCGCGATTGTGAGTTCAAGTGCGGACGGAGGAAGCGTTACGAAGAGGTAACCATGGGAGGTGCGGCGGACGGTCGCCTGTATGGGCAGCCCATGTCGGAATCGGGGCTCGATGCAGCGTTCATCGAGCGGTCGTTGTTCGATGCGCTGATCGATATCGCCGAAACCGATCCCGATCTTCCTGTCATCGAGGACCAGAACCGACAGCCGGTAACCCGCCGCAACCTGCTGCTTGCCGCCTGCGTACTCGGCCGCCGTCTTGCAACGGTCAGTCGAAGAGGCGATCGGGTCGGGTTGTTGTTGCCCAACGTCAACGGCGTTGCGATCGCCTTCTTCGCGTTGCTTGCCTACGGGCGGACGCCGGCGCTGCTCAACTTCACCGCTGGCAGTCACGGTCTCAACGGCGCCATCAAGGTCGGAGCCATCCGGACCGTCATCACGTCCAGCGCCTTCGTGAAGACGGCCAAGCTCGAGCAGGTGGTCGACGACCTCAAGGACAAGGTTCGCATCGTCTATCTTGAGGATGTCAGGGCTGGTCTTTCGCTGCTCGACAAGGTCGTGGGCGCTGCCTACGCCCGTTGGGCGCGGGTGGCGCACCGGGCTTACCGGCGAGCGCCGCGCGATATCGCCGCCGTGTTGTTCACTTCGGGTACCGAGGGCGCTCCCAAGGGGGTAGGGCTCACCGCCACCAACTTCCTGTCCAACGTCGCGCAGATCCTGGCGCTATACCCATTCCACCCCGACGACACACTGTTCAACGCCCTGCCGGTGTTTCATTCCTACGGCCTTACCGCCGGGTTGTTCCTGCCAGTCTTCGGGCGCTTCAAGTCCTTCCTCTACCCGTCGCCACTGCACTACAAGGTCATTCCCGGCCTCGTGCGCGACAGCAACTCGACGGTGTTGCTGTCCACCGACACCTTTGCCGCCGGTTGGGCACGGGCGGCCGAGGATGGCGACTTCAACAAGGTGCGCCTCACCATTCTTGGTGCCGAGCGGGTCAAGGAGCAGACGCGGGCCCTGTGGATGGACCGGTTCGGCGTGGTGTTGAACGAGGGCTATGGGGCGACCGAGTGTGCTCCCGTGTTGTCGGTCAACTATCCGGGTAGCTTCCGAGATGGGACGGTTGGTCGCTTGCTGCCGGGTATCGAGGCGAGGCTCGATCCGGTGCCGGGGCTTGAGATTGGCGGTCGTCTGCATGTGCGGGCTCCCAACATCATGGCCGGCTATTATCTCGCCGACCAGCCGGGCGAACTGAAGCACAACGATCCTGACGGCTGGTACGACACCGGCGATATCGTGTCGATCGATGACGATGGCTTCGTCACGCTTCTCGGGCGTGCCAAGCGCTTTGCCAAGGTCGGTGGGGAAATGATCTCGCTCGCCGCCGTCGAGGCTTTCGCTGCGGCCATCTGGCCTAACTCGTCACATGCCGTCGTCGCCGTCTCCGACCCGCGCAAGGGTGAAGCCCTGGTGTTGGTCACCGATGCCGGTGATGCCACCGTCGAAGCCCTCACAGCCTATGCCCGGGAGCACGGTGTTCCGGAGCTGCAGATCCCGCGCAAGATCGTCAAAACCTACGCACTGCCTGTGCTCGGCACCGGCAAAATGGACATTGCAGCCATCGAGCAGATGGCCCGTTCCTGAGATGGCCTAAACGCACAACGTCGGAAGTGCTTGGTCGGACTCTGGTCTTTGCGATGTGAGGTTGTGCCAAATGTGATCAATTCATTGATCGGTAACGGTTCCATGAGACTCTTCATGCGAGCCCAAAGATTGAACGCACAACCAAAAGTAATCATAACAAGTCGGTTGAAGCCGTTTAGGAACTGGTTGAAGAAGGCATAAAAATTTATGATTAACAAAAGCTTGAATGGCTTTGTTAATCTGGGGTGTTAGATTCCGCGCGCCTTTCGACTCCGCAGTTGCCGCAGCACTTGCAGATCGTCGAGAAAAATCAGCAAATACAAGGAATTGCCCCAGCATCCTCTAGGATGCCGTGCGATTTCGGTCTGTTTTTTCACCAGCAGAAATCAGGGCGCAATCGACCCCTAATTCGTCAGAAATGCCTTCTTTTTCAAACTCCCCAAGCAAGGTCGAGGCTTCTTTCTGTGCGAAGGTACCCGACGTTGCCGTGTCTTGATTCTCGGCGCCGACCGCAACCAAAGAGAGTCCGGTGCGTCGCCGCTTGAGACAATGAATCAAAACCGAAGGGGCCAATCAAGCTCAAATAGGAGTCATTTCAAGCTGTTGGTCGCGACGCTTTGCCCAACTTCGAGTCATGACAAGCTGATGCTGTGAATCGGCTTCCGCACCGAACCGGTTGAAGGCCGCCGACCGCCTGCTACGCAGTCCGAGGACTGCCACCACCCGTCTGCAAACCAGCGTCGCTCTTCAGGTTGTCCGGAGGTGGGACGGAGGCGTGAGGATATGAGCAGAGTGGTCGGGTCCATCTTGCCGACGCTTCAACTGTGCAAGTTGACGAAGCATCGCGGCATAATGCGGATGGACTTTTGTGTAGGTCGCACAGAGACACTCTCCAGCTTGAACCTTATTCTGAAAATGCCCTGTTTGGATGTTCCGAGGCGAACATCGGGGACGGCGATGCACCAGGGCATCGTGGGGGAAAACTTGCTCAGGGAGTGAGATATGAGCACCACCGTGACATCCGGCGGGTTGGGCGCGAGCACGATTGACGCGACCTACAAGAAGGTGGCCTTGCGGCTGATCCCGTACATCTTCGTCTGCTATCTCTTCAACTATCTCGACCGCGTCAACGTGGGCTTCGCCAAGCTCCAGATGCTGGACGACCTCGGTCTCAGCGAGACGGCCTATGGCCTCGGCGCCGGTATCTTCTTCCTCGGCTACGTGGCTTGCGGCGTGCCGAGCAACCTGATGCTGCACCGCTTTGGCGCCCGCCGCTGGATCGCGCTGATCATGGTGGTCTGGGGCCTTCTGTCCACCAGCCTGCTGTTCGTGCGCACCGCCGAAGGCTTCTATCTTCTGCGCTTCCTGACCGGTGCCGCCGAGGCCGGTTTCTTCCCCGGCATCGTTCTCTACCTCACCAAGTGGTTCCCATCGGCCCGTCGCGGTCAGGTGATGGCGCTGTTCATGTCGGCCATACCATTGTCCGGCGTTCTGGGTGGTCCGTTCTCAGGCTGGATTCTCGGCCACTTCACCGGAGGGCAGGCCGGCATGCATGCCTGGCAATGGCTGTTCCTGTTGCAGGGCCTGCCGACGGTGGTACTTGGCCTCGGTATCCTCGCTGTGCTCAGCAACGGCATCGACGATGCGAGCTTCCTGTCGACCGATGAAAAGGCCTCGCTCCGGCGGGCGCTGGTCGAGGATGACAAGAACCGTCCAAGCACGGTGTCCGACAGCTTTGCCGCCGTCATTCGCAACTCGGGCGTCTGGGCGCTGGGCGTGATCTACTTCTCGATCCAGAGCGGCGTCTACATGATCAATTTCTGGCTGCCCTCGATCATCAAGGCGAGCGGTCAGACCGATCCTGCCCTGGTGGGCTGGCTGAGCGCCATTCCCTACCTTGCCGCCTGCGTGTTCATGTTGTTCGTCGGCCGTTCGGCGGACCGCCATCGGGAGCGTCGGCTGCATCTCGCCGTTCCCATGCTGATGGGCGTCGGTGGTCTGCTGGTTGCCGCCAACTTCTCGTCGAGCCCGACGATCGCGCTGATCGGCCTTACCATCGCCACCATGGGTGCGCTCACCGGCCTGCCGATGTTCTGGCCGATCTCCGGCGGCTACCTGTCACCGGCCGCGGCGGCTGGCGGCCTCGCGCTGATCAACTCCATCGGTCAGATCGCCGGCTTCGTCAGTCCCTACATGGTCGGCTGGATCAAGGACATGACCCAGAGCACGGACACGGCACTCTACATCCTGGCCGCGATCATTCTGGTCGGCGTGGTCCTGGTGCTGCGTATTCCCGGCAGGCTGGTCAACCGGTAAGCTGATCGCCGGGGGAGGATTCCCCCGGCCCTCCATCCGGCACGGTCACCGTATTAGCCTTCTCAATCAATGAGGACCCGGCGATGAAAATCGTCATAGCCCCAGATTCCTTCAAGGAAAGCCTGTCGGCCCTGGAAGTCGCCACCCATATCCGCGCCGGCTTCAGGGAAGTCTTTCCCAACGCCGACTATGTTCTGATGCCGGTTGCCGACGGAGGCGAGGGGACGGTGGAAGCCATGGTGGCTGCCACTGGCGGAACCGTGGTCCACCTTGGCGTGTCGGGGCCGCTCGGCCAGCCGGCCGATGCCTTCTTCGGTCTGACTGGCGATGGCAAGACCGCGATCATCGAAATGGCCGCCGCCAGCGGATTGATGTTGGTTCCATCCGAGGCTCGCGATCCGCTCGTCACGACCACTTTCGGCGTCGGGCAACTGATCGTCGAGGCACTCGACAGGGGGGCTCGTCACTTCATCGTCGGCATTGGCGGCAGCGCCACCAACGACGGCGGCGCCGGCATGTTGCAGGCGCTTGGCGTCCGTCTCCTCGATGCCGATGGACAGGCTCTCGGACCGGGCGGCGGTGAACTCGGTCGCCTCGAGACCATCGATGTCTCGGGCCTCGATCCGCGCCTTGCCGGTTGTTGCGTCGAAGTGGCGTGCGATGTCGACAATCCGCTGGTCGGCCCGCGTGGAGCTTCCGCCGTGTTCGGTCCGCAGAAGGGGGCGACGCCGGAGAAAGTGGCACTCCTCGACGCCAACCTCAGTCACTATGCCGCTCTCATCGAGGCGGTACTGGACGTGGATGTGGCTCACCTGCCGGGCGCCGGCGCGGCGGGCGGCCTCGGGGCAGCCTTCAAGGCGTTTCTCGGGGCGGATCTCAAGCCGGGCTCGGAGATCGTGACCACCGCAGTGGGGCTCGAGGCTGTCCTGGCGGATGCCGATCTGGTCATCACCGGCGAGGGGCGGATCGACGGTCAGACCATCCATGGCAAGACGCCGATCGGCGTCGCCAGCGTGGCCAAGCGCCGCGGCAAGCCGGTCATCGGCATCGCTGGGTGTCTGGGCTCGGAGGCGGAGGCCGTGTTCGATCATGGGATCGACGCCGTGTTCAGCGTGTTGTCGCGCTCGTGCTCTCTCTCCGAGGCATTTGCCGAAGCGGGCGACAACCTGCGTGTCACGGCACGAAATGTCGCGGCCACGCTGAGGATCGGCGGTTTCGGCCGGTAGTCCGCAAGCAGACGAGTGGCGGAGCGGATCCGTGCCTGCCGTAGTATGCTGCCCGCCTCACCGGAGAGGTTCTCTTGGATCGCGCGTCGCAGACCTACACCCTGCTGCACATGGATGCGGCGCTCGCCCAGTCGATCGTCGATCGTTCGATGCAGATCATCGACCGCAACGTCAACGTGATGGACGCCCGCGGTATCATCATCGCCAGCGGTGATCGCAGCCGCATCGGCACCATGCACCAGGGTGCGCTGCTGGTGCTCGACAAACAGGACGCGGTAGAGATCGATGGCGAGATGGCGCGGCGCCTCAACGGCGTCAAGCCGGGTGTCAATCTGCCGCTGCGGAGCCAGAACAACATTGTCGGCTGCATCGGCCTGACAGGCGAGCCGGGCGAGGTGTCGCGCTTTGCCGAACTGGTCCGCCTCGCCGCCGAGACCATGCTGGAGCAGGCGCGCCTGATGCAGCTTCTGGTGCGCGACGCTCGCCTCCGCGAGACGCTGGTTCACAGTCTCCTGCGCGGCGAGGAGATCACGCCCTGGCTGCGTACCTGGGCCGAGCGGTTGGGAATCGATCTCGCCACGCCGCGCGTGGTGGCGGTGATCGAGATGACAACCGGCGGCGCCGACGTGAAGACGGTGGTAGCCGAGCTCGAGCGCCTGCACGGTCTTCTCAATCTGCCATCGCACAACAATCTGGTGGCGACCATCTCGCTCAACGAGATCGTCGTCCTGAAGCCGGCGCTGAGCGGTCAGGGCAGGTGGGATCTCGACGCGCATCGCCATCGCATCGAGAAGCTGCTGTCGCGGATGACCGAAGGAACGCGGCTTGACCTGCGCATTGCCCTCGGCCGCTATTTCCCGAGCGAGCAGAACATCCCGAAGTCCTATCAGCTCGCCAAGGCGACGCTGGCGGTCGGCAAGCGGCGCTGGCCGGACAGGTCGGTGTTTCTCTATGACGATCTTCGCCTGCCGGTGATGCTCGACACGTTGGGGCAGAGCTGGCTGATCGACGATATCGGTTCGCCGGTCGATGCGTTGATCGAAGCCGACCGTAGTGGCCAGCTTGTCACCACTCTCAACGCCTGGTTCGAGCAGAACATGCACATGGGGCGGACGGCGGAGGCGCTTGGCATCCACCGCAATACGTTGGAGTACCGGATGCGTCGCATCCGCGAGATCACCAAGATCGAACTGAACTCGGTCGAAGCCTGCTTCGGCCTCTACCTCGGCTGCATGTCGCGGACGTGGCAGGGCAGGCCCTGAGGGTACCTCGAACGTTCCTTGCCGGTGGGGATTGCTGGAAAAGGAAACGTCCTTCATTCACCCTTCGCGCAACAAAAGCGTTATTTGCGGACTTTTCCCGGCAACATCGTCCGACTATCATGGCTCCAGCCTCGAAGAGGCGCGGTCGGCTTCCGGCGAGACCAAGCCAGTTTCTTTTGCCCAAGGATGTGCCCGTTGTCCGTCAGCCCTCAGTCCGTGAGCCGCCCCCTCGATGCCATCGATCCGGTATGGGCGCGCGTTCGGCGGGAAGCCGCCGCCGTGGTGGAGAACGAGCCGGCGCTGGGCGGCTTCATGCACCTCACCGTGCTCGATCACGTGAGGCTGGAGGATGCCGTTATCCAGCGGGTGGCCGATCGTCTTGGCAACACCACCGTGCTCTCGGCGATGATCGCCCAGGCGTTTCGCGAAGCGGTGGCCGATGACGCCGATATTGCCGCCGCCTTTCGGTCGGATATCGTTGCCTTCGAAGATCGCGATCCGGCCTGCGACCGGTTCATCGAGCCGCTGCTCTACTTCAAGGGCTACCACGCCATAGAGGCTCACAGACTGGCGCACTGGCTCTGGAACCGTGGCCGGCGCGACCTGTCGCTCTATCTGCAAAGCCGATCGTCGGAAGTGTTTCAGGTGGATATCAACCCCGGCGCCCGACTTGGACGTGGGCTGTTCTTCGATCATGCGACCGGCATTGTCATTGGCGAGACGGCCGTGGTGGAAGACGACGTGTCGCTCCTGCAGAATGTCACGCTCGGCGGTACCGGCAAGGAGACCGGTGATCGTCATCCGAAGATTCGCCACGGCGTGATGATCGGCGCGGGGTCGAAGATCCTGGGCAACATCGAAGTGGGCTGCTGCTCGCGCGTGGCGGCCGGTTCCGTGGTGCTGAAGTCGGTGCCGCCCGGCACCACCGTGGCGGGGGTGCCGGCACGGGTGATTGGCGAAGCCGGCTGCAGCGATCCCTCCCATTCCATGGAGCAACGTCTGCCAGAGGGGGGCGAGGGCTGAGAAAGAGCGGGGGAACCATGCAACCGGCCCGCCGTTCAAGGGTTTCCTTGCCAGCCCGTCCGTGCCAGAACACGCCAACGTCGGCGACTCGTCGCCGTCCGGTCTGCCGCTCCTGTTGCGAGCGATGGCCGACAATCAGACTGGAGAATTAACTTGACCAAAGACGACATCGCCCGCATCGAGAAGTTCATGCGCAAGACGCTGCAGTCCCCGACCATCAGCGTGCGGGTGCGGCCGCGCAAGACTGACTCGGCCGAGGTTTATGTGGGCGAAGAGTTCATTGGCGTCGTCTACGAGGACGACGAGGACGACGACAAGTCGTTCAACTTCCAGATGGCGATTCTCGCCGAGGATCTGGCCGGCTGATTGGCTGCGCATCGACGTCGACGCGCCGTTACACAGAACGCTCCGTGTTTCATGAGAACACGGAGCGTTCTGTCTTTTTGACGTTATCGGTTTGGCGGGCGGTCGGCGCGCGACGACCTCTAGGCGGTGACGCCAAAGGACAGGAGAAGCACTCGCACGCCGCTCTTGATGCCATCCCAGTTGGCAAGCATTCCCTTGCGGAAACGGATCTGGACGGAGAGGTCGCTGCCGGCGTGGATCTCTGTCAGGCAGGAAGCCGGGTACTGGCTGTCGTCCGGCGCCGTGCAATGCGTGGTGAACGGGGTGGTGGAGCCGGCTTCGAAGAACACTTCCTCGCCGCTCAGCCCCGAGTCCTCCGACATGCGGTGGCCGACAAGGCCCTGCGGAGCCGGGATGGTCCCTTCCTCGAAAAAGTGCTGATAGACGTTGATCAGCCGGCCGACGCTGTCGGTCGGCGTATCACGCGTGCGGATGGTCAGGTAGACGATCGGGGCGTCGGCGCCGAGATCAAGGAAGTCCTTGCGGAAAGCGCGTGTATACCCGGCCATCTCAGGGAAATGCACCGCCAGGTCGATACGATCATGCGGTCCGACGTTTCTCTGATCTGCGAAGCGGAACATGTTGGCCGGAATAAGCAGCCGCTGCTGGCCGATGAACAGCGCGATTGGCGCGGGATCGGTCGAACGGCCGTCGTGGCTGTCCAGGTTGCCGGACAGGTTGATCAGAACGTTCACCAGCATCACGCCGCCGGCCAGCAGGAAGGTGGTGAGAACGGCGCGCAGGAACCACGCCGTCGCGCTGGTCCGGCGTCGGGTCGGACGTCGGGCTGGACGAAGCAGGCTCTCGTCCGAATATGCCGCGTACTGGGTCACGACCGCCTCCCGATTTGAAACAGATGTCCAGATGGCCGCCGTCGGCCATCTTCAAGACACCGCAGAACCCCGCCTGTTTCGTCAGTTGGTGCGCGGCGCGGTGCCGCGGCCCGCGCTTTGCCACGCTGTCGGCAGGTCGGTCCTTATTGTTTCATTTCGGATCAGGGTTAAGGCGGGGTTAACGACAATGAATGTCGAGATTCTGATAACGTGTTTTTCGATCGCTCTGGGCTTTGCGCTGGCAGGCGTTCTCTCGTCTTTGTATCAGCTGGTGACCTCGAAGCCGGCCCGTTTCGAAATGCACGCCGAGACGATCGTGCTCGGCGTCGTGCAGACCTTCCTCATCATGTTCGCAGGGCCGGCCATCCTTATGCGCAACGCCATCCGTGGCCGCCGGATCGAACATCGCAACCTCGGCTGGCTGGTGGCATCAACCGCGATCGCCGGCGCGTGGAGCCTTTGCTCGGGCGTGATGCTGATGCCGTTCTTCATCGTTGTGGCCCAATCCATCGGCTGATCCGGAGAAGCCGACCTTGGAGTACCGGCGAGGAAACGCGACAAAGGTCAAGGCTCTCTTCCATGCTGATCAACGACGATGGTGCTTGGGGTACAAAGCTTACCGCAACGTTTTCTTGAAGGGCCAAGCCTTGGCGGTAAGGCCAAAGTAGAACTGCCAAACACTCAACTTTGAAAGATTTCCGAAACGGTTCGTCCCTACAGTTGCTCCTCATGCTTGTAGGCGGGGCGTGGGGGGACATGTCGCGGTTCAGCTCGGGAGAAGAAGCAGAACGGAATAGAGCGTGCTACCCTGAGGTGGCAGCATGAACCTTCTTGCCTTCCTGCGTTTCCGCAAGGCGGACATTCTGCGGAAGGCGGCTAACCTGCTGCCCATCATTTTCACTGCCGTCTTGCTTGTTTTCGCTGAAAACTCCGCCCTTGAGGCCTATCGCACTTTTTTGCGCATCGAATCGTCGAACGCCAGCGAAGCCATCCAGGCTGGACGCGATATCGGCGATCAGGCCAAACTCGTCGAAATGTCCCGCCGCAAGCTCGGCAACCGCCTGATCCTCGGCTTCACGATGGACGATGCCAGGGACATCCGCGAGGCGCTCCGGCGGTTGCTCGATACGGTCGAACGTGCCCGTCCGGCCTTCATCATGCCCGGCGACGCGGTACTGATTTCACAGATCGACAGTATCGCCGAACTTGCCCTGGGGCTGAACATCGCCTTTGAGAATGTCGGCCCCGACGACACGGCCGTCCTCAACGCGCTGGATGGGGATCTTCGGCGCCTGTCCGAGAAGTTCCGCCTGCTGCAGGAAAACATGTCCGAGCAAGGCACGCGCTATATTGCCCTGCAAGGCGAGACCTTGTCGGCAAGCTACTCGGCGATGCTGAAGCTCTCGATCGCCATGATCGGTGCGATCGTGTCGATGCTGGCGCTTCTGGTCCTCAATCGTCGTGCAACCTGGCAGGCCAACTATCGTGCCGATCACGACGTCACGACCGGGGTGCTCAATCGCCGGGCTTTCGAGCGGTGGATCGAGGGCATCCATTTCGATCCGCAGGCTTCCAAGGCGGTGATGGTATTCGACCTCGACAATTTCAAGGAGGTCAATGACGAACTGGGGCATATGGCCGGCGATCATGTGCTCAAGGCATTCGTGGAAAATCTGGTCGTCTCCTTCGGTCAGGATGCCCTGGTGGTGCGCTGGGGGGGGCGATGAGTTCGTCGTCGTCGTCTCCACCGAGGGGTTCGTCGAGGCCGGCGCGGTGACCCTGCTGCGTGCCTCGTTCGCGCGGCTGCAGACCGTCGTGCGGTTCGGCGACACGGATATCGACGTTCGCTGCTCCGGTGGTGCCGCCGTCTGGCCATCCGACAGCCGCGACTTTCACGAAGTCCTGCAACTCGCCGATCTCGCTCTCTACAAGGCGAAGTCGCGCGGCAAGTCGCGCTTGCAGTTTTACGACACCGACATTCTCAACGAGCGCCACAAGGTGCTGGCATTGCGCGAACGGCTGAGGGCAGCGCTGCGCGACGGCGAGCTCAGCCTCTACTGGCAGCCTCAGGTCGACGTGGAGCACGGCTACGTTCCGTCGGCCGAGGCGCTGATCCGCTGGACGGATCGCGAGACTGGCCGCATCGTTCCTCCGAGCGAGTTCATTCCAGCCGCCGAAGCGTCCGACCTCATCATCGAAATCGACAACTTCGTTATCGAGGAAGCCGTCCGTACTGCGGCCAAATGGGCGACCGTCTGGCAGTATCCGCCGATAGCCGCCGTCAACGTTTCGGCCATGCATTTCCAGCGGCGCGAATTCGTCGGCCAGATCCGCGACATTCTTCGCCGCCACAATCTCAGCCCCGATCAGTTGGAGCTGGAAATCACCGAAGGCGTCATTCTGGGTAACAACACCGAGGTGACGCGCAATCTCAAGGGGCTCGAAGCGCTGGGCGTCCACATCGCGCTCGACGATTTCGGTACCGGCTATTCCAACATCGCCTATCTGTCCCAGTTGAAGCCGGACAGACTGAAGATCGACCAGACCTTCATCGCTTCGTTGTCGGGTAGTTGCCAGATGGAGTCGCTGGTGTCGGCGATCATCGGCATCGGCAAGGCCATCAATTGCGAGGTGGTGGCCGAAGGTGTCGAGACTGTCGATCAGCTCGAACAGGTCCAAAACCTCGGCTGCACTCTCGTGCAGGGCTATCACTTCGCCAAGCCTATGCCAGACGAAGCCTTCCAGACTTGGCGCGACGATAACTATCCCGACGCCGTTGCTTCGGTGAAGCATCTTCGCCGGCTGGGCAATCGCCTGGCGAGTGCGATGGGGGACGCCGGCCGGGTGCGGGACCGGGATGTACCCTAAGCCGTCGCTTTCCTCCGTGGCCGCAGGGCAGAGCCCAGCCGATCGGACTTGGTGAACTCGCATAGCGGCGTTATGTGTGGGCCGATCATTGCTTCACTTCCGATCGGAGTACGCCATGGCCGTGTGGCCCACTGAAATCCGACTTTCCGCCGACAAGCGATCGCTGGCCGTCTCCTTTGAGGACGGCCGCTCCTTTTCCATTCCGGCCGAACTCCTTCGGGTGAACTCCCCATCGGCAGAGGTGCAGGGGCATGCTCCGAGCCAGCGCGTCACCGTCGACGGCAAGAAGGACGTCAAGATCACGGCGGTGGAACCGGTGGGATCGTATGCCGTGCGCCTTGTGTTCGACGATGGTCACGACAGCGGCCTCTACACCTGGACCATTCTCTACGAGACTGGACGTGATCAGGAGACGTTGTTCTCCGCCTACCTTGCCGAGCTCAAGGCAAAGGGGCTTTCTCGCTGAACCACGAGCCGGATATGACAGCGCCGCCGCGGGGACCGCGACGGCGTGATGTTTCTTGCTTTGGGCAGGATCAGCGGACGACGACGACCTTGGTGCCGACGCCGACGCGCTCGTAGAGGTCGGCGACATCGTCGTTGGTCATGCGGATGCAGCCCGAGGATACGGCCTGACCGATGGTCCAGGGCTCAGCCGTGCCGTGAATGCGATAAATGGTCGAGCCGATGTACATGGCGCGGGCGCCAAGAGGATTATCCGGGCCGCCCGGCATGAAGTAGGGCAGCTTGGGCTGGCGCTTGCGCATGGCAGCCGGTGGCGTCCAGCCCGGCCACTCGGCCTTGCGGGTGATGTGATGCTCACCCTGCCAGGTGAAGCCGGGGCGGCCGACGCCGATGCCGTATTTCATCGCCTTGCCTTCGCCGACGACATAATAGAGCCGGCGCTCGGTGGTGTTGACGATGATCGTGCCGTTGCCGTACGGGCCCGTATAGTCGATCAGTTCCTTCTTGATCGGGCTTTCCATCGGACGCGCCGAGGGGCGGCGTACAATGGTCTGGAAGCTGCTGCTAGCGGGATCCCAGAAGCGGACGGTTTCCTCTTCGGCACGGGCGGTACCCGTATGAAGCGACGCGGCCACCATGGCAACCGCCGCAAGGAGAAGCATCTTTCTCATCATTGTGAAAGAACCGGAATCCAATGGTTTGAGGGGAGCGCAACATATACGAAGTTCGAATCGGCCAGCCGGATCGAACCTGAAACTGACTACCGACGATGCAGAGCGCGTCGCCGACCTTCAAGCGCTTATGCGGGGAATAGCGATACTGCGGTCGCCTTCATGCCGCTTTGTTGCCACAATGCAACGGTCGCGCTCCGGTTTCCGAACCAGCAGGCTACGTCCTGAGGAAGTGGCCCGTCACACTGTCAACTGCTGGCCGAGTTCCACGACGCGGTTGGATGGCAGGCGATAGAAGTCGGTGGCGTTGGCAGCCGTCCGGGTCAGCGAGATGAACAGACGGTTTTGCCACATCGGCATGGGCGACTGCGGGCTCGGCTTGAACGAGCGCCGGTTCAGGAAGAAGGACGTCGCCATGATGTCGAACTTGATGCCCTGCTTGCGACACTGAGCCAACGCGCGTGGTACGTTCGGCGATTCCATGTAGCCGAAGGTCAGTTCGACGAGAATGAAATCATCCGACAGCGGTTCGATCTTCACTCGCTGATCGTCCGGGTAGCGAGGCGTCGTCACGACATGCACGGTCATGATGATGTTCTTGGCGTGCAGGACGTTGTTGTGCTTGAGGTTGTGCAGGAGGGCGCTCGGCGCGATCTCCGGATCGGACGTCAGGAACACGGCTGTGCCGCCGACCCGAACGGGGTGCGACTTGCTGAGCATCTTGATGAGGTCGTTGAGCTGGATGTTCTCTCGATGCGACTTCTCGAACACGAGCTCGCTGCCACGTACCCAGGTCCACATGCAGGTGGCGACGCAGATGGCCAGCGTCAGCGGCAGGTAGCCGCCATCAAAGACCTTCAGGAGGTTGGCCGACAGGAAGATGATTTCCATGGAAAGGAACGGGGCGACGATGGCCACGGCAACCCAGATCGGCCACTTCCAGACCTTCCAGACCACGATGAAGGCGAGCATGGACGACATCACCATCTCGCCGGTGACCGAGATGCCGTAGGCAGATGCCAGCGCGCTCGACGATCGGAAGAAGACGACCAGAGCCAGGATGCCGATGAGCAGCATCCAGTTGATGCGCGGCAGGTAGATCTGGCCCGCCTGCGTTTCCGACGTGTGACGGCTCTCGATGCGGGGAATGAGGCCGAGCTGGACGGCCTGCTGCGTCAACGAAAACGCGCCGGTAATAACGGCCTGACTGGCGATGATGGTGGCAATGGTCGCCAGCAGGATGAACGGGATGAGGACCGGCTGCGGCACCATCAGGAAGAAAGGATTATCGAGCGCCTCGGGGTGGGAGAGCACAAGCGCGCCCTGGCCGAGATAATTGAGCGTCAGGGCAGGAAAGACCAGGACCAGCCAGGCAAGCTGGATCGGGCGGCGACCGAAGTGGCCCATGTCGGCATAAAGCGCCTCGGCGCCGGTCACGGCCAGAAACACCGAACCGATGACGACAAGGGCCAGAAAGCCATGGTTGATCACAAAACTGATCGCCGAAGTCGGCAACAGCGCATAGAGGATTGCCGGATCGTCGCTGACGTGCATCAGCCCGAGAGCGCCGAGGCACAGGAACCATGTGGCCGTGATGGGACCGAACCAGGCGGCGACCCGGCCCGTTCCCAGACTTTGGATTGCGAACAGCAGGATAAGAATGACAATGGTCAACGGCACGACGTAGTTGGAGAAACTCGGTGCCACGACCTTCAGGCCTTCGACGGCCGATAGAACGGAAATCGCGGGCGTGATCACGGCGTCGCCGAAAAACATCGAGGCGCCGAGAATGCCGATGATCAGGGCAAATCCGCCGCGCTTGCCAAGCGCACCGCGCACCAGCGCGACCAGCGATAGCGTGCCGCCTTCGCCCTTGTTGTCCGCGTACATCACGAACAAGACATATTTCAGGGTCACCACAAGGGTCAGCGACCAGATGAGCAGCGAAACGACGCCCGTTACCTCGGCGCGGGTTATGCCGTTCGCGGCGGTGTGGTGCAGCGCTTCGCGAAACGCGTAAAGTGGACTTGTTCCGATGTCGCCGTAAACGACGCCGACAGACCCTACGGCAAGGCCGAGCAGCGAACCCGAGGCGTGGTTGTGCTCGCCATGGCCGGGAACGTCTGCGGTAGAAGATGGGGCGCCCGAGGCGGCCGGCTGGCGGTCTTTGGCTTTGGCGTCGTTCATGTAGAACCGTCACAGGGATCGGACGTCGGTGACGTCGGCTCGATCCAGCGGCGTGGAAATAGCGGAATATACGCAAATCCGCAAGCGCGGCCACCGTTTCGCCATGCCCGTGGCCCGAGTTGTCCCGGATAAGATCCTGCCAGCTGCATTGGTCCGTTCGCCAAAATAGGACACCCGTCGCGTGGCCTCAGCGCGCTCCGACCATGGAACGCAAGGCGGCGAAGGAGGTTCCAATTTGCCGGGCTATGCTCTAGAAAGCGCGAAACAGCCATCGGCCGTAGCTTCCCGCGTCTATCTGGCATCCTTTCGGTCGAGTTCTGCCCCGAGTTCAGCCATGTCACTTGTTCCCGTGCTCCTCGTCGCCATCGGCGGCGCCTTCGGCTCGGTCTGCCGTTATCTGGTGGGCGTTGGCGCCGGCCGTGTTCTGGGAGCGGATTTCCCCTTCGGGACCATGATCGTCAATATCCTCGGCTCATTCATCATGGGGCTGTTCATCGAACTTCTGGCTGTGAAGTTCGACGGCTCGGAATCGCTTCGCCTATTCGTCGCGGTCGGCATTCTTGGCGGTTTCACAACTTTATCCTCCTTCTCGCTCGACACGATCGTCCTCTTCGAGCGTGGTGCGGCTGCCACGGCCGCGGTGTACGTCGGAGGATCGATCCTGCTGTCTCTGGCCGCGTTGGTGGCCGGTCTCCACCTCGTGAGGGCCTTCGCATGACTCAAGAAACGTCGGGCGGACCACGCGTCGAGATGCTTGTCGTCGCCAAGGATGAGGCCGGCATGCGCCTCGATCGATGGTTCAAGGACCATTTCCCCGGTCTGGGCTTCGGCCATCTGCAGAAACTAATCCGGTCGGGCCAGGTGCGCGTCGACGGTGGTCGTTGCAAGACCGACCAGCGTCTCGGCGCCGGTCAGTCGGTGCGTGTGCCGCCCCTGCAATATGGCGATGCGGCCCAAAGCGGCGCCTCATTCTACGATGGCGAGGCGGGGGCGCCGATGGCGCGACCCAAGCAGGTGGCCTCGGCCAACGAGGCCGAGTATCTGCGCTCGCTCCTTCTTTATGAGGATGAACACGTCTTCGTTTTCAACAAGCCGGCCGGGCTTGCCGTGCAAGGTGGCTCGGGCATGACGCGCCACATCGACGGCATGCTCGAGGCACTGCGCGACCGCAAGGGCGTCAAGCCGCGTCTCGTCCATCGTCTCGATCGCGAGACCTCGGGGTGTCTGCTGGTCGCCCGTTCACGGCTTGCCGCGGCGACGCTGGCCCGGACATTTCAAACCCGATCAGCGCGCAAGATCTACTGGGCGCTGGTGTTCGGCCAGCCGAAGCCGGCCCAGGGCAAGATTTCCAGTTGGCTGAAACGCGTGCCTGGTCCGGACGGTGACATGATGACGGTTGCCAAGCATGGCGAACCCGACGCGCAGCATGCCGTGACCTACTATTCGATCGTCGAGCATTCGGCCGGCCGCCTTTCCTGGCTGACGATGAAGCCGACGACCGGGCGCACTCACCAGTTGCGCGTGCACTGTCAGGCGATGGGGCACCCGATCATTGGCGATCCCCGCTACTTCGACATCGAAAACTGGCAGCTGCCGGGTGGATTCCAGAACCGATTACACCTTCTGGCCCGTCGTTTGACCATCCCGCATCCTGCTGGTGGTGACGTGATCGACGTCACGGCCCCCTTGCCGCCGCACATGTTGCAATCCTGGAATCTTCTGGGCTTCGAGGTGGGCGACAAGGAAGAAGAGAATCCGTCGTTCCCGGAAGATTGACCACGGCAAAAATACTACTCGACCTGTGGTAGAAGGAGCTGAGGCGATTCGGGCCGTCAACTTACAGGCGGGTGGGGCGCTTATGTTCCGGGAGGAAGAATGACGGCCAAGTTGGACCGGATGCGCATGATCCCCTTGATCGGTGCCATCCTCGCCGTAGGCTTTCTGATCACCAACATGGTCAGCTATTTCATCGCTGTCGATACCATGCGGCAGTCGATCGTCGAGACGGAGCTGCCGCTCACCGGCTCCAACATCTATTCGGAGATACAGACCGATCTTGTGCGGCCGATCCTTGTCTCCTCCCTGATGGCCAACGACACCTTCGTGCAGGACTGGTTGCACACCGGCGAGCTCGATCTCGCGGCGATCACCCGGTATCTTCAGCGGATCCAGCGGCAATATAATGCCTTCACCGCCTTCCTGGTGTCGCGTGACACGCAGGCCTATTACCATTTCGAAGCGCCGCCCCGCCATCTCAAGCGCGACGATCCTGCCGATGCGTGGTTTTTCCGCTCGATCGATGCCAGTGCACCCTATGAGGTCAACGTCGACATCAACAAGGCGCAAGACGATGCCTTGACCGTCTTCATCAATTATCGAGTGCTCGACCATGACGGCAAGATGATCGCGTTGACCGGCGTGGGACTAGACTTCCGAACGGTGCGAAACATCGTTTCGCGTTACCGCGCCCAGTTCAATCGCAACATCTATTTCGTCAATGCCGAGGGTGGCATCGTGGTGGCGACCGATGCCGATACGCCTGTGGGTGCTTCCATCCGGACGTCGGAGGGGCTTTCAGGCATCGCCGACCGGATCCTTGGCGAGGAGCGCGGGGAGTATTCCTTCAAACGGAATGGGCGGACCATTCTGTTGTCGCATCGGCTCATTCCCGATCTCGGCTGGCGCGTCATGGTCGAGCAAGACGAGGCGGCGGCGATGCGTCCGCTGTGGCTGGGGTTCCTGTTCAACCTCGCTATCGGCTTTCTCGTGATCGCCGTGTCTCTCGTTTTGGTTTCCGTGGCGTTTGGCGTCTACAAGAAACGGATCGGTGACCTGGCCTTCCGCGATGCGCTCACCGGTCTCGTCAATCGTTCAGGGTTTGAGGCAGAGCTCGACACACGGCTCTCGGCGCACCGCGCGTCGTCCGGCCCGTTCAGCCTGATCTTGATCGATCTCGATGCGTTCAGCGCCTTCAATGATCGCTTTGGCCGGCCGGCGGGAGACGCGGCTTTGGTCAAGATCGGCGGGATCATCTCGGAGCTGGCCAGTGGTGCGGGTGTCGTTGCCCGCTTTGGCGGCGATGACTTTGCGATTCTCCGCGAGGGCAGTTCCGATGCAGCCACGCGCTTTGCCGACAGCCTGGTCAAGGTCATCGGCGCCGAAACCTTTGGCGACAGTACGCCAGCCCAGCTGACGGCAACCATCTGCGTCGCCACGCTTGCTGCAGGCGAAGATCGTAGCGTGGCGATGGAGCGAGCCGACCGAGCCCTGCGCAAGGCGAAGTCCGCCGGTGGCGACCGGGTTTGTCTCGCCTGAGCCAAGGTTGTGGTTCGTTCCCGCATTCTCCGATGCGTCGGTGGAAGGGGTTTCGGCCTGTTCGGCATGCACGCGATCATTGCGGCGGCAATGGTCGCGCAAGCCTCTGGTGCGAACAGCGGCGCAGGCACGCACGGCAAGTGCCACTGCCAATCCTCGGCGTTCCGGTCATTGAGTCTTTCCAATGGGTTGGGAACAATTGGCGCCGTCGCGAGTTTAAAGAAATCAGCCATGACACAAAAGAAGGCGGTTAAATATCCGCCGGTTCTTGTCAGTTTCCACTTTGCTATCCAATGATCATTTTTACGTAAAAATACTCAAATTTTAAGTACGACTTAAAGAGTTATGCCAAAGGGGCATGTCGTTTAAGGCTGATATTTCTTGAAAGCCTTCGCGCAAGTGTTATCTTTTCAGAGCAGTATCGCGTCGAATGTATTTTGGGAGGATGTGTCATGAACGTCACCGAAGTGTCTTTCGTCGCAGCGGCCGCTGCTGCGGTGAGCGGCAAGGCCTTGCCGGCCATTGGCCAGACCCCCGCGCGTTATGCCGGCCATGCCTTTGAGACGGGCGCCGACGCGCCTGACCGCCCGGGCATTTTTGTCCTGACCACGGAGCTGTCTGGCCGTGCTCATCCCGTTTATGTCGGCGAGAGCGATTCCGTCATTGTGGCGGTTTCAGCGGTTCTGGCTGCCAATCCGGTTCTGAAGCGGCTTACCGCCGGTGTGTTTTGGCGTGTGTCGCCCTTTGCTCTCGAACGGAAGCGTCTGGTTGACGAGCTGGTCGAAGAATACCAGCCGCACTTCAACATGCCGATCGAGACGGAGAGGCGCGCTTCCGAGCGTTCGCTCGATCACGACGACTGGGTGCGCGACCCTGTCGAACTGATCGCGCGTTTCTGAGGCGCCCATCTGGCCCTGACATAAAGATTAAGGCCCCGAGCAACGAAGTTCGGGGCCTCTTGAACATGTCTGCCTGAAGGTATCAGCCTTCGCTCGGTTGTGCCGCGAGGCGCATGTCGAGATAGCGGCCGCAATGATCGATCAACTCTTCGATCTTCTGGTCGAAGAAGTGGTTGGCGCCCTCGATGATCTTCTGGTCGATCACGATGCCCTTCTGCGCTTTCAACTTGTCGACCAGCGCCTGGACGTCTTTCTGCGGCACGACCTTGTCGATGTCGCCGTGGATGATGAGGCCCGAGGAGGGGCAGGGCGCCAGGAACGAAAAATCGTTGAGGTTGGCTGGCGGGGCGATCGAGATGAACCCCTCGATCTCCGGCCGGCGCATCAGGAGCTGCATGCCGATCCAGGCTCCGAAATCGAAGCCGGCCACCCAGCAGAAGCGGGCTTCCGGATGAATCGACTGCACCCAATCGAGTGCTGAAGCGGCATCCGACAGTTCGCCCGAGCCATGGTCGAACTGACCCTGGCTGCGGCCGACGCCGCGGAAATTGAAGCGCAGTACTGCGAAGCCACGCTCCTTGAACATGTAGAACAGCCGGTAGGCGATCTGGTTGTTCATGGTGCCGCCAAATTCCGGATGCGGATGCAGAATCATGGCGATCGGCGCGTTGCGAACGGCGGCCGGCTGGTAGCGGCCTTCGATGCGCCCGGCAGGGCCGTTGAAGATCACTTCGGGCATGTTGTCCTCGATCTCGACCTTTCACCAGGGTCCGCTGCCGTCATCGGCAGGGCGCGTCATATTGACGCTGGAGAGGTCTGGTCCTAGATTTAGAATGACTCAAAACTGATGCGAGCGGTGCATCGTTTCGGTTTGTGCGCTTGCACTGGACCGGCGGGCGGTCCGGCGTCAAGGAAAATCGCATCAATACGGATATCGGAGCCACCTAACGCCGGTCTGGCAGGCCAAAACCGGATGGTATAGTGAACGCGACAGCCGGCCGATCGTTCCGGCGGTTGTTGCAAGTGGGGTGAGTATGGCGGAGGCGCGCCTTTATTTCGACTGGAACGCGGGGGCGCCGATGAAGGCGTGCGCGCGGGCTCGCCTCGTTGAACTCCTGGACCGTCCTGGCAACAGCTCGTCCGTTCATACCGAGGGGCGCGCGGCGCGCGCCGTCGTTGAAGCAGCCCGCCGTTCGGTGGCCCGGCTTTGCGGGGCGGAGGCGAAAGGCATTACTTTCTGCTCGGGTGGGACAGAAGCCGCAAACACCGTTTTGACGCCGGACTGGACGCTGTTCGGCAAGCCTTACCGCTTCGATCGGTTGCTGGTCTCGGCGGTCGAGCACCCTGCGGTGGCGCGTGGCGGCCGCTTTCCGGCGGAGCGCGTCGAGGTCATTCCGGTTGATGGCAACGGCATCGTCGATCTTGATTTCCTCAAGCGCCGCCTTGGTGAACTGGCGGCAGCCGGCGAGCGGACCCTTGTCTCGGTGATGATGGCCAACAACGAGACCGGCGTCGTCGAACCATTGAGTGACGTGGCGCGCATTGCCAGGGAATACGGCGCACTCGTTCACTCCGATGCGGTACAGGCGGCCGGAAAGCTGCCGATCGATATCGAGGCGCTGGGGGTCGATGTGCTGACCCTGTCTGCTCACAAGATCGGTGGCGGGCAGGGGACGGGGGCCGTGGTGCGTGGCCGGAATGGCTTTGCCTTTTCGCCCCTCGTCACCGGCGGTGGTCAGGAATCCTGGGCACGGGCCGGTACCGAAAACGTGGCTTCCATCGGCGCCTTCGGAGTTGCGGCCGACGCGGCGCTCGCCGACCTCGGCGACATGGTCGTCGTTGCCGCGCGGCGCGACCTTTTGGCGACCATGATCCGCGACATCGTGCCGGATGTGGTGATCTTCGGCGAGGACGCGGTGCGCCTGCCGAACACGCTTTCGTTCGCGGTGCCCGGCCTTTCGGCCGAGACGGCGGTCATTGCTTTCGATCTTGCCGGCGTGGCCTTGTCGTCCGGTTCTGCCTGCTCTTCGGGCAAGGTGACGGCAAGCCCGGTGTTGATCGCGATGGGTGTCGATCCCCTGCTCGTCAGGGGGGGATTGCGCATTTCGATCGGATTGGAGACAACGGACGAAGAGATCGCCGCCTTTGGTTTGCGGGCGCGCAACGTCCTTGCCGCTATGAAGAAACAACATGGGACCGCCGCAGCTTGAGTGACTACCGGCGGCGGGAAAAAGCGACTACATTGACGACACATTTCCCACGGTCCTTGAAACCGCGTGGAAGGAGCAAGAGATGGCAGCAGTCAAGGAGACGGTCGATCAGGTTCTGTCGATCGACGTCGACAAGTACAAGTATGGTTTCGTCAGCGACATCGAGTCGGATCTGGCGCCCAAGGGTCTCAACGAAGATATCGTTCGTTTCATTTCGGCCAAGAAAGACGAGCCGGAGTGGCTGACCGAATGGCGACTTGAAGCGTTGCGCCGCTGGCAGACCATGGAAGAACCGACTTGGGCGCGTGTCGATTATCCGCCCATCGATTTTCAGGACCTTCATTATTATGCCGCTCCGAAGAAGACGGCCGGCCCGAAGAGCCTCGACGAGGTCGATCCGGCCCTGCTGGCGACTTACGAGAAGCTTGGCATTCCGCTCAAGGAGCAGGAGATCCTGGCCGGCGTCGAAAGCGGTGCTCGGCCCGTTGCTGTCGATGCGGTGTTCGACAGCGTTTCCGTGGTGACCACCTTCAAGGCTGAGCTCGCCAAGCATGGCGTCATCTTCTGCCCGATCTCCGAGGCGGTGAAGACGCATCCCGAACTCGTCAAGAAGTACCTCGGCTCGGTCGTCCCGGTGACGGACAACTTCTACGCCACGCTGAACTCGGCGGTGTTCTCGGACGGATCGTTCGTCTACGTTCCGAAGGGTGTGCGTTGCCCCATGGAACTGTCGACCTACTTCCGCATCAACGAGAAGAAGACCGGCCAGTTCGAACGGACGCTGATCATCGCCGATGAGGGCGCGTACGTCTCCTATCTGGAGGGCTGCACGGCGCCGAGCCGTGACGAGAACCAGCTCCATGCCGCTGTGGTTGAGCTGATCGCCCTCGACGATGCCGAGATCAAGTACTCCACCGTCCAGAACTGGTATCCGGGCGACGCGGAAGGCAAGGGCGGCGTCTTCAACTTCGTGACCAAGCGCGGCGATTGCCGGGGCAAGAACTCAAAGATCTCCTGGACACAGGTGGAAACCGGTTCGGCGATCACCTGGAAATATCCGTCCTGCGTTCTGCGCGGTGACAATTCGCGCGGCGAGTTCTATTCGATCGCCATCTCCAACGGTCGCCAACAGGTCGACAGTGGCACCAAGATGGTCCATCTTGGCAAGAACACCTCGTCGAAGATCATCTCCAAAGGTATTTCGGCCGGTCGGTCCAGCAATACCTATCGCGGCCTCGTGTCGGTTGGCCGCAAGGCATCCGGCGCCCGCAACTTCACCAACTGCGACAGCTTGCTCATCGGCAACAAGTGCGGCGCGCACACCGTTCCCTATATCGAGAGCAAGAACGCCTCGGCCATTGTCGAGCACGAAGCCACCACTTCGAAGATCTCGGACGATCAGCTTTTCTACTGCTTGCAGCGTGGCCTGCCGCAGGAAGAAGCCATCGCCCTGATCGTCAACGGCTTCGTCAAGGACGTGCTGCAACAGCTGCCCATGGAATTCATGGTGGAGACCCAGAAGCTGATCGGCATCAGCCTCGAAGGTAGCGTCGGCTGAGAGGCTGTCGGTGCGCCGCGACCAGCGCCCCTTTCTTCGTGATCAATGAACAATGAGCCTCCGCCATGCGCGTCGAGGCCAAACGGACAACAGGACAAGACCATGCTCGAGATCAAGAACCTCCACGCCCGGATCGGTGACCGCGAGATCCTGAAGGGGCTCACGCTTACGGTAAACCCTGGCGAAGTGCACGCCATCATGGGGCCGAATGGTGCCGGCAAGTCGACGCTGTCCTATATTCTCGCCGGCAAGGACGACTACGAGATCACCGAGGGCGAAGTGCTGCTGAACGGCCAGTCGATCCTCGACCTCTCGCCCAACGAGCGCTCGGTCGCCGGCCTGTTCCTCGCCTTCCAATACCCGATCGAGATCCCGGGCGTGGCCACCATGACCTTCCTCAAGGCGGCTCTCAATGCCCATCGCAAGGCGAAGGGGCAGAGCGAGCTGACGACGCCGGAGTTCATGAAGCTGGTGAAGGGCGTTGCCGAGAAGCTCAACATCACCTCGGACATGCTGAAGCGACCGGTCAATGTCGGCTTCTCCGGCGGTGAGAAGAAGCGCGCCGAGATCATGCAGATGGCCCTGCTACAGCCGTCGATCTGCATTCTCGACGAGACCGATTCCGGCCTCGACATCGATGCGCTGAAGGTGGTCTCCGACGGCGTGAATGCACTGCGCTCGCCGGATCGCTCCTTCGTGGTGATCACCCACTATCAGCGTCTCCTCGATCACATCGTTCCCGACATCGTCCATGTGCTTTCGGCCGGCCGCATCGTCCGCACTGGCGGGCCGGAGCTGGCGCTTGAGCTCGAGAAGAACGGCTACGCCGCCTATGTGGCGGATGCGGCTGCCTGAGGGGGATGATCATGGCTGCAACCCCCGCCCGTACTCCCGCCGAGCTGGCACTCGTCGCCCGCTATCCGGCCGAACGGACGTCGCTGCCCGGAACGGCCGACGTCATTGCCATTCGCGATGCCGCCTTCGGCGGCGTCGAGAAGAGCGGCTTGCCGCATCGCCGCGTCGAGGACTGGAAGTACACCGATCTCCGTGCCCGGCTGAAGACGTTTCCACCCGTTGCCGGCGTGGGTGACGTCGCCCGTATCCTGATTGCCGCGCCGGCGGTGGAAGGTGACAAGGCCCGCCGGCTGGTGATCGCCAACGGCCGGTATCGGCCCGAGCTGTCCGATCTCAAGGATCTTGAACCTGGTCTTGCCATTTTCTCGCTGGCCACCGCTCTCGAGGCCGGCGATGCCGTCGTGCTCGCCGCGTTGAAGCTTGAGGATGGCATCGCCAACAACACGGCCGTGGCGCTCAACACCGCCTTCATGACCGACGGGTTGGTCATCACGGTCGCCGACGGTGCGGAGATCGATCGGCCGGTCGAGCTGGTTCATATCGCCGAGGGCGAGCCTGCGGCCTCCACGGCGGTGCGTCACCTCGTGGCGGTTGGCAAGGGCGCCAAGCTGACCTTGATCGAGACGATCGAGTCGCTCGACGCGGTGGCCCACCATTCCAATGTCATGACCGTGCTCGAGGTAGGGGAGGCCGCGAAGGTCGACCATATCCGCCTGCAACTGGAGCCGGACGAAGCAGTCAGCATGACGACGCTGGTCACCAGGATAGGTCGCGAGGCGAGTTTCGACACGTTCAACGCGGCGCTCGGTGCCGGGCTTGCCCGAGCTCAGGTCTTCGCGGAGTTCACTGGTCGTGACGCGCGGGCTGGGTTCCGCGGAGTGACCATGCTGTCGGGACGCCGTCACGCCGATACGGCGCTGTCGCTCGTTCACAACGCTGAAAACTGCCAAAGCCGCGAACTCTACAAGGCGGTCATCGACGACGAAGCCCGTTCTGCTTTCGCAGGCCGGATCGCCGTGCCCTCGCACGCGCAGAAGACCGACGCGCGCATGATGACGGCTTCTCTTCTGCTCTCCGAGGAGGCCGAAGCCGACGCCAAGCCCGAGCTCGAGATCTTTGCCGATGACGTCCAATGCGGCCACGGTGCCACCTGTGGCGCCATCGACGATGATCTTCTGTTCTATCTTCTGTCGCGCGGCATACCAAAGGTCGAGGCCGAGAGCATGCTGATCCTTGCCTTCCTTGGCGAGGCGATCGACGAGATTCAGAATCAGGCGGTTCACGATGCCCTCATCCATCGGGTCGAGGGTTGGTTGAAGGCCAGAACGGCGTAAGCCTGCATCGCCGCTCGGCCTGCCGGGCGGCTCAGACGAGAGACAATGACGATGTCCGTTGCGTCCTATGACGTTGAGGCTGTCCGCAGGGATTTTCCGATCCTTGCCGAGAAGGTCTATGGCAAGCCGCTGGTGTATCTCGACAATGGCGCCTCGGCGCAAAAGCCGATGGCCGTGCTCAATCGTATTCAACATGCCTATACCCACGAATACGCCAACGTTCACCGTGGGCTGCATTATCTGTCCAACGCGGCCACCGAGGCCTACGAAGACGCGCGCGAGGCGGTGCGGGCTTTCCTGAACGCCCCTTCGATCGAGCAGGTGATCTTCACCCGTTCGTCGACCGAGGCGATCAACCTCGTGGCGGCGAGCTATGGCGGCATGGTTCTGGGCGAGGGCGACGAGGTCATCCTTTCCATTCTCGAGCACCATTCCAACATCGTGCCTTGGAACTTTCATCGCGAGAGGAAAGGTGTCGTCATCAAATGGGCGCCTGTCCATGACGATGGCGCCTTCGATCTCGAGGCTTTCGAGAAGCTGTTCACGCCACGCACGAAGATCGTGGCCATCACCCAGATGTCCAACGTCACCGGCACGATCGTGCCGATCCGTGAGGTGACGCGCATTGCCCACGCTCATGGCGCGGTGGTGCTGGTGGATGGCAGCCAGGGCGCGGTTCATCTGCCGGTCGACGTGCAGGATCTTGATGCCGATTTCTACGCGCTGACCGGTCACAAGGTTTACGGCCCCACCGGCATCGGCGTGCTCTACGGCAAGCGCCACCTTCTGGAAGCCATGCCCCCCTGGCAGGGTGGTGGCGAAATGATCGAGACGGTGACCACCGAGGGCGTGACCTACAACGCGCCGCCGCATCGCTTCGAGGCCGGTACGCCGCCGATCGTTCAGGCGATCGGGCTTGGCGCGGCGTTGCGCTACATGGAGAGTCTTGGCCGTGAGGCGATCCTCGCCCATGAAACCGACCTGCGCGACTATGCGATGCAGCGGCTCGGCGAGATGAACTCCATCCGCATCTACGGCACCACCAAGGAGAAGGGGGCTATCGTTGCCTTCTCCATGGATGGGGCGCATGCGCACGACGTTGCCACCGTCATCGATCGTTCTGGCGTCGCCGTCCGCGCCGGCACTCACTGCGCCATGCCCCTTCTGAACCGCTTCGGCGTGACTTCGACCTGCCGCGCCTCCTTCGCTCTTTACAACACGCGCGCCGAAGTGGACGCGCTGGTCGCGGCTCTCAGAAAGGCCGAGGCCCTGTTCGGATGACCGAGATGACCGACCAAGCCGATACGTCCCCCAATACACCCGAGACTGTCGCCGGTTCGGCTATCCCGCCGGCGGAACTCGATCGCATCACCGGCGACATCATCGCGGCGTTGAAGACCGTCTATGACCCGGAGATTCCAGCCGACATCTACGAGCTCGGCCTCGTCTACCGGATCGATATCGACGACGACCGGCTCGTCACCATCGATATGACGCTGACCGCGCCGGGCTGCCCGGTGGCCGGAGAGATGCCGGGCTGGGTGGAGAACGCCGTCGGCGTTGTGCCCGGCGTCTATGGCGTCAAGGTCAACATGGTGTTCGATCCGCCTTGGACGCCAGATCGCATGAGCGAGGAAGCCCAGGTCGCAACCGACTGGTACTGACGCCGAACTTCCTCTTGATGTCAGGCATTCTTTGGCCGCCGGAGCGATCCGGCGGTCTTGTCGTTTGGCCTGATCACCTTGACAAATGAAGGAGCCAATGCGTATTTAACCTTATGGTTAAGTACGGATATGATCTGGACGCGATCTTTCTGGCGCTGGCCCATCCGGCCCGAAGGGCCATGCTGACGCGGCTTGGCCGTGGCGAGGCGACGGTTGGCGAACTGGCAGATCCGCTCGGCATGTCGCTGCCAGCTGTTACCAAGCATCTCAAGGTGATGGAACGGGCCAGGCTGATCAGCCGCAGCCGCAGCGCCCAGTGGCGGCCTTGCCGGCTGGAGACCGTTCCACTCGAGGCGGCCTCCGCCTGGATCGAAGAACAGCGGCAGATATGGGAGGGGCGACTCGATCGCCTCGGAGATTATCTCGAGACACTCGACGGTGGAGAAGGGCAAAGCAATGACCGATGAAGCAGACCGCGAACTGGTGTTGCAGCGCGATATCCCCTTTCCTCGCGAGCTGGTTTGGAAGGCACTGACTGACCCCGTTCACGTCAACAAATGGTGGGGGCCGAATGGGTTCACCTGTGAGGGCGTGCGGATGGACTTCCGTGTCGGTGGTGTCTGGGCGTTCGACATGGTGGGGCCGGACGGCACGCGGTATCCCAATCATTCCGTGTTCAAGCAAATCGTGCCGCCATCGAAGCTGGTATTTGACCACGGTGATGGCAAGAAGTTCTGGTTTGAAACGACCATTACCCTGTCGGAGGCGGCCGGCGGCACGCGGATCACGCTCAGGCAGCTTTACGAGACGAAGGCTTTCCGCGACGAAGTGGCGGACAAGTATGGTGCCGTCGAGGGGGGCAAGCAGCATCTCGCCAAGCTGGAGGCCTACATCCGCGAGCACCTTACCCGTTGACGTCAGATGCTCGCATTGCCGCCATGCGGCAAGCCGCTTGTTCCTGATGCCTTTGCTCCTTATTTTCAGTTCTGTCGCCTTGGCCTTGAACCGGGGCGGTTTTGGAGATTGATGACATGGCTCTTGCCAAGTTCGCCGTGATGACGCTGACCGAAGCCGCCGCCGAGCGCGTGCGCGAGATTGTCGACAATGCCGGCGATGCCCTCGGTATTCGCCTGGGCATCAAGAATGGCGGTTGTGCCGGCATGTCCTACACGGTCGAACTTGCCCGCGAAGCGACGCCGGGCGACGAGCGCGTCGAGGCACATGGCGCAACGGTATTCGTCGAGGCCAAGGCCGTGCTGTTCCTGCTCGGTACCGAGATGGATTTCGAACAGACGGCGTTGCGAACTGGTTTCGTCTTTCGCAATCCCAATCAGGTCGGTTCTTGTGGCTGCGGCGAGAGCGTCAGCCTGAAGCCTGCCGAGCGGGCGGAAGCCTGAGTTCCTGGCTCGACGGGGTTATCAGAAAGAAAAAGGGGAGCCGATGATCGTGCGGCTCCCCTTTGCTCGTTTGCTTATTCAGCTTTGTTACCAGTTGTGCTGGTGGACGCCGATTTCCTCGAGGATGCGGTCGACATCCGCCTTCTGGCAAAGCTGGGTGCCCGGCATCATGACAGAAGCGGTTCCGGAGGCAACGCCGAGCCGGAAGGCGTCTTCCGGGATAAGACCCGAAGCGAGGCCGTAGACCATGCCGCCAACGAAGCTGTCACCGGCACCGGACGCGCTCTTCACTTCGACATAGGGCGCCTTCAGGAAGAGATGGTTGTCGCCGGTGACCAGGAGCGCGCCATCACCGCCCATGGTGATGGCGATCATCTTGACCTTGCCGGATCCGATGAGTTCCTTGGCGGCGGGCACCATGTCATCGACGGTCGGCAGCGGTCGTCCGACCAGCTTGGCAAACTCGCCTTCCGAGGGTTTGAAGAGGGTGATCCCGCCCCGCTCGAGCGCCATTTCCAGCGGCTTGCCCGAAGTGTCGAGCACCAGGTGGCTGCCGCGTTCGATCACCAGATCGGCGAGCTGGACGTAAAAACTCTCCGGCATGCCGCGCGGTAGCGAACCCGAGCCGACGCACCAATCCCACTCAAGGTCCTTGAGTGCATAGAGGCAGCGTTTCCACTCGATCTCGCTGACCTCGGGGCCCTCGGGGATGAAGCGGTACTCGAGACCGGTCGACCGTTCGTAGACGAGATGGGCGACACGGGTGCTCTGGGCGATCGGAATGCGCCGACGCGGAATGTTGCGGGCTGCCAACAGCTCGTCGAACATCTGGCCGGTGGTGCCGCCCGACATGTAGAGAGCGATGGAGCTGCCGCCGAGTTCCTGAATCACGCGCGTGACGTTGATGCCGCCGCCGCCCGGATCATGCTGCTCGTTGGTGATCCGAATCTTGTGGGTGTGTCGAACGACCTCGGCTTCGGCCGTGTCGTCGATCGATGGGTTGAGTGTGAGCGTGACGATCGGTTTCATTGGTCGCTATTTCATCGCCCGTTCGTTGTTTCGTAACGGCCCAGTTCCAGACGCTTCCTGCTTTCCACCGGTCCCTGCGCCGTGATCGGCGTCTTTTGCCGGTCCTGCTGGCATCGCGGGCTGTGCCACTACGCCTTTTGGACTGGTTGTCGGTTTAGCCCGGTTTCGCTACAAAAGCCATGTCGTAGATCAACTACACTGCGGTGGAGTGTACGCATCACTACGATATTTCTTTTTGCGCAAGATTATATGCAACCAGAAGTTATCTTGACGCTGGTCGCACTTCCGTTCTGGATATGGTCCCCGCCTATCTCGCCTTGATGTTGCCTGCTCGAGGTCTCACCTCGAGAGCTCCATCAAGTCCAGCCTCAAACTCCCAGCTCTTGGCTTGCCATGACACGCTGTCTTCCTCCCACGCGCCACGGTCGCCCTGGAAACGGCTTGCTGAAATCGTTCCGTTTCAAGCAAGACCTTTCACCATAGGTCTTGGCACAGCTAAGCCTTTTGTGCAAGCACTGCAGTGCTACGAAAGGTCAATCGAACGTTAGCAACGGTGATGTTCATCCGCCGGAACTGGCTGGCGAAAGCCGGCAAACCGAGTCCTGCCTGTAAAAATATGCTGGAATCAAGCTCTTTCCCGGATGCTGCCGATTTCCAGGCATCCCTCAGGTGACTGGTGGGTGACGTTCTTTTCGGCATTGATGATCCAACAAAAAGCAGCCCCGCATCGGCCGGCTGCTTGCCCGGCCTGCCGGCGCCCTGATATTTCATTTGAAGCTCGCGTAAGTCGCGTGGAATCGGCCAATCGCCGGACGAGAAGGCTCTTGGTTTCACGGGCGAACACGGAATGCGTATCCAGCCGACGGGGTGCCATGGAAACTCAGCAAGACCCGGTCATCGTTCGTCACCGCGAGCTTGAGCGGATCGCCAACATGGCCCTTCGGGCGGGCCGGATCATGATGGAAAGCGGCGCGTCGGTGTCCGTGGTCCATAACGGCGTCGGCATGATCGCCCGTGGCTTTGGCGTGGAAGATGTGGGCATGCGCTCGGGCTATGCTTCGCTGGAGATTACTGTCCACGCCGGCGGCAACACGATTACCCGCATGATGCAGGTTGGGCGACTCGGGGTGAATCACCGCCTCGATCAGGCCATTCGCCGGCTTGCCGTGCGTGTCTCGCAGGGCGGCATGGATGTCGACGAGGTGGAAGCCGAGATCGGCCGGCTCGTCCAGGAAACGCCGCGCCATCCGGCCTGGGTGGTGGCGGTGGCCGTCGGCATTGCCTGTGCCTCGTTCGGTCGGCTTCTTGGTATCGATTGGCCGGCATTCGGCGCCGTGCTGGTGGCTGGAACGGTGGGGCAGTACGTGCGTCACCAGTTGCTGCATCATGGCGTCAACGTGTTCATCGTCGCAGGCCTCATCGCCTTTCTAGCGGCGACGCTGGGGGGCATTGGTTCGACGTTGATGAAGAGCGACACGGTCAGTCTGGCCATGATGGCGTCCATTCTGCTGCTCGTACCCGGAGTTCCCTCCACCAACGCCCAGACAGACATCATGGACGGCTTTCCGACCATGGGCAGTGCCAGGGCCGTCTGGGTACTGATGATCATGGTGTTCGCCTCTGTCGGAGTCTGGTTCGCGGAAGCCTTGCTTGGCCTGAGGAGCCTCTGATGCTCGACCTTCTGCCGCACCTTCTGCATCAGGCGCTGTTCGGAGCGTTCGCCGCCGCCGGTTTTGGTGTGCTGTTCAACTTCGGCTTCAGGTCGTTGCCCTGGTGCGCGGCCGCCGGGGCCCTGGCTCTCGCGGTGCGTACGGTTGGACAGGATCTCGCCTGGAGCTTGGAGGGCGCTTCGTTTGCCGCCGCAATCGTTACGAGTTGCTCGGTGTCGCTGCTTCGAAAGCAGCTCGGTCCGGCCTGCAACGCTGTGGCGCTCGCCGGCTGCATTCCGATGGTGCCCGGCGCCTTCTTCGGGCAGGCGCTTCTGGGATTTCTCTCGGTTACCGCGCCAAACCTTATCGACGCGGAGGCAACGCTGATTCTCGCCGTGCAATCGCTGCTCCGGGTAATCTTCACTCTGGGAGCGATCGGCGCCGGCCTGCTCATCCCGGCGCACCTCCTCAGGAACCAGGATTTCTGAACGTCCGGATAACCAGAAAGACGTCGGTACGCTGGACAAACCTCCATGCGAGCCGGTAAAGCCTTGCCGTTCAAGCAAAGCCGCTTACCCGCGTTGTC
Source organism: Pleomorphomonas sp. (assembly GCA_029976075.1). Taxonomy (GTDB): domain Bacteria; phylum Pseudomonadota; class Alphaproteobacteria; order Rhizobiales; family Pleomorphomonadaceae; genus Pleomorphomonas. Next base: position 71,204 of record JARKNW010000177.1, read on the forward strand.
TGCGGGAGTGAGCGAGAAAAGGACCGATCATGATCCACGTGACTTTCCCCGACGGCTCGCAGCGCGAATACGCTCCGGGGACGACCGGCGCCGAGATCGCCGCCCAAATTTCCAAATCGCTGTCGAAGAAGGCCGTCGCCATGGCACTCGATGGCGTGCTCTCCGACCTCAACGACCCCATCGTCACCGATGCCAAGCTCGAAATCGTGACACGCGACGACCCGCGCGCTCTCGAGCTCATTCGCCACGACGCGGCGCATGTGATGGCCGAAGCGGTGCAGGAGCTGTTCCCCGGCACGCAGGTGACCATCGGCCCGGTGATCGAAAACGGCTTCTATTACGATTTCTTCCGTCCGGAAGGGCCGTTCACCACAGACGATCTGCCGAAAATCGAGGCGAAGATGCGGGAGATCATCGCCCGCGACAAGCCGTTCACCAAGCAGGTGTGGAGCCGCGACGAGGCCAAGGACTGGTTCGCCAAGAAGGGCGAGGCCTTCAAGGTCGAGCTGGTCGACGCCATCCCTGCCGATCAGAAGATCAAGATGTACGCGCAGGGCGACTGGATGGACCTCTGCCGCGGCCCGCACATGACTTCGACGGGCAAGATTGGTTCGGCTTTCAAGCTGATGAAGGTGGCCGGTGCCTACTGGCGCGGCGATTCCGACCGCGACATGCTGACCCGCATCTACGCCACCGCCTGGCACACCGAGGAGGACCTCAAGGCCGACCTCACCATGCTGGAAGAGGCCGAGAAGCGCGACCACCGCCGCCTCGGCCGCGAGATGGATCTGTTCCATTTCCAGGAAGAGGGTCCGGGCGTCGTCTTCTGGCACCAGAAGGGCTGGGCCATGTTCCAGGAGCTGACCGCCTACATGCGGCGGCGGCTCAAGGGCGATTACCAGGAGGTCAACGCTCCGCAGGTGCTCGACAAGGTGCTGTGGGAGACTTCCGGCCACTGGGGCTGGTACAAGGAGAACATGTTCGCCGTTCAGTCGGCCGGCGACGAGGCTGAGGACAAGCGCATCTTCGCGCTGAAGCCGATGAACTGCCCCGGCCATATCCAGATCTTCAAGCATGGCCTCAAGAGCTATCGAGACCTGCCGATGCGCCTTGCCGAGTTCGGCGCGGTTCACCGCTATGAGCCGTCGGGCGCCATGCATGGGCTGATGCGGGTGCGCGGCTTCACGCAGGACGATGCGCACATCTTCTGCACCGAGGCCGACATGGCTGCCGAGTGCCTGAAGATCAACGAGCTGATCCTGTCGGTCTACGAGGACTTCGGCTTCAACGAAATCACGGTGAAGCTGTCGACCCGGCCGGAGAAGCGCGTCGGTTCGGATGAGCTCTGGGATCATGCCGAGGAGGTGATGACCCGTGTGCTCGGCGAAATCGCCGAGAAGTCGGGTGGCCGCATCAAGACCGGCATCAACCCGGGCGAGGGCGCCTTCTACGGTCCGAAGTTCGAATACACCTTGCGTGACGCCATCGGCCGCGAGTGGCAGTGTGGCACCACGCAAGTGGACTTCAACCTGCCGGATCGCTTCGGTGCGTTCTATGTCGATGCCGACGGCGGCAAGAAGACACCGGTGATGATCCATCGCGCCATCTGCGGCTCGATGGAGCGTTTTCTTGGCATCCTGATCGAGAACTTCGCGGGTCATTTCCCGCTGTGGTTCGCCCCGGCACAGGTGATGGTCACAACCATCACCTCGGAAGCTGACGATTATGCCAAGGAGGTCTACCAGAAGCTCCTGAAGGCTGGCGTCCGCGCCGACATCGACCTGCGCAACGAGAAGATCAACTACAAGGTCCGCGAGCACTCGCTGGCCAAGATCCCGATGATCTTCGTCTGCGGCCGCAAGGAGGCCGAGGAGAAGTCGGTCAACGTCCGCACTCTCGGCTCCCAGCATCCGAAGTCGATGTCGCTCGACGAGGCGCTTTCGATGGTCAAGGCGGAGATCGTGCCGCCGGACGTCAAGCGGGCGCTCCTCGAAGACTGAGCGGCGTTTCGCCTCATCAACAATGCGAAAGGCCCGGAGCGATCCGGGCCTTTTTTGCTTCCAGCCGACGCTTGGATGTCCGGTGGTGGGCTTTCATGTGGGGGGCGTCAGCCCGGCACAAGCTCCAGCGGTTAATCCTAGACCGCGACTCGCTGCAGGAACTCCTCGATCGCCTCCTCGAGATCGCGGGTCTGGCTCAACACAAGTGCAGCCGCCTTCTCGACGTGATGGGCGGTATCGGATGTCTTGCCGATTGCTTCGACCACATGACCGACACTCTCCGATACGGTGAGCGTGTTGCCGGAGGCGTTGTTGACGTTTCTGCTGATCTCGTTGGTGGAGGCTTCCTGCTGCTCTACGGCCGAGGCAATCCCGAGCGTGGCCCGGTTGACGTCTTCCATGGTCGCAGCGATGGCGCGGATCGATTCCACGGCTTCGGCCGTCGAGGTCTGCATCTCGGATATCTGGGCGGCGATCTGTTCCGTGGCGCGCGAAGTCTGGTCGGAAAGCCCCTTCACCTCCGCAGCGACAACGGCAAAGCCCTTTCCGGCCTCGCCGGCACGTGCGGCTTCGATGGTTGCATTGAGGGCCAGAAGATTGGTCTGTTCGGCGATGGAACGGATCAGGGTGACCACCTGTCCGACGCGGCTGGCCGCATCGGCAAGGCCGGCTACCTGTTCGTTGGTCCGACGGGCTCCCTCGGTTGCACTGCCGATGATGGTTGTGGTGCGGCCAACGTGGCTCACTACCTCGCTGATCGATGAGGCAAGCTCCTCGGCGGCACCGGCCACCACCGTCACCTTTTCGGAGGCGCCCTGCGAGGCGGACGACGCACTCTCGGCCTGCGTCCTGGTCTTCCCCGCCTCGCTGAGCAACTCGCCGGCGGCGCCTTGCATGCCGGCCATGGTCTCGGTCACGGCCCGGGTCAGCTCGCCGGCAACCGAACGAAAATCTCTTACCGCCGCTTCGAAGGCCTGCTGGCGATGAAGCCTCTGTTCCGCGTCGGCGCTCTGTTCCATCTCCAGGCGAGACTTCTCGGTCTGGTTCGCCTGGAAGACGGCCAGCGTGCGAGCCATGGCGCCGATCTCGTCTGCCCGGTCGGTATCTGCGACAACGGCCTCTTCGCCGCGTGACAGCACGTCCATCGTGGAGCGAATGCGACCGAGCGGGCCGGTAATCGATCGACTGATCTGCCAGCTGATCAGACTTCCGGCGAGGAGGGTCAGCGGCACAATCGCGTAAATGAGGCGGAGTGCGAACTCGGTACCGTTGACGAAGGCCTGCGTCGCGGTTGCCTTGAGATCGGAAGCGGCCTGCTTGATCGCGCTGGTCAGCGGTTCGGCGAGATCGAAGGACAGAGACGTCTGGTCCGCAACCTTCACCCAGGAAGCGTAGAGCTGAACAAAGGACGAAAAAGCGGACGAGTAGGCGGTGAGTTTCGCCTTCAAGGCGTCCTTCACCTCCGGGGCGAGCTGTGTCTTGTCGAGTTCGCGCGTGAAGCGTCCAGTGGCGGCATCGAAGGCGCCGGAGCTTAGCTCGTCGTGACGCAGCATGAACTCGGCGCGCGCCTGGTTGAGTTGGGCGAAAGCCTGGATCACCCGCACCGTGTCGGGATTCTGGCCGCTTTTCGAGGCCTTGTTGATGTCGGTCCGAAGCGCCTGAAAGGCGGTTTCCATGTCACCGCGAATGCCGCTGTCATCGCCGAAGCCGAGCTTTGTCTGTCCGGCTTTGAGTTCCGTGAACTGCCCGGCAATCTTGTCGAGCAACCCGGCGAGTTGGCCGGCTTCGGCCGTTGCGGCACCGACGGCTGCCGCCGCCGTCCCGAGCCGCTCGATCGTGCCATGCGTCTCGTTGATCAGGCCGTCTATCTCCTTGGCGCGATCCGCCGTCGGAGCGACCATGAACAGCCGCTCCTTGGCCGCGAGCTTGTTGGCAAGGCTCTGTGTCTGCTCGGATAGCAGCGACAGGTCGGCGGCGGCCGACGATGTGTCCTCGAGGGAGCGCATCGATATGACCGCATACCCACCGGTGCCGGAGACCAAGGCCAGGCCTGCCAGCCAGACGAGGGAGAGAGAGGCGACCTTGAGGCGAATGGACAGCCCACTTCGAGAGCGACGCGAGCCAGTCGACCTGGAACGAAACAACATGCCGAATCCCCTGCTTGTTTTCGTCGCAGTAGACTTTTGGTTGATTAACGCCAAGCTAATCTGGTCGTCTAAGTTGAAATGTACTGCGACTGGGCTTTGTTTTCGGTTAAAATGGCCGGACTGCTCAAAAATAGGTCTTGTAAGTGATTTAAATATTGGCATTTACCGCAGGGGCTTGGCGCCGATAAATCCCGTTTCGCATTTAGAAGCTTATTTTCTACGCAATATGTGGAGGAGACGAGCAAGTTTAACGTGATTAGTTTTGGGGCTTCACCTGCGATTCCAATTTCTCAGGTATCATTACGTGCGATGATCACAGCTTCGCTGAGCGGCGGGGCGAACGGGTGTGTGCTCGTTCGGCGCCAACCTGAGCAACCGCGTCAAAAAAAGCGCGACCTCGGCGGCGGGACTCTGTAAACCTGACGGTCCACATTTCATCGGACCGCTTCGCAATGAATGTTACGCTTCGTCCCGGCTTTTCTCATTCCGCCTGCCCGCATGACTGTCCGTCGACGTGCGCGCTCGATGTCGAGGTGAAGCCGGACGGTCGTATCGGACGGCTCCGCGGTTCGCCGGACAACAGCTATACGGCCGGCGTCATTTGCGCCAAGGTCGGTCGCTACGCCGAGCGACTTTACCATAGCGACCGCCTTCTGAGACCGCTTCTCAACGTCGGGGCCAAGGGCGAGGGACGGTTCCAGGAGATCTCCTGGGAAGAAGCGCTCGATCGCGTCGCCGATGCCTTTCTCAAGGCTGAGCGTGAGTTCGGTGCCGAGAGCATCTGGCCCTACAAATATGCCGGGACCATGGGCTTGGTGCAGCGCGACAGCATCGAGCGACTGAGACACGCCAAGAAGTATTCCCGCAGCTATGAAACGATCTGCGTGACGCCGGCCTGGACGGGCTGGATTGCCGGGACGGGGCTGCTGGCCGGTCCGGACCCTCGGGAGATGGCGGTCTCCGATTGCATCGTGATCTGGGGGACCAACGCCGTCACGACGCAGGTCAACGTGATGACGCATGCCGTCCGCGCCCGCAAGAACCGCGGGGCAAAGATCGTGGCGGTCGACGTCTATGAGACTGAAACCGTGAGGCAGGCCGATCTCGGCCTTGTGCTGAGGCCCGGCTCGGACGCCGCGCTCGCCTGCGCGGTCATGCACATTGCCTTCCGCGATGGCTATGCCGACCGTTCCTACATGGCGAAGTACGCCGACGCGCCGGCGGAACTCGAAGCCCACCTCAAATCGAGAACGCCGGAGTGGGCCGCTGCCATAACGGGCCTGTCGGTTGCCGAGATCGAGGCGTTCGGCAAGTTGGTCGGAACGACGCCGCGCACATTTTTCCGTCTCGGCTACGGATTCACTCGATCGCGCAACGGTGTCGTATCCATGCATGCGGCGCAGTCGATTGCCACCGTACTCGGCCTTTGGCAGCGCGAGGGGGCGGGAGCCTTCCACAATAACGGGGCTCTCTACCGTCTCGACAAGACCATGATCGAGGGAAGCGAGATGGAAGACGACAGCGTTCGCCATCTCGATCACTCCCGTGTCGGTCCCGTGCTGGTCGGTGAATCGGAGGCTCTCAAGGGTGGCGCGCCAGTCAAGGCGATGATCATCCAGAATTGCAACCCGATGACGGTGACGCCCGAGCAGAAGAAAGTGCGGCGCGGTTTCCTGCGTGACGATCTCTTCGTCTGCGTGCACGAGCAGTTCATGACCGACACGGCGAAGGTAGCCGATATCGTGCTGCCGGCCACCATGTTCCTCGAGCATGACGATATTTACAAGGCAGGCGGGCAGCAGAGCATCCTGTTCGGGCCCAAGCTCGTCGAGCCGCCGGAAGGGCCGCGGGAGAACATCTACGTCATCAACGAGCTGGCCAGGCGGCTCGGCGCGGAACATGTCGGCTTTCAGATGACGGCACGCGAGCACGTCGACTGGATGCTGCAGCATTCCGGGCTGGGCACGCTCGCCCATCTCGAGGAGAAGCGTTTCATCGACGTGCAGCCCGATTTCGAGACCGCGCATTACGTGAAAGGTTTTGCCTATCCGGACGGCAAGTTCCGCTTCAAGCCGGACTGGGTCAATGTGAAGGCGTCCAATATCGGACCGATGGGGCCGTGGCGCGATATGCCGTCTCTGCCGGATTACTGGCCTGTGGTGGAGGAGGCAGACGAGACGCATCCCTTCCGTCTGGTCACCGCTCCCGCTCGCAACTTTCTCAACAGCTCGTTTGGCGAGACGCCGACCTCCGTGGCGAGGGAGGGGCGCCCGACCCTGAAAGTGCGGCGCGATGAGGCTGGTCGGCTTGGGATCGCGGACGGGGATGCGGTGGTGATCGGCAATCATCGCGGCAGCGTCGAGCTCAATGCCGAACTGTTCGACGGCTTGCAGCCCGGTGTGGTGGTGGCGGAAGGCATCTGGGCCAACCGTGCGCACCGGAACGGCGCCGGCATCAACACGCTCACCGGCTCCGACGAAATTGCTCCCTTCGGCGGTGCCGCTTTCCACGACACGAAGGTTTGGCTCAGAAAATTGTGACCAATGTGCAAGGGTATGGCCCGAAATCGTAGGGGCTGCCATATGCCGGTTGCGGGAGCCGGCGAGCTTGCCCTAAGTAACCGCCGGTTTGCTGGCCACGCGGCGTGGCCCGGCGATTCTTTCTCAGAATGAGGCCATGATGCGGGTCATTTCCGGTACGGTTGCCGCCGTCGCGTTGACGGTGGGCGTGGTGGGGGCGTTGCCGGCAAGCGCCGACACGATTTCCCGCGACACCCTGGCGCGCAAGTTCCTCGATTATTGCGTCAACACGCAGTATCGGGTCGAAGGCATCGACCGGAACTCCATGATCGACCGTTGTCGCAAGGCGTCGGGCGAGGCGATGGCCCAGTTCGAAGGCAACAGTTTTGACGCGCCGTCGCGTTCGAAGTTCACCAGCGAGCAGGACAAGGCGATCCGCGCCGCTGTCGCCGCTGCTTTCGCCAAGAAGTAACCGCCCCGCCGGGGATGGCAAGCGTCTCGCCGGCTCTGACCGGCGAGCGCGCGCTTACGCCATGATAGCCTTGATGCCGTCGGCGACGAACTGCACCGCGAGAGATGCGAGCAGGACGCCCAGGAGGCGGGTCAGAACGTTGCGGCCGGTATCGCCAAGGTAGCGGTCGATGCGGTCGGCTGCGATAAATATGGCGAATGACAGCGCGATGATGGCCGCTATGATCAATACGAGCGTCGCCATGAGCAACGGGCCGCGCGCGTCGGCCGCCAGCAGAATGGTCGCCGAGATGGCGCCGGGACCCGCGAGAAACGGGATGGCGATGGGGAACACCGCGAGATGGCGGATATCCTCGCCGATCGGTTGCGGATGACCGACAGCGACGTCGGCGTGGGCGCTCTTCTCGCCGGCGCCCGACTTCGGCTTCTCGAACACCATCTCGAAGGCGATCCAGAACAGCAGCAGGCCGCCGGCGATGCGAAACGCCGGCATCGAAATACCCAGGAATGTCAGGATGCCGGCGCCGACGAAGGCAAAGGCGATCAGGACCAGGAATGCGATGATCGAGGCGCGCACCGCCATGGCGCGGCGCATCTCGGGACGCGCCCCCGCCGTCAGCGCCAGAACGAGCGGCGCAAGACCCACCGGGTCGATGGTGACGAAAAGTGTCGCGAATGCATTGAGAATGTAGTCGATCGGCATGGCCTGTCCGCCGTTTCGGAGATTGCCGGTTGCTCTGCCAGAAAAGGGGGCGCGCCGAAAGGGGGAACGGCGTGCCTGCTCTGATATCGGGGGGAAAGATTTGGCTATCCCTGGATGCAAGTCGGAACTCGCTGATGCCATTGATATCAACTACAAGAAGCTTTTGGCCGATCTCGATGGCGTGCCCGAGGTTCTCAGCCGGGAGCCTTCGCTTGAGGGGCATGCCAAGGGCACGCAGATGAGCGTGCATGACCTCGTCGCCTATCTCACGGGATGGTGCGAACTGGTTCTGAAGTGGCACGCGGGAAAGGCTGCTGGCGAGCCGGTGGATTTCCCCGAAACGGGCTATAAGTGGAACGAACTCGGCCGTCTGGCGAAAAAATTCTATGCCGACTATGCCGGCCTCACTCAGGCGGCGCTCCTCGAACGTTTCGTCGAGGCCAAGGATCGTATTCTGGCGATGATCGAGAGAACCGACAACGACGATCTCTATGGCAAGCCGTGGTATGAGGCCTATACCTTCGGTCGCATGATCCAGCTCAACACCTCGTCGCCGTTCGATAACGCCCGCAAGCGGCTTCGTCGGTGGAAGAAGGAAAAGGGACTCCGCTGACTCCGTCGCCGTCGGAAATGCCGTTTTCTTCTGGACAAACCAGTCGTTCCGTGGTCTTTGCGCCGCCACAGCAATATCAGGACCGGCCGCTATCCGCGGCGCCTTTCGCGTCCCCCCCGTCGGGAGCGTAGCGGCGTTCTGAAGAGACGATTCAGCGCGGATGGTGTCCCGGAGGCTGCTCCGGTCGACTCTGGCGCTCTGGGAGACATTTGGACCATGACCGACGACCGATCCGGCGCCAGATCCGAGCCGCGCCCGGCCAACCAGCGCGGCGCTGCCCGCCTCGCCGCCGTACAGGCGCTTTACCAGCTTGAAATCGGCGGTGGCGATCTTCTGGAAGTGGTGCAGGAGTTCGAGGCCTTCCGGCTTGGCAAGGAACTCGACGGCTTCGAATATCGGCAGGCCGATGCAGGCTGGTTCCGCGATATCGTTGGTGGCGTCGTCACCGACCAGCGGACGGTCGACCCCATGGTCCATACCGCCTTGGTCGAAGACTGGCCGCTGAAGCGCGTCGACGCGACGCTTCGCGCCATCTTGCGCTGCGGCGCCTACGAACTGCTGCGCCGTGGCGACGTGCCGGGCAGGGTGATCATTTCCGAGTATATCGACATCGCACGTGCCTTCTTCGAAGATGACGAGCCGCGTCTTGTCAACGGCGTGCTCGATCGCATCGCCCATGAAATCCGGCCTGACGAGTTCCCGAAAGAGGGGGCGTGAAATGGCGACGGCGGGTGGCATCGGTGAGTTTGAACTGATCGCCCGCGTTTTTGCGCCGCTGGCGGCCGAGGGTGCCCTCGGTCTCACCGACGATGCCGCCTTCTATCGTCCACGCCCTGGCAGGGATCTCGTTCTCACCAAGGACGAGGTGGTGAGCGGCGTGCATTTCTTTGCCGATGATCCCTGGGATGCGGTGGCGCGCAAGGCGCTGCGCGTCAACCTGTCCGATCTCGCGGCCAAGGGGGCGTTGCCGGTCGGTTACCTCCTAGCGCTTGGCCTGCCCAAGGACTTTACGGTCGACCAGATCGACGCTTTGGGCGCGGGGCTCGCCTCCGATCAGAAAGCATACGGCATCTCGCTCTATGGCGGAGACACGGTCCGCTCACCGGCCGGCCTTACACTTTCGGTAACGGCGATCGGCGAGGTGGAAGAGGGCGGCATGGTCCGGCGTGGCGGTGCGCGGCCCGGCGACATCATCGTCGTGACCGGCACCATAGGTGATGCCGCGCTTGGCTTGGCGCTGCGGCTCGACAGTGCGCTTTCGATGCGCCTCGGCCTGTCAGACGCCCAGCGTGATCACCTTCTCGACCGTTACCTGTTGCCCTGCCCACGGGGAGCATTGGCGCGGGCGGTGGCCGCTTGCGCCTCGGGTGGCATGGATATTTCAGACGGTCTCGTCGGCGATCTTGGCAAGATGGCGGCGGCTTCCGGTGTGGCGATCGAGATCGACGCCGACCGCGTGCCGCTGTCGGATGCCGCTCGGGCGGCGGCGGTGGCCGATCCGCGTCTTTTCGCCGTGGCGCTGACCGGTGGCGACGACTACGAGTTGGCGCTCTCCATTCCCGAAGCGAAGGTCGATGCTTTTCTCACTGCTGCCGATGACGCCGGCATCGGCGCCACGCCGATCGGTCGGGCAGGACGAGGCGAGGGAGTCGCCGTTCGCGGCGATCATCCGGCGCTTGCCGAGCTCGGATCTGGTTCCTACAGGCACTTTTGAGGCAACGGCGCGAATGTTGCAAAGCCTTCCTTCGGGCTGACGTTGAGGCGGGGTACGGCTTGCGTTGTCGAGGTCGAGCCAGTAGACCTCGGCGGGTTCGCCTGGGCGGCTGCCGATTGTCTTTTCCGATCATTCTTTTCTTTTGCATTTTCCGGAGGGCCGATGTTTCGCAAGCTCTATGACTGGACCATGTCGCTGGCCGGTAGCCGCAAGGCAGGGGCATGGCTCGCCGTCGTCTCTTTCGCCGAAAGCTCCTTTTTCCCCATTCCGCCCGACGTGATGCTGGTGCCGATGGTGCTGGCCCGTCGCGACAAGGCCTTCACCTACGCACTCATCTGCACCGTCGCGTCGGTGATGGGCGCCATGCTCGGCTATGCCATCGGCCTTTTCCTGTTCGACAGCGTCGGCGCCTGGCTGATCCGCGTCTACGGCTACGGCCAAAGCTTTGATGATTTCCGTGCCGCCTACGCCCACTACGGTGCCTGGATCATCCTGATCAAGGGGTTGACGCCGATCCCCTTCAAGCTGGTCACCATAGCCTCGGGTTTCGCCGCCTATAATTTTCCGTTGTTCGTCGTGCTCTGCGTCATTACGCGGGGCGTCCGCTTTTTCCTGGTCGCCTTTCTGCTGCGCCTGTTCGGCGAGCCGGTGCGCGACTTCATCGAGCGGCGGCTCGACGCGGTCATGTGGGCGCTGCTCATCATCATCGTCGGCGGTTTCGTGGCGGCGCGCTATATCGTCTAACCGCGCATCGGTGGCGGCGTTGGTCGCCGAGCGAGACGAAGCGACGGCGGTTTCGTGCCGAATGGGGACAAATCCATAAAATCGTAGGCTTCGGGCTTTCCCGCCCTTGACGCCACCAAACGAGACTATATCGGTAATCCCGCCCTCGTATCTGTCCGCGGAACGGGATCGACGTTGCATGCCGACGCGTTCTGTCAGGCGGAAGACAAGAGGGTCGCTCCCAAGGCGAACGGGCACGGGAACCGTCAGGCTCCCAAGGGGCGTTCGCCTTCGGTTCGTGGCGCCAAGGCCGCGCTCACAAGTGTCCGGCACTGCGGAGGGATCATGTACGTTCTATACATCGCGATCATTTGCGGACTTTTGTCCCTCGCCTATGGCGTGTGGGCAATCAAGTCCGTCATGGCATCGGACGCGGGCAGCGCCCGCATGCAGGAAATCTCAGGGGCTGTCGCTGAGGGTGCTCAGGCCTACCTCAAGCGCCAATACACGACGATTGGCATTGTCGGCGTGGTTATCCTGGTGGTGATCGCGTGGCTGCTCGGTCTGCCGGTCGCCATCGGTTTCGTCGTCGGCGCCGTTCTGTCGGGCCTCGCTGGCTTCATTGGCATGAACGTGTCGGTGCGCGCCAACGTCCGGACCGCCGCTGCTGCCATGCAGTCGCTGGCCGGCGGCCTCGGCATCGCCTTCAAGGCAGGTGCCGTCACCGGTCTTCTGGTGGCTGGTCTCGCCCTGCTTGGCGTTTCCGTCTATTTCTGGGTGCTGACCAGCGCGATGGGGCATGCCGTCAATGACCGCGTCGTCATCGACTCGCTCGTTGCCCTCGGCTTCGGCGCCTCGCTGATCTCCATCTTCGCCCGTCTCGGCGGTGGTATCTTCACCAAGGGCGCCGACGTCGGTGCCGACCTCGTCGGCAAGGTCGAGGCTGGTATCCCCGAGGATGATCCGCGCAACCCGGCGACCATCGCCGACAACGTTGGTGACAACGTCGGCGATTGCGCCGGCATGGCCGCCGACCTGTTCGAGACCTACGCGGTGACCGTCGTCGCCACCATGGTTCTCGCCTCCATCTTCTTCGCCGGAAACGCCGACCTGCTGCCGAAGGCGATGCTCTATCCGCTGCTGATCTGCGGCGCTTGCATCATCACTTCGATCGTTGGCACGTTCTTCGTGAAGCTGGGTGCCAACAACTCCATCATGGGCGCCCTTTACAAGGGGCTGTGGGCAACCTCGATCCTGTCAATCGTTGGCCTCGGTGGCGCAACGTCCCTGACCATCGGCTGGGGCGAAATCGGTGTCGTCGACGGCATCGCGCTGACCGGCACCAAGCTGTTCATCTGCGGCATCCTGGGCCTTGCGGTCACCGGCCTGATCGTCTGGATCACCGAGTACTACACCGGCACCGGCAAGCGCCCGGTGACGTCGATCGCCCAGGCATCGGTCACCGGTCATGGCACCAACGTGATCCAGGGCCTCGCCGTGTCGCTCGAATCGACGGCCCTTCCGGCCCTCGTCATCGTCGCCGGCATCATCGCCACCTATCAGCTGGGCGGCCTGTTCGGCACGGCGATCGCCGTCACCACCATGCTCGGCCTCGCCGGCATGATCGTGGCCCTCGACGCCTTCGGCCCGGTCACCGACAACGCCGGTGGTATCGCCGAGATGGCCGGCCTGCCCAAGGACGTCCGTCACACGACCGATGCGCTCGATGCCGTCGGCAACACCACCAAGGCCGTCACCAAGGGCTATGCCATCGGTTCGGCCGGCCTCGGCGCTCTGGTGCTGTTCGCCGCCTACACGAACGACATCAAGCATTTCGCTGAAAGCGGCGTGTCGTACTTCCAGGGCATCGGCAACATCGACCTGTCGCTGTCCAATCCGTACGTCGTCGCGGGCCTGATCTTCGGTGGCCTCATCCCCTACCTGTTCGGTGGCATCGCCATGACCGCCGTCGGCCGCGCTGCCGGCTCGGTGGTCGAGGAAGTGCGTCGTCAGTTCAAGGAGAAGCCGGGCATCATGGCCGGTACGGAGCGTCCGGACTACGGCCGCGCCGTCGACATGCTGACCAAGGCGGCGATCAAGGAAATGATCATCCCGTCGCTGTTGCCGGTGCTGTCGCCGCTGGTTGTCTACTTCGGCGTGCTTGCCGCCTCGGGTTCCAAGGCCAATGCCTTCGCCGCCCTCGGCGCCTCGCTGCTCGGCGTGATCGTCAACGGCCTGTTCGTCGCCATCTCGATGACCTCGGGTGGTGGCGCCTGGGACAATGCCAAGAAGAGCTTCGAAGACGGTTTCGTGGACAAGGACGGCGTCAAGCACTTCAAGGGTTCCGATGCCCACAAGGCCTCGGTGACGGGCGACACCGTCGGCGATCCATACAAGGATACCGCCGGTCCTGCCGTGAACCCGGCGATCAAGATCACCAACATCGTGGCTCTGCTGCTGCTGGCGGTTCTCGCCCATAGCTGATAGACCACGTCAGTATTTCGACTGAACGAAGCGGCGGTCGGGCAACCGGCCGCCGCTTTGGCTTTTCGGGTGGCGCGGTTTGGCGCCGCCGGTCAATGTCCGGAACCATGACCATGACGACCGCCCAAGCCGCCGCCTCGGCCGGCTCCGGCCGCTACCGCGGCTTCGCCTTTGCCTTTTCGGCCTATCTTCTGTGGGGTTTCCTGCCTTTCTACATGAAGGCCGTCGCCCATATCTCGCCTTACGAGGTCGTGGCGCATCGCGTGCTGTGGTCGGTACCTATCACGGCGGCGATCCTGGCAGTGCAGGGCGGCCTTGGCAGTTTCCTCGGCGTGTTCCGGCAGCCGCGTACGCTGGTCATGGGCTTTCTGACGGCCAGCCTGATCTCGGTGAACTGGGCGATCTACGTCTGGGCGATCGGTTCCGGCAGGGCGCTCGAGTCGGCGCTCGGCTACTTCATCAATCCGCTGGTCAACGTCGCTCTGGGGACGATTTTCCTCGGCGAGCGTTTGAGCCGCGCCCAGATGTTCGCGGTGGCGCTGGCCATTTTCGGTGTCGGCCTCATGACGGTTGAAAGCGGCGGTCTGCCGTGGGTATCGCTGGCCTTGGCGTTGACCTTCGGCGTCTATGGCTATCTCAAGAAGACGCTGCCGATCGGCCCCACGCACGGCTTCCTTCTGGAGGTCGTGCTCATCTCGCCGCTGGCGCTTGCCTTCCTGGCCTGGCTGATGGCCACGGGCAGCGGACATTTCATCGGCACGGGGGCGGTAACGACCGGCTCAGATACGCTGCTGCTGGCGGCTTCCGGGCTCGTTACGGCGGTGCCTCTGATTCTGTTCGTCTATGGTGCGCGCCTTCTGCGCTACTCGACCATCGGACTGATGCAGTATATCGCCCCATCCATGATCTTCCTTACCGCCGTCTTCGTGTTTCACGAACCGTTTTCTGGCGGCAAGCTCGTCGCTTTCATGTTCATCTGGGCGGCGCTGGTGGTTTATACCGCGACGATGTTTTCCGGGCGTAGGACCTGATCAAAGAAAAAGGGCGCGGTAGAAACCGCGCCCTTGATTAGGTCCTCGGAGATTCCCTTATCGGGAATCCAGATTGCCAAGCGGGTTGACGTTGCCGACACCCTTGAAGATCTGGCTGATGAGGTTGAGATCGGCGCCGCCCGTGCGGGTCTTGCGTTCGATGAAGTCGAACACCTTGCCATCCTTCAGGCCGTAATTGGCGATCTGCTTCACCAGCCCCTTATCATCGAAATAGATGGCCAGTACCCGCTGATCGGTGATCGAGCGACCCATGATCGGGTTTTCGTTGATGGTCTGGGAAATATAGTAGAAGGCGGTGTCGCCGGCCATCACCGAGGTGGTCGACGGCGAACCGAGCACCAGAAGGACCTGCTCGCGCGATGAACCGACCGGTACCTGCGCCAGCGCTTCCTCGGACAGCACGTAGCCATGCTGGATCGGCGGCGTGCCGCAGGCCGATACGGAGACGGCCGTCAGCAGGGCGATTGCCGCGCCCTTCAGACCAAACATCATGCCCGACGGGCGTTCACTCCGGCTGAACTTCACATGAGCCTCCCGGCACTCCCAACCAAACCAAGACAATCGCGCGAAGCGATTGCCAGCATCGTTCATCGGCCTCGATGGCCTGCTAGACACAGGCTCCTGGCTCTACGCTCCGCAGGGCGTGTTTCGAGGTAAGGCTTGCCCCGAAGAGACCGCACCGAGCGACGCCACACCGTGCCGAGGCGCCAGAGGCTGTTTCACCATCTCTCTGACTCCACGCTTGGCAACTTGGTTACCTTGCGCTAGGTCACGAGGCAACGTCAATTCGTGCGTCCGGCTCGGTTTCCTGTCGATCACCGTGCCGGAATTGGTCTTCGGGGAAGGAAACGGCAAAACTATGGTGTTCGGCCTCTTCCGGCGAAAGGCACCGGTTCGCATCGCGCAGCTCTACGACGGGTTGATGTGCGCTTCGCGGCAACCGGTGTTCTATGCCGAACTCGGAGTTGCCGACAGCGTCGAGGGGCGACTCGAGATGCTGATGCTCCACGTCGGTCTTGTCGTCCATCGCCTGTCGCAGGATGTGTCCGGGCGAGAATCGGCACGTGGTCTCAGCGAACTCTTCATCGACGACATGGAACGGTCGATGCGCGAAATCGGCTATGACGACAGCGGACTCAAGCGTCGACTCAAAAAGGTGGTCGGGGCCTTCTACGGGCGAACGGAAGCCACAACGGCGGCGCTCGCCGACGATCAGCCCTCAGCCCTCCCAGACGTTCTGGCTCGCAATGTGTATGGTGGAGCCGTGATAGATCCGCGACAGCTGGCTTGCCTCGCCGACTATGTACGCGACTTCGCGCGCCGCCTTGCCGATCTTCCTGTCGATGAACTGGTCTCCCGAGGCTTGCCCTCATTGACGTCACCTGCCATTTCAGCCGGTGAACCCGCATTCTCGGATCTCAAGTCATGACTGAAAAAGCCGACATTCCCTTTTCTCGTCCTTTCGCCTGGGACCGCGTGCAACCGCGCGGTACGCCGGTGACCTTTGAGGCCAGCCCATCCGAGTGTGAGGCGATTGCCGGGGCGCTTGGCATTCTCAAGGTGCTCAGCGCGTCGGCCGAGTTCACGGTGTCACCGTTCCGCAAGACCGGCTTCAAGGTGATCGGCGAGGTTCGGGCCGAGGTCGAGCAAGCCTGCGTCGTCACCCTCGAGCCGGTTCCTGAGAGCATCAACGAGATCGTGGATCTCCGTTTCTTGCCGGAAGACGAAAT
Source organism: Pleomorphomonas sp. (assembly GCA_029976075.1). Taxonomy (GTDB): domain Bacteria; phylum Pseudomonadota; class Alphaproteobacteria; order Rhizobiales; family Pleomorphomonadaceae; genus Pleomorphomonas. Next base: position 87,360 of record JARKNW010000177.1, read on the forward strand.
CGACCCGGTGAGCGAGGAGATCGAGGTCGATATCGATGCGGAGGACCCGCCGGAGCCCATCACGGGATCGACGGTCGATCTCGGCGTTCTGGCGACGGAATTTGTCGCGGTTGGCCTCGATCCATACCCGCGCAAGCCCGGTGTCGAATTCACTCCGCTCATCGAAGATGATGGGAGCGAAGACGAAGGGGGATCGCCCTTCGCAGGGCTCTCCGCATTGAAGGACAAGCGTTCGTGACCGATGCGGTCGTGCTGCATCCGTAGCGGCCGGCGCGCATTTTGGTATTGTTTCCTGGGGGGGAATGTTTATCTTCCCGCCCGATTAATTTCGGCGGTCGCCGCGCTTCTGAGGATTCATGGCCGAACCCCTTATCATATCCATCGACGTCATGGGCGGCGACTTCGGTCCGTCCGTGACGCTCGCCGGCGCTGACCTCGAACTGACGCGGCGTCCGGATCTTCGTTATGAGCTGTTCGGCGACGAGGCGGTGGTGCTGCCCGTGCTCGAGCAATACCCGAGGGTCAAGGCTGCTTCCCGCTTCCACCACTGCGAAGTCACGGTGGCCATGGACGAGAAGCCCTCGAGCGCATTGCGCCACGGCCGTTGGAAATCGTCCATGTGGCGAGCCATCGAAGCGGTCAAGAAGGGTGAGGCGCACTTCGCCATTTCCGCCGGGAACACCGGTGCGCTGATGGCCATGTCGAAGTTTTGTCTTCGGACCATGGCCAACATCGAGCGACCGGCCCTGGCGGCCTTGTGGCCCAACCTCAAGGCGGAATCGATCGTGCTCGACGTCGGCGCATCGATCGGGGCCGATGCCCAGCAGTTGATCGGCTTTGCCGTGATGGGGGCGGCGATGGCTCGGGCGTTGTTTCATACCGATGTCGCTTCGGTCGGCTTGCTCAACGTCGGTGTCGAGGACGTCAAGGGCAACGAGGAAGTTCGGGCTGCCGGTCAGCTTCTCAAGGAAACGGCGCTTGCCAACCTCCAATATGAGGGGTTCGTCGAAGGCGACGACATTGGGCGCGGTCGGGTGGACGTGATCGTCACCGAAGGGTTCGCCGGCAATATTGCGCTGAAGACGGCCGAAGGTACGGCCAAGCAACTGACGAGTTATCTTCGCACGGCGCTCGGCCGTACATGGATGACACGCATCGGGTATCTTCTTGCGCGCGGTGCGTTCCAAGGGCTCCGGGAGAAGATGGATCCGCGCAAGTACAATGGCGGCGTTTTCCTCGGCCTCAATGGCATCGTCATCAAGAGCCACGGCGGCACGGACGCCTTCGGTTTTGCCGCTGCGCTTGATCTCGGTTACGACATGGCGCGCAATGGCCTGATGAACAAGATCGAGACCGACCTCGCACACTATTACCGGGAGCAGGCGGCGATGAGTCTCGCCACCGGCGAGAAAGGAAGCTGAGCGTGATCCGAAGCGTTATTTTGGGCACGGGAAGCTACCTGCCCACCAAGGTCCTGACCAACGAAGATCTGACCAAGCTGGTGGACACTTCGGATGACTGGATCGTTCAGCGGACCGGAATCCGCGAGCGTCATATCGCTGCCGACGGCGAGATGACCTCCGATCTGGCGACCGCAGCGGCTGCCAATGCGCTGGCTGCCGCGGGTGTCAGCGCGGATGAGATTGATCTCGTCCTGCTTGCCACTGCGACGCCGGATCGCACCTTTCCGTCTTCGGCGGTCGAGGTACAGCGCAAGCTGGGTGTCACCCACGGCTTTGCATTCGATCTGCAGGCTGTCTGCTCAGGTTTCGTCTACGCCCTGAGCGTCGCCGACAGCTTGTTGCGCACCGGGCTTGCTCGAAAGGCCCTGGTCATTGGTGCAGATACCTTCTCTAGGCTTCTCGACTGGAACGACCGGACTACCTGCGTGCTGTTTGGCGATGGCGCCGGAGCGGTCGTGCTGGGAACCGAAGAAGGTGAGGGGAGTTCGGCCGACCGCGGACTGCTTGCCGCCAGCCTCAGGGCGGACGGTCGTCACGTCGACAAACTCTGCACCGATGGCGGCCCCTCCATGACAGGTGCGCCCGGTCACGTGCGGATGCACGGGCAGGAGGTGTTCAAGTTTGCCGTCGGCGGCGTCGGTGATGTCATCAAGTCGGTGTTCGAGGCCACGGGTTTCGATGGCAAGAGCATCGACTGGTTCATTCCCCATCAGGCCAATCGCCGCATCATCGAAGGATCCGCCAAGAAACTCGGCATACCCTTGGACAAGGTGATCATCACCGTGGAAGGGCATGCCAACACTTCGGCGGCAACAATTCCGCTTGCACTCGATTTTGGCGTGCGTTCGGGCAAGGTCAATCGCGGTGATGTATTGCTGTTTGAGGCGGTCGGCGGTGGCCTTACCTGGGGTGCGGTCATCCTCCGTTGGTAGAACCCTTCGGTTTTTTGTTTGTTTGGAAAGACTTGCGCGAAAAACGGATTGACCGCATCCGTATCTGGCACTACCTTCAGCGTCTGAATTTTGATATCGACCGTTAGCCATATTCACGGTCGCCTGGAACAACGGGAGCTTGCGATCTATGGGGGGCAAAACTGTAACCCGCGCCGATCTTTGCGAGGCCGTGTACCAGAAGGTCGGTCTATCGAGGAGTGAGTCGGCCGAACTCGTGGAATCGGTGCTTCGAGAGATCGCCGATTGCCTTGTGACCGGGGAGACGGTCAAGCTCTCTTCATTCGGCACGTTCTCGGTGCGCTCCAAGACCGAGCGGATCGGTCGCAATCCCAAGACAGGCGAAGAAGTGCCGATTCTTCCTCGACGCGTGCTGGTGTTCAAGCCAAGCAATGTGCTCAAGACGGAAATCAACGGTGGTGATGCGTCGTCTGTCGAAGCCGACGACTGAGCCATGATTGGCGGGCTGAATGCCCGCTCTCGAATCCCTTTGAAATACAGTTTATTAGCCGACGATCTTCGCACTGCTGCGAGATCGGGCTTGGCTTCTTTTGCCTCGCGCTTTTATAGTGGGGTGCTTCGCGAATCTGGTCTTTGCGGACCGTGTGCGGTATCAGGTCGAGCGGCGGCGTGGAAAAGGCAACGGACGCTTTCAGGACTATCAGTGAGGTTGCGGAGGATCTGGATCTTCCGCAACACGTTTTGCGTTTCTGGGAGACAAAGTTCAGTCAGATTCGGCCGATGAAGCGGGGCGGCGGTCGCCGCTATTACCGGCCTGATGACGTCGAGCTGCTGCGTGGCATCCAATACCTGCTGTACGGCGAAGGCTACACGATCAAGGGCGTGCAGCGCATCCTGAAGGAACAGGGTGCCCGGTTCGTCATGGAGGTTTGGCGCCATCCTGGGGAGCCGATCCCGGCGTCGCCGAGTTCCGGACTGGCCGAAGAGGACGACTCCGAGGCATTCGATGTAGAATCGCAGGTCGAGGAAGTCGAAGAGGAGAGGACTCCGGAGCCGCCAAGAGCTTCGTCGCGGGCCGAACCTCGGGTGGAGCCGCCCCCGGTGCGTGCCACTCCCGAAGTGGAGGACGAGCCGCTGCCCGCCGGCATCCTTCCCGAGAGCGCCGGCCGAGGCGGTTTCCGCTTCATGGAACGCTTTCGTGCAGCGCCCGAGCATGCCGCGGCGTCCGGCTCCGGTAGCGGGCTATCGCGCGAGGATATTCGGCGTCTGCAATCGACGCTGTTCGAGCTTCTCGAGTGCAAGCGTCTCCTGGATCAGACGCGTTAAGAGCCTTCCTTGCTAGGGACAGATGAAATTAGCACTTGTCCCGCCGGATCGAACCGGCTAAATCCCTCCCGTCCGGCGGCGACGCACGGACGATGATGGGACGGGCAGTAGCGCAGCCTGGTTAGCGCACGTGTCTGGGGGACACGGGGTCGGAGGTTCAAATCCTCTCTGCCCGACCATCCATTCCCCTGAAATTGTTGTTTTTGTTGTCTTGGTGGCGGCTGAATGCCGCATCCGGGAAGATGTGTGCAGATTCCAGAGATCGGAAAAGCCGTCTCGGAAAATTGCGACATATGCTCCCGTTTGGTTTTCGGATCCCATCCGGGGAAACTGTATGTCGCAGCTCGCTTCCTGAAAAGCGTGACACTGTGTTCGAGGGGAGAATCGCCTCGCGCTGTGCTCATGGCTGCTTTGGGTTTCATCTCCCCGATCGTTTCCGTCTTATGCTCGTTGAGTGAGAAGCAGTCGCTCAAAACGGTGATTGTCTGGTCACGCTTGACGAGCGCAGTAATACATATCTTTCAAACCGGTTCGGATTGTATTATTTCTCTTATCGAATTAATCCAGACAGGCACACAGGATTGACCATTTCCGCTGGGAGGAAATGGTGGATTATGTTCAGATCGCGTTTCCAAACCGGTTCGAAGCCCCGTACATCGGGGCAAGTTGTCCGGTGGTGGCTTGGAGGGCCAACGGTGAATCTGAGAGAGCTAGCGCAGCACCTGGGGCTGTCCAAGACGACAGTCAGCCGGGCTCTCAATGGCTTCTCCGAGGTCAACGAGGAGACGCGACTTCGCGTGCTCGAAGCGGCGCGGCGTTTCAACTACACACCCAACGTCAGCGCCAAGCGACTGGCCACGGGTGAGTCCGGCGCGTTCGGCGTTGTCCTGCCGGGTGCCTCGGCGGAAATGGCCGATCCGGTGTTCGGCGAGTTTCTGGCTGGGCTCGCCGACGGGGCGGGGCGTTGCGGCCGCGATCTCTATGTGAACGCCACTTTCGATGGCGAGGAGGCCGGCTACCGTCGTCTGGCTCGTGCCAAGGCGGTCGACGTGATGATCCTTGCCAACCTGAAGGTGGACGACCTCCGCATCCGCCTGTTGTCCCACCTTGGCCTGCAGACGGTGACCTGCGGCCGTACAGCCGGCTCGCTGATCTATCCTCACCTCGACGTCGACCATGAAGACGGTGTGCGCCGGGCAGTGGACTTGCTCGCCGGACTTGGCCACAGGTCGATCGCCCTCGTCAGTGGCCCAGCCGATCTCTCAGCTTCCGAGCAACGCATGGTTGGCTGGCACGCCGCGCTTGGGCGCCACGGGATCGTCGCCGAGACCGGTCTTTTCGCGGCCGGTCCCTCTACCGAAGGTCATGGCTATCGCGCCACTCGGATGCTGCTTGAGGCATCGACGCCGCCGACGGCCTTCGTCTGCGCTTCCATGTTCCTCGCCTCCGGTTGTTGCCGGGCGATCTGTGACTGTGGTCTCAAGATCGGACGGGACGTCTCGGTCATTGCCCATGACGATGGGCTTGCGACGGTGCGGCCAGAGGCCTTCGAGCCGGCGCTTACCACCACATTCTCGCCCATCCGCGCAGCCGGCAGTCGGGTTGCCGAACTTGCCGCCGCGCTGGTCGGCGGAGCCGATCCGGCCAGCCTGTCCGAGGTATGGGCGGTCGATCTGATCTTTCGCGACAGTGCCCAGGCACCGCCGCGACGATGGCGGACCTCCTGGCAGGAGCCGGAGGACATTCTCGAGAGTTGAACGAAACTGGGCGACTTCGCCGCCTGATGGAGAAATCCGGGACCTAACGGAGTCTTGACGTGGTTGATCATTTGAAAGACGCGTCCGGCGGCGGCAAGCCGCTCGACGCGAAGGACAAGCTTTGCCTGCAAGCCCCGATTGGCGGCTGGCTCGTTTCCATTGCCGACGTTCCCGATCCGGTGTTCAGCGGTCGCATTCTTGGCGACGGGTTCGCCATCGATCCGACGGACGCCACGCTGCGCGCGCCGTTTGCCGGCGTCGTCACGTCCGTCCACCGCGCCCATCATGCCGTGACGCTGAGGGCCGAGGATGGGGCCGAGGTTCTGATGCACATCGGCCTCGACACCGTGGCGCTCAAGGGCGATGGCTTCACGCCGCATGTCGCGGAAGGTGATCGGGTCAAGCCGGGCGATCCGCTCATCAGCTTCGACATGGACGTCATTTCGCAACTGGTCCGCAGCCTGGTGGTTCCAGTGGTACTGACCAACGGCGAGCGGTTTGCGCTGGCGGTATCTTCGGTCGGCCGCGAGATCGCAACCGGCGACGAGGTCGCGACCATCGCTCCGCAGGGCGAGGCGGCCGCGTTTTCCGCTGGGCCGTCTGTGGGTGAGGCAACCGTCGTCAAGGTCCGTGTCGCCGATCCGCATGGCATTCACGCCCGTCCCGCCGGCCTCATCGCCGAGGCTGCAAAGTCGGGCACCGCCGAAGTGATCATTCGCCTCGGCGATCGCAAGGCCAGTGCCGCCAGCCCGGTCGGACTGATGCTGCTCGGTGCCCAGCACAACGACGAGCTGACCATCGAGGCGAAGGGAGCCGATGGCGCCGAGGTTGCCAATCGGATTGCCGCGCTTCTGGGCGGTCCCGAAGTGGCCGCGACCACCGCGCCTGTAGCCGCGCCGCAGCCTGTCGCTGCGCCGGAAGCCAATGCCGCGGCACCTGCCGATGCCCCGGCGCTCTGGGGACCGGGCGTTGCCAAGACCATCGAGGGTACGACCGCTTCGCCCGGCCTGGCGGCCGGCATCTCCGTGCGGATCACCTCGGAGGATTTCGAGGTTTCCGAGACCGGCGCCGACGTCGAGCAGGAAATCAAGGAACTGCGCGCCGCCCTCAAGTCGGCCGCAGCCGACATCAGCGCCAAGATTGCCGCCAGCAAGGGACAACAGGCGGAAATTCTCACCGCTCACTTGTCCTTCGTCGAGGATCCGGATCTGCGCGACGCCGCCTGGACGATGATCCGAGACGGAAAGAGCGCTGCCTACGCCTAGAAGACGGCCATCGACCGTCAGGTCGCGGCGTTGCGCAAGCTCGGTAATCCGGTGCTGGCAGAACGGGCCTCCGATCTCGAGGATGTTCGCCGGCGGGTTCTGGCCATCCTGCTCGGCGTCGCCGGTTCGGCCACCGTGCTGCCGGAAAACGCGATCGTCTTCGCTGCTGATCTCCTGCCGTCGCAGTTCGCCGATCTGGACCTGACCAAGGTGGCGGGCATCGTTCTCGCCTATGCCGGACCGACGGCGCATGTGTCGATCCTCGCGGCCTCCAAGGGCATTCCCGCCGTTGTCGCCGCCGGTGTCGGCGTGCTGTGCGTGCCCGATGGCCAGCCAGTCATCGTTGATGCCGATCTTGGAAGCGTGCGGATCAATCCCCCGGAAGCGGACCTCGCCGATATCCGCGCGGCGGTCATTCGCCGTCGCGAGCGCGTAGCCGCCAATCGTGCCGCAACGCAGGACGATTGCTACACGGCGGACGGCAAGCGAATCGAAGTGGTCGCCAACCTTGGCGGTCCGGCCGATGTTGCCGTGGCGCTGGAGAGCGGCGCCGAGGGCTGTGGCCTGATGCGGTCGGAGTTCCTGTTCCTCAACCGTACCTCGGCCCCGAGCGAAGACGAGCAATATGCCCAGTATCAGGCCATTGCCGACGGCCTGAAGGGACGGCCGCTGATCATTCGCACCCTTGACGCCGGTGCCGACAAGGATGTGCCCTACGCCAATCTGCCGAAGGAGGAAAACCCCGCTCTCGGCATGCGCGGCGTGCGCATGAGCCTCTGGCAGCCCGAACTCCTGAGGACGCAGATTCGCGCCCTCTTGCGCGTGAAGCCCTACGGCCAGACCAAGATCCTACTGCCGATGATCGCTACGATCGCCGACCTTCGGGACGTGCGCAAGGTGATCGACGAGGAGATGAAGGCGCTCGGTCGTACCGCGCCGATCGAAGTGGGCATCATGGTCGAGGTTCCCTCGGCGGCGCTCATTTCCAGGACGCTGGCCGCGGAAGCCGACTTCCTGTCGGTCGGCACCAACGATCTCGCGCAGTACACGCTGGCCATCGACCGGGTGAACCCCCGCCTAGCCAAGCAGCTCGATCCCTTCCACCCGGCGGTGCTGCGGCTGATCCAACTGGCGGCCGAGGGAGCAAGGGCGCACGGCCGCTGGGTTGGCGTCTGCGGTTCGCTCGCCTCCTTCCCGCTCGCCGCGCCGGTGCTGATCGGCCTCGGCGTCACCGAACTGTCGGCGACCGCCGGCTCGATCGCCGAGATCAAGGCGATGGTGCGGACACTCGACATGAACAAGTGCAAGGCGGTCGCCGAAGCGGCGCTCGCTCTCGAATCCGGCGAGGCGGTGCGCCGAATGCTCGCCCAGTCCTGGCCCGAAGCTTAAGTCTCAGAGGTAACCAACCATGTTCAAATCCGCATTCGGAGTGCTGCAGCAGATCGGCAAGGCGCTGATGCTGCCTGTGGCCGTCCTGCCGGTCGCCGGCCTTCTGCTCGGCATCGGCGCGTCCAACTTCTCCTTCCTGCCGGAGATCGTGTCGCAGGTCATGGCCAAGGGTGGCGATGCCATCTTCGGCAACCTGCCGATCATCTTCGCCGTCGGCGTCGCTCTTGGTCTCGCCAAGAACGACGGCGTTGCCGCCATCGCCGCCGTCGTCGGCTATTTCGTCATGACGGCGACGCTCAGCGTCATGGCGGTGTTCCTGCACGTGCCGGTTCTCGCCGGCAAGACGGTGCCGACCATCGATACCGGTGTGTTCGGCGGCATCATCATCGGCGCGATCGCAGCTTCGCTGTTCAACCGCTATTTCCGGATCCAGTTGCCGTCCTATCTCGGCTTCTTCGCCGGCAAGCGCTTCGTGCCGATCGTCACCGGTCTCGCTGCCATCGTCGCCGGCGTGGTGCTGTCCTTCGTCTGGCAGCCCGTTCAGTCCGGCATCGATATCTTCTCGCATTGGGCGGCCGAAAACGACCCGCGCCTTGCCGCCACCGTCTACGGCTTCGTCGAGCGTCTGCTGATCCCGTTCGGCCTGCACCACATCTGGAACGTGCCGTTCTTCTTCGAGATCGGTTCCTATACCGACGCCGCCGGCAAGGTGGTTCATGGCGACATCAACCGCTTCTTCGCGGGCGATGCCACGGCCGGCATCCTGTCGGGCGCTTTCCTGTTCAAGATGTGGGGCCTGCCGGCCGCTGCCATCGCCATCGCCCATACCGCCAAGCCGGAGAACCGGCTCAAGGTCATGGGCATGATGATTTCCGCCGCTCTGACCTCGTTCCTGACCGGCATCACCGAGCCGATCGAGTTCTCTTTCCTGTTCGTCGCTCCCGCCCTCTACGCCGTGCATGCCGTGCTCGCCGCCACCACCCAGTTCGTGGCCAACACGCTCGACATCCACATGGGCTTCACCTTCTCGCAGGGTGGCATCGATTTCCTGCTGTTCAACGTCTTCGGTTCCAATGCCCATAACTGGTGGATGACGCTGATCCTCGGGCCGATCTATGCGGCGATCTATTACGGCGTGTTCCGCTTCGCCATCCAGAAGTTCGACCTGAAGACCCCGGGCCGTGAAGACGATGGCGTTGCCACCGTTGAAACAGCAGATGAGGCGCTCGACGGCAACGATCGCTTTGCCACTGCCCGCAAGCTGGTGACAGCTTTCGGTGGCGCTCAGAACATCACCAACCTCGATGCCTGCATCACCCGCCTGCGTGTCGGCGTCGCCGACATTGCCAAGGTCGATCAGCCGAAGTTCAAGGAAATGGGCGCCGCCGGTGTGATGGTGGTCGGCCAGGGCCTGCAGGTGATCTTCGGCACGCAGTCGGAGAACATGAAGACCGACATGGAAGAGTATCTCCGGTCGCAGCCTGCCGGTGGGGCCGCTCCCGCCGCTGTTGCTGCGCCGGTTGTCGCCAAGACCGTTGTCGGTACGCCGTCGGCCGCTGCGCGGGTGAAGGCCGATCAGGTGATCGATGCCCTGGGGGGGCGCGCCAACATCGTCTCGGTCGAGGCGGTTTCGGGCACCCGCGTCCGTGTCGAAGTGGCCGATCCCAAGCGTTTCGACCAATCGCTGGTCAAGAAGGCGGGCGTGCGGGCCGTGGCGACGCTTGGCTCCGCCAATTACCACCTGATCGTCGGTGAAGACGCAGGCGAGGTGGCGCAGGCTCTGTCCGCCTGACGCCTCGCTGTTTGAAAGCAACTTGATGCAGAGCCGCTTTCTTTCTGGAAAGCGGCTCTGCTGCTTTCCAGAAGACCGATCTTGTTTGGTCGTCGTTCCTCGCTGCCGGCTTTGGAGCCGACGATAGGCGTTCATACCGATCCGAAACTTCCACCTGAAATGATACGAAAGCAAAATCGAACCAAAACGAAAATCATCCGAACTTCGTTGCGGCAGATTTGGGCGGCTCGATGGGGCGCGGTCGCCTCCATGCAAGGAGCGGAGCATGACGGGCAGTTTCGGAGCGGGGCCTCTTTCGGAAAGCGCCGACGTCGTCATCATCGGTGGCGGTGTCGTGGGATGCGCCATAGCCCGCGAGTTGTCGCGCTTTGACTTGTCAGTGGTGCTGATCGAGAGTTCGCCCGACGTCGCCACCGGCACGTCCAAGGCCAATAGCGGTATCCTGCATGCCGGCTTCGATGCCGAACCCGGGACCTGGAAGGCACGCCTCAACGTACGCGGCGCCCAGCTTTATGCCGAACTTGCCGAAGGCCTCGGCATTCCGCGCAAGGCTACGGGCTCGCTGGTGGTGGCGAAGGACGCCGCGCAGATGGAGACCGTTGCGGATCTCCGGCGTCGTGGCGTCGACAATGGCGTGCCTGGTCTTGAGATCTGGAATCGCGATCAAGTCGTAGCCCACGAGCCGAACATCTCGGCTGACATCGCCGGGGCCCTGTGGGCGCCAACCGGCGCCATCGTCTGTCCATTCCTGGCCACCGTCGGCTTTGCCGAGAACGCCATCCGCAACGGTGCGCGTATCGTCACCGAATGTGCCGTGACCGCGATCGATGTCGTCGACAAGCAGATCGTTGCGGTGCAGACGACGCGCGGTCGCATTGCGACTCGCTTCGTGGTCAACGCCGCCGGGCTGCATTCGGGTGAGGTGGCTCGTTTCGCCGGCGATGACAGCTTCACCATCAAGCCGCGTCGCGGCGAGTACATCCTGTTCGACCGCAGCGTCGGCCAGTTGGTCAACACGGTCCTGTTCCCGACGCCCGACAAGGTGTCCAAAGGCATCCTGGTGTCTCCTACCGTGCACGGTAATGTGTTCATCGGCCCTGACGCGGTGGATATCGAGGATCCTGAAGACAAGGAGACGACGGCCGGTGGCCTTGCCGGGATTATTGCCGGTGCACGCCGCATCGTGCCGACGCTACCGCTCGCCACGGCGATCACCGAGTTCGCCGGTTTGCGCGCCGCCGCCGGCAAGGATTTCGTCATCGGTCCGTCGCCGGTCGCGCGCGGTTTCATCCATGCCGCCGGAATTCAGTCGCCGGGGCTGACGTCAGCGCCGGCCATCGGCGAGGTGATCGTCGAGATGCTCGGCGAGTCCGGTCTGAAACTATCGGCAAAACCGAGCTTCGTGCCGGTCAATCCGCCAAAGCCGCGCTTCCACGAACTCGACCGCGAGGCCCAGGCGCGATTGGTCGCCAGCGATCCATTGTTCGGGCGCGTCATCTGTCGCTGCGAGACCATCACCGAGGCGGAGATCGTCGCTGCCATTCAATCGCCCTGCGGCGCCCGCACGGTCGACGGTGTCAAGCGACGGGTGAGGGCCGGTGCCGGTCGTTGCCAGGGTGGCTTCTGCGGACCACGCGTAACCGCTATTCTCGCCCGCGAACTCGGCATTCCGATTACCGCTGTCCGCAAGGATTCGGCGAACTCCTGGCTGTTCCTGTCGCGCGCCGACTTCGCAGCGGAGGAGACCGCCCATGCGTGAGTTTTTCTACGACGTCGTCACCATCGGTGGTGGACCGGCCGGCATGGCGGCGGCGCTCGCAGCCCGCGAAGCTGGCGCCGAACGCGTGCTCATCCTCGAGCGCGACCGCGAACTCGGCGGCATCCTGCAGCAATGCATCCATAATGGATTCGGCCTGCGCCGCTTCGAGGAGGAACTGACCGGGCCGGGTTACGCCCATCGCTATATCGACATGGTCAAGGCGACCGACATTGACGTCTGGCTCGACACGACGGTGCTGGCTGCCGAGCCGGGCGGTGTCATCACCTCGGTCAGTCCACATGCCGGCCTGACGGTCGTCAAGGCGAAGTCGGTGGTCTACGCCATGGGCTGTCGAGAGCGGACACGCGGCGCCATTCGCACGCCGGGCAGTCGCCCGGCTGGCGTGTTCACCGCCGGCGCCGCCCAACGCATGGTCAACATGGAGGGGTATCTTCCGGGCAAGGAGGTGGTGATCGTCGGTTCGGGCGACATCGGTCTCATCATGGCCCGCCGGATGACCTTCGAAGGCGCCAAGGTGAAGGCTGTCTTCGAGATCATGCCCTATTCCAACGGCCTGACGCGCAATATCGTCCAATGCCTCGAGGACTTCGGTATTCCGCTCTACCTCGGCCATTCGGTGACGGCGATCCATGGCAAGGACCGGGTGACCGGCATCACCGTGTCGAAGGTGAACGATAAGTTGGAGGTGATCGAGGGCACCGCCTTCGACGTCGCCTGCGATTGCGTGTTGCTTTCCGTCGGCCTCATTCCGGAAAACGAGCTTGGTCGGGCCGCTGGCGTTGCGCTCGATCCGATCACCAGTGGCGCCCGCGTCGATCAGTTCCGTCAGACGTCGATTCCCGGCTTCTTTGCCGCTGGCAACGTCCTGCATGTGCATGATCTCGTCGACTGGGTGTCCGAGGAGGCGGCGATCGCCGGCCGCTCGGCGGCACGGCATGCGCGTGGCGAGCTGGCAATCTCCGCTGGCGAACGTCCGGTCATGGCGGGGGAGGGGCTTCGCACCGTCGTGCCGCAGCGGCTGTCGGATTTCGAACCAGGCAAGATGAGCATCCGGTTCTACTTCCGGGCTGCCAAGCCGATGGGTGCGTCGCTGCTGCAGTTCTGGGCCGACGGAGAGCTCGCCTTCGAGCGCAAGCTCAGGGTGGTGAAGCCGAGCGAGATGATTGTCGCCGATATTCCCGTCCGCAAGATCGGCGCAGCCGCCTCGCTGGAGTTTCGTGTCGTTCCGGCTCCCCAGAAGGTTGAGGCACACGAAGAGATCGAGGAGGAGGCGTGATGGCGCGTGTGGTTCATGCCATCCAGTGCATCGGCTGCCCGATTGGGTGCGGTGGCGAGGTCACTGTCGAAGATGGTGTCGTCGCGGACATGGCCGGCTTCACCTGCAACAAGGGGCTCGCCTATGCCGCCGAGGAGGTGGTGTCGCCCAAGCGCATGGTAACGACGACCGTGCGGGTGTCGGGCGGCAGTCTGGCGCTTCTGCCCGTTGTCTCGGCCACGGCGGTGCCGAAGGAGAGAATCTTCGACTGTCTGCATCTGTTACGCGGCATATCCGTCGCCGCGCCGGTCGCAGAGGGCGCTGTCATCGTCGCCGATGCCCTGGGGCTTGGCGTCGACTTCCGTGCCGCTCGTGACGTGCATTCAGTTCAGTAGGCGTTTTCCTGGTTCAGGATGCGGATTGGCGTCAGCATGAGAATGTAGAGGTCGAACAGGACCGACCAGTTCTCGATGTAGTAGAGGTCATGCTCGACGCGTGCCTGGATCTTGTCTGGCGTATCGACTTCGCCGCGCCAACCGTTGATCTGGGCCCAGCCGGTGACCCCTGGCTTCACTTTGTGGCGCGCAAAGTACCCGTCCACCACTTCTTCCCAAAGCTTGTGCGCGGTATGGGCATTGACGGCATGCGGGCGTGGCCCGACCAGCGACAGGTCACCCTTCAGCACGTTGAACAGCTGCGGGAGTTCGTCGATCGAGGTCTTGCGAATGAAGCGGCCGACTGGCGTGACGCGTGGATCGCCGCGTGTGACAACCTTGTCGGCTTTGATGTCCGTCTGGTCGGCGTACATCGAGCGGAACTTCATCACCGAGATCACCTCGTTGTTGAAGCCGTAGCGCGGCTGACGGAACAGGACCGGTCCCTTGGACGTCGCCCTGACGGCTATGGCGGCGCCGAGCATCAGGGGGGACAGCGCGATAATGGCGAGGCTGGCGATGACCACGTCGAATGCGCGTTTCGATACCTGCGACCAGCCGGTGATCGGCCGGTCGAACAGATCGAGAAATGGTACGCGCCCGATATAGGAGTAGGAGCGCGGGCGAAGGCGCAGCTTGCTCGAGTGGGCGGACAGGCGGATGTCGACCGGCAGGACCCAAAGCTTCTTCAGGAGCTGCAGGATACGCACTTCGGCAGTCGGCGGCAGGGCGACGATCACCAGGTCGACGGCGGCGAGGCGGGCGAAATCGACGAGGTCGGAGGTGTTGCCCAGCTTGGGGAAGCCTTGCTGGTTCTCCGGGCTACGGTCGTCGTTGCGATCGTCGAATATGCCGAGAATGGCCAGTTCGTTGCCGCCGGTCTCCTCAAGCGCGGTGATCAGCGACTCCGCCATGGCACCACCGCCAAGGATGACGGCCCGCTTCTGCAGACGTCCGGCTCGGGTGAGGTGGCGTGTGGCAGTCGCGGTGATGGCGGAGGAGAGGCCCAACGCCATCACGCCGACCACGTACCAGACGGGAAACCACAGTCGCGCCACGCCGGTTGCGCCGTCGCCCACGATCAGCAGGACGGATACGAAGCCGAATACACTTGACCAGGCAACCAGGAGCTTGGCGAACCGCTGGGAATGACGGCGTAGCAGCGAAAGGTCGTTGGCTCCGAGAACCTGGGCAACCAGCAGCGTCAGGAAGGCCGCGCCGATCGGAATGGCCGTCGTCAAGCCGGCCAACGGCACCGAGAACAGGGGCAGCAAGCCAGCCCCGACGATGGATAGGCATAACCATTCGAAGGCTGCGGCCAAGCCGCTCACCAGAGAGGGGGCGATGGAAGCGTTGCGGTAGTGTTCGGCAACGGTCGCCGCCGTTGTCGTGAGGTGGGAAGCGGGGCCGGAGGCTGGCTCTGTGGCGCTCATTGCAATCCATTCCGATGATCAGGGCGACCGAGGCCGCCATGATGATCCAAAAATCCTGAAGTGAAGTAAAACTGTGAATAATCTCAGTCGGACGCATCCGCGATCGGCGGCTCAAAATAGCCGCTGTGCAACTTTCAGGACGTCACCGGGCCTGACGAGAGCACTGGGGGGGAGCGTTCCGGTGTAAGTCTTGCCATTCAACCGGCGGGACACCTCGACGCGGCTTTCGTCGGCACGGGCGGTAAAGCCTCCGGCGATGGCAACGGCTGTCTCGATCGTCATGGTGTTGACGTAGGTATACTGCCCGGGATTGCGCACTTCGCCCATGATGAAGAAGGGCCGGTAGGTGTCGATCTCGACCGTCACGTCGGGCTTGTTCAAATATCCGTTCTTCAGGCCGCGTGTGAGGGCGCCCGCTACTTCCTGCGTGGTCATGCCACGCACCGCTACGTTCCCTACCAAGGGATAGGCGATGTAGCCCGCCTGGTCGACCGAGAAAGTTCCGGACAGGGCAGTTTGCTCGAAGACCGTGATGCGAACCTTGTCGCCGCTATCGAGGCGATACGGACCGTCGAGCCCATCCGGAACGGATGGGGTCGTGCCCGGCACCCGTTGCCGGGGCAGAGTCGTGCAGGCGCCGAGGCCGAGCAGAGCCAGACCGAGAAAGGCGCGTCGCTGCATGCGAAAATCCCCACGAAATCAGCACGAATATACGATGAAAGACCCTAGTCTCGCATGGTTAAGGAAAGGAAAACGCTGATTAACAAGTCTTTATGAAAACTTGACGGCGGTAAGAATGCCGGCGCGGCCAGTAACAAATTCGCGATGCTTAACGGGCTGGTTACCATACCCGCCCATGCTTTTCGCATGGAAAGGCAAGTTCGACCCATGAACGTATTTGGTCCACCCCCAGCCGACGAGGCCGGGGAGGGTGTGCGTTCGGCTGGTTTGGGGCCGATTTTGCGCCGAGCGGCCCTGTTGGTTGCGCTGGCCGCCTCGTCTGCCATAGCGACTCATGTCGTTCTGTCGAGCATCCCGTCGGGAGGCGAGGTGCACGCCAGCCTCGCCATCGATCGAAAGGGTGCGGGCGAAAATAGTGTCGATGTTGCTGTTCTTGAAGCGCAGGCCAAGCTCATCGCTTCCCGCGACACGTTGCGCCGCGCGGCGGCCGAACTGGGCGTCACCGAGGCTAGTGCCTTCTCCAAGCCATCGCTTCAGGCTCGGGTCCTGATGGCGCTTGGCTTGGGTGGGGGCAAGCTGGTCTCGCCGGAAGAGCGGCTGACCGATGCCTTGGCTATGCGATTCTCGGCTGTGCCGTCGGGCCGGGGCAGGGCAATCGATGTGCGATTCTCGTCGGAGAACGCCGATTTCGCCGTTCGCTTCGTCGATCATGTCCTCGCCGATTATCTTCTCTTGCAAGGGGCTGAAGGTGGCATTGGCGCGCGGATGGTATCGAGTGCGGCGCCGGTTGCTTCCGAGGCGACTCTTTCGCCCCAGGCGGGGGGCGCTGTGGCCGGTTTCTTGGTTCTTCTCCTTGGCGCGGGCATTGCGTCGATAGGCCGTTGGCGTCGTCGCGATGTGGCCGAGTTGCCCGAAGAGGCTCCGCTGTCCGTCGATGTTCCGAATCCCCATGACGCGATGATAGCCGACCGTGAGGCTGCTGGTACGGTGGATGGAGCTGAATCAGCTCCCGTAATATCCCCAGCCACCTCAACGATCGTTCCAGCTGTCGATCTCGCAGGGCGCCGTCGGGTCGCTGTGGCCTGTTTTGGCGAGGGCGACGAGAACCGCCGTCTTGTCGATGAGCTTGCCCGCGAAGGCGGCTTCAATGGCGCTCGAATTGTGGTGATCGATGCAAGCCGACGCGCCTGCGATCGGCCGGGCCTTGCCGAGTTGCTCGCTGGAGATGCCGACTTTGCCGACGTCATCCAGCGCAACGGCAGCTCGCGAGCCCATGAGATCGGTGCGGGCCGGCGTCCTCTGGCTGCCCTCGCCGATGATGCTGAGGCTGCGGCCATGCTGATCGAGGCACTCGAGCAGACCTACGATCTGGTGCTGATCGATCTCGGTCGCTTGCGTGCCGATGCGGCTTTTGCGCTGTTCGCCCGACTGGCAGGGCAGTTGATGCTGACCGGCGATGCTGAACCGAACGCCGTCGAGACCCTGCTCGCCGCGCTTGGCCGTCGTGGTGTCAAGGACATCGTGCGAGTGGCCTCACCAGCCGACGATCTGGCAGCTTGAGGTCCGACTCTGTTTCCAAGAGATATAATACCAGTTCCATCAGGTCATGACGCTTCGGATGTATGGGTAGCCGGTGAGCATGGCGATGCGCCCTGCTTCGACCTTTCGTTCGTTCCATGCCTTTGCGCAGGCATCGACTATGGCGTGTTGGTCGCCGAAGATGCGATGGGAGAGGAAACGCTCCTTGCGATAGAGCCAGAGGCGTTCGACCGGGTTGAGTTCCGGCGAATAGGCCGGCAGATGGACGAGAGTGATGTTGTTAGGCGGCTTGAGCCGTCCGGTGACGTGCCATCCAGCCTTGTCGAGCACCAGCACAACGTGAACGTTGGGTGGCAGGCTTTGTGCAAAGGTACCGAGATAGAGGCGCATCATCATGGTGTCGGCCCTTGGTAGGACGAGCGCGAAAGCGTCATCGGTACCGGGTTGGATGGCGCCGTAGATGTAGACCGATTTGAAGCGCTTGTCGGTACTCATGACCGGTCGGACGCCCTTCTCGAACCAGACGTGGGCGCTGCGTCCCTTCTGTCCGCCCCGGACTTCGTCCTGATACCAGAGCTGTATCTGTTTGCCTTTCTGCCGTTTGGCGATGCGCTTCACGGCTTTGGTGAGTGAACGCCTTCTGGGCGGCGGCATCGGCCTGAGGGTGACGCCGCCGGCTTTTCTGCCAGCTAAGGTCGAGACCCTTCAGGAGATCGAACATGCCGCTCACCGAATAGGTCACGCCAAAGCGTTCCTCGCACAGGCGGCAGATGTCGACGAGGTGCCAGGCGGAAAGGGAGTGTCAGGAATTTCGTGTGCGGGCGTTCATAGTGGGATCGAAGGAGGAACCCTATGTCACGACGGAAAGAACCTATTATCCCAGAAGCGATTTTTGGACCAGCTTCTGGCTGGGGCGGATGCCAAGTCGGCATTTGACAGCAATGGCTTGCTCGATCAGCTGAAGAAGGCGTTGGCGGAACGAGCGTTGAATGCGGAGATGGATCATCTCACCGGCGAGGGCGGTGCCGGCAATAGCCGCAACGGCTATGGCGAGAAGACGGTACTGACTGACAGCGGCTCGGTCGAACTCAACATCCCGCGCGATCGGCAATCCAGCTTCGATCCTCAGCTTCAGGCCGAATACCAACGGCGGTTTCCAGGATTCGACGACAAGATCATCTCCATGTACGCGCGCGGCATGAGCACCCGCGAGATCGTCGGTCATGTGCAGGAACTGTACGGTATCGACGTCTCGCCGGACCTGATCTCGGCCGTGACGG